>CBINBC010000001.1:0-436987 GCA_966248825.1 uncultured Fluviicola sp.
AATTACGAATTACGAATTACGAATTACGAATTACGAATTACGAATTACGAATTACTTTATAATCAATTATTTAAAAGGGGAATCATTTTGCATTTTGCATTTTGCATTTTGCATTTTGCATTAATAAGGAACAAACACATTTTTCGCTTCGGTAAAGAAACGCAGTGCTTCCCAGCCGCCTTCTCTTCCTACTCCGGATGCTTTTACTCCTCCGAATGGGGTTCGCAAATCACGAACCAGCCAGGAATTGATCCAAACGATCCCCGCCTGCACTTTATCGGCTGTTCTGTGCGCTCTTTTCAGGTCGGATGTCCAAATAGTCGCACTCAGTCCGTATTGTGTGCTGTTGGCCATCATAAGCACCTCTTCTTCCGTATCAAAAGGCGTCAGGGTCACCACGGGTCCGAAAATTTCTTCCTGGTTCGTTCTGCAATCGTATGAAAGACCTTCGATCACTGTCGGAGCGATGTAATAACCTTCGTTGTACGGAGCGTCTAAAATAACTCGTTTTCCGCCTGTGAGAATTGCTCCGCCCTCTTCTTTTGCCAAATCAATGTACGAAAGGACTTTCTCCATGTGTGGTTTGGAAACAACAGCTCCCATTTTTGCATTCGGATCGGAAGGGTTGGAAACCGTCAATTGATCGACACGGGCTACAAAAGCCGTTTTGAACTTATCGTAGATACTTCTCTCAATAAAAATACGCGATCCGCATAAACAGATCTGCCCTTGATTGGCAAAGGAGGAACGTACGGTTGTTTTGATCATTTCATCAAAATCACAATCCGCAAAAATGATATTTGGGTTCTTTCCCCCTAGTTCCAGGGATAATTTCTTGAACATAGGTCCGGCAGTTCTGGCAATGTACTCCCCTGTTTTAGTTCCACCGGTAAATGAAATGGCTTTAATCTTCGGATGTTTGACGATTGCGTCTCCGGCATGCTGACCCAAACCGTGAACGATATTCAGTACACCTGCAGGCATCCCGCTTTCCTTTACCACTTCACTTAGTAAGTAAGCGGTGTACGGTGTAATTTCAGAAGGTTTTGCAATGACACAGTTTCCGGAAGCCAGAGCCGGCGCAATTTTCCAGGAAAACAAATACAAAGGAAGGTTCCAGGGAGAAATACAGCCGACCACTCCGATCGGTTTGCGGGTCGTATAATTGATTCCCATTCCTTCCATGTAATGCGATTCGGAGGCAAAGTGTTCAACAGCTGTTGCGAAAAAATGAAAATTGGAAACGGCTCTCGGAATATCCACATGTGCTGCCAATGAAAGCGGTTTTCCATTATCACGGGATTCCGCAGCCACGAATTCATCCATGCGTTTTTCAATCCCCAAACTGATACGCATCATGATTGCTCCACGTTCTTCATTGGTCATATTCGACCAAACCGGAAAAGCCTTTTCAGCAGCTTGAACAGCCAGCTCCACATCTTCTTCCGTCGAATTTGGAATCTCACCATACACTTTACCCGTTGCAGGTTCGTAATTATCGATGTATTGACCTTTAACAGGTGCAAGTAATTCTCCGTTGATAAAGTTTTGAAGACGAATCATAGTTTCAATTTTCTTTTGCAAAGATAAGAAAAAGCGATCAGCCGCGGCTGATTGAAGATGCAATCACGACAAAGGTCAGTGCGAAAGTGATGGGGGAGTAATTACGAATTGCACAGTATTGTGTTTAACAGTAGGAAACCAATCCATCCTAGATCTTAAATTTCACGCCGACTTGCAAGTACAGGGAAAAATTCAATCCGCCGGAATGAAGGTAATTCGTAGAAATCCCCACATTCGTGTAGAAACGGTCGAATGCAAACGAAAATGGATTGTTCTTGTAAGCCGCACCGATGTACAAAGCATGGATTAGCCCGGCATTTGAACGGTCATTGAGGAAAGTCAGGTTTGTTCCCGCGTAGGCAGCCAATATGGGGTGAAAATCGTGGATCATGGACCGGTTGGCATTTCCAATAACTATTTGCTGGTAAGGATCGAACGAGAAAATCAAATAATCCGTTTTTACCATCACCTGGATTCTTGCTTTAAGGTCTACACCAACATTCAGGCTGTATTCAAAACGCGTACCTGAATACTGTGCGTAAGCAGAAATAGCTGCTGCCCGAAAGTCGTAATTCCAGAAAGAAGCTTCCGCTCCATATTCCAGGGCATTCAATCCGCCTCTGGATTCGGGCAGACATTGATGGGGACCAAGGGTATCCAAAGGATAATTGATCTTTAATGAATCTCCCGTTGGAATGCAGGTAGAGCGGTTGGAGTAAATATTCCAATCTTTCTGTTTCAGATATTCTGCCGGAACGCTCGCGAAAAAATAAGGTCTGTTTCTCATCCCGAATTTGGTGTGCCATTCAATAGGCTGATCGTAATTTTTGTCGAAATAATACGATCTGGAAGGGGTTACGTAATCTTTCGGGACAATCACGAGGTACTCTCCGTCCAGCATTTTCTTTCTCAACTGCAGATGTTGCATGACATAAACCTCCGGAAGTAACTCGGATTCCAACTTCAAAGGGGCATTCATGTCTTTATCGCAGATAACACATTCGTTGTAATCAACCTGGACTTTCCGCTTGGTCAGAACACCGTAAGCTTCGAAATCCGCTTCTTTTACAATGGTCCTGTAACGTTCGTGCCGCCACCAGCCTTCCCCGCTCATTTCCAGTTTCCATTTAATGATTTTGGCGTATTGTGATCCTTTCGTAAGCGTATAATAAACCTGGTTTTTAGAGAACAAATGCGGTTCCATTTCCAGGACTACCATATTGGATCTGCCGTCATTAAAACGAATGATGTTGCAATTCTTCATGATCGAATCGGAAAGCACGAAGCAGGTTTTGGTATTTCCAAAGTACTCATAAAGTTCCGTAGAATCCTCTACCAATCTTTTACCCGCAAAGAACAGATGAATTTCAACCCTTCTATGGTTTTCATTTGGATTCCGCAGGGCGTTTTCTTCACCGCGCGCAAAACTCGAAACGGGAGTTTTAGTCGGGAGGATTTTTTCCAGGTATTCTTTGACCTTTTCTGCCCGTTTCCTGGAAAGCCGCATGTTCAGGCGTTTCTTTCCGGTAGAGTCTGCGTATCCGATGACTTGCAGGCTATCGATCTTTTTCAGGTTCTGGGAAAAGATGTATTTATTGATTTCCTGCTTGTTGTCATCCAGCAATTTATAATCGCCGCTCGGATAATAGATAGAGAAGATTTCCTGTGCAAATGCATCTTGTCTGCTAACCAATAGCAACAGTAACAAGGCAGTTTTCACCTGAAATGAAAAAAGACCCGTCCACTGCGGCAGACGAGTCTTTAAGTTTCTCTTTCGCATCACAAAAGCGAATATACTGTAAAAACGTTCAAAAAGTTCAAATTTGAAACCAATAGAACCATTGAATTTGTTTCTTATTCGTGAACAATCAGTTTGAATCCTTTTCCGTGGATATTCAAAATCTCAATGCGTTCGTCTTCTTTCAGAAGTTTACGCAGTTTTGCAATGTATACATCCATTGAACGGCCGTTGAAATAGTTATCATCTCCCCAGATTGCGCGCAAAGCCGCTTGTCTGTCAAGTACTTCGTTTCGGTTCTTGCACAACAAGTGAAGCAGCTGCCCTTCTTTCGTGGTGAGCTTTTTATTTTCTTCCTTCAGGTGAAGAATGCGAGATACCGGTTCGTACTGGATATTCCCGATTTGCTGCATTTCATTTTCATCGTTATCAGAAGGAGCTGTTCGTCTCAAAATTGCTTCGATTCGTGCCAATAACTCTTCCATGGTGAAAGGTTTCGTCATGTAATCATCCGCCCCGCTTTCAAAACCTTCCAGTTTATCCTCCTTCATTGCTTTTGCAGTCAGGAAAAGAATTGGAATTTTGGGATCAATCAACCTTACTTCCTTAGCAAGGGTAAAACCATCCATTTCAGGCATCATCACATCAAAAATACAGAAATCGAAATGTCCGTCTGTGTACTTTTCATATGCATGCTTTCCGTTACGTGCAAGTTCTACCTGATAACCTTTCGTTTTAAGGAATGTCTGTAATAATTGACCTAAATTGTCATCATCTTCTGCTAATAAAATTGATTTTTGCTTAGCCATAATTATCTTTTTATTGTTACACGAAATTCTGAACCCTCTCCCACTTGACTTGTCACATGTACACTCCATCCGAACATATCAGAAAGTGCTTTCACATAACTTAGCCCTAAACCGAAGCCCTTCACATTATGAACGTTTCCGGTCGGAACTCGGTACAATTTATCAAATATTTTCGAGATATGTTCACGTTTTATTCCAATTCCTTTATCAATTACGGACAATTCAAGCCGATCCGCAAAAACTTCCAGTTTCACTGTAACGTGGATCTTGTCCTTGCTGTATTTAATCGCATTATCAACTAAATTGTTCACCATATTGGTAAAATGCATGCGATCTGCTTCAATATAAACTTCTTCTTTGGGCATTTGGAGGATCAGTTCGCCATCCAAACCGGCAATCCGGAAGGACGCTGTTTTAGCAACGGATTGAATAATTTCAACAACCGGGACCTGTTCCATTTTTACTTTCAATTCACCCCGGTCAATCACGGCACTTTGCAGGATAGATTCCACCAAAACGCTTAATCTTTTGTTCTCTTCCTGGATCATTTTTACAAAGGGGGCTGCATTTTCTGTTTGTCCGCCCATCATTGCAGGATCATGCATGGCCTCACACGCCAGGGAAATCGTCGAAATCGGTGTTTTAAACTCGTGAGTCATATTCGAGATGAAATCGTTTTTCATTTCAAATAATTTCTTTTGGGTCAAAATCGTACGGAACATGTATGAAATCGTGATGATAATCAAGACTGCAAGAATGAGGCTCACGATGAGCAGGCTTCCCATAGACTTTAAGACGAAGAACTTACTTTTCGGGAAATTCACATGCAAAAACAATTTGTCTTCCAAA
This sequence comes from uncultured Fluviicola sp., assembly GCA_966248825.1. Taxonomy (GTDB): domain Bacteria; phylum Bacteroidota; class Bacteroidia; order Flavobacteriales_D; family Crocinitomicaceae; genus Fluviicola. The sequence continues at coordinate 4,960 of CBINBC010000001.1, forward strand.
ATCTTATTGGGGAATAACATGGTGGTATGCGTCTTAACAGTATCCAGTTTCGCATCGTAATTTACCAGGTGCTGTTTGAATTTCACAGGTTCATTGTTCTCCTCCACGATCACAAACCTGAAATCATCCGGAAGTTTATCTGTTACAAGCTCTTTTCGGATTACCGAATCCAGGATTTTCAAATCGATTCTTTTCTCCGGGTCCAGGTACATATTATCCCGAAACGTTTCCACCATCAATTCGTTGATGTATTTCGCTTTTTTGACAATTTTATGCATCACACGCTGGTCCAGGTGATAAGCCGCCCGAACGGAATCTTTATGGAACAGGCTCATCCCTCCGCCGTCAAATAATTCATGGATTTGCCGGACATCCCGTGCCAGGACTTCCTGTTTTGAGTATAAACCGGAAATGGAATCGTAGCTATTCCCGGTTACGATCAGGTAATTTTCCAATTTCCCTTTTACCGAAAGCACGGTGTCTCTTATGGATATGGATTCTTTTACTTCGAACAGGTTTTGAAATTCCTCTTTAAGAACATCTTTGTACTGACCGGACACATCTTTGCTCATCAGGCTGGAGTACCTGCGAACATCTTCAATTTTCTCGTAACGGATTGCTATGCGCTCCAGGGCTGTATTGACCTTGCTTCTAAAATCATCCGATTTCCGGTCATATAATTGCAGCGTTTGAAAGATTTGGATCAACAAAAGTGCCAACATGGCAATCCATACTGCTGTAATTACGAGATTGATCCGAATCTTAATCATAGATAACGAATGTAGGTGAAATGTTAAAATTAACGATTCACTTAACGTTTTTTATGATGGATTTTATTCATTAATTTCGTCGCAAAAGAACTCCCAGTGCAAATACCTCAACTCACCTTTACCCGTTTTTTAGCAAGTATGTCCATTGTTGTCCTACATTTCGGATTATTCAATTGGCCAATGAATACGCATTATATTTCACGATTTGGAGGAGATCTTATTAACGGAATCACCTACTTCTTTGTGTTATCCGGGTTCATTTTAGTTATCTCAAACGCAAAAGACGGCCAATTACCAGATCAAATTGAACGGAAGTCGTTTTGGATGCGGCGGTTTGCAAGAATCTATCCGGTTTACCTGTTATCCGTGCTTCTATTTTTTATACTTCAATTTAAATACAATCCGGATATTCCCCTTGAATGGCAGACCGATCCATATTACACTTCCATTTTTCTACTTCAATCCTGGAATTACAAACTAGCCCTGAATATCAACTTTCCTGCCTGGTCATTATCTGTTGAGGCATTTTTTTACCTCATTTTTCCATGGATTTATTTCAATATCCACCGACTGAAAAACACTTCCATACTCGCTTTAGCACTTATATCCTGGTATATAAACATACAAGTAGTAGATTCCTTGAAGGCAGAAAAGGCACCTGAATTCTTCGTGAATTTTTTCCCATTATTACATGTATCAACCTTTTTAATTGGTGTTTGCGCAGGTATTTTGTTTGCACGAAACCGGTTCTGGCTAATTCAGCAAAGAAGGAAAATTTACCTGTTTACTGTTTTGTTGGGAATCTACTGCTTATGGGGCATGTACCGCGATAAACCAGCTTACGAAAATTTCAGGCAAAACGGTTATATGGCGCTTTATTTTGCGCTTTTCATCGTTGCCTTTTCACTCATACAAGGGAGATTAAAAAACATATTTTCCTGGAAACCATTTCAATTTTTAGGTGAAATAAGTTACTCTGTTTACATCTTCCAGTTCATTGTGCTCTTAATTTGTCAACAATACGTACCGGGAATGATTGGTAAAAAAGATACCGAAATCTTTTGGCCGTATGTATTGATACTGGTCATTTTCTCAGGTATTGTATACCTGGTATTCGAAAAACCCGTGCGTAAACTGCTTACAAAAAGAGTCCGAAAGTAAGCCTATTTCTTCTTACTTCCCCGTTTTTTCGGTTTCCCGTATTTCTCCTGCATGGCCTTTTTGTGATTGTAACGCACATTCACCTTTTTATTCTTGGCTTTCTTTTCGTGGAATGCAGGCCCTGCTTCATCCTTACTCGGTGCTTTAACCAAGGTATTCTTCATGGCAACCTGCGGCTTCTCGAACTCCAAAATCAGTTCGGACAACTCCACTTCGTCGGGGAATTGGCTGATTGCTACTTGCTTATTCATGAACGCTTCGATCTGGCCAAAGAACTCCCTATCCTTCTCGGAAACAAAGCTGATTGCATGCCCGTCTTTATCCTGACGACCGGTTCTACCTATCCGGTGGATGTAATTTTCTACATTATCCGGAATATCAAAGTTGAAAACATGTGTCACGTCAGTCACATCAATACCACGAGCAATCAAATCCGTAGCGATCAATACACGGTAAATTCCATTCTCAAAGTGATTGACCGTGTTAAATCGGAAATTCTGTGCCTTTTGTGAGTGGATAATTCCCAACTCAACATTGAGAATCGGCTCCAGCTCATCAAATAATTTTTCTGCCAGGACACGTGAAGAGACAAAAACCAATACTTTGGTCATGTCTTTATTTTCAGCAAGCAAGTGTTTGAGTAAATTGACTTTGGAAGTAAAATTCGGAACTGCTATTGCTTCCTGTCTGATCTTTTCAAGCGGAGTTCCTGCACGCGCAGCTTCAACTCTCACCGGATTGTCAAAATAATTATCGAGAAAAGTCTCTACTTCTTCCGAAAGTGTTGCCGAGAACAACAAGTTCTGTCTTTTTTCCGGAAGCAGTTCGAAAATACGCATCAATTGCGGTCTGAATCCAAGATTCAAAGTTTCGTCCACTTCATCAATAACAACTTTTTTCACGTGCTTCAACTGCAAAGAACCATTGGCTGTCAAATCGAAAATACGACCCGGAGTTCCTACCAGAACATCCAATCCCTGCAAAACCATTGCAGCTTGTGTATTGATATTTGCTCCACCGTAAACTCCACCGACCACGACATTCATGTACGGCGTCAGCTTTTCAACCTCACGCACTACCTGGACCACCAACTCCCTTGTTGGAACAATGATAAGTATCTGCGGATGTGGTTCTTTGGAAAACTTCCATAAAGAGAGCATCGGAAGCAAGTAAGCAAGGGTTTTTCCCGTACCTGTTTGAGCCAATCCAATCACATCTTTTCCCGACATCATTACTGAAAATCCAGCCGATTGGATAGTAGTCGGTGTAGTATATTCAAGCTCCTCTAAAGCCGTTAGGATCGGTTTCTTAATATTCAGATCATGAAATGTCATACGGGAAATTTTTCACAAAGGTAAGCAATCCATTTTTTGAATGCCCGATAAGCCACATACTTTCTGAAAAGCAAGTACTCCCGGTTGAAAATCAATGATGTATCAATATTTTTTTAACAGGAAAAATAAAGCTGTTCACTAAAAAAAAACATACTTTTACCCTATTAATTGCCTGAATGGCAATATGCTACTGCAACAACTACTACTATGAATAAATTGACTCTTAGCGTAATTTTCACAGGATTCTTTCTGCTTCATTCCCTGGCACAAGTAAGTATTTTTGAACCAATGTCTGCAAACATTGATTTCATCAATCCACGCACCTATTCATCAGAGAACGGGAAAAAACACAATCCGGAAAGTTTTCACACGCATCCGGATTTCGGAAAGTTGACTTTTGGTGCTCCATATGGTAAGAATGTGGTAGAAGACATCAGTAAAAGGACTTATGATTCCCGGTATTACATCGACCTGGATAACCCGACTTATTTTTACATAGAAAAAGCGGCCGGTCCTATCAACATGCTTAAAGACGGGTTATGGCGAGCTATTGATCCTACACTTCATGCTGTTTCTCCCCAGCTTTATGAATCCGGAACGCAGGCTTGTCAAACAACCCTGGATGTTGCTGGCAAACGTACCTCTTTCAAACTGGGAGAAGTTTATTTTTCCTTCAATAATTACAAGCTGAGAGTCGTTAACGCGGACAATTCCGTTTTTGTCTACCAATCAAACTGGTCACAGATCAACATTGGAAACGAAGGAGCCTATATTACGGATGTTTTTCCCGGGATTGATCTAAAAATCATCTTTATGGAAGGCAGTATCAAATCCGATTTCATTATTCGTGAGAACCTGCATGTAAAACAGCTTACTTTTATTGACCAGCTCGATTTACCTCATCATTTGAATGGTTTTGTCTATAACGATGGATTGGTTGCAAACGGCCCGGTAATTTTTGAAAATATTTATACCGGTGAGGCCGAAATAAAATTCAACCTGGCAAGATGTCACGATGCTTCCGGGAATAAAAACTCCTGGATCAATCCCTATACATTGAACGGAAGTAATCTTGAGATTCTATGCGATTCTTCCCAATTGAACGATCCGGCAAAAGTGTACCCGATTACCGTTGATCCGCTGGTAACCGTTGTCGGGCCTATTTCTTCAGCGAATAATTTAATGGGTTCACTGCCATCACCTTCCTCTTGTTCAAACACCCTGAATGTGACATTTCCCGGCGGAACCACACCATGGGATGTTTCCGCTTATTGGGACGTACGCACCGATTTTTGCTCAGATGATTATCTGGATTTTGGTGCCATTATTGATTGCTGGATGTCAGAAGCACAAATTTGGGTTACCTCATCTTGCGGCGGAATTTCTCCAACCGCAGCTCCGGGAACTATTTGGACCTGCACAGCTCCAACCTGTGACGACTACGGACAATGGAATCCAACTCTACCATTTGCCAGTTCAGGAACCCAGTCGCTTGCTCAATGTTACACTCCATCTTGCAGCAACCAGAATTTGTCATTTACTATCCGGAGCAATCGTTCCTACTGCGGTAACTTTTACGGATACGATAATTGCAACTACGCTTCAAATTCCTGCAATGTCATGTACAATTGGAGTGTGACTGTTCAGGGAAGAAACGCAGAAACACTTGGAAATACAACTACCGGAAACGGTGCTACAACCATTGCGGCAGCAACTTGTGCTTCCGGAACAACCCTTTTAAATCCTTTGGCTCAATACGGCGTTCCGGGATATACTTATTCCTGGAATACCGGTGCTACCAGCAGTACATTAATTGTTCCAAACGGGCCCAACACCTATACAGCAACCGTAACGGATGCTTGCGGAACCGTGAGAACAGCCACATTTACAATTACTTGTCCCCTGGCAGTTAATTTAAGCACTTTTGAAATTTCTCATTCAGGAGATGATGCATTGATCCATTGGACCACGAGTTTCGAAAAGGAGAATCGTCACTTTATCGTCCTGCGTGCCGGAAACGATTTGCAATTTGAAGAAATCGGGCAGGTTCCAAGTCAGGGAGATTCTGAGAGTCCTCAATCCTATTCTTTTGTAGACCGAAATCCGCTTGACGGAATCAATTATTACCAATTGGCAACGATAGATATCAATAACGAGGAGAAACTTTCTGATATCCGATCGCTGGAGAAAAAAGGTTCTTCCAAACCAATTGCTATTTCACCAAACCCGTCAAAGGGAAGTTTTAACGTCAGCGCGGCTATTCCTGAAAGCGGAAATTATACTGTTTCCGTGGTGTCTATAGCCGGAAAAGTAGAGCTTCAACAACTGTATTCATTCGAGAAAGGCAGCCAATCGATTCCATTCAGCAAATTGAACCTTCAGAAAGGAACATACATTATCCGTATCCAAAAGGGGCAAATTACCCTGGAAGATAAATTGGTAGTGGAATAGATTTTTATACGGTGTATAACATTATCCCATGAAGCTGGGATGCTGATTGAATGATTACTTGCAACAAAAAACCCCGACGTTCCGCAAAAAAGACTGCGAAAGTCGGGGTCACCCTTGCTATGAGTTAGTTGTAATCTTGATTTTTTTGCTCTGTAACTCAATATCGCCTCAAAATCTCAACCTGTTGAATTACATCTTAGGCATCAACACCTTGTCTACCACATGAATAACTCCATTGGATTGGTAAACATCATAAGTAGAGATGTTTGCAACGTTTCCTGCTTCGTCTTTGATCGTAATGTTGTGATCTCCATTCATCATCGCCCACAATTTACCTCCGGAAACAGTCGCCATTTCTGCCTTTCCACCTCCCTTTTTGATCGCTGCAGCAATCGTATTAAAGTCCATTTTTCCGGCAACTACGTGATAAGTCAATACTTTTGTCAACGTTGCTTTGTTTTCAGGCTTTAACAAAGTCTCTACTGTTCCGGCAGGAAGGTTTTCGAATGCATCATTTACCGGTGCGAACACTGTGAAAGGTCCTTTCCCTTGCAAAGTTTCTACCAAACCTGCTGCTTTTACCGCCGCAACCAATGTTGTGTGATCTTTTGAATTTACCGCATTCTCAACAATGTTCTTTGCAGGATACATAGATTCACCACCTACCATAACAGTTCCATTCTGAGCGAATGAGTTAGAAAACAATGCTGCTGAAGCAATTAACGCAATTGATAATAATCCCTTTTTCATAATCGTAAGTTTTGAATTTTAAATTTGACTCAGTTACGACCTGAAAAAAGTTTTGGATTTCAGAAATGAAAAAAAAATGGAACTATTTTTAAAATAATTGATAAAATGCCCGAATTCTACAGGTTAATTCAAAAGCAAAAGTCCTACGGTAAAGTAGATAAACAGTCCCAATACATCATTGGTGGTGGTAACGAACGGACCGGTTGCCAATGCAGGATCAATTTTATAACGGTTTAAGATCAGCGGGATCATCGTTCCGAAGATTGCCGCGAAAATCGTTACTGTTAATAAAGAAATACTTACAACGAGTGCCAGTCGATAATCATTGAAGAAATAAGATATTCCGAAAATCAGGGAAGAGCAGAGCAGTCCGTTAACCAAACCAACTACAGCTTCTTTTCCAACTTTCGAAAGGATACTGTCGAAGGGATCATTACCACGCGCCAGCGACTGTACAACAATTGCTGATGACTGTACTCCCACATTTCCACCCATTGCCGTAATGAGCGGAATAAAGAATGCCAATGCAGGAAGATGGGTAATGTTTGTTTCGAAACGCGAAATCACCTGTGCACTCAGGATTCCTCCCAGCATTCCGATCAGAAGCCAGGGAAGTCTTGCCCTGGAAATGCGGAAAACACTGGAATTCGATTCTACCTTTTCAGAGATACCGGAAGCCAGCTGGAAATCCTTATCCGCTTCTTCCTTGATCACATCAACTACGTCATCAATCGTAATGCGGCCTACCAGTTTTCCCTGCAAGTCCACAACAGGTACAGAAACCATATCGTATTTTTCCATCACTTTGGCAACCTTTTCGGAAGAATCGCTGGTAGTAACAAAAATCAGGTTTTTTCCTTCATAAAGATCACGGATCGGTGTTTTCGGGCTGGCAAAAAGCAATCTTTTCAGGGAAAGTACTCCCACCAGTTTGTTCAGGTCATCAATGACATAAATGGTATAAACCTGCTCTACATCTTCCGCCTGCCTGCGCAGTTCCACCAAAGCCCGGTTTACAGGCCAGTCTAACCGCGCCTGGATAAACTCCTTCTGCATCAATCCCCCGGCCGTATCTTCGTCGTAATTTAACAAGTCAACGATATCATCCGCGGCATCGTCATCTTCCATTTGAGAGATTACTTCCTGGATCTTTTCATCCGGGAGTTCTCCGAGAATATCTGCGGCATCATCTGAATCCAGATTCTCCAACTGCTCCGCCATTTCTTTGGCGGAAAGAGAAGCCAGGAAACGGTCCCTTACTTCCTCCTCCAATTCCATCAGGACATCCGCCTGAAGTTCTTCATCTAATTGATAATAGAGGTACTTCGATTGCTCCATGGACAATTCATCCATGATTTCAGCGATATCCGCAAAGTGGAGATCCGTAATGTGCTGTTTAATCCATTGATCATCCTCCGACGAAATAGCTTGTCGGATGCGCTCTAGAAATTCTTTCGTTAGTTCGAAACGCATGGATAGTCAATTTAGGTGCAAAAGTAAGTCTTTCAAAGCCAAGAAGCAACCCCTGCCGGATTACGTGAATATTAAATATCAGGAATGTCCTAAAACGTTCAATCGTTCAAATCTTCTTTCACTGACGACCTTCGGTGTCAGGATTTGAAAACACTCTTAAAGCTCCGAAGGTTCAAAGTCCCGATAGAAATCGGGATTAAACAGTTCAATTTGAACTATTTCTTATACAACAAGTTCCTGCCCGTAATAAAAAAAGCGAAGAAAAACGCTACAAATGAAACGCCTGTCTGTGTCTGCAGGGTATCTTCGATCAAAAACGACAGCATGGTAATGACCAAAAATCCGGTCCATTCAAAGGCATTGATCCGTAAAGCCACTGCAAGTTGAATAAACCACAAAGCTGTAAAAGCAATAAAGCAAATGATCCCTGCTGCAATCCAGGATGTGAGAAACTGATTATGAGTTAAATGCTGGTTTTCAAGAGTTAGTTTCGAATGATTGGATTTATATGCTTCTGCAAATGCCGATTTCATATCACCGATCCCAACACCAATTATCGGATGTGATTTTAAAATGGTAATCCCGGCTTTCAAAGATTCTATTTTTTCCAGGAGTGATTTTCCGTTCGGGTCTTCTGCATTTTTCAACTGACTGCGCATTCGGTACAATTGTGCTGAAATCCCGCCTTTCGCCATTTCAACGGAGGCAAATCCCAATTCTACGTTGCGAATGTCCTGTTTGCTCATTTTCTGAAAATCAACCGAATCCTTTCGCAAGCCTTTTGAAGTCATATACCTCCATAAGATATTTCGAATCGGATTTCCTTTTAAATCCACTCCTGTATCGTAGTTAACTCCGGAAACTTTGGACCATTCTTTTTCCAGTTCTTCATCTGCAATAAATGCCTGGACCGGGTATCCGTTTTCCCAGTTGATCTTAGGAAGCTCATCAAAGGTGTACTGATTTCCATTGACCGTTTTCTTCACGTAATCTTCAGGTTTTACTTCTATTTTGTGCGGAATGGGTTGCAGGTTGATATACACGAAAACACCAATAAAAAGGATGCATGTACTGAAAGCTGCGATAAATGTCCTTTTTATCCAACGTGTTTTAATCGATTTTACCTTGAACCAAAACATCATCAAAACAATTCCGGATAGCGTAAACACCCCCATTCCTATCTGCGAAAGAATGGTATAATACAGGAACCAGCAAGTCAATAAAACTGCCACCCATCGATAGGGAAATCTGCGGATCCACCACGCTGCACAAAAAACCAGTGCAAGCACGATCATCATAGCATAGCGCAAGTGTGAAACAAAGAGGGAAAGGCTTCTAATATCGTCGTAAACTTTAGAACCCCACCAGTGAAAATAAGTTCCCACATTGATGAAACTAGTCAGGAAAACGGCCGTTAAGAAGCTCAAAACAACCCATTTGTAATGTTTGAAATGCGTTAAAGGAATGGCGATAACCGCCAGAGGAATGGCGTAAAGCGTCAATTCCCTTCGGATCATATTCCAGGCTTCGTGCTTATCTGAGCTCCATAGAACGGAACAAATTTCTACGATAAAATACGCAAAAAGCAGCCAGATCCAGCGATTGGATGTCCAGCTTTTCCAGACTCTTTTCCAATCCCAAAGTAAGATAACATTGAGACCTAAAAGCATTGTTCCGATGGAAAGCGGAATTTTACTGAAGGGTAATCCCGCCGCAATTCCCATCATTGCAACCAATTGAATATAATAATGAACGGGTTTCCCGGTCAGTTTATCCAGCATAAGTAATCGCTCTATAAATCGATAACGCTTATTTTCCGAGAATAGTATTTACTCTTTTAGGATCCGAAAGAACTTCCAATGCTTTCTGAACATCTTTATCGTATTGGAATGCCTGCTCTGCACGACCATTTTGATAATAGTAACGCGATACGATCTCACTGGATAAAATTTCGGTGATCTCATCTTTGAACTTATCCAGGTCACGCTCTTTGGAAGGAGTTACTTTCGATAAAAGCTGCTCGTAATCGGATTTGATGTCCTCAAAATAACCTTCATCTTCAGCTGTTTTCTTCATGCGCTCCAATTGCTCCTCGGAAGCCGTTGAATAAGTGAAATCCTGCTTTAAGGCATAAGCTTTGAATGCATCGTAATCCTCCTTGCTCAGTTGGAAGCTCTTTGCAGGAGCAATTGTTTCGTGAGCACGTTTGTAATCAGTAGCAAAATTGAAAATCACATTATTGCTTACCAGCATCAAAAGCAGGCGTGAATAATCATCTTTTTCAACCACGATATCCGGTTCAATTCCGCGTCCGTCAATTACTTTTCTGCCATTTGCCGTGGTAAATGTCTTCAACAGGGAATCCGCGATTGCTTTCGGCTTATCACTCAATTCCTTGTCGTAGTATTCCAGGCGCTGCACACAGCGACCTGAAGGTGTGTAATATTTTGAAATGGTCAATTTGATCTTTGATCCGTATTTCAAATCAAACGTACGCTGAACCAGGCCTTTTCCATAGGAGTTTTCTCCGATAATCACCGCTCTGTCCAGATCCTGCAAACTTCCTGAAACAATCTCGGATGCCGAAGCTGAGCCACCGTCCACCAAAACAACCAGGGGAATCGTCAGATCAAGTGGATCCGCAGAAGTTGCGTACGTTCTGTTCTCTTCAGGAATACGGCCTTTTGTGGTAACCACTGTTTGACCTTTCTTCACAAAAATATTTACGATTTTCACTGCTTCGATCAACAACCCTCCGCCATTTCCGCGCAAGTCCAAAACCAGGTTGGTCATTCCCTGCTGCTTCAGTTTTCCGTAAGCCGAAATAACTTCTGCAGAAGCTGTCTGTGTAAAACTGTTCAATTTGATGTAACCGGTTGTTCCGTTGTTCAGCATTCCGAAATAAGGAACATCAGCCAATTTGATCTCATCGCGTGTGATGGAAATGGTTTTTTCCTGTCCGGCACGTTCAATTCTCAACTGAATGGTTGAACCTTTCGGACCCCGCAATCCGTCGGACACCTCATCGCTCGGTTTTCCCTTCATGTCTTTTCCGTCAATGGAAAGGATTTTATCTCCGGCCATTGCTCCCGCTAACTGTGCAGGTTTTCCCTCATAAGGTTCTGCAATGTAAGTATAATCACCCATTTTGCGGATCAAAGCACCGATGCCTCCGTATTGTCCGGTAGTCATCATCCGGTAATCTTCCATGTTGGATTCGTGGTAATAAACCGTATAAGGATCCAATTGTTTCAGCATGGCATCGATAGCCGTTTTACTCATTTCCCCGGGCTTGATCTCATCCACATAATTGGTCTCCAGCTGCTGAAAAATGAGGTCCATTAGTTCCATGGACTTAATTTCCTCGAATCCGTTCGATTGTGCTTTTAATGGAGAATTGAAACCAATAAGGATGGTTACCAGGACGAAAACATGCAGGAATTGCTTCATATTTCTTAACTATTATTTTTCTTAAACTGCTCTAATACCGAAACCCGGGATTTTATCGGTCCGCTGCGGTTGATCTCTTCGTGATCATGTTAATTTCAAAAATCATTCCGAAAAACGGATTCCAAACTGGTAAAAATACCGAAAGATTAGTAATCAAACTTGATTTTTTGTGTTTTTTGACGAATGGTTGAATCACAGGACCAGTCGGGGCAATTTTTATTCTGCACTCTGCAGTTCTGCAAGCAGTTTCCCGATCAGTTTTCGCACGCATTTCTCCAATTCCGGATAGGATAAAACTTCTTTATTGGTATAAACGATAAAAAGGGCCAGTTGTTTTCCGGAAGCGTTTAAAACCTCCTCCAAAGGTTGTTTTTCTCTCCGTAAGACTTCCTTTACCAGGCGCTTGACATAATTGCGGTCATGTGCCCGCTTAAACTGCCGCTTCGGTGCTGAAATCACAACCTGAAAAGGAACTTTCTCAGGGAATTCCGTTTCCAGGTAATAAACTCCTAACGGAAATGCACGCAGCTGCTTTCCCTCCTTAAAGAGACAATCAATCGTTTTCCGACTGCAGAGTTTGTATGCTTTTCCGAATTTTTCCACTTTTTAAAGACTTGAGACTATAGACCAAAGACTAAAGACAGATTTTACGTCTTATGTCTCTAGTCTAGTGTCTTATAGTCCTTAATGCTATTTTACCGTCCACGTCACGCCGTCCTTACCGTCTTTCACGACAATTCCGGCTTCTGCCAAACGATCTCTGATCTTATCTGAAGTACTCCAGTCTTTGTTTTCCCGGGCGTCTTTACGCATATCCAACACCAAATCCATTACAGTAGTCAGAGCGCTGTCTGTAGATGCTTTTTCAATGGTCAGACCAAGTACATCGAACACAAACCCGGTAAATTCTTTCATCAATAATTCCAAATCACCAGCCGTTATCGTTGCTTTTCCTTCCGAAATGGTATTGATGTATTTCACCACTTCGAATAAACCCGCAATGAGCATCGGAGCATTGAAATCGTCGTTCATTGCTTTGTACAGTGAATCCACCAATGCTTGTACGTTCTGGGAAGATTCCGACTTTGTTTCCAAAGAACCCAGTTTTTCATACGCTTCCGACAACCGTGTAAATCCTTTTTCCGCCGCGTTTAATGAATCGGGGGTAAAATCCAATGTGCTTCGGTAATGTGCCTGCATCATGCAGAAACGAATCACCTGCGGAGAATACGGTTTTTCAAACACTTCCGTTGTTCCTTCCACAATTTCCATTGGCAGGAAGTAATTTCCCAAAGACTTGGACATTTTTTGCCCGTTTACATTCAACATGTTTGCATGCATCCAGTAATTTGCCGGACTGATCCCAACAGAACCGCAGCTTTGTGCAATTTCGTCTTCGTGGTGCGGGAATTTCAGATCCAATCCACCTCCGTGGATATCGAACTTGTCACCCAAATATTTGGTGCTCATTGCAGTACATTCGATGTGCCAACCCGGATTTCCGTCACCCCATGGTGAACGCCAGATCTGCATATCGTCCGGGTTTGCCTTTTTCCACAAGGCAAAATCTGCAAAGAAGCGTTTTTCGTCCTGTGCATTCAGTTCACGGGTTTCTTCTGCCAATTCATCTACTTTTCGACCGCTAAGGATTCCGTACTCGAATTTTTCACTGTACGCGCGAACATCAAAATAAACAGAACCGTTTACTACGTAGGCAAATCCATTTTCAATGATCTTTTCGATCACTTCAATCTGTTCTTGTATATGCCCGGTTGCTGTTGGTTCAATTGCCGGAGGAAGCATGTTGTAAACGCGCTGTAGATCCTGGAACTTCACATTGTATTTGTAAACAATCTCCAGAGATTGAACCTGTTCCATTCGTGCGGCTTTTCCAATAGAATCAACCGCTTCACCGGCAGAGTTTGTAATGTGTCCGGCATCTGTAATGTTACGGACATACTTCACCTGGTAACCCACATACATCAGGTAGCGGTAAATCAAATCGAAATTGATGAAGGTGCGCATGTTTCCCATGTGCGGTTCGCTGTAGAGCGTGGGTCCACAAACATACATTCCAACTTTACCGTCAATAATTGGTTTAAAGACCTCCTTTTCACCTGAAAGGCTGTTGTAAATCTGAATTTTGGAATGTGTGCTCATTGCTGCTCTGTTATTTGAAAGTTTATGCGCGAAGATAGGGAGAATTTAATAATTGAGAATGCTCAATTACGAATGCCGAATTACAATACGGCTGTTTCCAAATTCTCTGAACCATCCATAAAATTAAGCATTCCTTTCCCGGAAGAACTGCAGGATTCACCTGGTGAAGAATTGGCGGTTCCCGAAGCTGACTCGAAGAAAGCTTATTCTGTGGAGGAATTCAGGACCAGACATCGAGAGGCTTACAAACCATGGTCCGCTGACTATGATACAGAGCTTTCAGTATTAGTTGCCGGCGGAACTAAAGTTAAAGAGTTATCCGCTCACTTTGGCAGGACTAGCGGGGCAATCCGTTCCAGGATTAAGAAACTCAATCTCCGGGAATAGTTTTACAGAAACAAAATTTTTTCCCGGTTCCCAACCATTTCATGATTTGTGTATTCTAGCTTTGGAATGAATAGCAAACCTATCAAAAACAAACTGGCTTTCCTGGATGGCGTCCGTGGCGCGGCAATGATTATAGTCGTATTCCACCATTTTGGCTTGGGTTTTTTCCCTGCTATCAATTATCTGGATCCGAATCAGATACACCTGGGAAAGGGCGAGGTAGAGCTACTAATCGCCAAAACACCGCTCAATCTCTTTTTCAACGGCGGGTTTGCGGTTTCTATTTTCTTCGTATTAAGCGGTTTTGTACTCAGCTATAAATTTCATCGTTCCGGAAGCCATGAACTTTTGAGAGAATATGCCGCCAAACGTTACTTCAGGCTGCTTATTCCTGTTGGCGTATCAATCATCTTCTGTTATATGCTGCATGAAGCGGGTCTTTTCACTCACAAGGAATTGGGAGATATTACCAAATCAAAAGATTGGTTGAACTGCCTTTTCACTGACATGAAAACGGTTGTAGCGATGATAAAAAACGTGTTTATCGATGTATTATAAATAATGACAATCGTTACAATCCGGTATTGTGGACTATGACCATTGAATTTTTGGGTTCGCTCTTGTTGTTTTCCTTTCTGACACTGGCCGGCAACAATAAAAGAACCATCTTACTCCATATCATTGTTGCATTTCTTATCCTGCTTACAGATAAAAAATTCTACGCCGCTTTCGTTCTCGGATCACTCATAAGCAGGCTTTTCGCTGACGGGTTTTCTTTTCCAAAAAACTGGAAAGGAATAACTATAAAACTGTTCCTCTTTGTTGCAGGAATTTATTTCAGTTCCTACCCACAGGGATCATTCGTACAGCAAAGTATTTGGAAACCTTTGGCTTGGGATTGGACCAACAGTTACGACTTATTCCATGTATTGGGTTCCTTTTGTCTTCTCTTTGTGATCTGTTTTGAGAAAAATTTCATGCGGTTTTTTTCAGTAAAACCCTTATTATACCTGGGAAAAATCTCATTCTCCTTTTACTTGATCCATTTAGCGGTGATGTGTTCACTTGGATGCACCATTTTTCTTCGATTGTGGAAACCGGGAACTTACTTCATCCCTTTTTTCATTTCATTCGCTGCATCCATGGCTGTGACTTTTCTTATTTCACATTTCTACTATAAGTATGTTGATAAGACCAGTATCCGGTTCTCAGAAAAGATGGGGAAATTGATTACCAAAGGGGATTTATCAGAATAAAAAATCCCGGCCGAATTTCGTCAACCGGGTTTTAAAGCAGTAGTAATTTAGACAGCAGTGCCTAAACCGGGGTTCTTGTTTTTGTGATTAATCAATTTCAATTCCCCACTTTCACTTTCCTATGACGGAGAGTAATACCAAACGTTGTGTGGACGTTTGTTAAATTTTTGTGGAAATATTTGCGCCCGGTTCAAAACCAGGACATAAATCAACTAAAAACAAAGATCTTTTAACATCAACTCTTAGAGCATTTGACCCAAATTCGAATCATACTGTTCAAATCCAGATTTTTATCCGCTAAAGAGCACCGCTAAGTAAAATCAAATTTGGTTTCATTCGTGATTAACGGAATATTATTCTATTTTTATGCAAAATGAAGACTATTCATTCTGTTTTTGATCCGTATATGGCCTCAGACCAGAATTTTTTTCTCAAACTTACTACTATGTCGGCATTAGATTCGATTGATTATCAGATAATCACACTTCTTCAATCCAATGGCAAAATGAACAACAAAGAAGTTGCGGGTAAGATCGGTTTATCGGTTACTCCAACTTTTGAGCGCATCAAACGCCTCGAGCGAATGGGTGTCATACAAGGATATACCGCACGTATTAATCGGAAAGCTGTTGGAAAAGAACTGAAAGTTGTTTGCCAGGTGAGCCTGAAAAGTCATGAAAAAGAGGGAATCGATGTTTTTGAAACAGCTATAAAAGAACTACAAGAGGTCATCCATGCTTATCACGTGGCCGGTGCAACGGACTACATGCTTATCATTGAAGTTGCGAATATGGAAGTTTACCATGATTTCCTGAAGAACCAACTCTCACGGATCCCGCACATCGGGCAGGTGAACAGCAGTTTTGTAATGTCGGAACTGAAATAGGATTTTGCCACGAATGCACGAATTTCTTTGGCTCGGTTAACACGCCCGCTTTTTTTACCCAACTACTTGTTTTCAAAGGTTGGTTTTTTAAAAATTAATGTAAAAGAAGCATTGTAGAAAACTGAAAATTAAAGTTAAAAGATTTCCCCGTTTTTCCTTTCCCTCGATTTTTTGGCTAAATTTAGTAGGAACACATAAAACAAAGTATCATGTCAAGTAACACAGGAAATATCATCGTCGCGCTTCTTGCAGGTGCTGTAATAGGTGCAGGTATCGGAATTTTGTTAGCTCCCGATAAAGGTTCTGTAACCCGTCAGAAACTAAAAGATAATTTAGGTAAGGGAAAAGATAACCTGATGGATAAATATCATGAATTAGCCCAGCTGCTTCATCGCAAAGGTGAGGATGTAGGGGACTTTCTAGATAATGCTATTTCAAGCGGAGTTCATGAAAAAGACGAATTAATCTCTCTTTTAGAAGAAAAACTGGAACTTTTGAAGGGGCCTAAAAGAGCATCAGCTAAATAAGTATGGCATTTGAAGAACTAAAAGAAAGCACTCAAAAGATTCAGGAAGAAACCAAAGCTTACGTAGAAAGCACTGTACAATACTATAAGTTATGGGGGTTTCAGTTTGTAATGAAATCCACCAGGACAATTGTCAAGCTTGTAATAATTGGTTTCTTCCTGATGATTGCTTTCCTTTTCGGATCCATTGCCGCAGCTATGGCTATTGGAAGTGCATTAAACAGCATGGCACTGGGGTTTTTGATCATCGCAGGTGGATATTTCATCCTGGTCATCCTGATTCTTTTTCTGCGTCTTAAATTCATTGAGCGTCCGCTTTTACGGACATTTTCCAAACACTTCTTCAACGACTGATGGAAAAAAAATCGAAAATATATTCTTCATTTGAAGAAATTGAACTGGATCTACAGATTTTAAAGGTGCAGCGTGAAATCCATGCGCAAAAAATAAAACTAAACCTGGAGAAGACCGGTGAGAACCTTCGACCAATAAACCTGCTTGAAGGCTATATCGGGGAAACGAACCGCACGACCTTTTCACTGATTGAACAGGTGATCAAGATAATTTTACAGTTCGTGGTCAAACCGTTCAAAGAATAAACCTAACTTCGGAGTACTAAATTCATTCCATGAAAAAAGTATTCTTTCTTGATACCGTACATCCTATTCTTTCCGAAAGGCTCACACAAAGCGGTGAATACGAATGCATTGAAGCTTATGACTGGACAAGAGAACAGTGTGAATCACAACTGGTTGATGCTCATGGCCTTGTGATCCGGTCCCGCTTCACCATGGACGAGTCTTTTCTGAAATTCACGCCGGCTCTTCAATTCATAGCGCGATCCGGTGCCGGAATGGAAAACATCGACGAGACATATTGTTCCGGTCGGGGAATTAAACTTTACAATGCTCCGGAAGGAAACCGCAATGCAGTTGGGGAACACGCACTTGGGATGCTCTTATCCATGATGAATAAGATACACACTGCAAACAGAGATGTGAAAAACGGAATTTGGGACCGCGAAGGAAACCGGGGAACCGAACTGGACGGAAAAACAGTTGGAATTATCGGGTATGGAAACAACGGAAAGGCTTTCGCAAAGAAATTACGTGGTTTTGATATTACACTGCTTGCTTACGATAAGTATAAAACAGGATTCGGAGATGATTTCGTGATCGAAGCAACTTTAGAAGCTCTTCTACGGAAATCAGATGTAATTTCTTTTCACATTCCGCAAAACGAAGAAACGATCTACTTTGCCGACCAGGAATTTTTTGATGCTTTGGGCAAACCCATTTATTTACTGAACCTTTCAAGAGGAAAAATAGTTGAAACTAAATCATTAATTGAGTCTATTGCAAAAGGAACAACTATTTCAGCCGGATTAGATGTCAATGAATTCGAGAAAAAATCCTTCGAACAATTCTTTGATCAAACAGATAATGAAGAACTGAAATTTCTGCTGGAATCCGACAGAATATTGCTTACCCCCCATGTTGGAGGCTGGACATCCGAAAGCTACTACAAACTTAGTTCTGTTTTGGCTGATAAAATTCTTGAAGTAGAAAATCAATGATTCCAATTAATTGTAAATCTTAACTATAGCAATCCTGCTATTAAGTTTAACTTTAATCATTAAAGTTTGATTTTTTGGCAAATCTGAAACAATTAACTGATTTGTTAGTTTGTTTTTCAGAACCATTTTTCCAGCTAAATCATAAACTTCAAATTCAGCTTCCTGCCCATTTTTCACCAGCAGCACCCCATTCTCCCATTCCAAGAATGAGTCATCATTCAAATCTGTGATTCCGTTTGTAGAGGGTGTAACGATAAACTCGTAACTGATTGCTTGTACAACCGCAAGATTATCCGGGTCATACACATCAAAATAACAAATTCCATGTCCGGGAGTGCCATTCAACATTGCACCGATAATTAATTTAGTTGCGAATGGCTGATTCGCCAGTAAGTTAAAGTCTCCACTGTCTCCAACCTGGACATTCGGATGAAAAGTCGTTTGGTCATCTATCGATATCTGCCATTCCACAGGAACATTATCATAATGAGTTGCTTTCCATCTCAATACGGTATCTGTTGAGCTATCAGAAACAACTTCAATGTACCAATGCGCCGGAGACTGACTAGTGGTTTTCACCAGCAAAGCCGAAGTATCGGGAATATGGAAAACCTGTGCCCCGGAATTAAAGGACAAAAAAAAGGCAAGGAAAAAGATCAAATTCTTCATAAAACCATTAAATAGCATTTACCACAGATAAACAACTTCTCCCAAAAGTATTCAAAAAACTACTTCAAACTGCATCTTGTTTCTGTGTGGTAGCTTGATCCGCCAAAAACCAAATTTACATCACTGTTCATGTCCTTGCATTCCTTTTTTGCTTTATACTTGGTAGCAGTGATCTTCGTTTCATTGGTCACCTGGTATTCGTCCTCCAAATAATAATCGCAAGAGCAGTTATAATCCTTCTTACACGAAGCCAGGGCTGTGATAAGTATTATTCCAAAAGTCAATTTTTTCATAGGTAGTATTCATTAACGCCTCAAATTTATGATTAATAACGGATTTTGAAAGAAAATCAACCAATGAGCTTGAATTATTGTTTTAAAGGGTGAACACCAGAAACACATCTTCAAAAACACGAAATCCCAATTGGTATTCATCTGATTCAAATTCGATTACCAATTTCTCCTCTAAAATTCGCACCAATGATACTTCCTCCTTCAGATCAGCTATTTGACCTTCCTTCCATTTGTAAAAAGCCTCCTTTGCACCCCACATTAGCTGAAGTGCCGTTTCATTTTCAGAAAACGAAAGTTCCCGCTCATTGCGAAAATAATCCTGACCTTGCTCTAATCGCGATGAAAAAGGTTCTATATCAACACCAACAGGTTCCGTACCAACACTTACAGCATACCAGCCTTTCGCATGTGAAATCGATAAAAACAATTCCGGGTTATTCCTGAAACAGGGCTGGCCAGTTTCCTTGTACTGAATTTCCAAACCGTCATAACCCAATTTTTCCATTAGCATCCGGATACCTCCTTTCTCTACCGCACGTTTGCTAATACCGTCTCTGAGCAGCTTCTCATAATCTTCCTGTTTGAAGTAAGCCACTGTAGAATTTGGATTGTTAATAATGCTAATCATAGCTTAAGTAAGTGAAATCGCTGACATTCCCCTCAAAAATAGCGTATATTTGTACTCAATTATTCCATACGTGTGATCAAAACCATTTTTAAATACCTTTTTCGTCTAATTTGGATTCCGACAGAGTTGCTTTTCGCCTTCCTTTTTGTCTTGTTTACAATCGTTTTGTTCAATGCTCAAATTGACACTCCTGAAGTCCCGGAAATACACATCGGAGAACGTAAAAAAGTTGGGAAAGATCATTACGTACTTGGAAATTCTTACCTCAAAAAGAATCCATACGGCGTTTGGGAAATGTACCTGGAAGGTGAACCTTACGAAAGAGGCGTTATTTATGGCAAACTTGCTAAAGAGCTGGTTCAGGAACAGGAAGATATTTTTGTTGGTCAAATCAATAATTTCCTGCCCAACAAATTGTGGAGACATGTCATTAAACTGATGGTCGGATTCTTCAACAGTGATTTACCGGAGAACATTCCATTAGAGAACCAACAGGAAATTTACGGGATTTCCCTGGCCTTTTCCGATCGTTACGATTACATTGCTTCCAAGTACACACGCATCCTGAATTATCATGCTGCCCACGATATCGGACACGCTTTAAATGATTACAGTGTTGTCGGATGTACTTCCTTTGCCGTAAAAGGTGGGAAAAGCGCAAATCATGAATTGTTGGTCGGAAGGAATTTTGATTTCTACGTAGGGGATGATTTCGCAAAGAACAAATTGGTCATTTTTGTTAATCCGAGTAAAGGCTACAAATTCACGTCCTATTCCTGGGCGGGATTCACGGGTGTAGCATCCGGAATGAACGAAAAAGGATTAACAGTAACGATCAATGCTTCCAAATCCGATTTGCCAACCAGCTCAAAAATGCCAATTTCCCTGCTGGCACGCGAAATCCTGCAATATGCAAAGAATATTGACGAAGCAGTGGCTATTGCCAAAAAACGGCACACCTTTGTTTCCGAAACATTGATGGTTTCTTCAGCTGAAGACGGAAAAGCGGTCCTGATTGAAAAATCTCCTAAAAAATTGGGTGTTTATGAAAGTAAAACGGATGTCCTGGTATGTGCTAATCACTATCAATCAGATGTTTTCAAAAAAGACGCCGCAAATGTGAAGAACATCGCAAACAGCGATTCCAAATACCGTTTTGACCGCATGCAGCAATTACTCGGCGAATCAACCGCACTGGATCGTAATGACGCCGCTTCCATTCTGAGAGATCAGTATGGTTCCTCGAACCCAAAGTCCAAAGATACAATCGGAATGGGGAACCCGCGAGCTATTAACCAACTACAGGCACATCACAGCGTGGTTATGCAGCCGGAAAGCAAAATGTACTATATCTCCAGCTCAGACTATCAATTGGGAACTTTCCTGGGTTATGACCTCACAAAGACATTCAAGACCAAACACATTCAGCTGGCAGATACAATTTCCCAGGACCCATTCCTAACTTCAGGAGCTTACAGCAAATTCAAGGCCTTTAAACTTGTTAAACAGCAAATTACCGCTTACCTGATGTTTGACAAACCTTTGAATCTCTCATCAAATGAGGTTGACAAATTCATTGCAGACAATTCAGAGTCTTATGTTACTTATGAGCAGTTAGGAAAGTATTTCCAAAAGAAAGGTCTGTACAAAAAGGCTATTCATTACTACCAGGTTGCGCTTACAAAACGTGTTGCATCACCTCAAATTGAAGAAGAATTGCGAAATTTGATCAAAGAATGTCGAAAAAATGGAAAGTAGCAAGGTTCTTGAACAAGTAGGTAACGCGATTCGCTATGCGGTAAATCATGCTCCATTTTACCAAAGACATTTTTCAAAAAATGCGTTAGACCGATTAAGCTGGGAAGCATTTAAAACACTTCCTTTTACAACGAAAGAAGATTTGTCGCAAAACAACCGCGATTTTTTGTGCGTTCCTTCGCAGCAGGTAGCTGAATACGTGACCACTTCCGGTACTTCCGGAAAACCGGTGACTATTTACCTCACAAAGAAAGACTTGGTTCGTTTGGCAAAAAACGAGAAAGAATCCTTTGAACTGACAGGTGCGAAGCCCGGCGATCTCTTTCAGCTAATGACAACTATCGACAAGCAATTCATGGCCGGACTGGCTTATTATTTAGGTGTTCAGGAACTGAATGCAGGAATGATCCGCATCGGGCCAGGAGTTCCGGCATTGCAATGGAATTCCATTTTGGAGAACAAACCGACAATCCTGATCGCAGTCCCTAGTTTCTTAGTGAATCTAATCGATTATGCGAAGCAAAACGGCATCGACATCAATCAAACTTCGGTTCGCGCTGCAATCTGTATCGGAGAGCCCATTCGTGAAGACGACCTTTCCGAGAATGTTTTGGCAAGACGCATTCATGCAGACTGGAACATTGAATTATTCTCTACCTATGCCTCTACGGAAATGGGAGCGGCATTTACGGAATGTAAAGCACACCAGGGAGGTCATTTGAATGAAGACCTGATTTACCTGGAGGTATTGGACGAAGAAGGAAAAGAGGTTGCTCACGGAGAAAAAGGAGAAATTGTCATCACCACTCTGGGAACTGAAGGAACCCCATTGATCCGCTATAAAACCGGCGACGTTGCCCGAATCTATCGGGAGACTTGCATGTGCGGAAGAACCTCTCCACGTATCGGACCTATTTTAGGACGCAAGAACCAAATGATCAAGTTTAAGGGAACCACTATTTTTCCACCTTCGATCTATGAAATATTCGACAGCAGATCAGAGATCAGCTGCTACAAAATTGAGGTAGCAAAAGATTACCTGGGTCATGATACAATTACAATCCTTCTTGAAAACCGGATAGAACATCATCCGATAATGAACCAGATAATTGAAGACTGCAAGGCAAAATTACGGGTGGTTCCACATTTTGTGTTCCTTGAAACGGATTACCTGAGAAGCCAGGTGTTTAAGAATCACATGCGCAAACCGGAAAAGATTGTTTTTAAATAAAAATCTGTTGGGGCACGATGCATCGCGTCCCAACAGATAATCCATTGTCCCAATTACATCTTCACGATGTGTGCTACGGCATTTACCAGCGTGTTGTGCTTTTTCACGAATGGATTGGTTTCATCCCAAACGTAACCTGCCAATACCGAACAAATTTGTTGCCTGATTGTTTCATCGATCTTCTCGCTAAAGAAAATATCACCCAATGTCCCTTCATACCAGGCAAGTACGTAAGTTCGGAACACATCAATTCCCTTCTTAAGAACAGCACTGTAATCGTTTTCCCAATCCACTTGTCCCCCGTTCAATTGCTTTGCAACCAGGGTGGCGGCCTTGTAACCCGAAGAAATAGCCAATGTTACTCCGGAACTAAAGATCGGGTCCAGGAATTCCGTACTGTTTCCGCAAAGAACGTAACCTTCTCCGTAAACCTGTTTTACGGAAACCGCATAATTTACAATCAGACGCGGCTCAAACATAAACTCAACACCGTCATAACGTCCGTTCAATCCGGGAAATTCAGCTACTTTCTGCTTGAAAAGCTTTCCGCCATCTGCATAGCATTCCTCCACAAAGTCTTTATTTCCGACAATCCCTACAGACGCAGTTCCATCCGAAAAAGGAATCGACCAAATCCATGCAGTATTGTCATTGAATGCGTGAACGAAAATATTCCTTCCGTCTTCTGGAGTTCTTCTTGTATCATCCAGGTGTGCAAAAACAGCTCCGCGAGGCGGTGTTGAAACCGGAACTTCCAGGTTGAACATTTGAGGAAGTACACGTCCATATCCACTTGCATCCATAACAAAGCGGCAATGAACTTCATGAATATCACCGTTGCTGTCGCGGTAAGTAACTACTTGTGTTGTTGCAGAAGTATTTACATTCGTAACCTCAGCCTGGAATTCTACTTCCGCACCCTGCTTTTCCACTTCTTTAATCAATGCATGATCAAAATCAGCGCGTTTAACCTGGAATGTGTATGACCAGCCATCCGTATATTGGTTTTCGAACAAGAAATCACAGCGCTCACCGTCATGATAGAAGCATGCACCGGTTTTCACCTGGAAATTCAACGCTTCTACAGCCGGAAGAAGATTTAACTCATCCAGATAATCCATACTGTGCGGCAATAAGCTTTCACCGATTACAAATCGCGGGAACTGCATTTTCTCCAAAACCAAAACTTTTAAACCCTCTTTGATCAATTTAGAGGAAGCTACAGAACCAGCAGGACCTGCACCAATTACAACAACATCAACTTCTTTAGTCATACATTTTGATTTTTTCTATTACTTGCTTATTGTTTACAAAATTAAAAGATGTTACAAGAGCACCAATGGTAGCGCCTAAAATTCCGTGGAAAATGATGTTTTGTCCTGTCAGGAACAGATTCGGAATATGCGTTTTTGTATTGATCTGTGTCTTGTGGATATGCCTGAAGTCTTTTTGTATCCCATACATGGAACCGTTTGGGGTGGAAACATAATCCCTGTAAGTAACAGGAGTAGAAGAATAGCAATTTTTTACTTTCGACCTGATTCCGGGAAAACGTTCTTCAAGACGGATCAAAATACGTTCCTCACATTCTTTTTTAAAAGCTTCATAAGCTTCCTCACGTGTTCCTTCCTTAACAATGGTTCGAACCGAATCTTCCCAGGCCTTAAATTCATTAAAATCGAGGTAGCACATTACTGAAATGGATTCTGCGAATTCTTTCGTGTTCTTGGAAACCTGGGCAGAAGTAAAGGTCATCTGCGGCCACTCCTCAGAAAAATGGAATTCTTCGTTCCACATGTTATCCGTGAAATAATCGTAATAATTGGAGTTGAAATACGGAAAGGTATTTTCATGCAGCGATAAATACAGCATAAATGATGCGATCGTATTCGGTAATGCCGTTACCCGATTTGCGTAAGCAGTTTTAAAACGCTCTCTTCCCAGCAGGCTGATGGTTTCCTTCGGATGTAAGTTCGAGATTACAAAATCACAGGTATATTCGCTTCCATCCGAACAAATCAGTGATGCGATATTTCCTGTTTCACTGAAATTTGCGCCTGTTACCTCTTTTCTTTTCAAAACTTCTCCGCCATTCTCTGAAATCTTCTTCTTCAGCAGTTTGGCGATCTGTGAACCTCCATTGATAAACCGATAGCTTCCTTTGATGAAACTATTCAATATCAGGGCAACCACGTAAAATGGCGTAACTCCTTTTATTCCCGCGTAAAGCGGCCCCGAACCCAGGATTACTTTGATCAGGTCTTCATTGTCAGTTAAAGATGAAAGATGTTCCCACGCACCGACTTCCAGTACTTCCGCGTGTTCCACGTAATTGATCTCCGATTCCAGTTCAATATTGTAAAGTGGGAAATAGGTACAGTATAGTTGTATTTCATGAACAATTTGGTCGATATCACCGGCATTTTCCGGGAAACTGGCTTTCAATTGTTCCGTAAAGTTTTGATAACCTATTCCATGGCTTACGGTTTTTCCGTTTGCCAGGCGGATGATATCAAACGCATGCTCATCCAGGCGTTTCATCTTTAAATCGTCGTAGATTTCCAAATACTTGAAAATGCGGTAGAGATTTTCCCCTTTGTCCAAGCCGCCGACATAGTGAACGCCGGTATCGAATACTTTTTTGTCGCGACTAAATACCTGCAGTGAACCCCCGATCTGGTGATTTTTTTCCAGGACCTGAACTTTATAACCATGTTTAGCAAGTACCAAAGCGCTCACCAAGCCCCCGATACCACTACCGATTACTATTATCTTTTGTCCCGGGTTCAATTTAAAGCCTTTTTAGGATCATCAATACATTCGAAGTCTTGGATGAATGCTCAATCAATTCGAATCCAAATCCGTTCTCGTTTGCAAAACGCTCTATTTCTTTTGCAGACAGGAATGACAGATCATTCGTCGTCTTATTAAAATTAAACCATTTTGTGGAAAGCGTCTCTGTTAATTTGGTGTTTTTCAATCGGTCGCGGAACTCAATGATTCCATCGCGGATTACGATAATTCCATTTTCTCCCAGTTTCGTATTGACTTTTTTCAATAAATCCAGCTGTTCTTCCGGACGCAGGTAGTGGATCACATCATTAAAGAAATAAACGTCCGCTTCCGGCATGTCCCATTCCCGAATATCTGCAGCGTGGAAACTCAACCCGGAAGATTTCTTAATGCAGTTATCGGCGACAGCCACCTTGTCTTCGTCGTAATCCATTCCGACAATCTCCCTCGAAGGATCGAAATAATGCAGGAAAACAGAAAGGTAGCCATATCCGCAACCTACATCCACAATACGTTTTCGATCACCGATCAAGCGGTTATAGAAATCAAAGTTCTTGCGTTCCATTATCCATTTTACACGGACATACCATTCCAAAACCGGACCCTTCAGCAAGTAATTCTCAAGTACTTTGCGGGTATAAAAAGAGGTGTCCGCGTATTCTTTTCGGAATTCTACCATTTCGGCACGCATCACCTTCATTGCCCGTTTGGAAAAATCACTGTAAGACTCTCTTTCCAATGCGCGCATGCGTCTCAGTGGTTTTACCAAAATTTTCCCCTGATTGATGATCAGGTCATTCTTCGGGTTCACTTCGTGATTGCCTAAAATCAGCAAAGGCTGAACCGGAATATTCAGCTCCTTTGAAATATAAAATGCTCCTTTATGGAAACGTTTGATTTCACCATCCGGACTTCGTGTTCCTTCCGGAAAAATAACGATAGAATAACCTTCACTGATCCGCTTTTTGATCTCTCCCAAATTTCCGTCGGCACCTTCTTCTGCAAATAAATACCCTCCATACCGAATAAAAGGAGCAAAAATAGGCGAATTGTATACCCATTTCTTAACCATAATAATCGTTTTGGGACTAAGCATCAGCACTACCAAAATATCCAAAAACGAGGTGTGATTTGCGATAATGATACTTGGGTCCCTGTAATTCAACCTTCGCTTGTCAATAATTCTCTTTTCAACATGCAGACCGGCATACAAAGTGGATTTGGCCAATTTGGAAATGGAGAAGTTCAGTATTTCCTGTTTCTTAATGCGGCTGATCGGAGTTGGGATCAACACGAAGATCAACAGGATATTCAGGATCAGACTTCCGACAAAAAAATAGAAAAATAACAGCAAACTATAAATGAAGTAGAAGAATGTAATCGGTCCGCGGCCCTTTTTCTTCCTGTTAAGTACAAAAAAGTTGTAAACGCGGGGCTGGACATATAAAGTAATCAGCATGATAGACCCGATCCCAATAACACTTATCGTTCCGATGGAATGAATGGCAGGATGTTTTGCGAAAATCAGAACACCTGTCCCGATAATTGTTGCAATTCCCGAAAGGATGATTCCCGATTGTGTTGATTTCAGGGAATTCACTCCTGTTCTTGCCTGCTGGATCAGTCCGTCGGTTGTAAAAATACTGAAGTCGTCCCCTAAACCGAAAATAAAGGTTGCAACGATGATATTGATAAAGTTGAACGGAATATCAAAAATACTTGCTATTCCCAGGATCCAAATCCACCCAAGCACCATTGGGAAAAACGCAAACAAGGTCAGTTCGATTCTTCCGTAAATGACTAAAATGGAAAAGAACACCAGCAGTGAAGAGAACAGGAACAGGTAATCGAAATCCTGTTTCACCACATTCAGCATCGATTTTGCCATTTCTGAAATATCCAGCACAAAAATACCGTCTATTTGATCGAGTGCTCCTTTAACAAGTTCCTGCTTGTTTTTCTTAACGGTAATAGACGTCACATAAGTATGTCTTCCATGGTCTTCCGAAACAAATTTACTCAGCCCGATTTCCTTTGCCAGGTTCTCACCTTCCCTTTTATCGAAAGAAGGTGATTCGATGGAATTAAAAAACGGTTCAAAGCCCGCTGCATTCAATCCATAGTTTGGAGCAAGTGCTTTAATCTCAGATACCACCTGCGGATTTGCTTTCCAGAATTGATCCCAGTCATTTTGGGATTCTTTTAACGTTTTATCGGAAGGAAGATAAGGCGATAAAGAAATAAATTCCGAGATTCCATATTTCTCTTTTACGGACGAAAAGGTTCGATAAACCGCGTCATTTTGGTTCCGGGCTGCTTCTTTCGTCGGAGCAGATGAAAAAACAAAGAGCTTTTTATCTGTGTTCGGATTAATGCCAGTGTAGAACTTCTCTTTTTGTTTTAATTCCGGGGTATGAAAAGACAAATTGTTCATATCCGAATCAAAATTCACAGTGGATGATTTATATAAAAACACCAATGAGACCAGGGTTATCACTAAAAACGAGACTCTAACAAACGATTTTTTTAGTTTAAAATTAATTTTATAGTCGTCATTGTCGTTGATCCGGATTCCAAGGATTTCGATTAATACCGGAAGGAAAAGCAAGGTAAAAATGACCGATCCCGACAAAGTACAAAGTGCAATTAATCCGAAGTTTTGAAGAACTAATGAGTTAGTAAAGAGCAAAGCTCCGAGTGCAGCAATGGTTGTAAAACTTCCAAGCATCATCGGCGAACTGATTTCTTTCACCGTTTTAACCACACTCCCCAAATGCTTCAAATGCGTAAAGAAGTGGAAAGAATAATCCAATACAATTCCCAACAAAACGGAAGCAGTAGCCAGCGAAATCGCTGATATTTCCGGGTGCAGGTAACCCACCAGTCCGGCCCCGCTCAGGATTCCGAAAAAGCCCGGAAGCAGAAAGTAGAAAGGAGCCAAAACACTTCTATAATAGAAGATCAGCAGCAGCAAAATAGCTGTTATACTGATAATTGCAGTTAGAAATGAATCTGACTTAACTTGTTTTGCGTTTGAAACAGCGATCTGGAAAGTTCCGAAATAGTCAAAATTCAGTCCCTTCTCCCTGGCTTTCGCTTTCTTGAAATCCTCCAAACGATCCGCAAATTGCTCGAGTTTTTTGGTGTCCTTCTGGTTCAGATCAATGGTACCGAAGAAAAAAGCATATTGTTCGTCCCGCGAGTAAACCACTCCGTCCTTTACGATATAGGAACTGGAATCGCTGTTTGGATTCAACTGTTTGAGCTGTCCGTAAAACAATCCCAGGGGATCGTTTGCAGCCAATCTGCTAACGAAGAATGCATTCGGTCCGGTCAGTAAATCCGCCGTCCGCTTCAATCCCCTTGCGATGGAATCTCTTTGAAGTTTTTCCTGTAGTTTCTCGTAATCATTATTTGTCAGGTTGTGCAGCGAACTTTTCTGAAGGAATGCGATCAAAGAACCTTCATCTACAGACTTTATTGTCTCAATATTCTTTAGTTCTTTGGAGAACCGTTTTTCCAGCTCAGCTTTCAGGTCTTCCAGTTTTTCAAGCGTGGCTTCTTCATCTTCCTGAGCTTTGATAGAGAAAACAACCTGTTTATTCAGTTTATTCTTCTGAACGATGTCATTAAACTTTTTGAATTCCTTTCCTTGCGGGAAAATGGCATAGAGATCTTCGTTGATCTTCAATTTGGAAACACCAACAAACAAAAAAGTAAGCACAATCGCGAAACTTCCCCAAAAAACAAGTCTTTTTTTAAGAAAGAATTCAACTATTCGAGCACAAATTTGACCGATCATGAGTGTTAGTTTCGGAAAGAGGAGAAAATATCAGGCGGCAAAGCTACAAAAATATCTCATGCTGTGAGTTTTGTGCCTTTTTTGTATGCGTTTAGTAATTTTTTGAATTTGGGTTTATCCCATTTTTTCAAAACAATCAAAGATGCATTGAAAGCTGTTTTAACGGCGATCGGAACGCCCCCGCCCAGTTCAGCCCACTGACCGCCCACAATTAAGTTTTTCACCGGCGTACGGTAATGGGCAATTTTACTCTGCATATTTTTCTTCCCGGGGCGTGTCCCCATCATGGAACCGTTCTTATTACCCGTATAGCGGTAGTATGTAACCGGAGTAGCCACTTCGTAAAATAAAATGTGTTTGCGCAGGTCCGGACACATTTTAGCTTCCACCCGTTCAAAAATAATCCGGGCAAAGTCATCTTTCAATTTCTTATAAGCTTCGGTCCGAACAAAGTCTCCTTTTGAATTCTTTTCCGTCTGCCAGTTGTTCATGTAATCCATCCACGCCGGAACATAAAGCGTAACAGTCCCCATTCCTTCCGGGGCAAGTGTATGATCGCGGACTGTAGGGGCCAGAACAGAAATCGCAGATTTATGCGGATCTCCGGAACTATGTTCATCACGGGTACTGGATTCCTCACAGACAAGGGTTAATTCGTGTCCGAAACCCAAACTTTCTGCCGGACAATCCAAAGCCACGGATATGGTCACCGAAGAACTGTACATTTCCGAATCATTCAATGTTTCGAAGAATTTTGGCGGAACCAGGTGCTGTGGTACCAATTTCCGGTACAGGAAGTCAACATCACAAGCTGCAATAACATATTTCGTTTTTACCTGGTATTCCTTCGCACGATTTTTATAGCGGACAGCCGTTATCAGCTCATTCTCAAAATCAAATCCAACTACTTCAGAGCTTAACCGTATCTCGCATTTCTCCGGTACAACCTGTTTTTCGAGCCATGCAGGAATCACCTGGCTTCCACCGATCGGCGGGTTTTGGTAGTCCGAATTATATGCCCAGGCAATCGGGAAGATGCATGAAAGCAGATCACGTTCCGTGCAGAAAAGTTCCTGCAACGCCGGATCCTTGAAAAATTTGCTCAATCCTTTTTTCACATCATCGCCACCGATGGCATAAGGAATCAACGGATAAATGATCCCCAGTTGCTTCAACCGAAAGAACGGTATTTCCAGCGGAGATTTGGTTTCTATGGATTGGAAGAATTCCGGAAACCGGAGTGAAACCTTCGCAATGCGCCTGGCAACTTTAAAAAATCGTTCTATTCCCTTCTTTTCATGCGGAAAATCCAAAATCAACCGATCTCTCAATTCATCCGGATTATTCGTAAGCAAGTAATCGTGATTGGTGGAAATATGGCGTTGAATACGCTCCATCAACTGAGGTTTCGGATAATCTTCTCCCAGCATTTTAAAAACGCGGGTTACTGTTCCTTCTTCATTGTATTGATTTAACCAGTGAATGGCGGTGTCAAAAACAAAATCTTTGCGTTCAAAACCCTGCAAATATCCACCGATCAGGTAATGTTTTTCCAACACAAGGACTTTCATTCCTGATCTGGATAATAGCGCTGCGGAAAGCAAACCGCTTACACCCGAGCCGATGATGGTAACGTCAAATTCTTCGTTCATTCGGGTTCAAAATTAATGAAATAGAGCTTTCAGTGTTTCGAAGTCCCTGTTTTTAGTAATTTGCTTGCTATGAAGAATTCACATGCAAGTAAGAAACTATTTTTTTTTCTAACTTTGGCGCCACGTTTTAAATTAACCCTGATCGAACGACAAGTAACTAAACTCAAATTCGGTATAGATTGAACCCATGAAAGCATTAAACTCTTTGTATGAGGCGCAGAAAATAGCCTTTAGCCCGTTTGTATTCCAAACCGTTTATACGATGTCCAGCCTTGGAATCATGGATGAATTATACGAAGAAAGAGACGGCCTGACCATTGAGGAAATTGCAAAGCGCAAAAACATCAGTGAGTATGGAGTTCGTGTTTTGGTTGAAATGGCTAAAGCAGCAGACGTGCTTGAACTGAATGAGGACAGATATACCCTTTCTAAAATCGGTTACTTTTTAACAAGAGATGAAATGACAAAAGTGAACATGATGTTCACTCAGGACATCTGTTATAAGGGACTTTTTCACTTAAAAGATTCTATTTTGAACGGAAAGCCGGAAGGTTTAAAAGAAATCGGTCCTTGGAACACCATTTATGAGGGCTTATCACTTTTACCGGAACAGTTGAAAAAATCGTGGTTTGAATTCGACCACCATTATTCCGACAATTCATTCGGAGAAGCATTGAAAATCATTTTCCAGCACCAGCCGAAACACATTTACGATATCGGTGGAAATACCGGAAAATGGGCAATTGCAAGTACACAGCACGATCCGAATGTTCGTGTAAGTATTTTTGACCTGGGGGTACAGTTAAAAGTCGCTCAGGCAAATATCGAAGCTATTCCTGAAATTAGAGACCGGGTAGACTACAATGAACGCAACATGCTGGATCCGAATTCAGAGATTCCTGCAGGGGCAGATGTTTACTGGATGAGCCAATTCCTGGACTGTTTCAGTGAACAAGAAATCGAAGCGATCTTATTGAAGATCAAGAAAAATATGAAGCCGGATGCTACAATCTTCATCATGGAAACGTTCATTGATGACCAGCGCTTCCCGGCAGCAGAGTTCAGCTTAATTGCCACTTCGCTTTATTTTACAGCACTGGCAAACGGAAACAGTAAAATGTACTCTTCCTCCGCCATGAAATACATTATTGAGAAAGCAGGATTCGAAACTGTCAAAGAACATCCGCTCCATGAGGACCGTTTCCACACAATCCTTGAAGTTAAATTACCGAAATAAGTCACTCCCCACTCATAATTTACATGAACAAACTGGATCTAAAACAGATAGAAGCTTTTAGCCTTGAAAAAAAGGAATACGTAATTTCAGACGATGTCCGCAAGGAATTGGAGCGTTCGTTTTCGTTCCTCCAGGAATTTTCAAGCGATAAGATTATCTATGGTATCAATACCGGGTTCGGGCCGATGGCTCAGTTCAAGATCGACGAAGACAAACTGAACCAGCTTCAGTATAACCTGATCCGAAGCCACTCTTCAGGAACAGGAAATGTATTGGATGCCGAATCCGCCAGAGCAGTTGTGCTTTCCCGTTTAACGAATTTCATGCAGGGGAATTCAGGAGTTAGTTATGGAGTGATTGAGAAGTTAGTCCAGTTCCTGAATCACGATATTATTCCTGAGATATACGAACACGGGGGTGTTGGTGCGAGTGGCGATTTGGTCCAACTGGCACATTTGGCGTTGAACCTCATCGGAGAAGGATATGTTTACATCGATGGTGTTCGCAGAAAGACTTCAGAAGTGTTAGCAGAAAAGAACATTACTCCGCTAAAAGTAAAATTGCGCGACGGGTTGGGATTGATGAACGGAACTTCCTGCATGTCGGGAATCGGTTCGGTGAATTTGATCTATTCTTACCGCTTATTGGATTGGGCAATTGCAGCTTCAACCATGATCAATGAAATCGTCGAGGCTTATGACGATTCATTCTCTGTAGGCCTGAATGAGGTAAAACTGCACGCCGGTCAGCAATCTGTAGCGAAATCCATGCGTGATTTCCTGAAAGACAGCACCCTGATCAAAAAACGCGAAGAGCTTTTCACGGACGACAAAGTTGCTGAAACAACCGAATTCAAGAAAAAAATCCAGGAATATTACTCCATCCGCTGTATTCCTCAAATTCTTGGGCCGGTAAAAGACACTTTGGACTACGCAAAGACAATTATTGAGAACGAGATCAATTCCACCAATGATAACCCGGTTGTGAGCCTGGAGCGCGAGAATGTATTCCATGGGGGTAACTTCCACGGGGACTATATTTCACTGGAAATGGATAAGATCAAACTGGTGATCACCAAATTGACGATGCTTGCGGAAAGACAGTTAAACTTCTTGTTGAACAGCAAAATCAACGGTGTTTTTCCTCCATTCCTGAATACACAGACCTTAGGTTTGAATTTCGGGATCCAGGGAATGCAGTTTACGGCAACATCCACAACTGCTGAAAACCAGATGCTTTCCAATTCGATGTATGTTCACAGTATTTCCAACAACAACGACAACCAGGATATCGTAAGTATGGGAACCAACAGTGCTGTAATTACCAAAAAGGTAATTGAGAACGGATTCCAGGTAATGGCCATCCACATGATGTCTGTTTGCCAGGCAATCGATTTACTGGATGAAACCAAGAAAAACAAACTTTCTTCGAAAACAAAAGAAATTTATAACCAAATTCGTGCAGTCTCTCCTACTATCAACGAAGACATTCCACAATTTGAAGCTATCCGGAACGTAACAAACACCCTTAAGAAAACAACTCTTGCCCTATGAAATGTGCTCTAATCACAGGTGCATCCCGAGGAATCGGACGTGCGATCGCGCTGCAAATATCCCAGGACTTAAACCTTCATATATTAATCAATTACGCTTCCAATAAAGCTGCTGCGGAAGAAACATTGAGTTTGATCCAACAGGCAGGCGGAACAGGCGAATTGATGCATTTTGACGTAAAAGACGGTGCCGCCGTAAAAACTGCCGTTGAAAACTGGTATACAGCCAACCCGGAAGGAGTTATCCATGTATTGGTAAACAATGCCGGTATCACAAAAGATAATTTATTCCCGTGGGTAACCGAAGAGGATTGGGACGCTGTATTGAACACTTCTTTGAAAGGAATGTATAACTGCACACAGGCAATTATACAACGTATGTTGAGACAACGAAGCGGACGCATCATCAATATTGCTTCTTTGAGCGGATTGAAAGGTGTTCCCGGACAAACCAATTATTCAGCCGCTAAAGGTGGCATGATTGCTGCAACGAAGGCACTTTCGCAAGAAATCGCTAAACGGAACATTACCGTAAATGCAATCGCTCCGGGGTTCATTGAGTCGGACATGACCAGTGATCTGGATATGAATGAATTAAAACGAATGGTTCCTGCAAACCGCTTTGGAAAAGTGGAAGAAGTAGCGTATCTTGCGAGTTTTTTGGCGTCAGAAAAAGCAGCTTACATAACCGGAGAGGTTATTAATATTAACGGAGGAATTTACGCTTAGAATGGAACATCGTGTAGTAATTACCGGAATTGGTGCCTACTCGTGCCTGGGTGAAGACCTGGACACGGTTCTGGAATCCCTGCGTCTTGGCCGCAGTGGAGTTATTTACGATGAGCAGCGTAAAGACTTCGGTTACCGTTCCTGCTTTACCGGAATGGTTGCGGAACCGGATTTGAATCCGTTCCTTTCACGCCGTCAGCGTATTGGAATGCACCAGCCGACCCGGTTCGCTTTCATGTCAACCAAAGAAGCGATGGAAGGTTCAGGCCTGGATGCCGACTTTTTGGACAAAACCGAGACCGGTATTATCTTCGGAAACGATTCTACGGCAGGGGCTGTTGTGGAAACAGTTGATAAAGTACGTGCCAAAAAGAACACCACACTGATCGGGAGTGGTGACATCTTCCAAAATATGAATTCGACGGTGAACATGAACCTTTCAACCATTTACAAATTGAAAGGAATGAATTTCACCATCTCTGCAGCCTGTGCTTCCGGGTCTCACTCCATCGGAATGGGATACCTGCTGATCAAACAAGGGCTTCAGGAACGCGTAGTTTGTGGCGGAGCACAGGAAATTAATCCTTATGCGATGGCAAGTTTTGATGGCTTGGGAACATTTTCGGTAAGAGATGCCGCTCCTTCCATGGCAAGCCGTCCTTTCGACAGAGACCGCGACGGATTGGTCCCTTCCGGGGGTGCTGCTACCGTGATCATCGAATCTTTAGAATCTGCGTTGAAAAGAAATGCTCCGATTTACGGTGAAATTGTGGGATTCGGGTTCTCTTCGAATGGTGACCATATTTCCAATCCGAATTTCGACGGTCAGTTCAGATCCCTGAGCATGGCTTTGAAACAAGCTAATTTAACACCAAAAGATATTGACTATGTAAATGCGCATGCTACTTCCACTCCTATCGGGGATTCAACGGAAGCAGAAGCCATTTTCAATGTACTGGGCTCCAAAGTTCCTGTTAGTTCTACTAAAAGTATGACCGGACACGAATGTTGGATGGCCGGAGCAAGTGAGGTTGTTTATTCTCTCTTAATGATGAATAATGATTTTATTGCTCCGAATATCAATTTTGAAAACCCGGATGAACATTCGGAAAAGATCAACATTATTCCAAGCTACAAAGAGCAGAATATTGACTGTTTCCTTTCCAACTCATTTGGATTCGGAGGAACAAATTCCTCCCTGATTATCAAAAAGTTTAAAAAATAAAGAGTTACCTACAAACAATGAAAAGAGAAGACATCATTCTTACTACAAAACAGTTTTTATCTGACGAATTTGAAGTTGATGCGGCATTGATCCAACCTGAGAATAACCTGCAGCAAACCTTAGATCTTGATAGTCTTGACTATGTGGATCTGGTGGTTGTTATCGAAGAGAATTTAGGGATTAAACCTACTGCAGAAGATTTCAAAACCATTGAGACTTTCAACGATTTCTACGATTTAGTTGAACAACGTTTGAACGCTTAATAGTGGATGGAACAAAAATGGGATGGTAAAACCAAAGGTTCGCTTTGGGGATATAAGTTCTTTATTTACTCTATTCGATTTTTAGGGGTCCGCTTTGCTTACTTTTTCTGCATCGGAGTTTCCGGTTATTTCCTGTTATTTTCCCGCAAACCTCGTAAAGCTTTAGTTTCCTTTTACCAAAAAGGATTTAACTACAGCAAAGGAAAAGCATTAAGAGCAACCGCACGGAATTTGTATGTTTTCGGACAAACATTGATTGACCGGATAGCGTTGAAAACACCCCGAAAAAAGATCTTTACCTTTCGTTTTAATAACGAAGAAGCCCTGATCAAAATGAATGAAGCCGGAAAAGGCGGATTTTTGTTTTCCGCACACCTGGGAAACTGGGAAAATGCCGGAAACCTGCTTGGAGAAAGAATCACCCTCAAGATCAATATATTGATGCTTGATGCCGAAGTCCAAAAGATTAAGGCTTTCATAGAAGATGCAGCCGGAAAATCCCAATACCAGTTGATTCCTATCAAAGATGATCTTTCCCACCTCATTTTAATACACCAGGCTTTAAAACGCAACGAACTGATCGCTCTGCATGCAGACAGAACAACAGCCGGTCAAAAGAACTTTAAACTGCCTTTTCTGAACGGATTTGCAGAATTCCCTGCCGGACCATTTATTATGGCACATAAATTCAAAGTTCCGCTTACCTTTGTATATGCAGTTAAATCAGGAAGCACACACTATGAATTAAGCGCTACGGATCCGATCACAACGTTCGAATCTCCTGAAAAAATTGCAGCAATTTATGCCAAACACCTGGAGGAACAAGTGAAAGCAAGTCCGACCCAATGGTTTAACTTTTTTGAATACTATGTTGATTAACAAAGAAAATATCACATCCATCATTCCGCAAAGAGCTCCTTTCGTGATGATAGACAGCCTTTTGTCAGCAGACGAAGCGGGTTTCAAAACCGAATTCCAGGTTGCACCGGACAATTTATTTCTGGAAAACCAGATCCTGTCCGAATCAGCATTGATTGAGAATATTGCACAAACCTGCGCGGCAGGTTTCGGTTATTTGAACAGCCTGGAAGAAGGTGGCGAACCAAAACTGGGATTTATCGGAGCTGTAACCCAGGTGCAGGTAGAAGATACCGCAAAAGAAAATGACCGGATTGAAACATCTGTTAAGGTGCTCAGTACTTTTGACACCATTCACCTGGTGGAAGGAACTGCGAAATCCAACGGGAAAGTGCTTTTGACCTGTCAAATGAAAATTGTTTTGGCATGAAAATCCTGAAGTCGTCCATTCTTATTCCGATCCGTTTCAGCGAAACAGACGCTATGGGTGTCGTGTGGCATGGAAATTACTTGAAATTCTTTGAAGATGCACGCGAGCAGTTCGGAAGGGATTACGGGATCGAATACCTGGATGTTCACGCCCAGGGATATTTCATTCCGATTGTAAAATCAGAAATCTCACACAAAGCTTCCATCTTTTACGGAGAAGGAGCCTTGGTAAATGTTATTTTGGAACAACACGATTCCGCAAAAATCGTATTCCGTTACGAAGTAATCAATAACGCAACCAAACAGATTGCAGCAACAGGAATGACCATGCAGGTATTCATGTTTACTTCCGATCGTACCCTGGAATTAATCAAACCCGAATTCTACCGTATTTGGGAAGAACAGCAAGACTGGATCGATGGATAAACCCATTTACATATCGGCACTTTCATTGGTAACTCCGTTAGGAAATACCATTGAACAGCATTTAGATGCGTTCGAAAACGGCATTTCAGGAATTAAGATTCATGAAAAAGCAGGTTTCCAGCAAACAGCCATTCCTTTGGCCAAAAGAGAAGAAATTACAGGTAACCGTTACGATACACTTCTGCGCGAGGCACTTGAGAAAGCTAAAATAATTTACTCAGCAGAATCCGGAAAAACAGCTGTTATTGTAAGTTCTACTAAGGGAAATATCGACCTGCTTCCCGGAGATACTTTTGCAGGCACCGAATCGACTATCCACGAATTCTTCCCGAAAACGGAAGTATTTATCATTTCAAATGCTTGTATTTCGGGAGTCATTGCCATCAATACAGCTGCTGATTACCTGATTATGGGGAAATATGACCAAATACTTGTAATCGGGATTGATGCTGTTTCCGAATTTGTTTCTTATGGCTTCCAAAGTTTATTTGCATTAAGCAATGAGACCTGCAAACCTTTCGACAAAGATCGAAACGGAACCGTTTTGGGTGAAGGATGCGGCATTGTATTGGTTTCGACACAAAAACCAGCTGATTTTGCTGTTTTATATAAAGGAGGTTCTTCCTCCAACGATGCCAATCATATTTCCGGTCCTTCCAGAACAGGAGAAGGGTTAGTCCGTTCCATTGAAAAAACCTTCCAACGGAGCGGTAAAAGGGCTTCGGATATCGATTTTATCTCTGCTCATGGCACGGCTACCGTATTCAATGATGAGATGGAGAGCATTGCTTTCGGCAGAATGAACCTGGACCAGGTCCCGTTGAACAGCATGAAGGGTTATTTCGGACATACACTTGGGGCTGCAGGTGTTTTGGAAACCATTATGAGTATTGTTTCCATGGAGAAAAACACCTTATTCCCGAACCTTGGATTTAAAGAAACCGGAACTTCGGTTCCACTCAATATTATTCAGCACATTGAACCGAAAGTCTTGAATACCGTGCTGAAAACCGCTTCCGGCTTCGGAGGAGGAAATGCCAGTTTAATCTTACAAAAACAGTCGTGAAGATCTTAGCACATAGTTATGTATGCCCGAAAGGAACTTTCCTGAATGGAAAACTGGTTTACGATACTGCCGGAGAAGAGAATCCGCTGAAATCTGCCTACCAGCAGCTTGGAGCTGAGTACCCGAA
Source organism: uncultured Fluviicola sp. (assembly GCA_966248825.1). Lineage (GTDB taxonomy): Bacteria > Bacteroidota > Bacteroidia > Flavobacteriales_D > Crocinitomicaceae > Fluviicola. Next base: position 43,878 of record CBINBC010000001.1, read on the forward strand.
GTTCTACAAGATGGATGTTCTTTCCAAAATGGCGTTCATCGGGACTGAAATGCTGCTTCCGTTTTTTCCCAAAGACGCAGACCTGGAAAATGACCTGCAATTGATCTTTGCAAATAGTTCTGCCAGTCAGAATACGGACAACCTGTTTGTAGAAAGCTACGAACAACTGAAAAACCCAAGCCCTTCCCTTTTCGTTTATACCTTACCGAACATTGTTACCGGTGAACTTTGCATTCGTCATAAGTGGTACGGAGAAAATTGTTTTTTCATAGAAGACGCTTTTAATCCGGCACATTTCTCCGAATGGGCACAAATGGCGTTAAATAAAGGTAATAATTGCTGTTTGTGTGCCTGGGTAGAGGCAAAAACGAATGGTGAACAAGAATGTTTCCTATTTTTGCTAACTGATTCTGAAAACGAAGAACATTCAATCGAACTTGAACTGTCAACGCTAATTAAACAATACAGAAATGAGTGACTTAAAAGAAAACCTAAAGGCTCAGATTATTGAGCAATTAAACCTGGAAGACCTTACTCCTGCAGACATTCAGGACGATGCTCCGCTATTTGGAGACCAGGGACTCGGATTGGATTCGATCGACGCCCTTGAGTTCATCGTTTTGCTGGATTCCAACTACGGGATCAAAATCTCAGACCCGAATGAAGGAAAAGAGATCTTCCAATCGGTGAATACTTTAGCGGATTACATTTCTAAACATCAATAAATGCGCATCTACGTTACCGGATATGGCGTTATTTCATCCATCGGTGAAAACTTGGAAGAAACCCTGCTCGCTTTGAAGTCAGAAAAAACAGGCATCAAACAAGGCAGAAAACCCTATACGGAACGTTTCAAAGTGGGTGAAATCAGTTGGACCAACCAGGAATTGATCGAGCGCTTCGGCTTGACCCAAAATGCTTCCAGAACTGCATTGCTTGGAATGATCGCTGCAAAAGAAGCCTTCGGGGAACATGAATTAAGTTCCGAGATCCGCACCGGATTAATCTCCGGAACTTCCGTAGGCGGAATGGATGTCAGTGAAATTGCTTACAAGGACTACCTGAAGGATGAAAGCGATGATCTGAATGTTTATAAAAACCATTCCAGCGGAACTACCAGCGAGCAAATTGCTCAAGAACTTGGAATCAAGGAGTACGTCAACACCATCTCCACAGCGTGCTCATCCGCCGCAAATTCCATTATGCTGGGCGCCAGAATGCTATTAAGCGGACAATTAGACCGAGTAGTGGTTGGTGGAACAGACGGACTTTCCCAATTTACCATTTCAGGATTCCGGTCGCTGATGATCTTCGACGAAGAGTGGTGCAGGCCTTTTGATGAAACGCGAAAAGGGATCAATCTGGGAGAAGGGGCTGCTTTTTTGGTCCTGGAAACCGAAGAAACCATCCGGAAAACCGGTAAAAAACCTTTGGCTGTCCTTTCGGGTTGGGCAAATGCTTCAGATGCTTATCATCAAACAGCCTCTTCACCGGAAGGATACGGTGCAACGCTTGCTATGAAAAGCGCCTTGAAAGTTGCAGGATTAAATCCGACAGATATTGATTATATCAATGCACATGGAACGGCGACACCTAACAACGACCTTTCGGAATCACACGGGATCAAAACCGTTTTCGGGTCGTCCGTACCTCCATTCAGTTCCACCAAATCATATACGGGTCACACCTTAGCTGCTTCGGGGGGAATTGAGGCGGTTTTTGCCATTTTAGCTTTGCATCACGGCATTTTACTTCCCAATCTAAACTTCAATCGGGCTATTGAAGAAACAGAACTTGTTCCTGTTAAGAACTATTCGGAAGGTCATGCGATCAAACACATCCTATCCAACTCTTTCGGGTTCGGGGGAAATAATTCAAGCATCATTTTAAGCGCAGTTTAATATGTACTTCATTCAACATATCGAATCGATTACACACCAGGATTCCTTCCAAAAGGAGAATATCTGGAATGAATTGAAGCCCTTAACTGGTGAAAACCAATTAATATCCCCGGATTATAAGAATTATATTCCGGTTGCTGCACTTCGAAGACTGAGTACTATTTTACGCATGGGAATTACAGCTTCTAAGGCCTGCCAGGAAAAAGTCCCGAATGAATTTGATGCTATTTCCGTAGGAACGGCTTTGGGCTGTTTAACAGACACCGAAAAGTTCCTGGTAACCATTAATACTGTGAGTGGTGATGTACTTTCACCCACTGCTTTTATCCAAAGCACACACAATACTATTTCAGGACAGATTTCCCTGGACCTCAAGAATCATGCTTACAACATGACACATACCCAAAATGGACTTTCATTCGAAGTTGCTTTGAAAGATGGCCTTTTGTGCATCGATGAAGGGAAAAATTCGGTTTTGGTGGGAGCAGCTGACGAAGCCATTCCATTTTTGGAAAGACTGCACGGTTCTCTGATCCTAACGCATCTTCCTTTAACAACAGGTGCTACGTTTGCTGTACTATCCGGTGAAAAGGGAAATTCCATTGCATTTGTACAGGCATGTGAGGTTTATTTCTCTACCAAAATCCAGGAAACACTTGTAACACTTATCAATCAGTTCCTGGATGCAAACAATTGCAGTTCGGGAGACATTGATTTGATCCTGGAAGCACGTTCTGACTTCAGATACCTGGCCAAGAACCATATTTCTTTCACAGATTATACCGGTTATTACCAGAGTGCGTCCGCTTTTGCACTGCATATGGCAAATGACTGGCTAATCGGGAATGCAGGCGACAAACGTATCCTGATTGTAAATAATTTAGAATCCAATAAATTGGGCTTGACGCTCGTATGCAGAAATGAGGTGGAAGCATAGACTGAATATTGCCGTTGCATTAAGCACACTATTAATTGTTATTCTCATTTTCCGGAACAGTCCGTATCTGTGGCTGTGGATTGCATTTGTCATTTCAAATTTTTGTGTTTTTCTTGTCTTTGGGATCGTATTCCTGCGTTTTCAATATTTCTACCCGTCCATTTTCCGAAACAGCAGCCCTGAAGTCATTCTCACTTTTGATGATGGTCCTGATCCGGTTCAAACACCACGCATTTTGGACACGCTTAACAAATATGGAATTAAAGCAATCTTCTTTGTAATCGGTCGAAAAGCCCAGGAACATCCTGAAATTTTACGGCGGATCATTTCGGAAGGACATTCCGTTGGTAACCATACACAGAACCACTCCCTTTTCTTTGCGATGCTTCACAGCAAAAAAATAGCATCGGAAATAGACCAGTTCACCAAGAATATTGAACCATTGGTATCGGAGAAGATTACCATTTTCCGCCCTCCCATCGGTTATACAAATCCTAAGATTGCCAGAGCACTCAGAAGACGAAAATTCAAGATTGTTGCATGGAGTGTTCGTTCTTACGACTCTTTTAAAGACCGGGAAGCATTGTTGAATCGTTTGATGAAAACCACACCCAGAAGCATTGTTCTATTGCACGATAATTTAGAGCAGACAGCAGATATCCTGGAGGAGTACATCACACGGGCACAAGCAAATGGTATTATCTTTGCAAAGCAAGAACATCTGAAAAAATTCATTCATGAAATTAATAAGTAGTTTCCTTCTTTTTCTGCTTGCCGTAAACGCATCTGCACAGAATTATTCAAAAATTGCTGATCCCAAAGCATGTAAAGCTGCGCTGGAAAAACAACACAAAGAAACCAAAGCGATCCAGGCAGACTTTACGGAAACCACCACTTCTGCCCTTTTAACAAATCCCCAAAAAGGTTACGGGAAAATGTGGTACAAAAAGGAAGACAACATCCGTTGGGAAAAAACAAAGCCGGAAAGCCAGATTATTCTCATTCATGGAAAAACAGTTAAACTCCAGGAAAAAGGGAAAGAAGTAAGCAGTGCTTCTTCCAAAATGGTTGTGAAGAAAATCCAGGGCCTGATGGTGCAAATGATGACCGGAGAATTTTTGAATGAAAAGGAATTCAAGATCGGTTATTTCGAAAATAAATCAAACTACAAATTGGTACTTACCCCGAAAAGCGATAAAATGAAGCGTTACGTTTCGGAGATCAACCTTGTTTTTGGAAAGAAAGAACTCACGATCAAAGAACTGACCATGTCAACCGATAAAGACAACAAATTGATTTACAGCTTTTCCAACATGGAGGTCAACGGTACAATTAATGACTCTAAATTCACTACATTCTAATGATTTTAAAAGACTCTTTTTATACAATCCATACCCTCAACTTTGAGGACAACGTTCTTGAAGCAAGTATTTCAATTGATCCGAAACACCGCATTTACGAAGGTCACTTTCCAAATAACCCCGTAACTCCCGGAGTTGTGCAGCTAGAAATAGTCAAAGAAATCCTTGGAACACAATTCAATAGAACCATTCAATTAAAATCGTTGGCAACCAGCAAGTTCTTAGCGGTTTTGAATCCGGTAAATACGCCGGAAGCATCTTTTAAAATGACAGTTGTGGAACAAGATGATCAAACATTGAAAGTTTCCGGGCAGCTGAGTACAGCAGAAGGAGTTTGTTTGAAATTCTCGGGGATTTATCAATAGGTTTAAAGGTTCAATTGGGTTCAAAAAGTCTAAACGGATCAATTTCGAACATTTGAATCTGCCACGTCGCGGCGGACAGAAACATTTGAACATTTTTGAACTATTGAACTTTATCCGGTTCTTTGCGGAATAGCTTCAGCAGGGTAAAACTTACCAAAAAGGAAGCAATAAAGGCGATTGCTGCAAAAATACAGGCGCCGATTGCGTATTGGTACACATTGTTCCGGATCGCTTCCAGGCTTATATCAGCTAATTGCGCAGTATTTGTTGTGCCGGTGAGGAATAATTGTCCGCAAATGAAACTTCCGTAAATAATAAACGGGATCATAGGAGGAATGGAGATATTGGCTGCAGCGATGAACAACACCTTGTTCATCCGGAACAAAATCGCAAGCGGAATTCCTATCAGTAATTGAAAACCCCAAAGCGGTACGATTCCCATAAAAAACCCAAATCCAATTGAAATTGCTTTTCTGAAATTTGATTCCTCCGGTTTGATTGCTTCATGTTTAATGACATTCCAGGTCCGGATAGAGAATAATTTTCGCGGATAATACCAAATCAAAGCGGTAAGAACCAAAACCGTATTCAGGATACTGATACGTGTAAAATCACGTGCTGGCCTAAAATGAGAAACACGTTCCGAAGGATCATATTTAACCTGTATGGGGACCGCAACAAATGGTACGAAACGCCAGGCCAATTTCACAATGACTTCTATTTCCAATTCGAATTTATTGGTAAACAGCCAAATTTTCTTTAACGGCTTCAACGGATAAATTCGGAATCCCGTTTGAGTATCCGGTAAAGTGATCCAGGTTTCCACTTTGAACCAAAAATTGGAGAATTTGTTTCCGAAGGAACTTTTTTGAGGCACTCCTTCCTGCTCCATGTTCCGTGATCCCATAATCACTGCTCCGGGGTTCATAACAGCTTGTTCGACCAATAACGGTATATCGCTCGGATAATGTTGTCCGTCCGAATCGATCGTCAGTGCATTTTCATACCCCTTCTCTTTTGCAAATTTAAAGGCTTTTCTCAGTGAATATCCTTTTCCCTTGTTCACTTCATTCATCAGAATGGTCACCTCATTCTCAAAAGCTTTCAAAATTTCGGATGTAGCATCGGTAGCACCGTCATTCACAATGATCACGAATTCAGCAGGAACATATTCGAGCACTTCGCGGATAACGCGTTCCAAAGTTCGCTCATTATTGTAGGTGGGAATAATTACGCAACCGTTTATGCTTGTGATTGATACCAGACTTGAATCCATGAGTGGCAAAATTAATCATAACTTTTCAAGAATTCACAGCTAAAATCATCAGATCACTATTTCAAAAGAGCACAAAAAAGTAGTTTAGAAACAAAACCTTGTTAAATTTGTAAGGGCAAAAGATTAAACACTTTCCCAAGACCCACGATTAACTATGGCACAAAACATCTTAGTTATACATTACTCCCAATCAGGACAGCTTACCGAAATTCTCCAAAATTTCTGTAAACCATTTGCTGACAGCACGATTGAATGGGTAAAGGTTGAACCGGCCTCGCCATTCCCTTTTCCATGGACAAGCGCAAAATTCTTTGATGCAATGCCCGAAACGGTATTGGAAAAACCTGTACCTATTAAGCCAATTCATTTTGAAAGAGAAGAATATGACCTGATTATTTTTGGATATCAGCCGTGGTTTTTGTCTCCTTCTCTGCCGGCATCGGCAATCTTACAGGATGAATCATTCCGCAAAATCATGAATGGTACAACTATTGTATCCGTGCTGGGCTGCAGAAATATGTGGATAAACGCTCAGGAAGCTGTTAAGATACAAATTGCATCTGCAGGTGGAAGATTGATCGGAAATGTGCCATTAATTGATAAAACAAGTAACTTAATCAGTGTGGTTACCATTTTACATTGGATGTTGACGGGGCAGAAAACAAAGAAGTGGGGAATTTTTCCAAAGCCGGGGGTTTCGGATGAGGACATTCAGAATGTCAGTCAGTTCGGCACTTTACTAAAGGAAAAATTAAGCGCAGGACAGGAAGAAAAATTCCAGGAAGAGCTTATTTCCAGGGGTGGAGTGATCATCCCGGTTTCTATTTTATTCATCGAATCAAGGGCAAAAATGCTTTTCAGGATCTGGGCAAACCTGATCACGAAGAAAACTGCAAAGGGAGGAAGCCGCAAATTTTGGGTGAACTTCTTTAAGTACTATTTGATTTTCGCTTTATTCATAGTTTCACCAATTGTTTTAACGATATATCATATCTTTGTACGCCCATTTAAAGGACAACATATTAAACGCGAATTAGCATATTACAGAAGCACTCAATTGAGATAAGAATGAGTTTGAAGGAAGTATACATAACACGTACGGCATCTTTTTTACCGAATGAGCCCATTTCAAATGATGAAATGGAGGATTACCTGGGATTAATTAACGACCGTGCTTCGAAATCAAGAAGGATTGTTTTACGCAATAACGGAATCAAAAACCGCTATTACGCCATTCGTAAAGATGGCACACCTACACATACAAATTCCGAAATGGTTGCTTTAGCCATTCGTAACTTGTTTCAAAAAAATCCCCAGGAAATTAAAGAAGTAGATCTGCTAAGCTGCGGAACTTCTTCTCCTGACCAGATGATGCCTTCACATGGTGTGATGGTTCACGGATGGTTGCCGGAGTCCGGAAATATCGAAGTAGTTTCTCCTTCAGGGGTTTGCTGTTCCGGAATGCACGCTATGAAGTATGCATACATGGCTATCAAATCCGGTATGAGCAAAAAAGCAATCTCTACAGGTTCTGAAAGGCTTTCGCGTGTATTGAGTGCCGATAAATTTGAATTGGAAATTCAAAAACTGACGGAATTAGAGGAGAATCCATACCTGTCATTCGACAAGGATTTCCTTCGATGGATGTTATCGGACGGTGCTGCAGTATGTATGCTGGAAGATCAGAAAAGTGCCGAAGGGATTTCATTGCGCATTGATTGGATCGAAGGGGTTTCTTTCGCCAATGAAATAGAAGCATGTATGTATATGGCTTCAGAAAAAATGGAAGATGGTACTCTAAAAAGCTACATGGACTATGAGCCGCAGGATATGATCGAAAAATCTATTCTGAGCATTAAACAGGATGTGAAATTGCTGGACGAGTACATCGTGAAGCTTGGATTCAATAAATTGAAAGCCAAATTCCAGGATAGCAATTTAAGTGGTGATGATGTGACCTGGTTTTTACCACACATGTCCAGTTACTTTTTCGAAGACAAAATCTATACACACTTAGCCGAAAATGGAATGCACATTCCAAAAGAGCGCTGGTTTTCCAATTTGGCAACGCACGGAAACGTAGGTGCCGGATCTATCTATTTAATGGTAGATGAATTATTTAACAGCGGAAAATTGAAAGCTGGGGACACCATCTTGCTTGCTGTTCCCGAAAGCTCGAGATTCTCATACGTATTTGCTTACTTAACAGTGTGTTAAATGAAAAAGTCTGAAGTTCCTCAAGATAAAAGTGCTCTTGAAAATTTTACAAGAGAAGTTTGTTATGTGAAGAACGAAGACGGTCATTACGATACCGAATTAAGCACAGGCTGGGAAGCTAAAAAGGTTGCACTGGATGAAGCCTGGAAAGAAATTGAACGAAGAACGCTGGATGCGCGGGAACAAATCAAAAAAGGCTTGGCAAGTCCGATTCTTTACTTCATGGAAGAAAAATTGATGGATTTCACTGTATTATCAGGCTATACAGGCATTTGGAAATTCCGTATCAAAAGACATTTAAAACCAAACGGGTTCAAAAATTTGAGCGACGGCACTTTGAAACGCTATGCAGATGCTTTTGAAATTTCCGTTGATGAACTCAAAAACTTTAAAGCTTAGTGTCAGAATTTATTCATCACCAGACTGCCCATTGTGAAAATGGCGTAACCATGAGCTTATTACAGCATCATGGGGTGGACTTTATGACTGAGCCGCTGGCTTTTGGCATGGGTTCGGGATTATTCTATATCCACATTCCGTTTATGAAAGTAAACAACGGACCTGCAATTTCGTTCCGTACGATGCCGGGAGCTATTTTCAAACGCACTTGTAAAGCACTGGACGTCAAAGTTGAACGCAGGAAATTCAAGGACCCGAAGGAAGCAACCCGTTTCCTGGATGAAAAGATCGCACAGGGAATACAGGTTGGCTGCCAGGTTGGTGTTTTCCACCTTCCTTATTTCCCGAAAGAATATCGTTTTCACTTCAATGCTCACAACCTCATCGTTTTTGGAAAGGAAGGTGACCGTTATTTGGTAAGTGATCCGGTAATGGAAGTAACCACTTCTTTAAGCACAGAAGAATTGGAGCGCGTGCGTTTCGCAAAAGGTGCTCTCGCTCCGAAAGGACATATTTATTACCCGGTTGAAATCGGGAATATCACCCAGGAACAAGTTCGAAGAGGAATTGAAAAGGGCATTAAACGCAACTGCAGAGATATGCTGAAAATTCCGGGTGGAGTTGCCGGAGTCAAAGGAATCATTCATACATCCAAGAAAATCCGTACCTGGAGAGAGAAACTGGGACCACGTCAGGCTGGGCTTTATTTGGGGCAAATAGTCCGCATGCAGGAAGAAATTGGCACCGGTGGTGGTGGATTTCGATTCCTTTACGCCGCATTCCTCGAAGAAGCCGCTGTTATTATGCAAAATGAACAATTGGCTAAAGTTTCCGAAACCATGACCAAGGCCGGTGATTTATGGAGAGACAGCGCGTTGCAGATGTCCGGTATCTACAAAGGACGTTTAACCGAACAAAAAGACTTTGACGCCTGTGCCGATTTATTAGTTGAGATCAGTGCAGTAGAAAAACAAGCCTTCCAGGAACTGTCAAGAATTAAATTCTAATGAAATGCCGGAGACTCTTTTGCATGTTTCAAAGGTTTACAAATCCTATGGTAAAAACGCCGTTCCAAGTTTAGCAGGCATTGATTTTACCGTTGCAAAAGGAGAGATCGTAGGAATTTTCGGACCGAACGGTGCCGGGAAAACAACACTCATTTCCATTCTCTGCAGTATTTTGGAACCAACGCTCGGTTCGGTGGTTTATCATTTGGACGGCGAAAAAAGTCCTCGGGAAATCCGAAGCAAACTGGGTTTTGTTCCGCAAGACTTTTCCTTCTTTCCGGAATTGACGGCGAAACAAAATCTATCCTATTTTGGGAATCTCTATAATCTGAAAAAAGAAGATTTAGAGCAAAAAATCGATGAATTATTGCAAAAAGTGGGGCTTTTTCATGTGAAAAACCAAAAAGTCTCTACTTTTTCAGGAGGTATGAAGCGCAGACTGAACCTTATCATTTCGCTGCTGCACAATCCTTCTGTGCTGTTTTTGGACGAACCGACTGTGGGCGTAGATGTTCAAAGTAAAATTGCCATTATGAACCTGCTGCAGGAATTGAACAAGCAGGGAACAACAATTATCTACACTTCCCACCATTTAAAAGAAGCTGAGGAATTTTGCAACCAGATTATTTTAATCGATCACGGAAAGATCATTGCGAGCGAAACACTAACGAACCTGCTTCGTGCACATGCGGTTGGCAACCTGGAAGAATTAATTTTAAAATTAACCGGAACATTATTACGCGATTGATGAGAAAATTAAAGGCATCCATATGGAAAGAGATCCTGCTGGTCCTACACGATAAAGTGGGATTGCTGCTGATGTACCTGATGCCTCTACTGCTGGTTTTTATCATCACGATCGTACAAAACAGTGCCTTTCAGATCGTCAATGAAAACAAATTAACGGTTCTGATCTCCAATCGGGACAATGGCCCACTGGGTGATTCCCTGGTAAAAGCGCTGGTTTACTCCGGGAGTTTTGACATCAAACAAAACAACAAGCTTTCTGAAAGTGCGGTAAAGCGCACAACTATCGACGAAGATGCCATGCTGGGGATTTACATTCCTTCCAATTTTAGCGAACGGCTTGCCAGCAATGCGGACAACATATCCAAATTGATGCTGGAACAAATGGGTGTTATTGAAAACGCCCCTAAAATAACACCCAAAAAACAGGAAATCGCAATCTACTTTGATCCGGTTGTACAGGAGAATTTCCGGATTTCCGTAAACAACGGGATTCAGGCTATCACAAACGGCATTGAAAACGAAGAAATGGTGGGGAAACTATTCCAGGAAATGGGATATGACTCCATTCCTTCCAACATCCGGCAGGCAATTATAAATCGCGAAACAAAATTAAAAATTGCGAATGCAAGCTTGAGTGATGTAGCGGAACTTATCCCGAATTCGAGCCAGCACAATGTCCCCGCATGGTCTATTTTTGCCATGTTCTTCATGGTCATTTCATTAGGAGGGAATATTGTGAAAGAGCGTCTGTCGGGAAGTTTTTTAAGATTACAAACCATTCCTAAAGGATTTGCATTGACACTGGTCTCCAAATTCCTTGTTTACCTGTTCGTTGCATTGTCACAGCTACTATTGCTTTTCCTGATGGGAATTTACATCTTCCCGCACATCGGACTTCCACAGCTTGCCATGCCGAATGCTTTTTTACCGTTCCTGGTCGTAACGCTTCTTTCCGCCCTTTCAGCTATCTCCTATGCGGTTTTGGTAGGTACTTATGCTAAAACCCAGGAACAAGCCAATGGATTCGGGGCTATTTCAATTATTATTTTTGCAGCCATAGGCGGAATTTGGGTCCCCAATTTCGTCATGCCGGATTACATGCAGGCAATCGGAAATATCTCACCTTTGAAATGGTGTTTGGAAGGTTATTATACGCTTTTCTTGAAAAATGGTGCGTGGAGTGAATTAATTGGTACTATAACTTTCTTATTTTTGTTCACAGTAATTTGTCAGATCTTGATATTCATCAAGTTGAGAATTCAAAATTATATTTAAAATATGACTACAAACAGAGAAGAATTAATCGTTGAGTTCAAAGAACATTTAATCAAGTATTTGAACCTGTTGGATTTAACTCCTGCAGACATTCAGAATGATGTTCCTTTATTCGGGGAAGAACTGGGTTTAGATTCTATTGATTCTGTGGAATTGATCGTTTTGTTGGACCGTGAGTACGGGATCAAGATCAAAAATCCAACTGAGGGTAGACAAATTTTGGTTGACGTAAATACAATCGTAGATTACATTATTGCGAATAGAACAAAATAGATCTATGACTGAAATTGTTGTAACAGGAATGGGTGCAATCAGTTCAATTGGATTGACAATTGCTGAAAATCTTCATTCCCTGAAACATGAAATTTCAGGAATCAAAAAAGCCAAACATTTCAAATCCCATTATTCGGATTCATTGGTATTCGGTGAAATCGACCAAAGTGATGAATCACTGCTGGAAGAATTGGCCCTTGAAAAGGGGCATGGATTTACACGCACAACGCTCATAGCAATAAAAGCCTTTCGCGAGGCGGTTGCAAATGCCCGGTTGAGTGCGGAGGATATCGCATCCACGCGTACTGCTTTTATCAGTTCAAGCACAGTCGGTGGGATGTGTTATACGGACGATCTGTACCACGATGCAAATATGCAGGGCGCACCATCCGAGTACGTAAAGCATTACGAAGGTTCGGACCATGCTTTACAGATTGTACGTTTGTATGGAATGAAGGGAATCACAGATGTAGTGAATACTGCTTGTTCTTCTTCTGCCAATGCTATTGCTCTCGGAGCACGCTTACTGGAAACGGGTAAAGTAGACCGCGTAATTGCAGGTGGAAGCGACTGCCTGGCAAAGTTCACCGTAAACGGATTTAACTCACTTCGAATTTTGAGCGAAGAACCCTGTAAGCCTTTTGATGCCAATCGGGAAGGATTGAGCCTTGGAGAAGCTGCAGGGTATGTTGTTCTGGAGCGCAGAGCAGATGTTTCCGACACCTCAAAGATCCAGGCTACATTCTCAGGATTCGGCATTTGTAATGACGCTTTTCACCCTTCAGCCACTTCCGACGATGCGAGAGGACCCAGAATGGCCATGGAATTAGCTCTTAAACGTGCTGGGCTGAAACCGGAAGATATCCAGTACATCAATGCTCATGGAACAGGGACTCCTAATAACGATGTGACGGAATCCTTTGCTTTTTCGAAGCTTTTTGATATGGTTCCTCCTTTTAGTTCAACTAAATCTTATGTTGGACATACGCTTGCGGCAGCAGGTGTTCTGGAAGCAATCTACAGCATTCTTTCCATTCAGAACCGGGAAGTATATCCTAGTCTTCGCGTACAAGATCCCATTTCGGAATTTCCGTTCCGGCCTGCTTTGAAGTATACACCGGAAGTTGATATTAGGCACGTTCTTTCCAATTCATTTGGGTTTGGAGGAAATTGCACTTCTCTAATCTTTTCAGTATGTATATAAAAGACCTCTACGCTATTTCTCCTCAAAAAACACATGATCTGTCCTTCGAGAACGGAGAATGGCAAGTGATGAACGAATACATATACAAAGCTGTCGAACCTTCTTACCAGGATTTAATTCCAAATGCTCAGCTTAGAAGAATGGGTAAAGCCGTGCGTATGGGAATCGGCGTTTCACTCCCTTTACTGGGAAGGAATCCAAAACCGGACGGAATCATTTTCGGTACAGCAAATGGCGGACTGGAAGATTGTATCAAGTTTTTAAATCAAATTGTCGAATACAACGAAGGAACCTTAACCCCTACCAATTTTGTACAAAGTACGCCTAATGCATTAGCCGGGCAGGTTGCACTTCTATCGGAGAACCAGGGTTACAATATGACACATGTCAATGGTTCCCTAGCTTTTGAGTCCGCCCTGCTGGATGCTTCCCTATACTTCGATGAATATCATGGCGAAGAAAAAAACCTGTTAGTGGGAGCTGTCGAAGAAATCTCCGATTACAACTATAATATTGACCGTTTGGGAGAACGCTTCAAGAAAGAATTGGTTTCCAATGAAGGGCTTTTGAGTTCAGGAACCAAGGGTTCTTACTGCGGAGAGGGGTCTACCCAATTCTATCTGAGCAACAATCCGGAGAACAGCCTTGCGGAATTCAAAGCATTTAAGCAGTCATCTCACCTTTTTGAAAATGAGATCGGGGAATTTTTGCAAAGTTTCCTGGACGAACAAAACCTCACGGTTGAAGACATCGATTGTTTGCTCTTGGGTAACAACGGCGATGTTACTACCGATTCCTGGTATGAACAGGTAGAGCGATTATTTGGTGATAAACCCAAAGTTTATTTTAAGAAATCTGTTGGTGAATACCGCACCGTAAGCGCGTTTGCAAGTTATTTGGCCGTTCGCATACTGAATGGGCAGGCAAACTATTTAATCGAAAACGGTACAACAGAAAAACCTCACACCATTCTTATTTACAATCATTTCGATGCTGTTCGTCACAGTTTAATCCTGATCCAAAAGTAATTTTGAACCACATAGAAACATAGGTCACTTAGGTTTTATTTATTGCATGATAGACTACAATAATAAAAAGCTATTCCCTATGTGTGCTATGTACCTATGTGGTTAATTCCCTATTTCTTTAGGATTGTAATTGTTTTCCGTCCTTTTTCAGGCATTGTTCTGAAAACGATGTCCCAAATCGGCGTTGAAACTCCAAAAGCCCTGTCGTGCTGCTGGTAATGGTGAATATTGTGATGTCTCCACCAAAAATTAAATCGCGCAGGTACCGGCTTGCTGTGCACCATCCAGTGAATGCTGATATAAACCAGGTAGCCGATCAGGAATCCCGCTCCGAAGGTGAACGCGGCACTTCCCATCAGGAGGTAAAAAACTCCTAAAAACGCACTGGCGATCAACAGACCCGGAACCGGGGGCAAGATGATGCGGTCATCGTCACTCGGATACTGATGGTGAATTCCGTGGAACATGTACTGTATTCCGGAATCATAAGACGCATCTTTCAGCTTATGATACACAAAACGATGAAGTGTGTACTCTCCGAATGTCCATGCAAAAAACCCAAGGAAAAACAATAAAATCATATTGATTACTGTTCCTTGAAAATAATACATGTACATCCAAAGCCAAACAGCAGCTACTGCGCTATACAATACAACAATAATCCAAAGCTTTGTTTTTGTTAAAACCTCTAGTAGAGGAGACTTGAATAGTTTAGGCGATTTTTCATCAGGATAAACTCGGAATTCATAACTTTCATTAGTCGTTTCCATAGAATAGAATTTAGTGAGTATTACTTTTTGAATATTTCAATTTGGCACTCAGTTGTTCTATCACAACCTACAACAAAGTTAATCAACTTTAGAAGCGATCGGTTTTAAAACATAACTAAAAATTAGGGCTTTTCGTTAAAAAAAACTAATTTATATCAGATAATTCTTCGGAGAACATCCAGAAGCTCAAAATAAGTGGAGGTATCAAGGATAAAATGTACGGGTGAATCATCGTCCATCATCATTTCTGCAGTTGAATGGCCCCAGGCAATCACTTTAGCATCTTCCGGAATGGTATTCAAAGAAACAAAGCTTTTGTAATTAGAAGGACTCGTAAATATATATACAGAAAAAGCATTCAAAAACGGCACCGGATCCGGGATCGTATCATAAACCAGCAAGGGAATTCTTTGCGTTGCGGGAAGTTCCGATTCAATCGTCTTATTCGATTTCGTCGATTGCGGAAAAACAGCTGTTCGATCTCCCAGCCAGTCCCTAAACTCAATAGCAACTTCCTTAGGATTTCCGGCATTCTCACCGAAAAAAGAAACTTCATACCCTGAATTTTCGATATGTTTTTTGGTTTCCAAACCAATACAGGCTATTTGTTGACCTGCTTCCGGCTTAAATTCTTTGGAGATGAAAAAGTCGAATGATCGCGGTGATGAGAAAAAAACAACATTCCAACCTCCTGGAATATCAAAAGGGATTTTACGGAACGAAATAAATGATTTACGCAGTAACAGAAGATCATTCTCCCGGCAAAAATCAACAATAGGAAGAGAGGAATCGCTTTCTGAACTAAGAAATATACTCCTGATCTTCATCTTCTTCGGCCAGTAAAGCTTCCAGTACTACATCCACCATATCCAGGTCGTGCGGACCTTCAAATTCGAACCACTGTGCACCCTGCTCCCATTCATGAGCAAAGGCAACCAATAATCGTCCCTCCTCCGGGCAGTAAGCGCCCAGGGGAAGCTGGCATCCGCCCTGCAAACGATTCAAAACAGTTCTTTCCAAAGCAATTTGCGATTGAATATCTTCGTGGTTCATGGCCTGCATGAAATTATTCAGTTCGTGATCATTCTCACGGATTTGCAGTGCTAAAACTCCCTGAGCCGGGGCAGGAATAAATTGTTCCGGATCTAACACCACTTCATGCATCCCTTTCAGGTCAAGCTTCAGGCGGTCCAAACCGGCTTTTGCCAACAAGATGGCATCGTATTCACCGTCCACCAGCTTTTGAAGTCGTGTCGGGACATTTCCGCGAAGGTCCTTTATCTGAACGTCAGATCGAAAACCAATCAATTGGGATTTTCTGCGGGCAGAAGATGTTCCCACAACTGCTCCGCTCTTTAGGTTCCAAAATGCATTTTCGTCGAAAGCTTTCGGGTGGACCAACAATACATCAGCGGGGTTTTCTCTTTCAGAAACCGCAGCTATGATTAAGCCTGTTGGCGGATTTGTTTCCAAATCTTTATGAGAATGTACAGCCAGGTCTATTGTATTCTGAAGCAAGGCGTGTTCGATTTCCTTAGTGAAAAAACCCTTGCCTTCCAGTTTATCAAAACTTAAATGCTGGATTTCATCTCCCTGTGTCTTAATAATGGTGATCGTTACTTCCGCTCCAAGAGCTTCCAACTGCGCTTTTACATGATTGGCCTGCCAAAGTGCCAAATCACTTCCGCGCGAACCGATACGAATTTTTATCATGAAGTAAAATTACGATTTAAACATGATTTCCTTAGCCATAATCATTGGCATGCTCATGTATTTTTTCTCCATATAACCGACTACTTTTTCTAAGATCTCTTTGGAAGAAGGGTCCAGTTGGTCCAACTCATTCTTAAAGATCTCATTGAAAGCTGTGGCGCGGATTTCTTTGACCATTTGCGGAACAGGTCTCATAGCAACTTCTATCGCCCGCATTTTCGCGATGTTGCGGAATTCGTTATTTGCTTCTTCCAAAATCTGCTCTACATGGATTACTTCCTGTGAGCGTTCCTGCAGGTGGCTGTCTGAAATACGCTGAAGCACTTCAATAGAAATAGTTCTTGTCGGGAAATTACTGTGGACTTCCGGTGCTATATCATTCGGTAAAGCAAGGTCGACAGTGATTTTAGGGTTTGTTTCGCCATTCAGCAATTTGGTGTAAAGCCGCTCATCAACAATAACATCTTCAGAACCTGTGCAAGAAACCAAAATATCGAAACCTTCCGAATAATTTTCCAATTCACTTAGCGGATAAGCTGAACCACCCAATTCTTCAGCCAAAACTGATGCTTTTTCAAGGGTTCTGTTGAAGATGACAAAATTGCTCATCCCATGTTTCTTCAGGAAACGAAGCATTGCCGTATTGGTAACACCCGCACCGATAGCCAAAACACGCGCATCTTTCGGAGCATCCATACCTACCAAACGCTGGTAAGCGATAGAAACTACGGAAACCGGCTTTAAGGAGATTTTTGTTTCGGTATAAACACGTTTTGCCGTTTCGATCGTATGACGGAACAAAATGCGCAGTGTATCACCTGAAAGACCCAAATCACGCGACTGCTCATAGGCCTGTCGCACTTGTGTAATGATCTCGCGCTCCCCGATCACCAAAGAATCAATAGAAGCTGCAACGCGAAGTGCATGATTCACGGATTCCATCTTTGCATATACAACCGCTTTATCCGCGAAGAAGCTTACTTTTTCCTCATCGAATTCCGGATAAAGTGCCGAAAAGAAATCGTGCAAAAATTCCGGAGAAACCGTTTCATTGGTTACCAGGAAGTACTCAACGCGGTTGCATGTCGATAAGAACATAACCTCATCAATATGTAACCTTTCCTTAAGTGACTGAAAACGCAACTGAACAGAATCCTGCTCAATATGTAAAGCTCCGATTTTGGAGACTTCCAAATTTCTGTGCGTAAATGCGATTGTATGTAGTTGTTTTATCACTTGTGCAGAGTTTCCCTACTTACGTGCAAAATTGGCTCTTGGATTGATAAGTTTTGTCACAAAACTGTCAGACATCTAATTTAGAATCGATATAAACAACTCGCAAATCACCGTAAACAAAAGTAAAGTTAAAACGGTCCGCGAAATAGATGACAAAAATCACCTGTTTCAAGGCAGAAAAGAGACAAAAATCACCTTACCGGGGACAGCGCATTTACTTAGTTGTTTTCTGAATCCCCAAATAAACCAACAATGCAGGTACAATCACAGTCACAATTGTTACAATCGTGTTCACATTGAATTTCTTTTGGGTTACCTGCGAATCGGTTGACCGCGACTCAAACCGGTAAGCAACATCGGTAGAATCGAAATAAGCGACCAAATCCATATACTTCCCGATCTTTTCTTTCCCATTGGTTTCCTTCAATCTGAAAGGAATTGTTTTACGATCAGTTGTACGGTATTTATAAATATATGAATGGTATCCGGTAGAATCATATACGTGGATATCATAAGGTTTTATTCCCAGTTTGCTATTTACCGAATCCAGGGTCATGCCTGTTTTGAGTTCCATAACTTGTTCCACATGCGTATACTTCGGTGCAGATACAATGCAAGATTGCAAAAGCATCACCGGGATCAAAATAGTTGATAAAATCCTGTTTCCTCTTTTCATGATAAGCTGCTAATTGGTTTCGGTTATCCAATCAGGCAAATCGAGGAAGCTGCAGCAGCAGCCAGTCACAAATTACAAAAAACGAGCAAAAAAGAACTTTAAAAAAACATAATTTATCTCCCGCCATTTTCGGCTAAGTCTCTTTTGCAGTTCTGGTCGAAGGTTGGGATAGGTGAATTTCCGATCAGGTTATCGAAGACATTTCCGGTCTCAACTTCCCAATACATCAGGCAATTTGTATTATCGCAATGAGCGCCGTGCTCTGCATCCTGGTGGGAACTGTACATAGCTGAACCTAAATTTACCAAGCCCAGAATATGACCGAATTCATGATTGATAACCGTAGTTTCCAGCTTGTACAATTCAGGTTCACCAAAACCACCGGAGTTGTCTTTCAATGATTTTTCATAAATCACCATGGAAGTGTTGAAATAAGCCTGACCCAAAACCATAGCCGGACCCTGGTTCTCATTCGACGGACCATCCAGAAAGATAAAACAGGTTGCCAGGTCCTTTCGATACGTAAATTCTTCTCTGTGGTCATCTTCGATTGTCTTTACATCATCGATCGAATACGCACTTTTGCCCTGTGCAGGAATTTCCTTAAAAACCACACTAATCCCATCCGGCTTATTGCAGGTGCTGTTAACTAATTGTTTCAGGTTCTCAATTGCCTGATCGGTGGGTTTAAATCCGGTCATGTAAATAATTTCGATCGTGATAGACTTATACTTTTTATCCGAAAGAATATCGTTAGCAGAAGAACCCACCTCCTGCCGATGGAATTTCCGGATTCTGCGGTCACTGTCTTTTTTGCAGGAATAAGGTAAAAATGCCAGGAATAATAAAAAAGCGAGCTGGAGAGTACGCATACTGAATCTTTTTTCTGAAAGATATCACTTTTCATGAAAGAAAAAAATACCCGTTTTAAATCGGTATCATGATTTTTAAGCTGAAAGTGTATCTTTGGTGCCCACAAACCTTTTTTCATGAAAGAAAAGAATGCTGAACTGATTCAAAAACGTGAAGCCGCACAATTAGGCGGTGGTCAGGTACGAATCGATAAACAACATGCACAGGGAAAACTAAGCGCAAGAGAACGAGTAACCTTATTGATGGATGAAGGATCATTCCAGGAAATCGGGATGCTTGTGGAACACCGCGCTACGTCATTCGGACTGGACAAAACGAAAAGTCCGGGGGATGGAGTAATTACCGGTTTCGGTACGATTCACGGAAGAGTGGTTTATGTTTTCTCCCAGGATTTCACGGTGCTTGGCGGTTCTCTTTCTGAAACTCATGCTCAGAAAATCTGTAAAGTACTGGATTTAGCCATGAAAAATGGTGCTCCGGTTATCGGGTTAAATGATTCGGGAGGTGCACGCATCCAGGAAGGTGTCGTTTCCCTGGCCGGTTATGCGGATATTTTCTACCGCAATACACGTGCTTCCGGAGCAATTCCTCAAATTTCCGTAATCATGGGACCTTGTGCCGGTGGAGCAGTTTACTCTCCTGCGCTGACTGATTTCGTTTTCATGGTGGAAGATACTTCGTATATGTTCGTAACCGGACCAAACGTTGTAAAAACAGTAACTCACGAAGAAGTTAGTTCGGAAGACCTGGGTGGAGCAAAGGCTCATGCTGAAAAATCAGGTGTAACTCACTTCACGGCTTCAAATGATGTGGAATGTTTGCGCAAAGTTCGTGAACTATTGACATACATGCCTCAAAACGCTATGGAGCTTGCTCCGCAATTCGAAACTGCTTTGTTTGCAAAAGAAAAATTGAGCCGCATCCAGAACATTGTTCCTGACAATTCAAATTTACCTTATGATATCCGCGAGATCGTTGATTGTTTGATCGACGACGATACTTTCCGCGAAGTACAAGCGGATTTTGCACCTAACATTGTGGTTGGATTTGCACGCTTAGACGGAAGGTCCATTGGCGTGGTTGCAAACCAGCCTGCTTCTATGGCCGGAGTACTCGATATTGATTCTTCCCGAAAAGGTGCACGTTTCGTGCGTTTCTGCGACTCGTTCAACATTCCGCTTTTGGTATTGGAAGACGTGCCGGGATTCTTGCCGGGAACGGACCAGGAATGGAGAGGGATCATCACCCACGGTGCGAAATTGTTGTACGCTTTCTCAGAAGCTACCGTTCCAAGAATTACAGTAATTACGCGTAAAGCTTACGGAGGTGCATTTGATGTAATGAACTCCAAAAACATCGGGGCAGATTTGAACTATGCGTGGCCGACTGCAGAAATTGCGGTAATGGGTGCAAAAGGTGCTGCTGAGATTATTTTCAAATCCGAGATCGCTGCTGCGGAAGACAAAGAAGCGAAATGGAAAGAAAAAGAAGCGGAATACGCCGATATGTTTGCCAATCCGTACCGCGCGGCTGAAAGAGGGTTCGTTGACGCGGTAATTCTTCCGGAAGAAACGCGCGCTACTTTGATCGCCGCATTTAAATCCCTGGAGAAAAAATCGGAAACATTACCGAAGAAAAAACACGGAAACATCCCATTATAATATTAAAACATGTAGGCACGCGATTAATCGCGTGCCTACATGTTTTACAATGTTTCCCGGATATCGCGCACCTGGATCTGTAAAGTTGTTCGGTTTTGCCAGGTATTTGTTTCCAGGGTAAAGGCACAGTCAAACGCGCAGCCCGAAGCAATCAGATCTGCTTTATCGGCCATATTAAAACCAATTGCCGAAAGTTCAATTCCCGACATCGGATCCACCAGATCAAATTTCAAATGTGCTTCTTTTAATACCTTTTGCTTATTCGCATAGGCATTCCTGATGCAGAAAACCGGTTTGTCATTTCCCGGACCAAAAGGCTCCATTTGTTCCAGCATTTTGTAAATTCTCGGTACCTGGTGCACCGATTCTCCGGCAAGAAACAAATCAGAGGCTGCAATTTCCAGGTCAATAACCAAATCTTCCACCTCATCCAAAGGTTGAAGGTTTTGCTGCACATACGCATCAAAATGTTCGGTGAATAGGGTAATATTTTCCAAAGGCAGAGTCAATCCGGCCGCATGCTGATGACCGCCATACTGAGTCAATAGGTGTTCGCAAGCTGAAATTGCCTCGTAAACATTGAAACCGGAAACCGAACGGGCCGAACCGGTGGCTTCTCCCTTGTTCTGGGTAAGAACAATTGTTGGTCTGTAATGATGCTCGATCAAGCGTGACGCAACAATTCCAACAACTCCCTTGTGCCAGTCGGATTGAAAAACAACGGTCGACTTTCTCTCCGTGAAAAGTGCATCTTCTGAGATCAATGCCAATGCTTCTTGAGTTATTTGGGCATCGAGGATTCTTCTTTCCGAATTGTACTCATCAATTTCCAGCGCGATCTGTTTCGCTGCTTGTTTGGATTCCGAAAGCAGCAATTCAACCGCCCTTGAACCACTTTTCAAACGACCCGCCGCATTGATACGCGGTGCAATGGTAAAAACCACATTCGACAAGTCAAGAGGAAAAGAACGCTGCGCCTGTTCAACCAAAGCGGCAATTCCCGCACGTGGATTTTCATTCATCCGTTGGATCCCGTGCTTACACAAAATGCGGTTTTCACCAGTTACAGAAACAATATCCGCTCCGATGGCAATAGCAACCAAATCCAGATATTCGAACAATTCCTCTGCATTTTTACCGGTTTTCATGAACCAGGCTTGAAGTAATTTAAAGCCGACACCGCAGCCGCATAATTCCTTGAACGGATATTCGCAACCAGTCTGCTTGGGATCCAGGACGATACAATCGGGAATGATTGTTCCCGGCGTGTGATGATCACAAATAATGATATCCAGGCCTTTTTCCTTTGCATAACTGACTTTATCGACTTCTTTAATTCCGCAATCCAGGGCAATTAATAAACTGCATCCGTTCTCAATCGCCGTATCAATTCCTTTGTAAGAAAGGCCATATCCTTCTTCATACCGGTCCGGAATGTAAAAATCCACCGAAGCATACTCTTTTAAAACACTGTAAACCAAAGCCACGGAAGTTGTTCCATCCACATCATAATCTCCAAAAATTGCAATCCGTTCTCCTTTTTCAACGGCCGATTGTAACCTTTCAACCGCTTCGTCCATATGTAACATCAAAAAAGGGTCGTGCAAATCACTTAACTGCGGCGTGAAAAATGAACGAATTTGCGGGAGTGTTGTAAGCTCTCTTTGAGTAAGGATGGATGCCATAATCGGACTCACTTTCAGGTCGTCAACTGTGGTCTGAATTTTGTCGGGGCTTGGCGTTTGTTTGATAAACCAGTGTTTTTGCATAAATTTTGTTTAAAATTGTAATTAAGATGCTATTGATAAATCACATTTAGTTCGTCTACACTAACGTTTGCCTTTTATCGAAGCTTCACTTCTCTTATTAAGTTATGAAAAAAGTTCTTCTTGTTTTTACCCTTTCCCTTCAATTTTTAAGTTTTTCCCAAAAAACCGTCCAGTTTTCAGATCCGCTTCCATTTGGAAGCACTGCCCAGTTGACAACGGACAAAATTCACTTTGGAAAATACAAAAGTAGTGATTCGCAGGTGACCTATATCATTGATGAAAAAGGCATCTCCATTGTCACCGTTGCCATTGCCAGCATTACGCGGGAACAGGTGCGGGAATCTTCCAAACTGCAGGTAAAAGGAGATTATTTGTTCGGGATCAAAGCCAATGATTCCGTTCCCTGTGTACTAGAGGGAGAAAATTACTACTACGGGATCGAATCCAAATTGGTTATTGCCGGTGAAGGCTCTTTGAACACTTTTACAAGGATCAATACAAATAAATACGTGATCAATTTCCACGAAGGATCCTATTTCGAGCCAAGTATTGTGACCTTTGCAGGAGGAAAAATGACGATCATACACAGCGAATTGAACTACCAGCCGGTGTTCCAGTCTATTCTACAGGTTAGCACCATTACACGCTACGGATCGGAAGTAGCCATTCTTGCTCCTACTTATGAGCAATGGGAAAGGCTTGAGGCAAACTTGTTTACCGGCAAAAAACTCATCTATATCAAAGAATAACTACCCAGGAATTTCCTGCAAAACAAAAAGTTTTTTGATCAAAACCCCGACAGCAGCATTTTTAACACTCATCTTAACTTATATTTCCTTAATTTTGCAACAAATTAGTATGTTATGAAATTAGGTGCAACAGAAATCATTTTAATTCTTGCAGTAGTTCTTTTGTTATTCGGAGGTAAAAAAATTCCTGAATTAATGAAAGGTCTTGGAAAAGGTATCAAGGAATTCAAAGACGCTAGCAAAGGCGAAGAAGGAGCCGCTCCATCCACTACGGAAGAGAAAAAATAGATTAAAGCTTAAGCCAATCCATTCTACATGTATAAAACATTTTCGGAAGTTAAAGTTGCACTCTCCGCAGGGAAAACTGTGGAGAGTATCGTGCATTCCTACTTAGAGCAAATTGAAAAGAATAAAGATCTGAACGCCTTTTTGGAAGTATTTACAGAAAGCGCTTTGGAACAGGCTCGATTGGTGGATCAAAAACGAACTTCCGGGAAAGCAGGCAGATTGGCTGGAATGGTTATCGGATTAAAAGATAACATTTGCTACAAAGGCCACGCAGTGAGCTCAAGTTCCAAAATCCTGAAAGGGTTTGAATCGCTTTATTCTGCAACCGTTGTAGAACGGCTTTTGGCGGAAGATGCTGTTATCATCGGCCGTTTGAATTGTGATGAATTTGCCATGGGAAGTTCCAATGAAACTTCTGCTTACGGTCCGGTGAAAAACAACCTGAGACCAACCCATGTTCCGGGAGGTTCATCCGGAGGTTCGGCAGTTGCTGTCTCTTCCGGAATGTGCACCGTTGCATTGGGATCAGATACCGGTGGTTCAATCAGGCAGCCGGCTTCTTTTACCGGAACTTACGGATTTAAACCGACCTACGGAAGAGTGAGCCGCTACGGTTTAATTGCTTACGCATCCTCTTTCGATCAGATCGGTCCGTTTGCAAACAACCTGGAAGACACTGTTTTGGTGATGGAAATCATCGCCGGCAAAGATCCGATGGATGCCACCAGTTCTTCCAAACCGCTTGGTTTTTCTACCGGCATTCCTGCTATCGGGAAAAAGAAAATTGCTTATTTGAAGGAAGCACTTGAAAACGAAAGTATCGATGCTGAAGTTCGCGCCATGATGGAAAAAACCATTGCGGACCTGCGTGCTTTGGGTCATACCGTTGAAGGAGTGAGCTTCCCGTATCTGGAATATTTGGTTCCGACCTATTACGTATTAACAACCGCAGAAGCATCTTCCAATCTTTCCCGATTCGACGGTGTCCATTATGGGTATCAATCTCCGGAAGCAAAAGGAGTTGAACAAACCTATACGCTTTCCCGTTCGGAAGGATTCGGAAAGGAAGTTAAAAGACGCATCATGGCCGGAACTTTCGTACTGTCTCACGGATATTACGATGCTTATTACACCAAAGGAATGAAGGTGAGACGTGTTTTGAAAAACAAAACCAAAGAGATCTTCAGTCAGTATGACCTGATGATTTTACCGACAACTCCTTCTACAGCATTCGAGTTCGGATCAATCAACGACCCGATCCAAATGTATTTACAAGATATTTTTACCGTGCACGCTAACTTAACGGGAAATCCGGCGATTGCCATTCCTCAGGGTACGCACAGCAATGGTTTACCAATGAGTTTACAGATTATGGCTGACGATTTCAACGAAGAGATTATTTTCTCTTTGGCGGATCAAATCACTCATAATTAATCCCATTTTGCCTATGAAACGATTCGGAACAGTACTTCTTTTGCTTTTTATCACGTTGCTTAATTCGCCCGATTTGCTGGCGCAACGCAGACAGAAACCTCCTGTAAAGGATACAGTAACCGGGGAAGTATTTATCCGAATAGTTGACCAAAGCTTAAGTCTTTACTACGACGATTTCTCAAAAGGAGCAAATTACGATTCTATTGTTGATGCTCTGGATTATGAGGCAGGAACCATTCCTTCATTTTCTGACGAGGAGTACTGCAAACGACTGGCAAAACTGAATGAAGTTTCCACCTTTGGTTTCGACTGTAACAATGTTTCGCTGACAACTATTAAGTTTTTTGCTCAAAACCGTCGGAATTTTGTTCGTATAGCTTTAGGGCGTGGTCGTTTATACTTTGACCTGTATGAAGAAAAACTTTCCGAATACGGGCTCCCGCTTGAATTGAAATACTTATCGGTTATTGAAAGCGGCTTGAGACCGCAAGTGAAATCCAGAGCCGGGGCACTTGGTTTGTGGCAGTTCATGTATGCAACCGGCAAGCAATACGGTTTAAAGGAAAATTCATACATGGATGAACGTATGGACCCTGTAAAAGCAACAGATGCAGCCTGTCGTTACCTGAAAAAACTGTATGATATCTATGGTGACTGGAACCTGGCATTAGCTGCATACAATGCGGGACCGGGTAACGTAAACAAAGCAATTCGCCGCTCAGGAGGAAAAAGAACCTATTGGGAAGTGAGACCTTACCTTCCGCGTGAAACTCAGGGATATGTTCCGAATTTCATCGCGGCAACTTATTTGATGACTTACCACGCAGAGCACAATTTACTCCCGGCTGAACCAAAAATGCATTTCTATCAATTGGATACACTTTGCTTGAATCGCGGGATCCACATGCAAACCATTGAAAAACTGGTTTCCTGGTCTGTTGAAGATATTCAGGGTTTAAACCCGGTTTATAAGACTTCCTATATTCCACCCACATTTCCACCGCAGTGTGTAACAGGACCGCTCCAAAAAATCGGTTTGCTGGTGAGTCTGGAAGATTCTCTTTATGCATTGGAACAGCGTATCTATGGTTTGGGTAATTATAAATTGCCAACAGATGTTGCGATTGATACTCAAAACGACCAGCTGGTGGTCTCAAATCCCGTGAATACCAAAATTGATATTCCCAAAACCAAGGTCATCACAACCATTAATTATACTTATCATAAGGTTAAAGCCGGAGAAAGTCTTGGAAGCATAGCTGCACAGTACAACGTATCCATCCAGGAGTTAATGGACTGGAACGATTTGACAACAGCCCGGATAACGGTAAATCAGCTGCTGAAGATACAGACAAAAGTCAGTACAACGGTGGAAAATGAAGAATACCTGGAAGCCGTTGCAGACAGTATTCAGAATGCAACCATCAAAACGGTTCCTCCCGTTCAGACGCCTCCGGTTGTTGCCAAAAGGTATTATTCCGTCCGAAGCGGAGATACATTTTCCAAAATTGCTTCCCGACATGGTTTAACGATGAACCAATTATCCCGTTTAAATCCGGGTGTTTCTCCAAGCCGCATTCGTGTAGGACAGCGTTTACGTATAAAATAATCACGCTTATGAATTCGCTTGCGGTTGTTATCATCACTTTAAACGAAGAACGCAACATAGAGCGCTGTCTGAAGTCAGTTCGTGACCTGGCAGATGAGATTATTGTACTCGATGCTTTTTCGACAGACAGAACAGCCGAAATCTGTGCAAAATATGGTGTTCGCTTTGAACAAAGGGCATGGGAAGGGTATTCAGCCAGTAAAAACTATCTCAACAGCCTTGTTTCTTCCGATTACATTCTTTCATTGGATGCAGATGAAGCTTTGAGTGAAGAACTGTATAAAGAGATCAAAGCCGAGAAAGAAAAAGGGTTCTCCGGAACTTATTCTGTGAACCGCATGACAAACTACATGGGAAAATGGATTCGTCACAGCGGCTGGTTTCCGGATATCAAACCACGTTTATTCCCGAAAGAAGGTTCTTACTGGTCGGGTGAATTCGTTCACGAAGAATTGGTCCATCCTGCATCCGAAGTAAAGGTTTTCAAAGGTATTCTGGAACATTACTCCTATTATTCTTATGAAGACCATCGTGCCAGGGCCGATAAATATTCGCTTCTAACAGCGAAAAAATTCCATGTACGTGGTAAGAAGGTGGGGCCATTGAAACCCGCAATTAGTGCCTTAGGTCGTTTTGTTGCGATGTATTTTATTAAATTAGGGTTCCTGGACGGCTGGAAAGGATTCAAAATTGCCCAAATCAGCGCCCAATCCAACATTTTAAAGTACAAAGAACTAAGAAGACTGAATCGTGAAGGAAAATAAGAATTGGAACGGAAAACACATTGCAATCAGCCGTGTGGACAGCATAGGCGACGTACTTCTGACTCTTCCGATAACGGCCTGGCTGAAGGAACATTTTCCCTCTTGCCGCATTACTTTCATCTGTAGGAATTATACCGCTCCTATTGTAAAATATTATTCGGCAATTGATGATATCGTAAAAGTCGATGACCTGTTCACTTTACCGAAAAAAGAACAAGCTGACGCGATAGAAAGTCTCGGAATCGATGCAGTTATCCATGTTTTCCCGAAAAAGGAACTGGCTAAAGTGTTCAAAAAAGCAAAAGTACCTACTCGCATCGGAACTTCCCATCGTCTTTTTCATTTGAACACCTGCAATGTAAGGCCTAATTTCACCCGCAAAAAATCGCCGCTTCACGAGTCACAGTTGAATTTTGAATTACTGCGTCCATTCGGGCTGCGTGAAATCCCAACCTTTGAAGAGGTTAACAAGCTGACTTCCCTGTTCTCCATTGAAGCACAAGAGCTCCCGGAGGAATTCCAAACACTTTTGGATAAAAAATACGTAGTTCTTCATCCAAAATCACAAGGAAGTGCCCGCGAATGGCCGATCGAGAAATATACCCAGCTAGCTTCCAAGTTGATCGGAAACGGTTACGAAGTTGTTTTCACAGGTACGGAATCGGAAGGTCTGCAATTCCGCAATTTGATTCCACACGACGAAAAATGCCACGATTCAACCGGAAAACTGAGCATCGACCAATTGATCTGGCTGATTAAAAACGCTGCGGCACTGGTGGCTTGCAGTACCGGGCCACTCCATATTGCCGGTTTTTTAAACGTAAGGGCCGTTGGGCTGTTCTCTCCCAGAATCCCCATTCATCCCGGAAGATGGAAACCTTTAGGCGAGCATTCAACCACACTTGTCTTTGATCCTAACTGCGAGAAATGTAAGGAAAAGAAATCCTGTGACTGCATTTCTGAAATCTCCGTAGAAACAGTCTTCAGCAAAATCGGCAACTAACATGAGGCCTGCTCTCAGCATATTAATTTATACAAATAGCTGGGTTGCTTTATGTGTGACAAGTCTTGTATATGGAATCGGGAGTTATTTCCGACTGGATCACCTGGAATTATTTGCGCTCTGGAGTTTCTCCGGAACAGTAAGTGCCTACCAGCTTCATCGTTTATTTCGTTTACGCCAGTTAAATTATACGGTGCGTTCTAACCGTCGCCTGCTCTGGATGCAGAATACCTATTCCTTCCAAATTGCCTGGTTCATTCTCAATTTCCTGACCTGCCTGGCATGTATGCTTTACATTCCTATTACGAAGGAATTCCTCATCCTGACCGGATTAAATGCCATCATCGTTGCACTTTATGCTCTTCCGCTTCCCATCATCGGAAACGGGATCCGTCATATTCCTTTTGCTAAAAATATCCTGATCTCGATCAGTTGGGTATTGATCGTCCTCATTCCCTTCGCTTCCGATAAACATCTGGCAAGAGTCGGCTGGGAAATACCCACGCTCGCTTTCATTGCTGTTTTTGCCCAAATTATACCCTTCGACTGCCGGGACCTGGAGCACGACCCTAAATCCCTATCCACAATTCCACAATTGATCGGGGCACAAAAAGCACGCTATGTGGGATTTGTACTTTTGATCGTGGCACTGGGCTTGCAAACGGGGTTATTGGGTTTTCACTGGCTGCTTCCGTTTACCGTTCTTTGCGGAGCCATCGGGCATTTAATTCCTTTCATGGTAGGTTATCAACTGCGACTGGAATTTATGTGGGAATTACCGCTTGGTTTGATGGGATTGTGGTTTTTGTTGGCATAATGAGAATCTTTTAAACAAAGTGTTTTCACCATTAACTTCATTCCACGTATACCTTTACAAAAATTCTTTTGATTACACCATTTTGCTCAACTGCTTTTACAATTAATTTGAATCCATCTTGTTTGTAAAAAACCTGAGAATGTATCTTTTTAATGTAACCTATTTGTTTATCTCCTTTGAATACCTGAACCGCATATCTATCATACGAGTTATTAGGCTCCAACTTATATGTTAAAACATCCCCTTGTACAACCTCACCAGCTTGAAGTCGAATATGACTCAACCCAGCCAAATCAGTTAAAAATCGAAAATCTCTATGTGGGTTATAATCTGCTAAAAACTCAAAATTATCTGCTGGGTTCAATCCTTGAGTGTGAGCTAATAAGTAATATTTATCATCCTGAAATTTAGCATCAATCTCCCAAAAATCATAAAAATCCGAAATGTCTGCTCGTTCTGGCTTCATAATGCGCTGACCAAAAACTTCCAGTACATTCTTAGTATATTCTTTATCAATATCTGGAAACTCAGTATACGGAGAAAACCCATTTTTTCTCGCTCTTTCAACTTCCTCTATGAAATAGGAAAAACGAATTCCTTCCGTAGCATTTCTTTTTAAAACACCAACGATATAACGTCTGCCTCCAAGAGATTCTCTCCAGCTCAGATATATGTTTCCTACCTCTTTCATACAAAATCGGAATACAATTCCTTTAGCTTTTCAATTCTCAAAATTAGCAATTCCAAAATTAATCTCTTCCTTTGTTCTGGTAATGAATGTAGATTTTTAACACGCATTAACTCATTATCAATGCCAAAAACGATTTCTTCAATTCTAACCTCACTAAACCGTTCAAGAATTCGTTTTATTGTGTTAAGAACATCAGTTTTAAATTCTGGCAACATGCAAAGTTGATTCAGAAGCTCAAAATGATTAATTTTTTCCCCTTCCCAATGAATTTCAGCCTTTCCTTTATTAATATATTTTTCTATTTCATTTTTATCTTCTAGCATCTTCACAATTTGGAAGTCACTCAACTCTCTTCCAAAACTACAACCACTGTCATAAATTGGTGAAAACCTCGTTTTCTTGGGTAGCATTAGATGGGCGGTGCGAATACTCTTTCTATTCCTTAAAACAAATTTCTTAAACCAACCGAAAATTTCATCGGCTCTTTCTCTTTCTAAATCTCTTTCTATTTCACTTGCCGTTTTAGATAGTATGCTATGATTATTAATGGTTGCCCAATTTTCCTGATGTCTATCACTATTACCAATTAATGCGTCAAACACTATCATCTCGATAAATTCAGGAAAAATATCCTCACGACCAAATGTAACTAAAGCATCCACAATAAGTCTAAAAGTATATTTGTTTCTTGCCTTTGTATTAGACGGATTAAATGAACTATCAAATGCTTGCAAATACTTTCCTCCTTCTATTAATTCTTCAGTAGCTTGATTAATCATAGATTTTGAAATGCAACCAATAATTTGATTTCGAATGGCAATATCATAAGGCAAAATATTAAAGCCAAAATACAATCCTATTTCAGAAGCAATAATTTCTGACCAGAATTCATACTTATAGTCCCTTTGCCCCCTATTAAATGATTGCTTAAAAAAGTATATATTTTCATCATCTGGATTAAGGTAGATTTTCTTATCTCTTGTTCCACCAGTGTTCCACCACAGTTGTTCGCTCCAGTCAGAAATATCATAAAATTTCGCCATTCAATCCCAATTTCTAATATTAAGTTAATCAAAATTTTCAATCCAATTATCAAAGATTTTTCAATTTGCTCTTTCCAATCTTTACCCTAACTTTGCCCCCAAATTAAGATTCCATTAATGGCAACAATAGCAACTTACGATTTTCAAAACAAGCGTGCATTGGTACGCGTAGATTTTAATGTTCCTCTGAACAAAGAAACGCTGGAAGTTACGGACGATACGCGAATTCGCGCGGCTCTGCCAACTATCAAGCATATTTTGGAAAACGGCGGAAGCGTAGTTTTGATGTCCCACCTGGGGAGACCGAAGGAAGGTCCCGAAGACAAATTCTCGTTGAGACACATTGTAGGAAAAATTGAAAGTCTTTTGGGCAAACACGTAAAGTTTGCCTCTGACTGTATTGGTTCCAGTGCACTTGAAATGAGTTCGAACCTGAAACCGGGAGAAGTATTGTTGTTGGAAAACGTGCGTTTTTACAAGCAGGAAACGGCTGGAACAGATTCTTTTGCTGCCGATTTGGCAAAACACGGAGACTGTTATGTAAATGATGCTTTCGGAACAGCACATCGCGCCCATGCTTCTACAACAGTCGTTGCCAACTATTTCCCGAATGATAAAATGTTCGGTTATTTATTGGAAGCCGAGATCGAAAGTGTTGACCGCGTATTAAACAGCGACGACAAACCACTGACTGCAATTGTAGGCGGAGCGAAAGTTTCTTCTAAGATTACGATCATTGAGCGTTTACTGGAAAAAGTAGACAACCTGATCGTTGGCGGCGGAATGGCCTATACCTTCGTGAAAGCGCAGGGAGGATCCGTTGGAAGCTCTTTGGTGGAGGACGATTTCCTGACAACAGCAAACGAGATCCTGGAAAAAGCAAAGGCGAAAGGAGTGAACTTGTACATTCCTACAGATACAATCGTAGCAGATAAATTCGATAACAATGCAAGCACGCAATTGGTTCCTATCGGGCAAATTCCTTCCGGATGGATGGGATTGGACGTTGGTCCGGAATCTGTTAAAGCTTGTGCGGAGATCATTGAAAACTCCAAACTGATCTTGTGGAACGGCCCGATGGGTGTTTTTGAAATGAGCAATTTCCAAAAAGGAACGGCAGAAGTTGCCAAAGCAATCGTTCGCGCAACCGAAAAAGGTGCATTCTCCCTGATCGGCGGTGGTGATTCCGTTGCTGCAATCAACCAGTTCGGATTGGCAGACAAAGTAAGCTACGTTTCCACAGGCGGCGGAGCCATGTTAGAATATTTGGAAGGAATTGAATTACCGGGTATCAAGGCTATTCGTTCTTAATCAAAAATATTAAGAGATTCCCCGGTTTGTTCAGCAGATCGGGGAATTTTTTATTTAGCAAGGCAATCTTTTATCGTTTCTTACGTCTTCAACATCAAACACGATACTTAAACCGGATATGGCCCCGAATCAAGCTAAAATTGCAATTACAAATCCCTGTTCCGAAAACTGGAATTCCATGGAGCCTGATTCCGTAGGTCGTTTTTGTCAATCCTGCCGGAAAAGCGTGATTGATTTCACTTCCAAATCGGATTCCGAAATCCAGGAATTCCTGAAGGATAAAAAGGGAGAAAAACTCTGCGGCCGCTTCTTTATTCACCAGGTCGAACGCATCCGCATTGAAATTGATCCGGATTTATTGGTTTCCGAGATTCCGTTCTGGCAAAAGTTCCTGGTCGTCTTTTTAGTTTGTTTCGGACCCGATTTCCTGGGTGTTGATTTTGTTTTCGCACAGACAGAGCCGGATTCGATTTCCATTGCAATAGAACAGGCTGATTCGCTGGCCTCTAACCCGCCGGTTGAAGCAGATACAACTTTGGAAGCAAGCGTAGATTCGATTCAAAAACCGATTCTATATAAAAAGGACAAACCGGAATTCACTATCTGCTACCCTATACCGATGATCTCTGGTTCTATAACATTTATTCCGGAACCCTGGTTGATTAATCAGGAACATACAGCTCCCTTTCCTTTCGTCAAATATGATCCGAAAGCCGACACTTTAATCAACAAAACCGGAATTACGCATGCTGAAAACATTCCCGCTGTCCCAAAACGACGCAGAAGAAAGCATTCAACTCCTGAAAACGCAGTTATTTTAGCTGCCTCAGACGACAGACGAAAAACAAAAAGAGGCTAATGAGAGACTTTCAACAATCCGGTTTTTTGTTCGTATTCCTTTTGCTAACCATAGGATTGGGAGTAAATCGTTGCACGAGCGGAGCTGATCCGGAAATTCTACCCGTTGACGAAAGTTACAAACCCGATCAACCCATTGAATTTTCACACGAAATCCATGCAGGAAAGAACGGAATTGACTGTAAGTTTTGTCACAATGCGGAGTTTGACGAAAAAAACACCGGAATTCCTTCAGCAAATATTTGCATGAAATGCCACAAAGAAGTGAAAGAAGATACCGCTCAGAGAAGTGGAAAATAGCAGCTGCGATGACGAAGTGTAAGGATTAAGAAAATTCCCAATCTTTTCAATTGGTCAATGATCCATTCTCAATTCGTATTACTTATCCAACACTTTTGGAATACGGAAATAATCGGAATCTTTCTTCGGGGCGTTTTTCAATGCCTCAGCCTGTGTAATGGTTACTTCCGGCTCATCGTCACGAAGCACGTTTACTTCGTCGCTCATAAAGATCAGCGGTTCTACATCATCCGTAGGAATTTCAGACAATTTACCCATGAAACCGATAATTTTATCCAAATCCTGGCGGATAGCGACTTTATCGTCTCCTTCAAAACGCAGTCTTGACAAATGCGCAATGTGATCAATTGTTTCTTCTGAAATCTTTTCCATGTTGCAAAATTACAAAATTTGAACGAATCACTTCTTCATTAAACCTCTTTCTCTCAGCGGCCCGGCCAAAACGTTGAAAACATAATCGGATAATTCAGCTTCTGACATCTCGTTTTGCTTTTCAACGGAAATGGCATCGTGCATGTAAATGCGGGAAACTCCCGGATGTGCATATCCCAAAACCTCGTCCGGATCGGAAAACATGTGATAATGATCCAAAAACGTAATGGGAACAATCGGGATCTGAGCGTTCTTGGACAATTTGAATGCCCCGGATTTAAACTCCACCATTTCCGGCAGGTTATCATCCGGAATTCCGCCTTCGGGGAAAATAACGATAGACCAGCCATCCTGCACCGCATTCTTTGCCTGGATAAACGATTTCGCAGCTTTCATTCGATCGTTGCGGTGAACGGGGATATTCAGTTTCTTGAAAAAGGTTTTTACTAATGGATAACTGAGTATCTCACTTTTGCCCATGAATAAGAACCGATGGGTCGGTAAAATGGAATACATGATGAAAATATCGAAATAAGAAGTGTGATTCGAAACAATCAGATATGGCCCTTTCGGTAGTTTCACCCTTCTAAGTCGATGCACCCAAATTCCGCACAGCAGTCGAACAGTAAAGCTCCAGACCACATTAATAGGAAAACTCCATTTTCTCCAGGAAACACGGGTAAGTGTTATAAAAATAAAGGGATAGAAGAACAGCAAAGTGATTACGAAGATCAGCCCTACGTAAAACTTATAACATAAACTTAGTACTCCCAGGAACTGCTTCACCGATCAAAAATAACGTTTCGAATCAAAATTCGGTTACAAAAAAACATTCATTCTTGGAATTTCTATTCAATTCCTTCTCTTTAGCTGAAAGAAACCCCTAAATTCGCAAAAAACAATTTTAAATGGCACGAGTTCTTACAGGTATACAAAGCACGGGAACCCCGCATTTGGGGAATTTGCTCGGTGCGATCTTACCTGCAATTGAGATGGCAAAGGATCAGCAGAATGATTCCTTTCTTTTCATCGCAAACCTGCATACGCTGACACAGATCAAAGATGCAGAGCTGATGCGCGAAAACACGTATTCCACAGCTGCTGTTTGGTTAGCCTGCGGATTGAATCCTGAAAAAACAACTTTCTACAGACAAAGTGATGTAGCAGAAGTGACCGAACTCATGTGGCATTTGTTGTGTTTCTTTCCATACCAGCGTTTAACACTTGCTCACAGTTTTAAAGACAAAGCAGATTACTTATCGGACGTGAATGCCGGGCTGTTTACCTATCCGATCCTAATGGCCGCCGACATCCTTTTATACGATGCGGAAATCGTTCCGGTTGGAAAAGATCAAAAACAACACCTGGAGATATCCAGAGATGTTGCTGATAAATTCAATCTCAAAATGGGAGAAACGTTCGTATTACCGGATGTTAAGATTAATGAAGCAACCCAAATTGTTCCCGGAACGGACGGGGAGAAAATGAGTAAATCGCGAAACAACACGATCAATATTTTCCTGCCCGAGAAACAGCTGAAAAAGCAAGTGATGTCGATAGTTACAGACAGCAAAGGACTGGAAGAACCGAAAGATCCGGATACCTGCCATATTTTCCGTTTGTACGAGTTACTGGCTTCTCCTTCCGAAATCGAAACGATGAGAGCAAACTATTTGGGTGGAAATTACGGGTACGGTCACGCGAAAAATTCACTTTTAGAATTGATTTTGACCAAATTTTCAACACAACGGGAAAAATACGATGCGTTGATGGCTGATAAATCTCAGATTGATAAAGCCTTGGAAATAGGGGCTTCCAAAGCTAGATTGATCGCCCGCGAAACACTGAAACGCGTTCGAAGTAAAGTTGGTTACTAAAAATATTTTTAATTAGCGCTACCGTATAATCAAAAAATACTATATTTGAATCAACTTATGTTACACCAACATAAACTACTCTTATTAAACCAACATGCTGAAGCTCCTCTTATGGGGCTTTTGCCTTTTTAGGAGGGAAAGGACCAAAAATTCCGGTGTATTTCCTTCAAAACCACTAACATTTGTTTTAAATGTTATTTTTGTAAAAACACTGCAACGCGCTTACTATGTTTAAACAGTTCGTTCTTATTTCCATGATTGCTGTCGGATTTGCCGGCTGCTCGGATGATTCTGTGAATGTTGAAGACCTGAAAGCAATAGGTGGCGCAAAGTACGGAGGAACTTTCCGGTTCATGTCTTCCGAAAAGATCGAAACAATTCTCCCGCTTCAAGCCACGACTCTTTACATCCAACGAATTACATCCCAAATATTTGACCCGATCCTGCGCCTGGATGCATCCGGAACAAAAGTAATTCCATCGGTTGCCGAAAGCTTTACGGTTTCTCCTGACGGGAAATCTTACACATTAAATATTCGAAAAGGAATCTATTTTCACCCCGATGAATGCCTGGATGGCGAGGGAAGAGAATTGACTGCCGATGATGTTAAGTTCACACTGGACATGTCATGCAGCGGATTGAAAATAAATGAGATAAGCTTCATGCTCAATGATCGTGTAGTGGGTGCTTCCGAATTTAATAAAGCAACAAAAACGCAATTTAAAGCGGGTGGAGTTTCCGGGATTAAAGTACTTGACCGCTACAAGGTTCAGATTAGCCTGGTAGAAGCCTTTGCCGGTTTTGATAAATTATTGACTTATTCCGGTTTTGGGATTTTTCCAAAAGAAGCATACGATTTCTACAAGGATGATATTAAAAACCATCCTGTCGGAACGGGACCTTTTATGCTGGAAGAATTCTCTAATAAAGGCCTGAAGTTGAAAAGAAATCCCAATTATTGGGCAAAAGACCAATTCGGTAACCAGCTTCCGTTCCTGGCAG
Source organism: uncultured Fluviicola sp. (assembly GCA_966248825.1). Classification (GTDB taxonomy): domain Bacteria; phylum Bacteroidota; class Bacteroidia; order Flavobacteriales_D; family Crocinitomicaceae; genus Fluviicola. Next base: position 80,687 of record CBINBC010000001.1, read on the forward strand.
CCATTGAGTTGAGCTATACCAAAAATAAACGCAGTGAACTGATTGCATTCAGAGAACGAAAAATTGATCTGGTATTGGAGATCCCTACCGAAGAGGTCGACAATATCCTTGGCTCCCTGCAGGAGGCGCAGGAAGGAAAAACGGTTAAGCACAAGGTAGATTCCAAACAGTCATTCTCGGTAACGTTTTTAGGTATGTCTCAGCAAAACCCAGTTCTAAAGGACGTACTGGTAAGAAAAGCTATCAACCATGCAATAGATCGTGAAAGTTTGGTGAACCATACCTTACAAGGTGAAGGTTACCCGGTTTCCAACGGATTTATCCCAAATACCGAATTCTTTCCTGCAAACCGCGTAAAAGGACCAGACTTTAATGTAAATAAGGCAAATGCATTGCTTGCCAGGGCAGGTTATGCTAATGGAAATGGATTCCCTGCACTGGTGATTTATGTAAGCGGTAACAAAGATGCCGCAAATCATTTGCTGGCAAAAGGAATCTCGAAACAATTGAAGGAAAATCTCGGAATTGTAACCACCGTTGAATTAGTTAATTTCGAAAAACGCAATGAATATGTTAAATCCGGTAAAGCCAGTCTTTGGGTTTCCGGTTGGATTGCCGATTATCCGGACGGAGAGAGCTTCCTGAGCATTTTCTACGGAAAGTATGCCAATCTGAATTCCGAATTTATGAATCCGTTTAAGTATAGAAATGCCAAATTCGATGATTTGTATGTTCGTCTCAACAAAGAACTGGACCCCAAAAAACGCACGGATATTATGGTCGAATGCGATCAGCAAATTGTAGATGATGCAGTAGTCATTCCTCTTGTAAATGATGACTTTATCACGATGATCAACTCACGCATTCGAAATTTTAAAACAAATTCCTTGGAAAATTTAGATTTTTCAAGTATATTTATAAAAGAACCAAAGGGTTCAAATTAAATTTTTAACTAACTCTCAGCTTGCAAAAAGTTAAAGGCAGTCCAAGGCGGATTGCCTTTTTTATTGCCTTAACAAAATCTGAAAAATTTCTTAACTTAGAATCAAATCCAACCTGTTAAGTTTGTCGCTTTTATAATAAATCCATGGTAAAAAGTCTGGAAACCGGTTCTTCAAAACAAAAAACGCATAACGCAAAATATTTCAACCGCGAATTAAGCTGGCTCGCTTTTAACGACCGGGTATTGCAGGAAGCACTGGACGATGAAGTCCCGCTGGTGGAAAGACTGCGTTTTTTGGGTATCTATTCCAATAACCTGGATGAATTCTACCGGGTAAGGGTCGCGAACGTAAAACGCATGATTCAGCTCGACGATCAAAAAGTAGAAGGTTACAAAGGAACGGCCGAGGAATTGTATGAAGAAATCCGCAATGTGGTGATCAAGCAGCAGCGGAAATTCGAACATGCCTATGCCTCGATTCTCCACAAATTAAAGCTGAAAGGGATCAGGCATTACGATGAGATAACCGTAAACGATAAACAAAAAGAGGAACTGAAAAACTACTTCTTTTCTTCGGTTATCCACGACATTGTTCCCGTATTGATTGACAAGAAAATGCCGTTTCCCAGACTACGTGACAAAGCAATCTACCTGGCAGTGCGCATGGAATGGGATTATAAACGAAAAGCGCGTTTTGCACTCATAGAAATTCCCAACCTGGTTTCCAGGTTCTACATCCTGGAATCCGAAAAAGGAAAAGGGGTGATTTTGATAGATGATATTATTCGTCTCCATTTGGCGGATATCTTCCCGATCTTTTCTTTTGACACTATTGAAGCATTTACATTCAAGTTTACGCGCGATGCCGAATTGAACCTGGACGATGATGTTTCGATGTCTTTCATCGAAAAAATGGAGAAGAGTATCAAGCAACGCAAAAAAGGTGAACCTGTTCGTATGGTTTATGATCATCGCATGCCGCAGGATTTACTGGAAATGCTGATCCGAAGTCTAAACTTAACATTGGGAATAAACACTATTGCAGGCGGGAAATACCACAATTTTAAGGATTTCATGAAGTTCCCCGATTTTGGGAATAAAGCATTTGTATATGCTCCTTATAAAGCAGTAGATCATCCAAGTTTTCACAAACAACATAGCCTGATCAAAGTCATTCTTGAAAAGGATGTGCTCCTGCATTATCCTTATCACCGATTTGACCATGTGGTAGATTTACTGCGTGAAGCGGCCATCGATCCGAAGGTTATTTCCATCAAGATCAACATTTACAGGGTTGCCAAGAATTCGCAGGTCATGAATGCTCTTGTAAATGCCATGAGAAACGGAAAAGACGTAACGGTTGTTTTGGAATTGCAGGCCCGTTTTGATGAAGAAAACAACTTGTTTTGGTCGGAAAGAATGCGGGAAGAAGGTGCAAAAGTACTCCATGGCCCGGAAGACCTGAAAATCCACTCCAAACTGATTCAAATTAAGCGGATCGCCGACAAGAAAGAACAGCTGATCACCTATATCGGCACGGGAAACTTCAACGAACGAACGGCCCAGATTTACACCGATATGGGTTTGATTACCGTTAATAAGAAAATTGCGGAGGAAGTGCATGAAGTTTTCCATATGATGGAGCACCCGTTGCACCGTTATCAATTTAAAACGCTGATTGTTTCTCCTGTTAATGCGCGAAGAAAATATCTGCAGCTGATCGAAAATGAAACCAAAAACGCCAAAAAAGGCCTGCCGGCATTCATTCACATCAAGATCAATAACCTGGTTGACCAGCAAATCATCGATAAATTGTATGAAGCATCTCAACATGGTGTCAAGATCAAAATGATGGTGCGCGGTATTTGCTGTCTGGTGCCTGGAATTAAAGGCTTGAGCCAAAACATCGAAATCTTAAGTATTGTAGACCGATTTTTGGAACATACCCGCTTCCTGGTGTTCGGGAACAATGACAACCCCCTGCATTTTATCACTTCTGCTGACTGGATGGAACGAAACCTGGATAAACGCATCGAAGTGGGTGTTCCTGTTTACGACGAAGAGATCAAAAAACTCATAGACCTGGTTTTCTCCTTTCAATGGGGAGACCGTGAAAAAGCACGCATTGTAGATAAATACCAGAAAAACGCCTATAAAGAAGCAACCGGGAATGAAGCCGTGATCCGTTCACAGGCAGAACTGCAGAGTTATTACCACCAGTTGATTGAGAATCTGGGATATTAAACTTTTCAGAGTCAGGACTTTTTAGAGTCATTGAGTCAAGACAAATTAGGTGGATGTCCAAGCAATTTTCAGTCTTGACTCCATAAGTCTTGGCTCCTCAATTAAAAGCCCTCCTTCTTCAGTTCCTCTGCGTACGCTTTGGTAATGAGCGGGATAAATATTTCTACGGAAACACCTCCGCTTGATCTTTCTCGGATCAGGTATGAAGAACTCGTTTTGTTGAGTTTATTCAACAGGTACAAACGATCATTAATAATTTCCGAAGCCCTGGAAGAATCAATTGCTTTGAGTCCTTTTCCATTATCTTCGATAACGATTGCCAATTCATTCAATCCTTTCAATTTGAATCGGATCGTTAACTCTCCCACTTTGTTCAGATTGGAAAAACCTTCCAGAACGGTACTTTCAACAAATGGCTGCAGGATCATGGTCGGCAGACAGACATTGGAAGGATCCAGATTTTCATCTACCTCGAAAGAGAAATTAAAAGCCTGCTTAGAGCGGTCTCTCTGCAAAGTCAGGTAGAAAGTCAGGAACTCAATTTCCCGGTCCAGTGTCATAAAATCATCATGTGTACTGTCCAATACCTGTTTCAGCAATTTGGAGAACGACTGGATTTTCTTTTTATAATCTGCTCCTGGACTGAGTTCTGCATTTTGCAGTTGGTTCAAAGCATTAAAAATAAAATCCGGGTTGATTCTTGCCCTGTTGAGACGCTGCTGGATTTCCAGTCTTTTTTGCTTCTGTTTGATCGACTTTTGTCTGAAAACCATGAGCACATACGCTGCAAGCAATGCAAAAATGATACTTCCGACCAGGATCAGGCGCCATTTTAAATGTCCGATTTGTTGCTGTTGCTGCAACAACCGTTTATCCTGTTCGTATTCAGCATCCGATTTTTCCTTGCGGACACGGTGGTACTTCTCTTCTAACTGACTGTAAGTACGGTCGTTCTGGATCTTCAGAACACTGTCTTTCATTTTTGACAGATCCTCATAGACAACCAGTGCACGCTCGTATTCCCCGCTGAGTTTTGCACAGTTGTAAAGTAATTCAAGAGCGTTCGTAACATCATACGGATCACCGATCTTTTGTGCGTAAACAAGATTGGAATCAGCGAATTGATACGCTTTATCGTATCGTTTCAATTCCAGGTAGATATCGGAAATATCTCCATAAATTGCTCCGCGTTCCTTCCAGTGGTATCCCGGATTGGTCTGCATCAGGGCACTATCCAGGTATTTAAGGGCCAATCGGAAATTACGGTTGTAATACGCATGATCCTCAAACAAATTGTAGATCTGCAGGTAACTTTCCGAATACTGGATCTTCTTTGCAAGCACGTATGAAAAGGAAACCGTATTCAATGCCGAATCCAAATAGGATTTGTCCTTCTCCAGCTGGTACAATTTGTAATACCTGGAAGATAACTGGGACAGCAGATCGACCTTTGCCTCATTGTCCGATAAAACGCGTACAATAGGATAAGCCAGGTTTGCGTAGTATTTTGCTTTTTCTTTGTCTTTGGATCTTCCATAGCTGCCGGAAAGACCTAAGTAGGCCCGGGCAAGCAAGGTGTTGTTTCCTGATCTCTGCAAAACGCGTATTGTTTTCGAATAAGCATCGATCGAACCGGCATAATCTCCCTGGAGCATTAAAAGTTCACCAAGTGTGAGGTTGTTCTCCACATACGAACTTGATTTACAACGAATGCTGTCCAATATGAATTTTTCGCGGCCGAGGCTCTTTTGGGCATCATCAAACTGTCCGTTCTTAATCTGAACCTGTGCTTTCAGCTGGAACGAAAAGGCCTGGCATCTCGGATTTTTATCCTTTTCCAGTTTTTTAGCAAATTTCCAAAGACTGAATGGTTTGTGAACCGCTGTACTGTCCATATCGCGCTGCACAATAAAATCCTGCATGGATTCACACGAGCAATTCGATTGTGCCTGAAGGGATTCGGCAAAACTTATAAATACCAGACAGAATATTAAACGTTTCATAGAGTTCTTGCTCAAAGTTAGCAAAAAAGGTCTGAAACTGGTTTTATAGAAAAAGAAAAGGAGGTTAAAATCAACCTCCCTTTCTCCGCTTTGTTACTTATGATGTGAAATCACTAAAAATTGACTGTTAAACCAAATGTTAGTGGGTAAACTCCGACCGTTTTGTCGGTATCGAAAAGAGGCAGTAAGTTATAATTTGCAAACACCCCGATATCTTTATATCCCAATTTTACAGCGGCATCCAAACGGAATGCATTCAACCCGTAAACTCCTTTTGTTTTGGTGCGGACCTTGGTCTTATCTTCTTCAATCACTTGTTTGGTACTTGATCCGATACGAACTCCCCCGATTACACCTGCAGCCAGGTAAAATCCTCTGTCTGATTCCCCGTTCGTGCAGAATTCAACCATTAACGGAGCAGTTAAGTAAACTGCGCGCAGTTTGTTCTTTTGGTAATCGTTTACGGTATCTTTAATCGTCCAGAGAGAATCGGAATTCGCAAACAACAGGTTGTTCTTTAATCCTATTTGCGTCCAGTTAAGCCCCAAACCGGTAGTCAACCCGATGTAGTTCTTGTAGATCTTGAACTTGTATTCTGCGAAGTTAAAATTCCAGCTAAATGATCTGCCAGGATCATTTTCCCACTGCTTGTCATTCGGGAAGCTGCTTTTCATAGCACTGTTCATCAAGATTGTCGGTCCAAACTCAACTCCCGCCCAATGCGCCTCAAAATGCTTGAGGGTTTTATGGTCCGGTGCGGCATCAATGGTATCATTGTCTTCATCTGCATCACCACCATTCTTGATGATCAGGATTTTCTTCTCCTTCATACGGATTGTAGTTGTATCCGGTTCCTCCTGTCCGTTTGCGTAACCAAACAAGAAGAAAATAAATGTGATAAATAAACCAGTTCTCATATTTCTAAATTTTATTGTTTTCTAATTCGTTAAGTCCTTCGGGCTTTTCGAACATATGACCTCCTGGGGCTTTATTTTGTTACAGCTCTTGCAAAAAAAATTTAAATTATTTTTTAAATTCCTGTTTTTCAATGATTTAAAATTTAATTTTTTGCAAAAGCATATCCAAAAACCGGTGACAGTGACTGCTTCATTTTTCCTGAATCAACTTTTCATCTAGTTTCTTCGTCTTGATAACCAACAAATAAACTATTCGATATGCGCTATTCTATACTACTCCTGTTTTTTATCCCGTTCCTATCCATAGGCCAAACCAACTTGTTCGATTCGATCGGATCCAAATGGTACACTACCAACGGATACTATATCACTGGTCCTGAGATCCAGATCAATTCCGTGAACTACCGGGAGCTTCACCGTTGTAATCACCCTGATTTTATGGACCAGGAGTATGTCGGTGCTTTCCGTTATGAAGCAGCTTCTTCCAAAGTGTTTTTCGTACCGGGAATGACTAATGGAATGCCGAACAATATGGAATACTTGCTGTATGATTTTGATGTAAACCTACAGGATACTATTTCCGTTTTCAATGATTTCACAGGTTTTGGTGAAGCAATTAGAGTGAGAGTCATTTCTCTATCTACCATTACAATTGGTTCCGAGCAATATCAAAAAATAGGACTCGAGGGTATTGACAAGCCTTCCGGCTACCCGGAAAGTTGGCAGTTCGGAACAGGAAGTAATTTCGGGCCGATCAATCCGGGTTTGTCGGGTGTTGTGATCTTTGATATTGATTATCCCCGGTTAATCTGCTCGGAATTGGATACGATCTATTATCACGACAATGATTTCTCAACTTGTATCAATGATTTGGATGTTTCTGATATACTGGCAAACGAACTAACCGTTTATATGAAAAACCGGCAGATCGTTGTGGAAGGTCTGGAAGCATCAGCTATCCAAACAGCAAGTTTTGTAACCCTTTCAGGAAGCACTTTCCCTGTTGAGCGGATTATTGCTTCCGAGGAAAATGGATTCCGCTTCGACATTCCGGAACAAGCAAGCGGTGTATTGATCATCCACATCCTGACGACCAGAAATCAATGGATCTCCTCCAAAGTATTTGTAACTGATTGAATTATTTGAACCTTGTTTTCCGATCTGTGTGCACGCACTTTCTTAAAAAAATCGTGTGAACGGCGTCAAAGCTCTTTGACAATCGTTAATTTTGCGACCGATAGTTATTATCGCGCTAAATTTTCAAGTACATGTACAGATCACACACAAACGGCGAATTACGCGCCACACATATCGGACAGGAAGTAACATTAGCAGGATGGGTGCAAAAATGCAGGGATCTTGGAGGAATGACCTTTGTTGATTTACGTGACCGTTATGGAATCACACAATTGGCTTTCAACCTGGAAGAAAATAGTGATTTGTGTCTGCAGGCTAGAAAATTGGGACGAGAGTTCGTGATCCAGGTAAAAGGTTTGGTAATCGAGCGAAGCAGCAAAAATGCAAACCTGCCAACAGGAGAAATCGAGATTAAGGTTTCAGAGCTGAACTTATTGAATGCTGCTAAAACGCCTCCTTTCACCATCGAAGACGAAACGGACGGAGGTGAAGAATTACGTGCGCAATACCGTTATCTGGACTTAAGAAGAAATCCGGTACAGCAGAAATTGCGCTTACGCAATCATGTAGCATTGGAAACGCGTAAATATTTGGATTCAAAAGGATTTTTGGACGTAGAAACTCCTTATCTGATCAAATCTACTCCGGAAGGCGCGCGTGATTTTGTTGTTCCGAGCAGGATGAACCCGGGCGAATTCTATGCCTTGCCTCAATCTCCGCAAACCTTTAAGCAATTATTGATGGTTTCCGGTTTTGACCGATATTACCAGATCGTGAAATGTTTCCGCGATGAGGATTTACGTGCCGACCGTCAGCCGGAATTTACACAGATTGACTGTGAAATGGCTTTTGTGGAACAGGAAGATATTTTGAACATGTTTGAAGGGTTGATCAAGCATTTGTTCCGAACAGTTCGTGGAATCACTTTCGAAGGAGATTTCCCGAGAATGAGCTATGCCGAAGCAATGGCTACTTATGGTTCCGATAAGCCCGACATCCGTTTTGACATGAAATTTACGGACCTGAAAGCGCTTTCGGCAGGAAAGAATTTCCAGGTATTTGACAATGCAGAGGCTGTTATCGGGATTGCTGTTCCGGGAGCCAGCGAATATACGCGCAAGCAGCTGGACGAGATCACTGATTGGGTAAAACGTCCTCAGATCGGTGCTCTTGGTTTGGTTTACGTGAAATGCAACCTCGATGGAACATACAAAAGTTCGGTAGACAAGTTCTACGACGAAGCTGCATTAAAATCCTGGGCAGAAGCTGCCGGAGCAAAGGCAGGTGATCTTATTTTCGTTTTGAGCGGAGATTTGGATAAAACACGCAAGCAGATGAACGAATTGCGTTTACGCATGGGTACAGAACTTGGACTGCGCAAGCCGGATGAATTCAAACCTTTATGGGTATTGGATTTCCCATTATTGGAATGGGATGAAGAAAATGGACGTTACCATGCAATGCACCATCCGTTCACTTCTCCGAAACCGGAAGATTTTAATCTGATCGATTCAGAACCGGGGAAAGTACGGGCAAATGCTTACGATTTAGCCATGAATGGTGTTGAATTGGGTGGTGGTTCTATCCGGATCCACGACAGAGCGCTTCAATCACGTATGTTTGAATTATTGGGATTCACCCCGGAACAAGCACAGGAACAATTCGGATTCTTATTGAATGCTTTTGAATACGGTGCACCTCCACACGGTGGTTTGGCATTCGGCTTGGACCGTTTGGTAGCAACGATGGGTGGTTCGGATTCTATCCGGGACTACATTGCATTCCCTAAAAACAACAGCGGAAGAGATGTGATGATTGATGCACCTTCGGTGATTGATGAAGCACAATTGAAGGAGTTGGGGATTAAATTATAATAATCCCATTTTCAAAAATTATATCTGGTAGGGACGCGATGCATGGCGTTCCTACAGTATTATCAAATTTGTTTCACTTTGATTTCCGGACCATTTTCAAATGATAGGCCGCTGTATTCTTAAACCGGTTCTTATCGAGTGAAAGCTGGATGATTTCTTTCGGGTGAAATTCGTATTCCATTCTTCGCACAGAATCCTCGATTCCACCTTGTGAAAGAACAAGAATCTCTTTTGCATCTGCTTTGACCTTCTTCCATTGACCGCTGCATACCAGTGTTGCGTCGCCGTCTTCAGTAGCATTTTTGTAGGTTTCTGTCAACCTGAAGATCCCCACAGTATCTCCTTTTATAACCAGGCGTTGTTGAATACCGTCACAATCTTCACAAGGAACTTCACCCTCGTAAATGCGAAAAACTTTGTAATCCTTATCCGTAATGTATTTTTCTTCCGCCTTATTCTGCGAAGCTGGCCGGGTAGGTTTCTTCTCGTTCTCTCTATGCTCAATGCAGGCACTCAAGATCACAACTGAACTTGTGATAAGAACCTGCCAGGGCAGATGACACAAAACAAACGTTAGTACCGTTTTAGAAAGAGTGTTCATTGGCTTTATCATCCCACACAATTATTAATTTTCCAACAGTTTTGCCTTCTTCCAGCAAACGATGGGCCACTTTCAGTTCCCCCTGCTTGTAAACACCACCTACAACCGGATGAATCTGACCCTGCTGTACCATTTGCACTACTTCAGTCAGACACCGGGCAAGCACCTTCGGCTTGAAGTCGGCCACTTTAAGCATGTTTATTCCCAGAATGGATTTAGAACGCATCATAAGCCCAATTGGTACAATAAAACCCATCTTCCTAACAAAATTAAGCGTTGAAAGAAGTCCCCACTTACCATTTGATAATTCAGAACCACCAAATAACACCATCCTTCCGCCTGTTCCCAAAAGTTCCCAGTCTTTTTTGAATGTTGCCCCAGCTACCGGGTTGAAACTCACGTCCAATCTTTCTGATCCTAAACAGGTTAAAACCTGTTCTTTGTAAGCACCGGTTTTGTAATTAACAACTTGATCTGCTCCCAGGTTGCTAACCAGTTTTTCTTTTTCTTTGGAACTGACCTTTGCAATGACATGCGCACCTTTTAATTTACACAACTGGATCAAAGCTGTTCCTACACCTCCAGCCGCTGCATGGACCAAAATACGCTCTCCAGCCTGCACGTTTGCTGATCTGCTGACCATATAATGTGCTGTTACAAACTGGGTGGCCAGTGATAAAGCAACACCTGCATTCATATCATCAATAACTGAAACGGCATAATTTTCCGTAATAACGTGTTTGGCATATCCTCCAAACCGGCAAAATGCTACTACACGTTTCCCGATAAGCTCTTTGTTGCCATTTACTCCTACTTCCGTGATTATTCCAACGACTTCGTAACCAATTACACAAGGCATCGGCGGTGCTTCCCGGTAAAGGCCCAGACGCGCCATTACATCCGCATAATTCAATCCGAATGCTTCTACTTCTATCAGGACCTGGTCGTTTTTTAATTCAGGCAGGCTGAGGCTTTTCAATTCGAAAGCACTTTCTGCGCTTCCCTTTTTTATCAGGAAAAATGCTTCAGTTTGTTTCATACGCAAATTTAACCTAAAAAGTATGTTCGTCTGTCCGATTTTGAACCTGTCTGCCGAAAAAATGTTATTTTTAATCAAACTTAAATTTGATACAATGGCGACTACATTCCACTACCTGGTTCCGATCGACTTTACTCCTGTAACCGAAAACGCATTAGTCTTTGCTTTGGATGCGGCCAAATACAATAAAGGTGATATTGTTTTACTGCATATCATTTCGAACACAAAGGAACGTATTGCAGCTGAAAAGAATCTACATGACCTTGCAGCTAAATACCAAACACCGGAAGTGAAAATCTCCACGCGCGTTGTAATCGGGAAAGTTCTAAGAGATATAGGAATTATTGCAGACTCTATAGGTGTTCAGCTAATTATCATGGGAACACACAATACTTCTATCTGGCAGAAAATTTTCGGAAGTCCGGCATTATCCGTTATTTCCAACAGCAATGTTCCTATTGTACTGACTCAGCAGGATACTTCATTCCATAAGATCAAATCGATTGTAATGACAGTTGATCTGGCAAGAGAAAGCGTGCAAGTTGTCCGCTATGCTTCACGTGTAGCCCAGGTGTTCAATTCAAAAATCTACCTGGTTGGACAGCATTATTCCGATGAAGGATTGATGCAGAAAATTGAGGTAAACCTGCGTGTCGCAAATGGATATTTGAAAGACCAGGGATTAGATGCAACTATTCATTTACTGGATTCGACCGGTTTTGAGAAAAACCTGATTGATTATTGTCGCGAGGTAAATGCAGATCTGCTTGCAGCAACACATTATCAGGATATGTTCTCGTTATTCTCTACAAACCTCATCCAAAGTCTGGCCGAAAATGAACTGGCTATTCCGGTGATGACTTTTGACGGAGAAGATACTTCTTCGGGATCACAATTCGGGTTTATTACTCAGTAAGACTTTAAGACAGCAGGATTTTAGGACTTCAGGATATTAAGACCTAAGAATTGATGCTTTAGTCAAAGAAATAATACGGGTGGGTTTGAGAAAGCTTACCCGTTTCCTTTTATAAGCAGTACGATTTCTCCTTTTGGTGGTGTTGTTTGGAAATGTTTCAATACATCTGCTGCTTTTCCGCGAACGAATTGCTCGAATAGTTTGCTAATCTCACGGGCAACACAAACTTCTCTTTCCGGTCCGAGGAAATTGACACATTCTTCCAATGCCTTGATGATGCGGTGCGGCGATTCATACAAAACGATTGTACGTTCTTCGTCTTTGTAAGAAAGCCACTTGGTTTGTCTCCCCTTCTTATGCGGAAGGAATCCTTCATACACGAAACGGTCACACGGAAAACCACTTGCCACCAATGCAGGTACAAAGGCTGTTGGACCAGGCAGGCAAGTCACTTCCAAACCTGCTTCCACACAAGCTCTGACCAATAAAAATCCTGGATCTGAAATTGCGGGAGTTCCTGCATCCGAAACTAAAACCGTGCATTGGTTCTCCCGAACTGTTTGAACGGAGCGTTCCAATTGTTTATGCTCATTGTGTGCATGAAAAGGAATGATCTGTTTGCCCGTAATTTCCAGATGAGACAATAACTTTTTGGTCACACGGGTATCTTCCGAATAAATAATTGCTGCTTCTTTGAGCAAACGAATTGCTCTTAACGTAATATCTTCCAGGTTTCCAACGGGAGTCGGAACAACAAATAACACACCCATTTCTATTTTGTTTTTAGCGTGTCAGTACCACGTAATCCTGTAACACGGTTTTAAGGAATTCCATTCTTTTCTGCGGTGTTTCAGGCAATCCGATCAGGCGCGCTGTTTCATCGGCCAATTGAATGGCAAAATCTTTATTCGACTGATTGGGATAACGCTGTACACGCAAAATGGTATTCTTGATCAATAACATATCTTCATCTGAGAAGCGAATAACATTCGGGTAAGTTGGAACATGGTTATCAGAACTTTTGATCGCAAGCACGTCTCTTAATTGGTAGATTTGTGTGTCTTTTACCTTAATCACCACGGTATCCGCCATAATATCACCTATGCGCTGTCTTTTTTCTGTTGTTCCGGAAACCAACAAAGCCAGGAATCCAAAACCACCAACCCAAATATCTACTATTCGAAAAATCCAGCGGGTAAAGTATTCTCTGAGACCGGCAGTTTCACCGTTGCTCTTGACCACACGGATTCCCATAATGAGTTTTCCAAGTGACCGGCCGTTTGTGAGGTATTCAATAACCGGGGAATAGAGCAGCCAAGGCAGTCGCAATAAAAAAATACTTAACAGCGACCATCGGTCCTGCACCACATTCATATTTACATCGAACAGGTTCCTGGAAATGATGTAGCTGGCAATAGCCATGTATATAAGCAGGAATATCACATCCAAAAAGGCAGCAACTGCCCGGTACACCGGACTCGCAAGCTCGTAATCGATCGTAACAAATTGCGATGTTGTGAAGGAAATTGTTTTCATGCCATTTTAGATGTAAAACCGAAAATACAAATTAAAGAACAAATATGATTAAAGTCGCCCACAGATCACTTAGATTTTATTTTTGGGGTTATACACCTTAGCAGGCTCAGTTTATATTTCCCGCAGAAGAGCGCTGAGGAGCGCAGATCCATAACGTGACAGCATTCCTCCGCTCCCTGACGCTACGGTCAGGATTTCAAAGCTCAGTCATTTTTCTTATTCCTACGGTATCTTCTTCTATCGATCAGCCACGGCTGATCTCTTATTTCAAGATAAGCTGAATTGGCAAGTGATCGGAATAACCACCGTAATAATTTGGTCCGCCGTAAGTTGTTGAAGGTTTTTTACTTCCGTCTTTCTGGGTAAAAAGTAATTTTTCTTCGTAAACGATTTTTCCGTCATTCGGAGAAAGTACAATACCGGCAGTTCCGTTATAAAGTGCTTTTGAAATGATAAAATGGTCCAAAACTCCCCACTCCCCTTTGTAATTATGTGTTCCTTTGCCTGCTTTGTGATCATCTTCAAACAAGTCCACCAAATCCGCATTTGCATCTGTAACAGCTTTTGCTTTCAGGATATCATTTACAGAAACATTATCGGAGTAATCGTTGAAATCTCCCATTAAAACGATGTTTGCTTTCGGATCAGCTTTCAGGATTTGGTCGACTTTTGCACGAGCAACTTTTGCAGCCTGGATTCTGCGGATTTCAGAACTTTCTCCTCCTCTTCGGGATGGCCAGTGATTCACAAACAAATGGATGATCTTTCCTCCTTCCAATTGGCCTTTGACATATAAAATATCGCGCGTTTTAAAATCGGGAATGGAATCAATCGCAACTTTTAAGCTTTCCATTTTTAGCAATTTAAAGGCACTTTTGTCGTAAAGCAATCCGCAGTCAATTCCGCGTGCATCCGGTGAATCTTTGTGAGCGATCTCGTAACTGGTTTTCCCTAAACGACCATGTTTCTTCAAATCCATCAATACACCTTTATTTTCAATTTCCACCAACCCGATTATAATAGGGTTCTCCGGAAGGTTCATGGTAATGGCCTCCACCAAATGGTCGAGTTTCACCTGATATCTTTCGGAATTCCATTTCAATTTTCCGTCTGGAAGGAATTCCTCATCGATGACTCCTTTATCATCAATGGTATCAAACAAATTCTCCACGTTGTATGAAACGATTGCACGTCCGTGAAACGACTGCAGCGAACCTTTTTTCGATTCCTTTTGTGAAAATCCGTTTACCGAACAAGCAGTAATAAGGATCGAAAGCAAAACCATTTTTTTCATGCTGAAAGCTATAATTTTTTTAATATTCTAAGCTAAACTGATCGAGCTCTAACAAACATGAAGCCAGTAAATCAATACTTGCCTGAATATCATTTTTGTGAGCCATTTCAATGACCTGGTGCAAATGTCTTGTCGGAATAGAAACCGCACCGGCAATCGATCCTCCGGGAGACATACGCTGAATTCCGGCAGTATCCGTTCCTCCTGCAGTCAGGATTTCAGGCTGCCATTTGATTTTATTTCGATCGGCAACTTCTTTCATGTAACGGACCATTCTGGAATCACAAATCGTTGAAGCATCCATAATTTTAATAGCAGTTCCTTCTCCCAGTTTTGTGATCTGCTCGTGAGCAGCAGCTCCCGGTAAATCAAAAGCAATCGTTGTATCCAATCCGAAACCAAAAGTCGGCTTAATGTTCAAGCTGGCTACGTTTGCTCCACGAATACCTACTTCTTCCTGAACGGTGAAAACCATGTAAACATCGTGGGGAAGCTCTTTTCCCTTCAACAATTTAAGTACTTCAATTGCAATGAAAACGGCCAGGCGGTTATCCAGTGATTTGCTGTTAAAACACTCTCCCATTTCGATGAATTCTCTTTCACGCGTAATTACATCACCGATAGAAATCAATTCTTTAACCTTTTCAGCCGGCAAACCCGTATCCACAAAATAATCAGAAAGCTTCGCTACTTTATTGCGTTCGTCCTGTGTCATTACGTGAATCGGTTTCGATGCCATCACCCCGATTACATCTTCTTTTCCATGAATAATCACACGCTGAGCCGTCAATGTCTTCGGATCAAAACCTCCCAAGGTAGTGAAACGGATAAATCCTTTGTCATCGATGTAAGTGACCATGAACCCGATTTCGTCCATGTGAGCTCCGATCATTACGGATTGTTCGGACTTTCCTTTACGGATCCCATAAACATTCCCCATATTGTCTACTTCCACTTTATCGCAAAGCGACTCAATTTCACGCAGTACTAATTTTCTTACACGGTCTTCATATCCGGGAGCACCGGGAGTTTTACATATTTCGGCTAACAGCTTTTTATTCATTTATTCGAGTTTGCTTCAAAAGTAATAGAAATAGCCCTGCATTGTTTCATCTACTGTTTTAAAGAACTGTTAATTCAGGCAGTCATGATCAATATATTTCGTTTAGTATGCCGTGCATCATATGCCTGCTGTGTTTTCCCGCGCAAATTGTTAAAATCGATTTCAATTCAATAAATCCGCTAAATTTGTTAATAACATTTAATCAGATTCTACCAAGAATTTTAAAATCAACAGACTATGAGAAAAATATTACTCAGTTTATCATTACTTACACTCACCCTTCAGGCATCTGCCCAAACCCAGATAGGTAATAGCGGATTTGAAAGCTGGGAAACGTCTACCAATGAGAATGCCGAACCTGTTAACTGGAATAGTTTCAAATCAGGAACAGGAGGGGTTGCTTTTTTGTTTGGTAGTTCCACAATGGGTCGAACCACTCAACACAGACCCGGGTCTACCGGAATTTACTCTGCACGAATCTGGGCCAAAAACCCTATCGGTTCAATCATTGCTCAGGGAAATATGACTTGTGGTATCATCAATATGGGAAGTTCAACCCCAACGGATGCATCCAATTATAATTATACCGACAATTCATCGACCGCTAAATCAGAAGCTTTCGCGGACACTCCTGATTCAGTTGTTGTTTGGTTGAAATACAAACCAACAAACACTGCACAAAATGACTCAGCCAGAGTTAGTTTCGTAATTCACAAGAACGTCAACAACTTTAAGGATCCGAACGACGTAAGCGGTTCGAATACCGTTGCAAAGGCTATTAAAAATATTGAATACACGGGTGGTGGCTGGAGAAGGGTTTCAATTCCTTTCAATTATGTTACCACTCCAAGTCTTGGTGCATATGTACTTGCCACTTTTGCAACCCATAAAACTCCGGGGGGAGGATCAGATAAGGATTCATTAATCATTGACGATATTGAAATGATTTACGTTCCAAAAGCAACTTTCACGAACACATCTGCAACAATCTGCACAGGAGGAAACGTAACCTTTACAAGCACATCTACCAACTATCCGACCTCTTACTCCTGGAATTTTGGAGATGGTACTCCTAACGAAACAATAGCAAACCCTGTTCACCAATATACTGTTGCCGGAACTTACACTGCGACGTTGACTGTTACAAACCAATGGGGTTCTACTACTTCAGTACCTGTTACAGTTACCGTAAATGATTACGATGATGCAACATTCAGTTATTCTCAGGCTACTTATTGTTCAAACGCAGGTAATCAAACACCGACAGTAGTTGATGCAGGAACATTCTCTTCAACTGCAGGTTTATCTATTAACTCAACAACGGGTATTATTGATTTAGCGGCAAGTACTCCCGGAACATATACAGTGACTAATGCAACCTCTGGTTCTTGTCCGGATACTGAAACTACATCTATTACGATCAATGCTGCAGCAAATGCAACATTCTCTTATCCATCAAATACCATATGTATTTCTGACGGAAACCAAACTCCTACAACTGTTGAAACAGGAACATTCTCTTCTACTGCAGGTTTGGTATTTGTAAGTACCTCAACCGGAGAAATCGATGTTGCAGGGAGCACCCCGGGAACATATACGGTTACTTATAACGTTGGCGGAGCTTGTCCCGACATGACTCAGTTAAACGTTACTTTAACTTCAAACCCGGATGCCTCCTTTACTTATGCACAGTCGGCATATTGTGCGGATGCAACTGATCCGGCACCCGTATTTGGTAACGGAGCAAACGGTGGTGTTTTCTCTTCTATAACTTCCGGATTGACAATTAATTCAAATACAGGGCAAATTGATCTGTCCACAAGTACCCCGGGAACCTATTCGGTAATCAATACTATTACTGCAGTTGGATCTTGTCCGGCGGATGCAGATACGGTAACAGTAGTTGTAAACGGGTTACCTAACGTAGCTTTAGCAAGCTTTACGGATGTTTGTGTTTACAATCCTGCATTTGCTCTATCAGGTGGAACACCTTCGGGTGGAACATATTCC
Organism: uncultured Fluviicola sp.; assembly: GCA_966248825.1. Classification (GTDB taxonomy): domain Bacteria; phylum Bacteroidota; class Bacteroidia; order Flavobacteriales_D; family Crocinitomicaceae; genus Fluviicola. The sequence continues at coordinate 98,264 of CBINBC010000001.1, forward strand.
GGAACAGGAGTTACGGGCGGAAACTTCAACCCGGCAACAGCGGGTATTGGTACTGAAACTATCACTTATTCTTACACGGACGGAACAACTTCATGTTCAAACACTGCAACAAATACTATCAATGTGGACGAGTGTTTGGGATTGGGAGAAACTGAAATGGAAACCATCTCTGTTTATCCGAATCCAACAACAGGTAAACTAACTTTAGCAAATATTGAAACTAATTCAACTTACGCGATAGTTTCTATTTCAGGACAAGTGGTTTTAAGCGGAGAAATTTCCAATACGTCTAATACGATTGATATTAGTTCTTTCGAAAACGGAATCTATGTGCTTCAATTAGCTCAGGAACAAGGGCTTCAAACAATCCGTATCGTTAAGAAATAAATATTTCATACCTTTGTTGTGTAACCACCATTCTCTATCAGGATGGTGGTTAACTATTTATAAGCTACATTTTATGAAGTACTTGCTTTCCATCCTATTACTTTCAACGTCCTCATTCATTTTTGCTCAAACAGGTAGAATAACAGGAAAGGTCCGTGATTTACAGGGCGAGGCTGTTGTTGGTGCCACAGTCTTTGTAAAGACCAATCAACTTTACGGAGCAAATTCGGATGAGAACGGCCAGTTTATACTAGAACTGCCGGTGGGAGTTTACAACCTGATCTGCCGGATGGAAGGAATGAATACAGATACTATCCAAATCAATGTGACTGAAAACGGTTTGATTGAACTGGATATTCCGATGGAAGAAATATCTACCGTATTGGATGTAGTAGAAGTAAAAGTTGGGAAATTCGACAAACCATTGGAAGATCAAACGGTTTCCATGGAAGTGTTAAAACCACGTTTAATTGAAAGTAAAAATACCCGAAGCATTGAAACCGCCCTGGACCAAACTCCCGGATTAAATATCCTGGACGGAGAACCCCAAATTCGCGGAGGAAGCGGATTTACCTTCGGAGTTGGCTCCAAAGTTGCGGTCATGGTGGATGATATGCCGATGCTTTCCGGAGATGCCGGCAGACCTGAGTGGGGGTTTATCCCGGTTGAAAATATCAGCCAGGTGGAAGTGATCAAGGGTGCAGCATCCGTACTTTCCGGAAGTTCGGCTTTATCGGGGTCTATTAATATTCGAACTGCTTACCCAACGGCAAAACCATTAACGAAAGTTATTTTGTATTCGGGATTGTACAGTGCTCCAAATGAGCAAGGTGCAAAATGGTATGATGATGCACCGATCATTGCGGGTGCAACATTTTTACATTCACGCAAGTTTAAGCAATGGGATTTAGTCTTTGGCGGGAACTTTAATTACGATCATGGTTATATGGGCCCTGCTAGAATTACAGATTCGATTGTATGGAAAGATACCATAACCAATTTCTCCAATAAACAAATGGTCAGTAAGCGTGGCCGCATTAATTTTAACCTTTCAAGGAGATCCATTAAAAACAAAGGGGTGGTTTATGGAGTCAATGGTAATTTCATGGTTTCCCAATCCAACATGGTTTTTGCATGGCTGGATGATTCCACAGGTCTGTATCGTGCATATCCGGGGGCTGCATTCCTTCAAAACCAATTGATTTTCAATATTGACCCTTTTATTATCTATACCACAAAATCGGGATCCAAACACAGTTTAAGAACCCGTTTATTCAGAACCGTAAACGAATTAACCGCCAATCAGGACAATCAATCGACAGTTCTATATGGAGATTACCAGTATAAAACCTCCATCAAGCAAATCATTCCGGTCGATTTTATTGGTGGTATTACTGCACAAAACACTCATTCTTATTCTAATATATACAGGGCTTCGGGATCACCTTACAATCAGTTACTGAACATTTCTGCATATGCCCAGGCGGAGAAGAAGTTTTGGAAAAGATTGACTATTTCATTGGGCGGACGTTTGGAATATTTCCAATTGAATGATTCCATAACAGCTTTAAAACCCATTTTCAGAGCGGGAACCAATTTCAAAATTCACAAAGCAACATTCCTCAGAGCATCTTATGGTCAGGGATACCGCTTTCCAACGATTACAGAGCGATATATCAAAACCGGTGTTGGTAACTTCGGGGTATTCCCTAACCCTGAGTTAAAAGCAGAAACCAGCTGGAATGCAGAGTTCGGTATTAAGCAAGGCTTCAAAATAGGTCCGGTAATGAGTTTCTTTGATGTTGCCGGGTTTTGGCAAGAGTATCAAAATACCATCGAGTATATGTTTGGAATCTGGAACCCTATTACTTCGGCCGAAACAATGTCTTCATCTGCCGGATTTAAGTTCTTAAATACAGGGAAATCCCGAGTAAAGGGTATCGACGCTTCCCTAGCCGGTACGGTAGCAATAGGTAAAAAAAGTGACCTTACCTTTTTATGTGGGTATACTTACATTGTGCCAACTACATTGACTCCCGATTATTTATATGCAATTGATTCACTAAACCGTAAATTCACTTATAATACAACATCTTTGGATTCATCATCCAAGATTTTAAAGTATCGATTTTTACATAACGTGAAGGTTGATATGGAATACACTTTTGCTCAAAAATTCTCTATTGGTTTAAGTGCCAAGTATTTTTCCAAGATTGTCAATATGGACGCCATCATCAAAGATTTTGAAAAACTAACGAAAGACATTGAATTCCTTCAGGATATTTACTACATGGATTATTTTGAAAGAACCCGTCACGGCAACTGGATCTTCGATGCGCGCATTTCTTACTTGTTGAAAGACAAACACCGATTTGCGCTTATTGGCAGCAACATTTTGAACAAAACGTATTCTTTGCGCCCTCTGAAAATTGAACCTCCAAGAACCGTGATGCTTCAATATACTTTGAAATTAGGCGGGGATTAATGTTTTCCGAATGACTTTCCGACGTACTTTTGTAAAAAAACAATATGCGCGTCCTGATAGTTGCTCTGATCTTTGTTGCAGGTGTAATCGTTGCTTATTTTTTAACCAGGCCAGGTGAAAAACCATTGAAGGTCTACAATCCTGTAGATGTTGAATCGGAGATGGTGGATAAAGATCTGGCAAGAAAAGGATTCGGTCACCGAATCCGGGAATTTTCTTTCACGGATCAAAGCGGTAAATCATACGGATCTAAAGACCTGGAGGATAAAATCTACGTTGCCGAATATTTCTTTACAACCTGCGGAACGATCTGCCCGGTAATGAATGCAGAAATGCAGCGGGTACAAGCCGCGTTTAAAGGTAATAACCGGTTTAAGATCCTGAGTTTTACGGTTGACCCGGAAACGGATTCCGTTGCACAAATGAAGAACTACGCAGATGCTCATGGAGCAGATCCAACCCAATGGCATTTTTTGACCGGAGATAAAAAAGATCTTTATAAACTTGCCAGGAGAAGTTTCTTTGTCCTGAAACCTGCCGAAGCACAAAATCAGGGTGATGTCGGTTCCGATTTTATTCATACCAACTATTTTGTTTTAGTAGATACGCAAAAACGAATTCGTGGGTATTACGATGGAACCAACCCAAAAGAAGTGGACAAACTAATCCTGGATGTTCAAAAACTGATGGAGGAAGATCTTTAAATTTCTCCCGTTTCCATACAGATATCAATTAATCCGTAAAAGTTTTCGAAATATCCTCCCCCTTTATCCCCCTCCGAAGGGGGAATTGAAAAAATTGCGTTATTTTCGACCACATATATCGAAAAAGCGATCCATGCAAACTACAAAAACAAACTACGGAGCACTTTCCACCCTAACGACTGTTTTCTTCTTTTGGGGATTCATTGCAGCGGGAAACAGTATTTTCATTCCTTTTTGTAAACATTATTTTGGTCTGGACCAATTCCAGAGCCAGCTGATTGATTTTGCTTTTTACGGAGCGTATTACCTCGGGGCATTGGGATTATTTGTTTTTAGTACCATGACCAGACAGGATTTAGTTTCTACCTGGGGATACAAAAAAAGTATTGTCAACGGATTGCTTTTTTCTGCTTTGGGGGCAGCCATGATGATTGTTTCTGTTTACCTGAACGTTTTCGCAGCTATGCTGTTCGGTTTATTCATTGTAGCATTGGGATTCTCCCTGCAACAAACGGCAGCAAACCCTTTTATGATATCACTTGGAGATGAAAAGACAGGAAGTAACCGGATCAATTTGGGAGGCGGGATCAACAGTTTCGGAACAACGATCGGACCGGTTGTGGTTTCACTGGCACTTTTCGAAAGTTCTGCTGCAGTCAGTGATGAAATGATCTCAAAGCTGAGCCTGAGTAAAGTAATCATTTTATATGCCTGTGTAGGTTGCTTGTTCCTTGGAGTGGCCGCATTGTTCGGTTTTTCAAAGAAAGTTCCGGCCGGCAAAATGGATTCTGTAATACCCGAAAGTGAAAAAGCCAAGAAAACAATGGTTACCATGCTGGTTGTTACCGGTTTACTGATTGCGTGTTTCGCACCTGTTTTTAACAGCTACCGCTCCGAGGAAGCGAAACAATTAACAGAACTAAAAGGCGACCTGGAGCAATTGATTATCGGAGAAGACAACAAACCCATTGAGACCCTTACACCTGCACAGGAAGAAACAAAAGTCCGGATCCAAAAAGAGATTCATACTATTCAAGCACCGCTGGAGCAAAAACGTATGCTTTGGCTCTCCGGAGGAATCCTGGTAGTTTTGGGAGGAATTTTATTCGCCAACCGCTCGGCTAAAAAGCATGAAAACGGCTGGGGAGCAATGAAATATCCGCAGCTAAGTCTGGGAATGATCGCCATTTTTGTTTATGTCGGCGTGGAAGTTGCAATCGGAAGTAACCTGAGCGAATTATTGAAACAACCTGCTTTCGGTGAACTCTCTTCTTCCGAAACAACACCGTTCATTGCTATGTATTGGGGAAGTATGATGATCGGGCGCTGGTCCGGTTCTATCAATGCGTTCAATCTTTCAAAACAAACAAAGATGATCCTGAGATTCATTGTTCCGCTGGTTGCCTTTGGAATTATTTTAGGGATTTTCAAACTTTCAGGATACCGTATCGATATGCTCTACTGGTATATTGTGTGTGTGCTATTCCAAATCGTAGCATTTTACGTTACCAATGATAAACCGGCTTTCTCCCTGGCACTTTTCGGAACACTTGGTTTTGTTTGTGTACTTACAGGACTAACAACCTCAGGAACGGTTGCCATCTATGCATTCCTAAGCGCCGGACTTTTCTGTTCTACCATGTGGTCTTGCATTTTCTCACTTTCTCTGGCCGGATTGGGAAAATACCAGGCACAAGGTTCGGGGTTCCTGGTCATGATGATCTTAGGCGGAGCATTGATCCCACCGATCCAGGGAAAATTATCAGACATTATTGAGATCCAACCTTCATTTATCGTGGGTGCAATTTGCTTTGCATACATTGCTTTCTTTGCGATCTTTGTAAACAAGTTATTGAAAAAGCAAGGCATTTCCCTTGATAGCGACGTTGCAAGTCATTAAAAAGCGGATTTATATTTTTTAAAAAGCGGTCAATTGGCCGCTTTTTTTGGCTGCAAACGCTATTCATTCTCACTTTTCTAAAATAATCTATATTGGTTCTAAATAAGAGTAAACCTTCGTGCGGGTCGTTCTAGCTATTAAATTTGTAACGTTTGAAACATTTTTTAAAAATACTATGAGTAAATCTGGAATATTTACGTCCTCATTAGCAAAGAAGTATTGGATGGCGCTCACCGGGCTTTTTCTAATTACTTTCCTTGTCGGACACCTGCTGGGGAATTTGCAGCTAATTACAAAAACCGGAGAGGAAGGCCGGCGCGCATTCAATGAGTATGCTTACTTCATGGGCCACAATATCTTTATCAAGATCCTGGCTTATGTGACTTACTTCTCTATTTTGGCTCACGCTTGCATCGGATTGTACCTGGCTGTGCAGAACAAAAAGGCGCGTCCGAAGAACTATGCTTACAACAAGCCGGGCACAAACTCAAGTACTGCTTCCCGTTACATGGCTATTTTGGGTACGATCATTTTGGTGTTCATCGTTACGCACATGGCAAATTTCTGGTGGAAACAAAAAGTAGCAGAAACAGTTCCTTTGCATTATGTAGAAAACACAACAGACATGCAAATCGGACAGGATCCAATGACAGGTGCTCCTGTTACACGTAAAATCACCCTTCAATCAGCGTTGACTACCAACGGTAATTACCTGGAAGTAGCTGCAAAGGACGTTGAATCAGGTCAATCTCAGGAATTGGTAAAAATAGAAGACACAGAATTGATCGATATGAACACCAACCTACACAAAGCAGAAGGTGTTCGTGATTTGCATACGGTAGTTATGAATTTCTTCGGTCATACGGAACAAGGTGGAAAAGCAAACGAATGGGCTTTGATAGCTGTTATTCTATACGTAGTTTCCATGTTTGTATTGATGTTCCACTTGTGGCACGGATTCGGTTCCGCATTCCAGTCTTTGGGATTAAACCACAGAAAATACAACGGGCTTATCCGATTTGTCGGGCAGGCTTTTGCAATCGTTGTTCCATTGGCGTTCGCGATTATTCCAGTGATGATTTATTTAAATAGATAACATTCAAAAAAGTACTTTATGTCTATTCTAGATTCAAAAATACCAGAAGGTCACATTTCGAAAAAATGGACCGACTACAAAGACCACCTGCGTTTAGTTGCACCCAATAACCGACCGAAAATCGACATTATTGTTGTAGGAACAGGTTTGGCAGGTGCATCGGCAGCAGCATCTCTTGGAGAAATGGGTTACAATGTAAAAGCATTCTGTTTCCAGGATTCTCCTCGTCGTGCGCACTCCATTGCAGCACAAGGTGGTATCAACGCAGCAAAAAATTACCAAAATGACGGTGATTCCATTTACCGCTTGTTCTACGATACAATCAAAGGTGGTGACTACCGTGCACGTGAAGCAAACGTTCACCGTTTGGCGGAAGTCTCCGGAAATATCATCGACCAGTGTGTAGCTCAAGGTGTTCCTTTTGCACGTGAATACGGAGGTTTGCTGGACAACCGTTCATTCGGTGGTACACAGGTTCAGCGTACATTCTACGCAGCAGGACAAACCGGACAGCAGTTATTGCTTGGTGCTTATTCAGCTATTTCACGTCAGATCGGCTTGGGAAATGTGCAGATGTACAACCGTCATGAAATGCTTGACCTGGTAAAAGTAGACGGAAAAGCACGCGGAATCATTGCACGTAATTTAATTACCGGAGAAATCGAGCGTCATTCTGCTCATGCGGTGATCTTGTGTACAGGAGGATACGGAAACGTTTACTTCCTTTCTACGAATGCAATGGGATCTAACGTTACAGCTGCATGGAAAGCTCACAAACGTGGTGCTTACTTCGCAAACCCATGTTATGTGCAAATCCACCCGACTTGTATCCCGGTTCACGGAACAAACCAATCGAAACTGACTTTGATGTCCGAATCATTGCGTAACTCCGGTCGTATTTGGGTACCGAAGAAAAAAGAAGATGCAGAAGCAATTCGTGCAGGGAAATTGAAACCGACGCAAATTGCCGAAGAAGACAGAGATTATTATTTGGAGCGCCGTTACCCGGCATTCGGTAACCTGGTTCCGCGTGACGTAGCTTCGCGTGCAGCGAAAGAGCGTTGTGATGCAGGTTTCGGAATCGAAGCAAATGACACGATGGAAGGTGTTTACCTGGATTTCTCATCCGAAATCCAAGCGAAAGGAAAACAAACAGCTTACGCTTCCGGAAACCACAACCCAAGTGAAGAAGAAATTATCCAATTGGGTAAAAAATGGGTAGAAGAAAAATACGGAAACCTGTTCCAGATGTATGAAAAAATTACAGATGAGAATCCGTATGAAACACCAATGAAAATTTATCCTGCGGTTCACTACACCATGGGTGGTGTTTGGGTTGATTACAACTTACAATCTACCATTCCGGGATGTTTCGTAGCGGGTGAGGCGAACTTCTCCGATCACGGTGCAAACCGCCTGGGAGCTTCCGCTTTGATGCAGGGATTGGCAGACGGATATTTCGTACTTCCTTACACTGTCTCCGATTATTTGGCAGGAGATATCCGTACAGGGAAGATTTCTACCGATTCACCTGAATTCGAAGAGGCTGAAAACAACGTAAGAGAATTGATTTCTAAATTCCTGAATAATAACGGTTCAAAATCAGTAGATCATTTCCACAAACGCTTGGGTCACATTATGTGGAACAAGGTTGGAATGGGTCGTAACGCACAGGGATTGACAGAAGCTATTGCTGAGATCGCCGCTTTGCGTGAAGAATTCTACAAAGAGGTTTATGTTCCGGGAGATGCAAACGAATTGAACCCGGAATTGGAAAAAGCACTTCGCGTGGCAGACTTCATGGAATTGGGTCAATTGATGGCAAGAGATGCTTTGCAGCGTAACGAGTCATGTGGAGGACACTTCCGCGAGGAATACCAGGATGCAGAAGGTGAAACATTGCGTGACGACGAAAACTTCAACTTTGTTGGGGCTTGGGAGTACAAAGGAATGGACATCAACCAATCCGAGTTGCACAAAGAAGTGTTGAACTACGAGTATATTAAAATCGCAGCGAGAAATTATAAATAATTAAGACGATAAAGTGTACGGGTGGGTCGCGACTCACCCGTACACGAATCTCTAAATAAAATATTGCAAGATGGCATCAAAAACAATCAATATAAACCTAAAGATTTGGCGTCAGAAGAACGCGAACTCGAAAGGAAGTATGGAAACATATAAATTGGACAACGTTTCTACAGATAGTTCTTTCCTGGAAATGCTTGACCAATTGAACGAGCAGTTAGTAAACGAGCGCAAAGAACCAATCGCATTTGATCACGACTGCCGTGAAGGAATCTGCGGAATGTGTTCTTTGTACATCAACGGAGAAGCTCACGGTCCGGATCGTGCAGTAACGACTTGTCAGTTGCACATGCGTAAGTTCAAGGACGGAGAAACAATCTACGTAGAGCCATGGAGAGCAAAAGCATTCCCGGTGATCAAGGATTTGGTGGTAGACCGTTCTGCATTCGACCGTATCCAGCAGGCAGGAGGTTTCGTTTCTGTAAACACTTCCGGACGCACCATGGACGCCAATGCTATTCCGATCGGGAAAGCAGAAGCAGATAAAGCATTTGAAGCTGCAACCTGTATTGGCTGCGGAGCTTGCGTTGCAAGCTGTAAAAATGCATCTGCGATGTTGTTCGTTTCAGCGAAAGTTTCCCAGTTGGCATTGTTGCCACAAGGACAAGTTGAAGCTCAGCAGCGCGTTCTGAACATGGTAAAACAAATGGATGAAGAAGGATTCGGGAACTGTACAAACACCGGTGCTTGTGCCGTTGAATGTCCAAAAGAGATCTCATTGGAGAACATTGCGCGCATGAACCGCGAATATTTGAAAGCGATGGTTGCTGCAGAGTAAAACAGAATGAGAAACAGAAGCAGTCCCGATAGCTATCTGAAGAAGGTTCTGTGTTCTAAATAAACTTAAAAGCCCATGACGATTCTGTCATGGACTTTTATTTGTTAAGGATTTAAATACAGTTTTACAATCTAACCAATTTGACTGTTTCCTTTAAAGTTTCAAAATACAGCTGGTAAACCCCTGAACTCAAATCCTGGATGTTTAACTTATTCAATCCATTCTGTACTTCTATTTCTTTTACTTTTATTCCCATAGAATTCGTAATAATCACCTTTGTTCTTTCAGAAGAAATAATAGTTACCACATCCTGATTTGACGGGTTGGGACTAACTGATACTCTTTCAGATTTAAAAAGGTCATTTGTAAGACCCAGAGTTCCATTTTCATTCTGGTTAGCTAACTCTTCCGTTATTTGGTCAGGTACTTTATCTATCACATCTCTCTGTGGTAAATAAGGTGTATTAGAACAAACATTCGGTTCAATAACTGCTTCAAAAATGGCTCCTGGTTGAATATCAAAAATTGCTGAAGAATTGGAAATTGGCAATCCCGTATTGGGGTCAATATTGAAATTCATTCCTTCTGAAGCCGTGAGTCTTAATTGCTGCGGGATTGATTTATTTGGGTTATCACTTAAGTTACTTACTAGTGTAACAGTCCCTTCGAGATTAATAATCCTTTTTGTAATGTTATGATAGAATCGATTGCCCCAGGCAGCAATGTCAGCAACATCGTTAGCTAACCCAAGAGATGCATTTGTTGTATATGTTCCAACCTCATTACAATTTCCCCTCTGCTCATAATAACGAACGTAATCCACTTCCATTTTCGCAGTCTCAGGGAACAAATTAGGGTTTGGAAAAGGGTTACCTTCTCTTACAGCCAAATTAAAAATAAGATTCATTGGGGAAACGGGAAATGACTTGTTTAATTTTGCATCTATCCAATCTCCTTCTTCTCCTGCCATATCACAAGTAATTGGAGTCCCACTTAATGGCTTGTGAAATCTATAAGTAGTCTGTACAGGATGTCCATTAATTGTCCAAAGGATCTGCCAATCATCCCAATAAGCACCAAAGGTATACCAAGTAGCAGGCATATTATATTTCTCATCACTACATTGGGTGTTATGATTATGAATTGTAAGGCTTATCTCGTTATGATCATCCTCGCTTGGATTGTTCATCATTTCAAAAATGTCAAGCTCTGGATCTCCTAATCCTTCTTTACCGTTATATAACCAAAAAGCCGGCCAATAACCTGATCCGCTTGGTACTGTGCATTTTATTTCGAAATACCCTTTTCTAAAAACATAATTAGACCTTACTTCTGCAGAGGTGTATCTATAATTCCTCAGATTTGGAATATTATCAGTTCCAAAAAAGCCATTTCCCCCGGCTTGCTCTCTCTCTGCAGGTTCATATTTTGCAGTAATCACAATTCCATCGTTAGTCATTGAAACGTTATCAAGAGTGTTCCATTCTTGTGTATCCGAACCATACTCCTGCCCTGCTGGCCATTTTCCATTCCAATGTACATCGTGTAAAAATTCATCAAATTCGTCTTCATAAACCAATATAAAGTCTTGTCCCAAACAACTACCAAAAACAGAGTAACCGTAATCGTTGTTACAAGGATCAAGGCGAATCTGGGAAAAAGTACCAAAGGCATTCAGGAGCAGAGCCCCGAAAAATAAATATCTCTTTTTCATGGCTCCTTACTTGTTAATTAATGTTTCGATAGAACTTTCAAGACTTTTGATCTTCGCATCCTGCTGCAATAAATAAAGCGTTAACTCCTCCACTTTCTTTAAAAGAATCTCATTCATTTCAGCAACGTCTACCCCATTTTCAATTACTTCTGCAGTAGAAGGTACTTCCGGAAGGTGTCCGTTCACATGGATATAGTTTTTTACTTCATCCAAACTTCTAAGGCTGTAATCCTTTTCAAATACATAATCTGCCCAGGTTTCTGTATTCACTTTCATTCCACGACTTCTCAAGATACCTTCATTAGTCACCTGCATCAGGGTTTGAGAACCATTTTTCACCACAAACACTTTATCTGAGTTCGTTGCCACATTGTAGTTTATAACGGTAGATCCATTTCCCTTCACAGAAAAATTCTCGGTGCTTCCTGTATTTACAGAAAACGCTGTATTGGTCAAACCTACTGCTGAGCTATAAATAGTCGTTTTTCCACTCCCTAACACCGAAAAAGTCTCTGTAGTGGTATTTGAACCAAAAAATTTTGCAGCATAATCCGTATCTGCATTCACTTTCACTTTCAATCCGTATTTACCGGTTTTAACGGTTTCTATATTAACTCCATTATCATTTAAACAATTCACATTAAACCCTGCAAAATCAGAAGAAGTATGTACTCCAAACCCAACATTCACACGGTTATATGTTCCATCTACCCGAAGTGCTGCTACGTTTGATTGCAACGTGATTAATTTCTTTTCCAGGTTGTCTATGGTGAAATCCAATCCACTTTGCCTGATAATAGAACCATCTGTTCCCGTGGCTCCGGTAGTGGTATTCGTGAAACCCAAACGAGATGTTTTTCCATAATTCGTAGTATATCCCGATACTGCAGGACTAACTAAATTGCCGAAGATGTCGTAAAGAGCTGGTTGAGATGGGAATGTAAACGAATAATCCGTTGTTCCGTGAATTTGGGCATTGAAAGTAGATGATGGAGAAGTAGTTCCAATCCCTGCTGTACCTGTTCCCGGAAATGTGTTGTTTTGTGAGAATGCGGTCATCGAAATACACGACGCCGCCCAAAAAGCGATGTTTTTTTTCATTTGATTTAGGTATTAAAAAATTAAATTGACTTTGGCAAGTTAAAACAAATTCCCTTACCGGCGCATTCTTAAATGTTAATTTTCAGAATCTCCGTTAATTCTCTTTTTATCAGAGGGTTTATTAACTTAATTTTTTTCTTGTCTTAATAATTTTTTATATTAGCACATCTTTAATTTACTTATGTTATGAAAAAACTTTTACTTAGTTTTGGATTGTTTGTAACGACCACCTATTCATTCGGTCAGGTGATTTGTAATCAAACATCTCCAAATCCAACGGTTTACTCTTTCACTCAAGCAAGCGGCTGGGGTATGGATTTGACTATTCCCGGTAACTTCGTGCATGATACTCTTGCCGTTGCTTCCGACTCAACAGGTTGTGGAACCATTACCAATGCTTCTGTTTCCGGAAAAATTGCTGTAATCTATCGCGGAACCTGCAACTTTACTGTGAAAGTGCAAAATGCTGTAGCAGCAGGGGCACTTGGTGTACTTATTATAAACAACGTTGCAACCGCTCCGATTCCAATGGGGGGAACACCAACAGGACCGGTAAACGTTCCAATTGCTATGATTTCACAAGCTGACGGTGCAGCCGTTCGTGTTACTATGGCTGGCGGACCGGTTAAGTTCTATATTGGTAACAAATCAGGTTTCTTTAACGACGATTTAGCGTTAAACGATATCGGTTCTATGAGAGCAAATGTTGGTTCTTTGCCGATTTCATTAGCTCAGAACGGAACTGAATTTTCCGTTCCTCTTGGAGCATGGGTATTCAACCAGGGGCAAAACGATTTGTCTAACATCGTTTTGAACGGTACGATTAACCGTAATGGATCAAGTGTTCACAATGTAAACTCTTCTCCGGTTTCCATCCTTTCGGGAGATTCTGCATTCGTTACTCTTACTACTTACTCACCTGCAACACATCAGGCTGGTGACTATGAAATCGTTTATACTGTAGATTTCGGTGCAACAGATGATTACGCGAATGACAACACAAATACAAACTATTTCACATTAAGTGATTCATTGTGGTCCCTATGCAGCCTTGACACGACTATCGTTACCAAGCAGACTTACGTACGCCCTGCAGAGTTACCGGTTAACCAATTCGAATCTTGTATTGCTTTCAAGAATGCAAATGCAGCAAGAGTTGCAATGGACGGTATTTACTTTGGAGGATTTACTATTACTGCTGCTGATACTGCAACAGTTCACCTGGACGATTTCGAAGCATTCTGGTCTTTGTATACCTGGGATGATCCTGACTTTACGATTACAAACGGAACGTTTGACATTATCAGCCAGGTAGCTTACGGAAGCTTTACTTACCCTTCAGACGGTGACCCGCTTGCAGGAGAAACAATCTTTATGCCTTTAACCGGCGGTGATCAGGGAGCATCTCACTACCGTTTTGTGAACAATCAGCAATACTTATTATGTATTGAAAACTTCCAACCGAAGTTATTCATGGCATACAGCGACAGAGACCATTACGATCTTCAAATGGAAACAGATGATTTGATTCGTTTCCCTAACAGATCTGATGCAGGTGACTTTACTCCGGCAGGATTCGTTGGTCTTCCAGTTCCTTCTATTGCTTTAAGAACAGCTACAAACTTGAGCGTTTCTGAAAACGAATTGGTGAGTGTTTCTGCATTCCCGGTTCCTGCGAAAGAAACTATTACTGTGAAAGTTCAGGCTGCAGGTGATGCTGCATTGAAAATTGTAGATATGGCAGGTCGTGAGATTTCTACGCAACAAGTGAAAATTGAAAATGGTCAATTCCAAACTTCTGTGGCAGGAATGAACGCTGGTACTTATGTATTCACATTAGATTATGCAAACGGTACTACTAGCCGCTTCAACGTGGTTGTATCTAAATAATTAATCCAAATGGATTGAAAAACCGAGGGATAACCCTCGGTTTTTTTATGCCCGGATTTTAAGTAGCAATTTGATTCGTATCTTCGCAAAAAACTATTTATGAAACGCTCGCTAATCCTTTTCATACTGCTTGTCATTTCCTTTTCGGGAATGTCACAAATTCCGGGTTGGAACTATAGTCAGCCGATTACAATCCTTGAACACTCCGGAAATCCTGTTACCAACTACCAATTAAAACTTACGATCGATACGCAGACACCTATTTCAAACGGGCAAATGCTTATCACCGGGGACGATATCCGTTTCTCCACAGCTTGCAACGGCGGAGACACTTTGAACTATTGGATCGAATCCGGAATAAATACTTCAACCACTCAAATCTGGGTCAAAGTCGACAGTATTCCGGCAAACGGAGGTAAAACCATTTACCTTAACTACGGAAATGCTTCTGCAGCTTCCGTTTCAGCTATTAATGGCACATTCTACGGGCCGCATTCTTCGACAGACAGTGTTGATAACGGTGGTGCCGGAGGAGTTGGAGACAGCCAGCGCGGATTTCGGTTTTACCCGAATGAAGATATTCTGGTAACTGCATTCGGAAAAAGAGAACCGACGGGAACAACTCGCTACATTACCTTATTTGACAATGCTACCCAAGCCATTATTCACCAGGAACAAGTTTCAGGACCGGCAGCACAATATACCTATCAAAATATAGCTGCACCGATTTGGCTGATCCAGGGAACACAATATTTACTTGAAATGCATCAGAATAGTACAGACGGGTATTATTTCGGATCAAGTACTCAAATCGGACAACACCTTACTTACCTGGACATGCGTTACTGTAACGGATGCGATCAAAACACCTTTCCCGGAAATTACCTCAATTCCATTCATTACGGATACCCGGATTTTTGGTACTATTCCAAGAATAATGTAGTTCCCGCTCCGACTTATCAGTTAGGTTCTTTCTTCACCGATATGACCGATGAATATTTTATTTGTTCTTCTGATTCCGCAACCATTTCCCTGACAATTATAGGCGGACAAGCTCCCTTTGACGTTCAATGGACCGGAACAGAACTCTCCGCAGACACCATCTTACAACCCATTGCCTTCCCTTCCGACACCCTGGAATACCACGTCAGTATTACTGATGCATGTGGTTTCAGCGCAACAGATTCCATAACTTTCAATGTAGGTGCTCTTCCCATTGCTAACCTCCAAGCCACGGCAACAATTGTCTGCAATGGAGAATGGTCCGAATTAACAATCGATACGTCTTACAGTGCCGTTTGGGATGACAATTCCACCGCCGATTCATTGGTAGTAAATCCAACAGCAACAACGACCTATCATGTTCAAACAACTGACAACAACGGCTGTCAAAGCTACGATTCCATTCAAATTGTATTCCATACACCAACTTATTTGACAAGAGCAATTCATAAATGCTTCGGGGAAAGCTACCAGATTGGTAATCATACCTATACATTAAACGGAACCTATATTGATACCCTCAGTGGAGTTTCCAATTGTGACAGTATTATTACCACCGAACTGACTTTCCAGGAAGAAATTGATTCACAAATCCAGCAGATCGGATTAACTCTGGTGGCGGACCTGGGTGCTGACGGATACCAATGGGTAAATTGTACAACGGGAAACACGCCGATCCCAGGTGCAACGGATTCGTATTATGAAGCAACTCAGAATGGAAGTTATGCTGTTATTTCAAGCGTTGGTACGTGCTCCAAACAATCTGCCTGCATCGTAATCAGCACGGTTGGCCTGGAAGAATTTGATCAAATAGACAATCTTTCCGTATATCCCAATCCGACTACAGGAAACCTGATCATTCAGTCTTCTGTTTCCCAGGAAGTAAAGATCCTCGATGTTATTGGAAACCTGGTAAGAAGCGAGGATGTTATTGCAGGAATAGGCAAACTAATTGATGTGAGTACTTTAGGAACGGGTTCTTACTACCTGCAATCGCGGACAAAAGTGATTCGATTCGTCATTCAATAATTGGGAAGTTCAAAATTGTTCAAGGGTTTAAAAGGTTCAAAATTTGAACTCTTTGAACTCTTTGAACTCTTTGAACTCTTTGAACAATTAATTCTTCAATCTTGGTAATGTGATCAGAACAGTGGTTCCTTCAGCCGAAGTCTGTTCTATTTCAATGGAGCCACGGTGAGTTTCAACAATTTGCTTGACCATTGCCAATCCCAACCCTGTACCGGTGGATTTTGTAGTAAAATAAGGTTCGAATATCGTTTGGATCTGTTCTTCCGGAATGCCGGTTCCATTATCCGCTATGCGGATAAAAACCATCTGTTCGTTCGTCTCAACAGCAATTACGATTTGAACCGGAACGTTCGGTGCAACAGCCTGGATTCCATTTGAAACCAAATTGTTCAACACGCGAAGCAGCATTTCCTTATCTCCGGGTATCAAAATTCGCTCCTCAGACGTGTTTAATTCCAACTTAACATGAATACTCGAATCACTGTCAAATAATGCAACTACGGCCTTTATTAAGGCAATTAAATCAATTTCCGTAATCACCGGCTGGGGCAGTTTTGCAAAATTCGAGAATTCATTGGCAATGTGTGTTAGCGCATCTATTTGTTCTATTAAAGAACTTGTAACGCGTTCAATCCGTTCGGATGCTTTCGGGTCGTTCGGATCAAAAACCCGCTGCAGGTGCTGAATACTCAGTTTCATAGGAGTAAGCGGATTCTTAATTTCATGTGCTACTTGCTTAGCCATTTCTCTCCATGCGCTTTCACGCTCCGACTGTGCCAGTTTTGCAGCAGCTTCTGCCAATTCGTTCAATTTATGATTGTACTCTGCAACCAAAGATCCGATCTCATCCTGCGCTTTGTAATTAATCTGTAAACTGTTCTTGCCCAACTCGAACTGTGAGAAACTCTTTCGCAGCAGCATCAACGGTCCTGTCAACCAGGAAGACACCAACAGCGCAACCAAAATCGATAATACAAGCAAAAGCATAAAAACATTCAGGATGGCTACGAAGAATTGTCTCAATTGTTCCTCAAACACATTTCGCTGATCAAAATGAAGAATGTTCAGATAACCCAGCAGTTCATTCTCATGGTTAAAAACGGGAACGTAACCAGACAAATAGACCAAAGATCCGATATTCTCTTCGTGAATAAATTCGGAACGCATACGGAACTGCAATTCATACAGCGCTTTTGGATTCATTTGCTCGCTCAGCAGACCCATGTTGTATATCTTGGTCCTGGAAGTTCCGGCTAAAATTCCATCTGATTGGTATAAATTGATGTCTGCAAGAAAAACCTTCGACCATCTGCGCAGCTGATAATCCAATTCATCCTGGTTCTTGTCACTGAATTTCTCAGACATAAAACGTTGCCTGGAGCTGATTTCACCGATCACGGATTTTACTTTTTCACGGATCTGGTCTGTCGAATAACTTCTGTACTGGCCGCTCAGCATCGTTGTACTGGCAATGCTGAAGCCCCCCAACGAAATCATGATCAATCCGATCAAAACCAATTGGATCTTCGTAATCATGGATATACCGTTTGAAAACTTAACCTGGTTTAACTGCTTCAGCAGCAAAACAATGGTCAGCATCGCTCCGAAACAAACCAGTAAAATAGAGGTTGTCGTGAGATAAGACAGCCAGGAAGGGATCATCTTGGTTAAGATAATTGCATCCGTCTTTGATTTCTTAAAGATCAAATGCTCGAACCCATCTTTTTCGTACCATTGATGCCCTCCATCATTATAATCACCAAACATCATCAGACCGGTCGGATAACTATAAGCACCGTAATTCAACACCAGGTGATTATTAAAATACTTGGCAATGGAATAACGTTCCAGGGACTCAAACACCGCAGTCTGTTTGGAGATCAGCAATCTTGGGAAACCAATTTTTTCCGGAATACGCTTGGATTTCATGGTCCCGTAAAAATGGACCTTTACTCCATTCCGTTCCAGCGGCAGGTAAAACACATAATTGAACTGGCTGGTATAATCCTTTACATAATACAAACTGGAATCTATCTCTGAACGTATACCGTGCCGCTCGATCAATTCATCCAATTGCTTTTTATACATTCCATTCAAACGGATTCCAAGACTATCCTCCAAATAATAATAAAAATCAACATCAAACCGATCCCAGTAACCTTTGAAAACCTGGTATTCCATGGCTTCCTTCAATTCGGAAAAACTGGGTTTTGTGTCGTGATGGAATAAGCGTTTCAGGAAAGGCTCCGAAACAAGTTTTTCTTTTGCGGTTGTAAAATCGACTTCAGCATTGATATCCCGGTCATCGGCCAGCTGATTGGCAAACAGCAGGCGTTCTTCCCGTTCCTTCTTTTTGGCTTCCGTTTCAAGATTCATGGTGATCCCAAAAGAAACCAGGAAAGCTGCAAGCAAATAAAACGTGAAGTTCCAACTTCCACGAAAGCTTACCAACAAAGCTACAATCAAAAGGGAGAACATCCAGATAATCCAGAAACCGTGCAGGCGGAAAATCCATTCATTTGCAATAATGACCGGAAGAAAAAGGGAAAAAACCACAATCCAGATCTCTGCTTTACCCGGATTAAGATTTCTCCAACTGACAATCACCAACTGGCAAAATCGAATAAAACCCAAAGAACCCAGCCCAATAAGGAAAATAAAAACAACGGAATAAATAGTGAGTTTCAACAGCTCACTCAAATGGATCGGAATGGTAGAATTAACGATAATCAGTTTGATGAGCTGCGGATAAACCATCATCAACACCGGTATTAAAATCAACCAGGAATAAATCACGAACCTATTGGCAGTTCCTGCTATTATTTTTCCCAATGAAGGAGCAATCATCAGCAGTGCTACGAACCAAACCAGTACTTCCCCGAAATTCGGAATCCAGCTGTTCAAAGCCATCAGTCCGGGTTCAAACAACACTGTATCCTGCATCCAATCGAACCACTCAAAATGCAAAGCTAGGTAACGCAATGTGAGAATTACAACTATAAAACCTATACGCGCTAAGGTTGTTCGCAGGTATTTGTTGATCTTCAGTGAAAGTAATAACACGATCACGATGATAGTTGCAAAAATAGTAATCAGCAGATGCTTATTATCCGGGTTTTGATTCAAAGTATTGATTCCAAAAACCGGGTCATTGTTCTGATCAAAAATGGTGTGGTCTTTTTCAGTAACTAATGAAACTGTTCCATGAATAGCCGGAAAAGGTTTAAAAAAATAGTCTTTCAGCTGGTCGTTGGTAATTGGGAAAGCGCGTTTAATTCCAAAAGTAATGACGAAAATATCCGATCCTTGCTTTTGCATTTGAGTGTAATACCATCCATTTTGCATTTGGACTATGCCATTCACCGGAAAATGCAGATCGGTAAAGCGGTTTACAGGGCATTTATTCGTATTCCAAAAAACCAGTGAATCACCATGATAAATATGGACGAAAAGGGTATTTTCCAGGTAATTGTACTTTTTAGAAAATTCACCTCTGCTGAGGGTTTTCCAATCATGCGGAACGTGATCCAATTCATTTCCGGCCTTTTCAATCTGACTTAAAAAAACTTCCTGGAACCGGGTAAGGTCTTCCTCGCCCGATTGTTTTAAACTGAAAAACAATCCAATTAAAAGCAAAAAACATGCACTTAATATCAGTGCATATCCTCTTTTTGCAAAAAATTGAATTATTCCTTTAAGCATAATAATTTGGGAGTCAGCATTTGGATCAGTCTTTCAAATTCCAAATCTGCCTGCTGATCATTTTCGAACACAAAATCCGCCAGGTGCATGTATGGCTCCAGGTATTGTTCATAACAAGGTGCTACGTGATTCTTCCACTGGTACAAAATTGCTTCCCGGGAATATCCGCGGGTTTCCTGGTCGCGATACAACCTTCTGTCTAGCTGCACTTCCGGATCTACATCCATAAAAATAGAAAAATCCAGCAATTCATGGACGCCTGCATACTGGAACAGAAACAGCCCTTCCACAATTATGATCGGAGAAGGGTCCAGGGTAATCAACACACTTTTATTCGGTGGAGCATTGAAATGATATTCTTTTACTTCTATCGATTTTCCTTCTCTCAGACTTCTAAGGTCCTGTACCAATCGCTCTTCATCCAATGCGGTAGGTAAGTCGAAATTCACATGTCCGTTCGCATCAGAAATCTGCTGGTCAATAGGCAGATAATAATTATCCATAGAAAAAACGGTAGGGTGAAGTTCACCATAAAATGCCGCCAGGCGCTTTAGAAGAGTTGTTTTTCCGGATCCACTCCCGCCACAAATTCCAATGATCATTTCTGCTTATATTCGAAGGTTAAACTGTTTTTTGTCGGAAATTGCTTTGTATCAAAAACCAACCACTTTGTATTCAATTCAACTACAAATTTACTCGGAAATTCCTCAGTAAGCAAACGACTTGGATTAGATGTTGCCTGATCGATGGTCCCGGACACGATTCCGGTACTTGAATTAAAGTTGTGAAAATGCCCTTCCGACTTACCTGAATTAACATACCAGCCTATCCCTTCGTCCATTCTGAAACAACCCACCTCCAGGTCTTTTTTCGGATTGTATGATGAACAAACAGATGTACATGTTTTTGCCCATTCTTTGCCATTCATTTTATAGCTGGTCAAATTTGCTGCTGTTCCGTTCATTTCAATCCCACCTACATAATAGGAGCCGTTTGCAAAAACCAGTGTTCCTTTTTCGTTGGGTTCACTTCGTTTCAACAGAGCACTCCCTCTTCTTCCGAAACCAACACGTGCATGCGCTATGAAATTCGTTCCTCTTTGCTCCAAGACCTGTTCAGAGATCATTACTCCTTTGGGATTGTATTCCTTCACTTTCCAACCCGCCTCCTTACCGGCATGCAAACGGGCAGCAAATAAAATATTCTCACCCTTCTCTCCGGCAACATACCAGGAAATCTGATCTTCGATTTTGGAAGAGCTGATCACATTCTCACTGACGATAAAAGCATACAAGTTAAAATTGTGATGGGTCATGGAAACGGCGATAGTGGTTAATTTCTCCTTGTCACGGTGCTTAAACATCCAAAGAAGCGCCTTTTCTGTTGTGATGATATCCGTTAAGTACAAATCGGAAGGACTGAAACCTCCCAATTGCTTTATTGGGTTCTGAAAATTCAAATTCATCACTTTGATATTCCCGGCGGCACTCAATTGATGAACAAAAACCTTGTTGTCTTTCAGTTCCAGGTTTTCAAGAAAGTAGGCATATTTACCTCCGTCTTCCGAAATGAAATAAGTTTCCTTGGCCATCGGGTTATAAACCTGCTGCCAGGCGCTCTTACCATCTCCCGAAACCATTGTCAAATCTACCTGTTTTTGAGTTAAGGTTAGATCGCGGCTCAAAGCCATAGCCCCTATTCCTTTCCACTCAATGATGTCATAATAAGGCTGTTTCAACGGTGGAATTTCGAAATTTTGAGCATGAATAGAAATACTAACTAGCGCAAAAAGAATGATTAAAGATTTTTTCATATTCGGAATAAAGCGTAAATTGGCAGATAAATGTAAAATATTTCAACAGAATATGTTATTCTCCCGTGCAATTAAAAATACCTTAACAGGAATTTCTCTTTTGGTATCCGCTATTTCGTTTGCCCAGAACGAAGAAATGAAAACACTTGTTATTGGTCAGCCGGTTCCAATGATGGACCATAAATTGGAAATGACGGATGGTAAATCAACAGACCTGGCTTCGCTTGGTGGCGAAAAGGGATTGTTGGTTGTTTTTTCATGCAATACCTGTCCGTTTGTTGTCGGGAGTGAAAATTTCGAGGGATGGGAAAAACAATATAACGACCTGAATAAGTTCGCCATTCAACACGGTTACAAAATGGTGCTGGTAAATTCCAATGAAGCCAAAAGAGGTGATGACGATTCTCCCCAGGCTATGCAGAAAAGAGCACGTGAGAAAGAATATAGCATGCCATACGTAATCGATAAAAACTCTCAATTGGCGGATGCGTTTGGTGCAAGAACAACGCCTCATGTCTTTTTGCTGAATAACAAAACCGAATTGGTTTACATGGGTGCAATTGACAATAAAGTAGACGGCAAACGCAGCTCCGATGAAAATTACCTCAAAAATGCGATAGAAGCCGCTTCCAAAGGCAAGGAAATTGAACTCACCTCAACTCCTCCAAGAGGATGCAGCATCAAGCGCGTTAAAATGTAAAGGCTATAACTCTCCAAAATAAAACAAGTATGAACAAAAAACTACTAACTTGTGCCCTGCTAACTCTCTCCCTTTCGTTAGTTGCACAGCAAGGTGACGGCGGTCTTCCAAAAAGTGGAAAAGTATCCCATACCTTAAACCAAATTCCAAAAAAATTCTTTGCCGAGCCGGATATTCCTGCATTAAAGGCGGAAGATGAAGTAACGGACAAAGCCGGAAACTCTCCCTGGCGATTCGGGTTCAACAATTACACTTCCCTGAATATGAACAATTCGGGAAGCTGGAATACACTGCCAAACGGCGACCGTATCTGGCAGCTCGCGGTTACTTGTCAAAACGCATTGACTGTAAACCTGACTTTGGATAATGTAACACTTCCCGAAGGAAATGAGCTGTACGTATACAATCCGGATAAATCATTTATTCTTGGAAAGTTTACCGCTTACCATTTGTATGAAGGAACATTGGGAACAGAATTGGTTCCGGGAAGCACAGCTATTTTAGAATATTATATTCCCGCTAATAATGCAGGGAAACCAGCTTCGCTGAATATAAACACAGTTACTCATGGTTACCGCACAGCAGGCGAATTTGAAGCAAAAGCATTCGGAACTTCCGGGAATTGTAACATGAATGTAAACTGTTCGGATGGTGCACCATGGGTTGACCAGCGCAACGGAGCAGTCATGCTGGTATCCGGAAGCAATGGTTTCTGTTCGGGATCATTGATCAATAATACGATGAATGACGGAAAACCTTATGTATTAACGGCAAATCATTGTTACAGTACTCCAACCAGCTGGATATTCCGTTTCAATTGGCAGGCTGCCGGATGTACAAACCCGGGAAGTTCTCCGACTTTCTCTTCGCTATCCGGAGCTGTTCTGAGAGCCAGAAGAACACCTTCTGATTTCTGTTTGGTTGAAATAACAGGTGGTTTGGTTAATAATACGGTTCCTGCTTCCTATAACCCTTACTTTTCCGGATGGGATAATACGGGAGCAATCCCAACTTCAGCAGTGTGTATCCATCACCCGGACGGAGATATCAAAAAAATCTCTTTTGATGATGACCCGCTTGTAGTTTCACAGGGAATGGGTTCCTCCGAGCCAAATTCTACCTGGACTTTGCATTGGGATAGAAATACCACAACTGAAGGCGGATCTTCCGGATCTCCGTTATTCGACCAGAATCATCGGATTATTGGTCAGCTTTGGGGTGGTGGCGCATCTTGTTCAAACCTGAATTCTGCCGACTACTACGGTCGTTTGGCAAATTCCTGGAATCCTGCAGGAAGTAACAGTACCAACCACCTGAAAACCTGGTTGGATCCTACCAATACGGGAGCTACAATTGTTGACGGTTTCAATCCTTCAGGTCCTACACATGCAATTG
Source organism: uncultured Fluviicola sp. (assembly GCA_966248825.1). Classification (GTDB taxonomy): domain Bacteria; phylum Bacteroidota; class Bacteroidia; order Flavobacteriales_D; family Crocinitomicaceae; genus Fluviicola. The sequence continues at coordinate 122,048 of CBINBC010000001.1, forward strand.
ATGCGGCAATGTCCAATCCTCAAGGTGTTTCAGGGACAATTTGTTCGGGAACCGTAACACCTCAGGTAACTATCGTGAATTCGGGAACTTCCGTGTTGACTTCTGCAACGATCAATTTTGGTTACGACGGATCTACAGCCCAGGTTTATAACTGGACAGGTTCTTTGAACCAATATCAATCCAGTGTTGTTACACTTCCGAGTGCCACTTTAAGCAGCGGAAGCCATTCATTCAAAGCAATCGTTTCAAACCCGAATGCTTCGGCAGATGAAAATGACTTAAATGATACCATTACCTCTTCTTTCTCAACTATTACAAATGGTAACGCAATTACGCTGAACCTGTCAATGGATTGCTATGGAGATGAAATCACATGGGTGCTAAAAGACAACGCCGGAGTTACAACGCTTTACTCGGGAGGTCCATATACACAAACAACCGGGGGGTCAACTGTAACTTCCCAGTTCTGTTTGGATAATGCGTGTTATAAATTCACGATTATGGACGATTTCGGAGACGGAATGACTTCTACCGGATGTCCGAATGGTTCTTACACAATCGAAGATCAGAATAACAACGTATTGGCTGAATTGACCGCTGCAAATGCAAACTTCGGCACAACAAATACGAAGAGCTTCTGTGTAAACGGAACAAACAGCCTCAACGAGTACGCTTCTTCCTGGAAACTTTATCCGAATCCGGCAAGCGAGCATTTAACAGTTGAGATCACTTCAGGCGGATTGAAAACAATCGATGTGCTGAATGCAACCGGTCAGATTATCCAAACAATCCAATCAGACGAAGATGTGATTACTATTCCGGCAAGCACTTTGGCAAAAGGAATGTACTTTATCAGATTAACAAACAATGATGGGACTTCTCAAAAGAACTTCATCGTGAAGTAATTGCTCTAAAACATAAATCAAGAACCCCGACGATAAATGTCGGGGTTTTTCGTTTCTTAAATTTCCCCCTTCGGAGGAGGGGATTAAGGGGGAGGAAATTATTAACTTCGAAAAAAAAATTCTTCATGGCTAAAATAAAATCAGCTTTCTTCTGTCAAAATTGTGGTTACGAAACTCTTAAATGGCTGGGTAAATGCCCTTCCTGCGGGGAATGGAACACCTTTGTTGAAGAGCTGGTTGAAAAACAACTGCCGCAGGTTATTGCCTTTTCCACCTCATCCGGGCGAACAGCCAAAGCACAGGTGTTGCAGGAGATCGTTTCTAACGGTCAGCGAAGGATTGTTCTTCCGGACAGTGAGATCAACCGGGTGCTCGGAGAAGGATTGGTCCCCGGATCACTAATCCTTTTCGGAGGCGAACCGGGAATCGGGAAATCTACTCTTTTACTGCAATTAGCCGTTCAAACTTCTCTGCGTGTTTTATACGTTTCCGGGGAAGAAAGTGAACAGCAGATAAAAATGCGTGCTGAACGGATCGGTCAGAAGAATGAATCCTGTTTCATTTTAACGGAAACCAACATTCAAAACATTTTCAAGCAAGCCGAAGAAACCAATCCGGAGTTGTTAATCGTAGATTCCATCCAAACACTTTTTAGTTCGCAGATTGAAAGTGCCCCGGGAAGTATTTCACAAATCCGTGAGTGCACCGCTCAATTGCTGCGTTATGCAAAAATGACAGAGGTGCCTGTATTTTTAATCGGTCACATTACCAAGGAAGGATCTTTGGCAGGTCCGAAAGTCTTGGAACACATGGTAGATGCCGTGTTGCAGTTTGAAGGCGACCAGCATCATGTTTACCGGTTACTCCGGGGAATTAAGAACCGTTTTGGAAGTACCAATGAATTGGGGATTTATGAAATGAATGGTTCTGGTTTAAGAACTGTGGAAAATCCATCAGAAATACTGATTTCTTCCGGGGACAGCAAGTTAAGCGGCGTTGCAATTGCTGCAACACTTGAGGGATTGAGACCTCTACTGATAGAAGTTCAGGCGCTCGTAAGCACTGCTGCATACGGAACACCTCAGCGTTCCTCTACCGGTTTCGATTTGCGCAGATTGAACATGTTGCTGGCAGTGATGGAAAAACGCTGCGGTTTCAAACTCGGGGCCAAAGATGTTTTTCTCAATATTGCCGGCGGAATACGGGTTGACGATCCGGCCATCGATCTTGCGGTTGTGGCTGCAGTACTATCCAGCAATGCCGATATTGCTATTGACCGTTCGATTTGCTGCTCTGCAGAGGTTGGGCTTTCCGGGGAGATCCGGCCTGTTAACCGCATTGATCAACGGATCCGGGAAGCGGAAAAATTAGGATTTGAGAAAATCATCATCTCGAAGCACAATAAGGGGATCGACCAGGCAAACTTCAAGATCGAACTGATCCCTTGTTCCAGAATTGATGAAGTGTTGAAAGCGTTATTCGCTTAACGTAACTCAAATTTTGCCAAATGCTCATTCTATCAGGGCACTTGTTCAAAACTAGGTGTTTACTGCGTTATTTTGTTTAGTTTTGAGGTTCTTTAAAAACTAAACTATGAAATTATTTACTGCCTTAATTTCTATTCTCTCCTTTTCAGCGGTTTTTGCGAACACTTTACCACAGCTTTCTACCACACATGTAGCATCAACGATCTGTCCGGACCAATGGAACACCAGTTTGTTTGATTCAGTGAAAGTGACCGATGCTGATGGAGACCTGTTAACAATAATTAGTGTAAACACTTCAACACCAACTACTTTATCTGCGGGAAACTTGTTTTGGTATGACAATCAACCTCAGGCGGGAAGTTCCAATTTTTGGATTTACGGAAATACCATTTCATCGGGAACAGGAACCATTATTATTGAGGTTTCAGACGGTACGGACACAGTAGCACTTACTTTGCCGAACATTACGGTCTATCAACCGACTAGTATCTATTTTACAGAAGACACATTGGTTTTCTGCTCAAATTATGGAATCGTTAATCTGAACGATTATGTCAATCAGCCAGGTGGAGAATTCAGCTCTTCCAGTTTGGAATGGAACTCCTCTGATGGGCTGGTTGATCCTTCAAGCATTTTTTGGACGGAAAACGAACCTGCATCTTTTGATTATACCTACACAGACAATGGATGTCAGGTTACTGCCAGCACGGAAATCATTTATTTCTCTGCGGGGTCATTAAACCTGGCTACCACCAAAACTAATTGCGGGCAAGCCATTGGTTCCGCTTCTTATAGTTTGGTGGGCGGCGCTCCTGCGGAGAGTTCCAGCTGGTCCAACGGTATTACCAATCAAACCACTATCTCAAATTTATCTTCCGGTCAATACACCCTGAGTATCATCGATACCAATCATTGTTTGATCGAACAAACATTTTCCATTGAATTGAATGGTGTGGTACTTACTCCGACAGTTACGGATGTTCAATGCTTCAGTCAATCCAACGGATCGGTGTCCGTTACTTCAACAGGATTGGCAGCTCCGGTAACTTACTTATGGAGTTCCGGACATACGGGCTCTTCGGTTTCAGGGCTTGCGGCAGGTACCTATACCGTATATGCAACCGATGCTGCGAACTGTCACACAACAAAAGATATTGTAATCAACCAACCGGCTGAGCTGTATGCAGAGGATTATTCCCTTTGGCCAAACTGTGGTGCTACTGACGGTGTGCTTGAAGTTGCAAATATTTCAGGTGGAGTATCTCCCTACACTGTTCAATGGTCGAACGGATCTAACGCCAACCCGCAGCCCAACGTTGGTTTTGGTGTTTATTCCGCTACGATTACAGACGACAACGGTTGTCAAACCATTAAAACAGTGTACTTGAGTGAAAATAATTCTGCGGATCTATATGGAACGGTGATTCCTACACAATGTGGTCAAAATACCGGAGCTATTGATGCCAATTACTGGATTCCTTCCGGAGACCCTGTACAGTCCATCGCCTGGTCGAATGGTGCCACTACCGAAGACATTGCGAATCTGACAGCAAATAATTATGTCTGTACATTGACCGTTGCCAACACCGGGTGCAGAGCGGTAAAAGGTTGGAACGTACCCGTGGTTGCTCCACTTCGCCAAGACATCTGTGTAGTTACTGTAGATAGCTTAACCACTACAAATTTAGTGGTTTGGGAAAAAGTACAACCGGTGGGGATTATTTACTACAACATTTACCGGGAAACCTCTGTCCAGGGTCAATATGTGTTGATAGACACCGTAAATTTTGACAATTTAAGTGTTTTCAACGACGTCGTAGCCTCGCCCAATGACCGTAGCTGGTCCTATAAAATTGGGGCCGTAAATGTTTGTAATGTGGAAGGAACTTTAAGTCAGCCTCACAAAACCATTCATCTGGACCTTACAGATAACGGCGGAACATCGGTAACAATTAACTGGAACTCTTACATTGGCACACCATTTACCGATTACGTTTTGTGGCGTTATACTGACACATCCGGATGGCAAAATATTGTTTCTGTTCCAAATACCGTTTTAAGTTACACTGATAATATCCCGTTCTCAGCTCCCGGTTTGGACTACATGGTGGAATTTGAATTAACGACCCCATGTTCCGCTGAAAAAGCACAGGATTTCAATACCGTAAGGTCTAATCGCGAAAGAGGCCAGTTTGCTGCCGGAGAAGGTGTTGACGGAGTTTCTTCCAACGGAATTGAAGAAAATTACCTGAACAACATTGAAATATACCCGAACCCGACTACAGATAAACTGACTTTTGTACAAGATGGAAATGAGAACGTAACTTACAGCATTCTTTCATTATCCGGTCAACTGATGCAGATAAGCCAAAGCAGCCAGTCAAGTACGGTTCTTGATCTAAGCCAGTTAAATTCAGGGGTATATCTTGTTGAGCTGAAAATGAACGATATTAGAATCATCAAACGGGTAATTAAATTGTAAACTACTCACTAAACGAACTACTTAAAAATCATTGTTCCATGATGGAACAATGATTTTTTTTACGACACTATTTAATTTCATACTTATGAAAAAGCTCTTACTCTTAGTTGTACTCCTCTTTAGCATCACAAATGCTGAGGCGCAAACATACGACTGGTCTTCAGACTTACCAACCGATCCTTATTTGTCGGGAGGACAGGTAAAGTCCCTCATGTACCAGAACAAATTGTATCACTTCAGTGATTCTATAGGAAATTATATCCGTGTAACGATGTATAACCCGGAAGTCGGTTCCTGGGTTTGGTTGGATGCAGAAGACACCTACATTTCCGCTATGACCCGGATAGAAGGTGAAGTGATCGGTAACAAAGCTTACTTCGTCACAGGTGGTTCTGGTGGTTTGTATGTCCACATGTTCGATTTTACAACGAATACAATTGTAGCGTATAACTCATTGATTGCAACAATTGGACCGGGCTCATGGGAATTTAAGGCAGATCCCGTTTCGGGAAAAATCGTTGTGATGTATACCGAAAACACGAATACCAATATCTGTACCTTTAACACGACAACCAATACCTGGGATTCCGAATATGGAGTAAATACCCTTCTTGATCCCGGTTTCAGCATATCCGGAAAATTTCTGATCTATTTTTCGTCAGGTTTCATTTACTATGGCATTTCCGGAAATGCAAACAATCGTCTGGCAGTTGCTCCGATCAACAACCCATACTCCCTTGTTTACTACAATTCCGGAGGATCTAATGACGGACGTTTAAAAGGCAATACGGGAACGGACTTCATCAACGGAAGTTATTTCCTGGTAGGCAACGGTCAAAACGAACCCAAAATCCTGATGCGGAATTACGGGGATCAGAAAACCTACGAAAAATCCCTCTCAGGAACTTCAAATGTGCAATTGAATACCGGAACTGATCCTTCCCTGTTTTTCAATTTCGATACCATTAGGTCTGCAACTACTCAAAACGCAGCGTATTCCTTCATTCTTTCAAATTTCAGCGCAGCAGGAAATGGTGCTTTGGGAGATTCCTATGTTTTCAGAAAAGATTGGGGAACAGGTGACTGGGATACTTTGGGAATTCAAATTCCTTTAACCGCAGGTTTGAATAACCTCTTCATGCTATCATTGTCCCCGAACGCAGAACATTTAGCTATTAACTACCAAAACGACGGATATTATTACTACAAAGTACACAATACCAAACCGGAAATCAATCAAGCCTCTATTGTCGCCACCGGAGGAACCTGTGAAAATCATCAAAACCTGATTTACCATGCCCTGGAATTTTATGACGATAATAAGGACGGACCATTAAAAATCACCAATATATTCGATAATAACGGTGTTATTACGAGTATGTCGGCCCAGTTGATCTATTTTGATAACACAACCTCACCGGCAGTGACCAAGTATGCCATTTATGGGCAAATTGCCGGAGGAGGAACTTCAAGTATCTACATTTATTTTAGTGACGGCTTTAACAACCAGGTAGTCAACTTGCCCACACTGAATGTAGGGTCGATAGTGGCACCAAATGTAGCTTTCACTTCAAGTCCGCTGAACCTGTGTTCAAACGAGAACCTGATCGATTTGACAAATTATGTGAATTACTACGATAACGGGACCTTTGAGATCAATGGTAATTTAGTCAATGGCACAGTAATCGACGGGACGGTTTTATCTCAGGGATTCACCGGAGGAACTATTATTTTAAAGGATGAGATTGACGGTTGCCTTGTAAACACTTCTGCAACTCTTGCCTTTCCTGCTTTAGCTTCCGCATCCATTTCTTCTACACCAAGCGCCTGCGGATCCGCAACAGGAACTGCAACGGTAACATTCTCTGCCGGAGCTTCTGCCAATTATTCATTGGAATGGTCTACAGGAGAAACAACCACAACCATTTCGAACTTAACTCCCGGACCTTATTACTACAATGCAACAGATGATTACAATTGTCACATTACAGGAGTTACGTCCGTTGAAGCATCCGGAATTTCGATTACTCCAACAATTACGAATGTTAGCTGCAACGGTTTGAATGACGGATCCATCAGCATCGCTATCGTAAACCCGAACCCTTATCATTTCGTCTGGTCAAACGGTTACGGGACCCAATCCATTTCAAACTTAGCTCCGGGATCCTACTCCGTGAATGTTTGGAACGACAATGGATGCCAGATTTCAGCTTCTTACACCATTACGGAACCAGCTCCGATTACAGCAAATCTTTTTGGTACGGAACCAACCTGCGGAGCTTCCGACGGAAGTATTACCGCAACTGTTAACGCAACAGGAACCCCAACATACGATTGGATCGGCACCGGTCAGACAGGATTGAACTTAACGGGAGTAGCGCATGGCCTTTATACGCTGAAAGTGACTGATGGAACAGGATGTATCAAGCAGTTCACGCATCAACTGGATGACGAATTCGCTGCGGATATCCATACAACCGTACTAAATACACAATGTAACCAGAATACTGGTGGAATTACGGTAAACTTCACCCCTGACCCGAATGGAGGAGGTCTTCCTAATGCATGGTCATGGTCAAATGGTACAACAGCACAGAGTAATTTCAACCTGGGGGAAGGCTTCTACACCATCACAGCGCTAAGTGGTCCTGCAACCCAACCTTGTTATTCCGAAAAAACGGTTTTTGTAGGGACAAGAGCCCCGCTTTCTCAGCCGATTTGTTTGGTAACTGTTGATACAGCCACTACGACTAACCTTATTGTTTGGGAAAGAACTGAAACTTCAGGAATTGATCATTACAACATTTACCGGGAATCTGATCTGGCCGGAAATTACCAGTTAATCGATACCGTAAAAGCATCCAGTTTATCTTATTTCAACGATGTAGTTGCTTCACCGATGAACCGCTCATGGAGATACAAAATTTCTGCTGTTAATGCTTGTGGAGCGGAAAGCCCTATTTCGACGGAACACAAAACCCTGCATTTGAATACCATTTTGAATACAGGGAACGGATCATTCGATGTACTTTGGGACGATTACGAAGGTTCGGGGAACGTAAACGGTTATGTTGTTTGGAGAAAAACAGATCAGGTTGACTGGATCCCGGTTAGTGCAACTATTGCATTAGGTACTTCCTTTTACAATGATACTCCTCCGGCAGGTTCAACCGGTGTGGATTATTACATAGAGATGCTAACGAATTCAGCCTGTACAGCAGAAAAAGCACAGGATTTTAATACAACCCGTTCCAATCGCGAGCGTGGTCAGTTTGCCGCGGGAGAAGGAGTTGACGGGGCATCATCCAACAGTATCGCTGAAAACTACCTGGATGAAATTACTATGTATCCGAATCCTGCGCATGAAAGGCTAACTTTTGTTCAGTCTTCCACAGAAAGAATTACTTACCGCATAACGGATCTTTCCGGAAAAGAAATAAACAAGATAACCAGTTCGGATGCTAAAGTTTTTATCCAATTGAATGATATTCAGTCCGGTATTTACCTGGTCGAGATTAGTTCATCAGGTTCTAAAATAACGAAGCGACTGGTAAAACAGTAACTATATTGATTTAGTAAATCAGGGAGTCCGCCGCGGCGGACTCTTTTTTTACCAACCATTTGCAGAAATACCGAAAACACTCAAAGAGAATTGCAAGCTACGAGTCTCTTTAAGTCATACAGCTATATTTCGTTACCTTTGCGAATTGTGAAATGCTAACATCAATGGACTTATGAAAAAACTACTAACCCTATTAGTTGTTTTCGCTTCAACTTTCTCCTTCTCTCAGAGTTGGAATTACATAGGAAGTTCTACCGGAATTTCTAACGCTACAGAAGTAGACATCGAGATATCTGCAGGAGGAAACCTGTTTATGGCCTATATCGATTCGGATAATTCTAACAAGATCACGGTGAAAAAATGGAATGGTACTGCCTGGACCCTGGTAGGTGCTGCCGGAATATCCAGTCAAAATGCCTTTGACTTAGATTTGATCATGAGAGGAGAAAACCCGGTAGTGGGCGCAAAGGTTCTAACAACTATTTCCTCTACAACTTATGAATTCATAGAGGTTTATTCATTCAATGGAACTATCTGGAATTCACTTGGTGTAGGAACCTATTTTTGGACTTACCATTCTAAAGATTTTGCTTTAAGCTGTAATTTGCAGCAAGACCTTTTCGTAACTTACTACAACAGAGAATACCAAACTTATCCGGAAGGATTAATTACGGTTAAACTGGGCACTTCAACAATGCTGGGCGGATCGAATGTAGATGACAATCAGGGGGTTTTAAGTGCGGTTTCCGCTGTTGCAACTACAGGAAACAATGTTATTACCGTTTTTGAAGAAGATATGGATATGGACTATGGAGTAACGCTGAGTAATGTTGGTCCCTCATCCTACTCAAATTCCACTTTTTATTACGGAACGGATGCATTGAAAATTGTTATGGAAAAAGGGCTGAACAGCAGCAATTATTCCGTGATGCACCTAACAGATTCTTACTCTTCGAGAACGCTTCTCTACAAAGCCTACAACGGAAGTATTCCGGGAACACCATTAACCGTAGCATCTTCAACTACTCTTTCTGATTTCGATTTTGCGTCCGAAAACGCCAACACATTCGTTTTCTATCGCCAGGGAACTACTTGTTACTTTAAGCAAATAACCGGTGACATGTCTCCTTCAACAACTATCAATACTATCACCTCCGGAACCACCCTGGCTCCTAGCAATGCCACATCGCTTGCTGCAGAAACCTATTATGGAGTGCATGTAATTGCCTACATCAGCGGAGGAAAGTGTTATGTAAAAGAATATAACCAGCCGGCGAACATTGAGGATTGGGACAACTTTGTAATGTGCGAGGGAACGGTTTTTAACAATAGCGCCAGTAACAGCATCTATTTATTGGATCCGAACTTCAGTCAGGCCAATATCTCAATGACTGTTACTTCGCAAAACGTGGCAATCATTCCGAATTCAGCCGTTTCCGTTTCGGGATCAGGATTAGCTTATTCTGTGTTTGTTACAAACACAAACGATGTATCAAGCCCAACTATTGTAGACTTGGAATTTACCCTTCTTGAAAACGGTAACATTGTAGAGACAGCATTATTGCAAATGCTGGTCAACCCAAAACCGGTCATCACTTTCGATAACCCGGTAAATGCGGTTTGCCAGAATGCAAATCCGATAAACCTGAATAACTGGGTAACACCAAACGGAGGAACCTGGTCCGGAACAGGAATTCAAAACAACATTTTCTATCCTTCTTATCCTACGGGTTCAACTGTTGTAATGAGTTACTCCAAAACAAACCAGTTCGGTTGTACAAGCTCAGCTACATTGCCGTTTACTATTAACCAAACGCCGACTTTGAATGTTACAACAACCACATCGAACTGTAACCAAAATACCGGAACTGCGTCGGTAGCAATTACAAACGGACTGTCACCTTATTCAATATACTGGAGCACGGGTGCCACGGTTTCCAATGTTTCCGATTTGGCACCGGGACAATACCTGGTATCAGTAACAGATGCTAACGGATGTCTTTCTACTTCTACGTCAATGGTTGGTTCGAACGGACTTTCCCAAACAGGAGTTCCTGCAGGAGCATCCTGTTACGGCACCAATAACGGTGCAATTAACGTAACTGTTTCAGGTGGTACCGCTCCTTTAACTTATGCCTGGTCAAACGGCGCTGCAACAGAAGACATTACCGGATTGGTCGGAGGACCATACGAATTAACAATTACAGATGCACAGGGATGTGTTTCAACCGCAACTTATACTGTCCAGGAACCCCAGCAGATCATGTTGAATCAAATGACAGTTACACAACCGGCTTGTTCTTCATCAAACGGAGAAGTTGTTGCAACCTTTAACGGTGGGACTGCACCTTTCAACTATACATGGATGGATGCGCAAGCAAACACTATCGGAACGAACAGTGCAACGCTGACGGGGGTCGGTGCGGGAACATATACCTGCACTATAACGGATGCGAACGGATGTTCCTTCAGTTCTGCGGCTATGGTTTCCAATAACTTCGGACCAGTCCTTGCTATTGACACCATAATACCATCTTCGTGTTCGGGTGACGGACAAATCCAATTGACAGTTATTGCAGGGAATCCGACAGATTATCTTTGGACAAGCGGTGCAACCACGCAAAATATTACAAACCTTGATCCGGGATTCTATTCCGTTTCCGTAACTGGAGCTTCCGGGTGTGTTACGGTATTGGGCGGAACTGTGGAATCTACTTTACCTGATCCGATTGAGATCTGTTTGGTAACCGTTGATTCTACAACAAATACCAACCTGGTAGTTTGGGAAAAACCGATCACTACCGGTATTGACCATTTTAATATTTACCGTGAAACTTCACAGGCCGGTTTATACCAATTAGTCGCTTCTGTTCCCTATGCGGACGAATCCATTTATAACGACCTGGTAGCATCACCGAATGTACGTTCCTGGAGATATAAAATTTCCTCCGTGGATGATTGCGGGAACGAATCCGAACTTAGTTCAAACCATAAAACAATCCATTTGGTTATCAGCCACGGATTAGGAACTGACATTAACCTTTTCTGGGACAGCTACGAAGGATTCAATTATACAAACTTCATATTGAGAAGACATACGGATGCGGACGGATGGACAACCATTCAGACCATGCCTACCAACTTGTTCACTTATACGGATCAGCCTTTAACAACAGATGGTTTACTTTATGAAGTTACGGTTGGTTCTCCAAGTCTTTGTTCAACTACCAAAATGGCGCAGGATTTCAATACGACAAGGTCCAACCGCGACAATCGTCTTTCAACCGGACAACCAAATTCGATCTCAGAATTATTGAACCAGGTTGTGAATATCTACCCGAATCCGGCAACTAATTTCATCACTATTGAAAACGGTTCCAGCCAGGTTATCGAAGCACGCATTTTGGATCAAACCGGACGAATGATTTCTTCAACAACACTTGTTCCGGGGCAAACTAAATTTGACTGTGGAAAACTCGCGATGGGTGTTTACAACATCGAACTCCATTCATCGGGCGCTAAAACACTGAAGCGCTTTGTGATAGAAAGATAAAGAGAACATTAAAAGGGAGTTAAAAGCTCCCTTTTTTAATCACATATCTTTGTCAATAAGTTTGATTCTTTTACTGTGTAACAGATTTGGGAAAGAAGTACTTTAATAGAAATACTTCAGCATGGCTAAAAAGAATAAACTATTCGTATTAGATACTTCTGTACTATTACACGACCACGATGCGATCATGCACTTTGAAAGACATGATGTCGCCATTCCAATTACCGTTTTGGAAGAATTGGACAAATTCAAGATCGGAAATGACACTAAAAATTTCTCAGCCCGTGAAGTAATCCGTTTCATAGATAAAATATCTGCAAACGGGGGTTTACAACAATGGATCAACCTGGGGCCGAATTTGGGTTCATTCAAAGTATTGCTGGATTCTCAACCCAAGGGAGTGGATGCAGAAACTGTTTACGGTGTTGGAAAGAATGACCACAAGATCATCAATGCAACGCTTGCCGTGAAGGAACAGGAGCCCAAGAAAGATGTGATCCTGGTTACCAAGGACATCAACCTGCGCATCAAAGCAAAAGCGCTTGGAATACTCGCAGAGGATTATGAGACCGGAAAAGTTCATTCCCACGAACTGGAACAGACTTCCAGCTCTACCATTGAAGGAATCGAATCCGAAACGATCAAGCAGCTTTTTCTGAAAGGAACAATCGATGAAGACGGTATCCTGGGAAATCAAAAAGTAGCGAATGGGTACTACATCCTGAAAAACGGGAAAAGCTCCGGCCTTGCCTACTTTGATCCGCACACAGACACTCTTCAACGCGTAGAAAAAGAATATACTTCCGGGATCAAGCCCAAAAATGCAGAACAGGCTTTCGCCATCAATGCCTTGATGAACAACAATATCAAGCTGGTTGCCCTGCAGGGTGTTGCGGGAACAGGAAAAACCCTCCTTGCACTGGCTGCTGCATTGGAACAGCATAAATTATTCCAGCAGATTATCCTTGCCAGACCGCTTGTTCCTTTGTCGAATAAAGAGATTGGTTTCCTTCCGGGCGATGCCAAAGACAAGATCGGTCCGTACATGGAACCACTTTGGGACAACCTGAAGTTTATCAAATCCCAATTCGGAGAAAACGAAAAACGCCACAAACACATTGTAGAAATGGAGGAAAGCGGGCGTATCCTGATTACACCGCTTGCTTTTATCCGCGGTAGGAGTTTATCCAACATCCTGTTCATTGTCGACGAAGCGCAAAACCTGACGCCGCACGAGGTAAAAACGATCATTACCCGCGCCGGTGAAGGAACCAAAATTGTATTTACCGGAGATGTTCACCAGATCGACACTCCTTACCTGGATGAGAACAGTAACGGATTGGCTTACCTCATCGACCGGTTGAAGGGTCAAAACCTGTTTGCGCACGTTCGTTTGGAAAAAGGAGAACGTTCCGAACTGGCAAACCTGGCAAATGATTTGTTGTAATTTGGAATCAGTCAAACAGAAACTTAAAACAGGCCAATGGTAAGTTTGATTATTGACATTCAATAAATTAATTATATTTAGGAAAATTCAAAAAAAATGAAAAAAATCACATTATCACTACTATTAATCGCCGGGGCAGGTCTTACTTCCATGGCTCAAAAAATCCGTACCGAATCAGGAGATCTTTCCTTCCTGAAGGGACAAACAGAGTTAAACATCCGCTATGATTTTTCTGATTTCCAGGTCGGAGGATTTGCAAGCGAAGAAGATTATAAAAACAAGAAAATCAAAGAATACAACGAAAAAGAAGCCGGAAGAGGAGATACCTGGGAAAAATCCTGGGAACGAGATAAAAAAGAACGTTTCCCTAATAAATTCGAAGAATTGTTCGACAAAGGATTGAATGGCAAAATCCACGCTGCACAAAACAATGAGAAGGCGGCTTACACGTTGATCGTTAAAACAACATTCATAGAACCTGGTTTCAATGTGGGTGTGGTACGCAGAAATGCAGCCGTTGCTTTCGAGTACATTTTCGTAGAATCGGGTGATGATTCAAAAGTCATGGCAAAACTAAAGCAGCCGAATGTTCCCGGTTCTCAATTTGGCGGATATGATTTCGACACCGGAACGCGCATTTCCGAATCTTACGCGAAAGGAGCCAAAATGCTTGCGGCACACATGCTCAAAAACATGAAATAATTTTATATTACGATTCAATGCCCACGGTTCTAAAAGCCGGGGCATTTTTCGTTTATACCATTTCTTCTGCGTAAATTCACAAGACCATTTCATGCAATTCAATTATGGGCACATTTCTCAGTGATTTATCCAAAACAGCGTTTCCGCTTTCAGAACGCATTTCTGCCAGAACTATCCGCGGCTCGATCCTGGAACTTATTCAAAAAGAAAATCCCGATTTCAATGAAAATTGTCATTTATCCATCAGTGAACTGAACGATTACCGGGAAAAGTACCTTTCCGATATGATGCAGGCCCAATTGGGCGAACTATCCGATCTGGACAAAACAGTCCTGAATTCGCTCAATGAGAAAAAACTCCTTTCGGACCAGTTGGAAGACCAGGAACCTGCCGATACTTTGGGTCAGCGGGTAGCAGATAAAGTAGCAACCTTTGGAGGAAGCTGGACGTTCATCATCTCTTTTATGACATTTCTATTGGCCTGGATCGGTTTCAATGCTTTTTTCCTGCTTAACAAAGGATTTGACCCCTATCCTTTTATTCTCCTGAACCTTATCTTATCTTGTCTGGCAGCACTTCAGGCACCCGTTATTATGATGAGTCAGAACAGACAGGAAGAAAAAGACCGCGAACGAGCTAAAAAAGATTACATGATTAACCTGAAGTCGGAAGTAGAAATCCGACTGCTCCACGACAAAATTGACCACCTGATTATTCACCAGCAGCAGGAATTGCTTGAAATGCAGAAAATCCAGCTCGATACCATGAAAGACTTGCTCTTGAAACACAAAGAAGGAAAGCAATGATCCCAACCCGCTTTTATTATCCGTCTCCCGGGTTTTCCATTTACTGGAAAAATGGAAACGGTAAAAAACTGGCCGGAAAAATGACCGGAACTTTTCCTGAAAAAGCAGAAATCGAACAATTGGTTCCACGGCTTTTTGAAACAGATGAGCTTGCAGACCGCGTTATCCGGGAAGTTTACCAGACACACGGATTCAAACAGGCCGATCAGTGGATCACTCAATTACTTAACGGTGAAAAACCAACCGTTCCGGATTCACTGCTGCAAATCATCGAACAAATTACTCACAGACCTGATTGGTTAAACGAAGACTTGTTGGAACAAGGCGCTTCTCTCTGTAGGAGATCCGGTTCATTGGGACTCATGGTACTTCGCAATTATTGTCTGATGGGAGGATATGAATCCTCAGCCATCAATAAACCGCTTGTTTTTACCGGCGCATTGAAAAAGGGCGCCGCTAAGCGTTTAACAGAGACAACCGAGTTCTGGGTTCGAATCGTAGGAGAAAATGCCATTACAAAGCCTCAAAACGGCTTAAAAGAATGTTTAAAAATCCGCCTGATGCATGCATATGCACGTGTGAGTATTCTCGAAGAAGGAAAATGGCAGGAAGAAAACTGGGGAGCACCGTTGAACCAATGGGACATGCTCGCCACAAACCTGGGATTCTCCATCGTTTTTTTGGACGGCCTCCGGAAGTTAGGGATGAAACCAACTGAAGCCGAAATTCAGGGTTTATTCCATTTTTGGAAATATGTCGGATACCTGCTCGGAACACCGGAATCCTACTTTCCGGAGACTGAATCAGATGCTATTCGTGCTATTTATGCCTGGACAATTACTCAAGCTCCGGCTGACGAAGACACACTTGCACTTGCCAAAGCATTGACACTGGAGCCACTCGACGGACCTTTCCCGGACAAGAATTGGCAAAAGAACCTTGTTTACAAAACGCATTTAGGCTACAATTGGTTTTTCCTGGGAAAGAGTTCCTGTGAAACGATGCAACTGCCGCAAACATCCTGGCGTTTCTTCCCTCCTATTCAAAGCTTCTTTGTGAACCTTGGACAGGCATTCGTTTTCCGCTCCAAAAAGAGTTACCAGCGATCAATACTAAGAAACCGCAAAGCACAAACGAAGGTTGTTAATGCGTACCTTGAGAGCCATGGGAGAAAAAAAGTTAAGGATAAGTAATCCGTAAGATATTCTAACACAGAACGCACCTGCAGTCGGGTATTTGCCAACCAGGAAACTTCATTATTGAATATCCTCATTCCTGATGCGGATCCGGCATTCACATCTATTGCCGCTGATGCCTTCCTTCAAAGAATAGAAAGTCCAGTTTGATCGATTGTTCAGATCAAGCGTCACATGCAAGCTGTCGTTTCCAATAATATATGTGCGGATAGAATCGGCAAATGTGGAACAATCGGAGTATTTCTCGTTTCCTCCCAAATGACTGACTTCATAAAAATCCACGTAGGAATGCCTGCCAACCAGGAAAGAATCGGTTTTATAGCCACCGCCAACAGAATTTTCATCAATAATCACTGACACATCATAGTCAGAATGGTTCTCAATAATTTTCTTGTGATGAACTCCCGGATCGCAGGCAAACAGGAACAGAAGGGCAAGACCTGGGATAATTTTGATGGCAGATTGACTTTTCATAGCGGAAATTTATGAAAAAATACCACACGATTATGGGTTGCTATATTTCTTTCGACGAAGGATTTTTCAATCCTCCATACGTGTAAACATTATACGGAAGAATTCTTTTCGCAATGCGCTGAGCCAGGAAACTACTTATCAAAACCGGAAGGAACAGCGCATACCCATTCGGAACCAGGTTACAGACCAGGATCAATGCCGTAAACGGTGCCGAAATAGCGGAGGAAAGTGTTGCCGCAACTCCTGCCAAAGCAAAATTCAACGGAATCAATGCCGTGTGGAAAAAGTGATTACAAGTTAATGCAAAGAACAAGCCCAATAGAGCACCCACAACAATGCTCGGAGCAAATACACCGCCATCTCCGCCAGCTCCCAACGTCAAGGCTGCAACAAGTGGCTTAAGCAGTATCAGTAATCCGAGAATCAGCAGGGAAATTGGTTCTTTAGCTAAAATCTGTTCTATTAGCTCCGTCAGGCCATGATAGCTGTCTCCATAAAGAAAAGGCAGGTATAAAATCGCGAGACCCACTAACAATGCACCGAGGTTCACACGCAGGAAATTACTGGGTATACGACCAAAAAAGTCCTTGATACGGATCACCAAAATTGTGAAATACACAGAAAGCAAGGCACCGAATAAACTCAACAAGAAAAAGAAAGGCAATGCTTTCCAGGCCCAATCCTGAACTTCAAAAGGTAGTAAAGGCTTACTATCTTCTGCCAGGATAAAGATTCCTGTCGCCAATCCGGCTGAAAGACAAGCAATCAAAAGAGATCTATTGGCTTTTCGCGCAATAACTTCGAGGGCAAAAAACAAACCGACCAACGGGCTTCCGAATAAGACCCCCACTCCGGCTACAACTCCGGCACTGACCAATTCCCGTTTATACATCTTCGCCGAAAAATCACGTTTATACGCTTCGTTCCCTACAGTAGCCGTTGCAACAACCGTAGATACTTCTATCCCGGTAGACCCTCCGAACACAACGGTAAAAAATCCGTTCAGCAAATGAGAAGGAACTTTGAACAAAGGTAGATGGTCTTTACGCTGATCCAATGTTTTATAGATTTCGGTAATCCCCTTGTTTTTCCGGTTCCGGAAAAGGTATTTGCGCAGGAAGTAAATAGTCGTGATGCCGCATGTAGGAAAAACGACAAACCAAATCCCGTTTGTTTTCACCGCAAAGGAGTATAATTCATGCTGAAAATGCTCGGTCGTCCACTTCAACGAAAATGCACAAATACAGCATATCAAGGCCGTCAACATAGAGACAACCACTAACTTTACATCGTTGTAGAGTATTATCTTCTTCCTTTCCGTCATGTCCGCAAAATTACGGATATACTAACGAGCAATAAGTGAAAAACTTGTTATTTTCAGAAGCTAGTTTCCCGCTGAAGAGCGCAGAGGTTCGCAGATTAACTGTGTAACCCATTCACCTTGCGAAAGATGTTATCTTTTAAGTAATCCGCATTGAAATTTACAAGTATTCCCAATCTCAAATCGGAAAGTTTGAGATAAGTAATCAACTGCTTGTGATGGACTCTGCTAATAGTCTCTACCGATTTTAACTCTATTATCACCTTGTCCTCAACTAACAGATCAAGTTTGTAGGCGTTTTCAATAGTCAAGTCTTTATACTTCAGAGGAAGTAAAATTTGCGATTTTACTTCGAGTCCTTCACTTTCAAGTTCGTGTTTCAAAGCAAATTCATAAGATGACTCTAACAAACCTGGACCTAATTCTTCATAAACCTCATAAATCGCTTTGCGGATTTTAAAACTGATTTCATTTTCACTCATACTCGAAACTAAAGTGAATTTTTTAAAAACACAACCTGTTAACCTATTGATTATTAATATAATTATGATTATTTTATACTATAAACGCAAAAAAAAAGCACAGAAATACTCTGCGCTATTCTGCGTCCCTCCGCGGGAAAATAATATGTGTAATCTATCTGATTTACCCACCATCACTGAACATTTTAAAAACAAAAAGCACAGAAATACTCTGCGCTCTTCTGCGTCCCTCTGCGGGAAATAATGTTTATCTATCTGATTTCTCCACCGGCCTCGAATCCTTTTTCGGGGATCATAAAGCTCAGTTTTCCTTCTTCGTTCTCCGCCATCAGGATCATTCCCCGGGATTCTACTCCGCGGATTTTTCTCGGAGCCAGGTTCATCAAAACGGCTACTGTTTTTCCAACCACTTCTTCCGGCGTATAATGCTCTGCTATCCCTGAAACGATTGTACGTTCATCGATTCCTGTATTCACCGTTAATTGTAATAATTTATCGGCCTTTGGAACACGGATCGCCTCTGTGATCGTTCCCAAACGAATATCCATTTTAGTGAAATCGTCAAAAGAAGTTTCTTCCTTTTGCGGAGGGAAATTGGTTGCAGCAGCCGGTTGGGATGCATGTAAATATTCCACCTCTTTCGCTACAAATTCGTCATCAATCTTTTGGAATAGGATCGTTGGAGGGTTTGTTTGATCTCCGTCATTCAGCAAAATACTTCCTGCCTTGTCCCAGGCTTGCGGTTGTGTACCTACAAAATTACGGATCTTAGCAGCTGTTTCCGGTAAGAACGGATCCAGCACCAACCCTAAGTTTGCCGTGATCTGCAAAGCAATATTCATAATTGTTTCCACGCGCTTCGGATCGGTTTTTACCAATTTCCACGGTTCGTTATCCGCCAGGTATTTATTCCCGATACGAGCCAGCATCATTGCTTCAGCCTGCGCATCACGCAGTTTGTATTGGTAAACCAAGTCTGCAATACGCTGTGGAATTGCCTTCATATCCGCCAATACCTGTTGGTCTTCTGCAGTCAGTTCACCGCAAACAGGAACTTTCCCTTCGTAATATTTTTGAGTAAGCACCAATGCGCGATTGATGAAATTCCCCAGGATATCCGCCAACTCATTATTCACGCGAGCCTGGTATTCTTTCCAGGTAAATTCGGCATCTTTCGTTTCCGGAGCAATGCACGTCAGGGTGTATTTCAATTCATCGATTTTTTCCGGGTATCTTTCCAAATACTCGTGAAGCCAAACCGCCCAGTTGCGGGAAGTGGAGAACTTATCCCCTTCCAGATTGAGGAACTCGTAAGCCGGTACGTTGTCCGGTAAAATAAAGCCTCCGTGGTCCTTCAACAAAATCGGGAAAATGATAGCGTGGAATACAATGTTGTCTTTCCCGATGAAATGCACCAGTTTACGGTCTTCATTGCACCAGTAGTCTTTCCAGTCTTTTCCGTTGTCCAAAGCCCATTGCTTGGTAGCTGAAATGTAACCGATCGGTGCATCGAGCCAAACGTACAACACTTTTCCATCGGCACCCGGAAGCGGAACGGGAACTCCCCAATCCAAATCGCGGGTCATAGCACGCGGGTGCAAACCACCATCGATCCATGACATACACTGACCAATTACCTGGTTTCTCCACGTTTTCGGATCGTGTTGTTTCCTGCCGTCCAGGATTCCTTCTTTGATCCATGGACGCAGCCACTCTTCGTGTTTGTCCATCGGCAGGAACCAGTGTGATGTAGTACGCAAAACCGGTGATTTCCCACTCAAGGTAGAGATCGGGTTTTTCAAATCAGTCGGACTTAGATCAGAGCCACATTTCTCACACTGATCTCCGTAAGCATTTGGGTTCCCACAATTCGGGCATTCCCCGGTGATGTATCTGTCAGCTAAAAACTGCTGGTATTCTTCGTCGTAGTATTGTTCGGTCGTTTCTTCGATGAATTTTCCGTTCTTCTCCAACACCTTGAAGAAATCCTGAGCTGTTTCAATGTGAATCTGTTCGGAGGTACGGTGGAAAATATCGAAAGAGATGTTGAATTGTTTGAATGAATCACCGATTATTTTATTGTACTTGTCCACGATTTCCCGGGGTGTAATTCCCTCCTTTTTGGCCCGCAAAGTAATGGCGGCACCGTGCTCATCCGATCCGCAGATGAAAGCCACATCGTGTCCGTTGGAGCGCAGAAAACGCACAAAAATATCAGCAGGCAGGTAAACACCGGCAACGTGTCCTAAATGAAGGGGTCCGTTCGCATATGGAAGCGCAGCTGTTACAGTAAATTTCGATTTGTTCATGGTGTAAAATTAGGAAAAATATAACCGTCTCCCCCTTCGGAGGGGGATAAAGGGGGAGGAAAACAAAGATTTTTCTTTTCTCCCTCAGATTGCATGGATTACGCCGAATTTCCCGCAAATAAAATGTGAAGAAATTATAATGAATAGTTGTGAGTTGATAATTTCGATATTTTGCGTCGACTAAAAAACAATAACCATGGTTGAAAATCAAGAAAAACGCATCAAAAGACTGGAAAATGCCGTAAGGGGCTTAACTATCGCATTTATTTTATCTATCGGATTTTCCGTGTACGCATTTTACCAGATAACAGCGATAAGAAGCAGTATTCCGAGCTACCACGAACTCAAAGAAGATATAAAAGCGATCAAAAACGCAGCTCCTGTCATCAAAGAAAAAGTAGATTACACCACCGAGAAGGTTGCTGACGGTTATAATTACACCAAGGAAAAAGTATCTGAAGGTTACGATTACACGAAGGAAAAAGCGAATAATGTGATTGATTATTTTTCCGGAGATGATGAAGCTAAAGACCAGGCAGCAAAGTCGAAAGAGAAAAAGTGATTTTCAAAACGGTCAAAACAATTTCTTATCTTAGCTTAAATCATCATTCCGGCGAGTTCCAAAAATAATTCGTAACTCGTAATCCGGAATTCGTAATTAAACAAAATGCTCACATCCATCCATCCCAAGCTTCCCATGCGGGACAAACAGCTAACGAAAGATTTTTACGTCAGTCATTTGGGCTTTCACGTTTTTGGAGGTACAGATTTTCCGGATTACCTGATGGTCGAAAAAGAAGGCATTCAAATCCATTTCTTCCTTTTCAAGGAACTTGATCCGAAGGAAAACTACGGACAAGTTTACATACGGACCAGCGATATTGATGCGGTTTACAGGGATTTCCTGGATCGCGGGACAGCTATTCACCCGAACGGGCATTTGGAAGATAAACCCTGGGGACAGCGCGAGTTTTCCATCCTTGATCCGGATAACAACCTGCTGACTTTCGGAGAGCCACTTTAAGCAACTCCTTCCGGTGAAACATGCGCCAATTAGTTCCCCGGTTCAAGTCAATTATTGATGATGCAAAAGTCATCCTAATCAAATCCTTTATATTTTTAGCGGAAACAATAATAGCATGAAAATCAAACCTTTCCCATTATTATTCGCCCTGAAATGATAGAAATAATCTCTTATTCACTCGTACACGGGTTTGCTCTTTATTCTTTCATTGAATTCATTGCAAGCTTTTTTGTTTCTGAAAGCAGAAAGCAAAAAATAAATCGTTTTGATGTGTCAGCCTGCCAGATCGGGGCAATCGGGGGATTTATCTACCTGGCAACAGCATCTGTCAGCACCCTGGAACTCGGAAGGTACGCTCCTGTAATCTGGATTCATCTGCTGCTAATTTTAAGCGTCCAGTTAGTATGGTCTGAAAAAATACGTACACGCAAATGGATCCGTTTACTCATTGCGTGCACGCTTCTTTTTTCATTGGATGGCTGGATCATTGCGCTCTTTTCCGATCATTCGGATTACATGTTATCCCCATTGGAAATTCCATTCGTTACGTGGGTGCAGTTCTGGCTCATGCACCTGGGGATATTCGCACTTGTTTCCGGACTTTTTCATTGGATAAAGTCGTATTTCCGACCTAACCGCTAAATTCAATCTAATATAACGAAAAAGACCTATGAAAACTAAATTAAAATTCACCATCTTACTAGTTTTCCTGCTTTCTGCGGTTTTTCCGGCCCGCGCAGATTTCACCGGTCCCCCCATGGAGGCTGTTATAGCTGTATGGATTTTGGGATTGGTCGGTGGATTCTTTGCTTGTGCTTTAGCTGCGCTGATTGTTAAACGGATCATTGAAGAATTTACCAAACATAAGCGCAGGCATATCTGGTTCCAAACAATTTTCATGTATTTGTTCCTGGCACTTTTTCTCTACCTGGAAGATTCTGAACATATCCTCTCTGATTTCAGCGACGAAACCCGGATGAACCTCTATTGGACCTTCTTCTTTACCAGTCTCACGCTTGGTTGCGTAATTGGCTACCTGATCACACCGAAGAAGAAGGAATAAATTAATTGCCAATTATCAGCCCACTTTGCGACTTCCGGTTCTATAAAGTTCATCCATCGGAATACATTTGTAATTTTAGCGGAATAAAACAATAACCATGAAACTAATACCTTTTCTTTTATTATTCACCTTGTTTTCCTGTGGAAACGCAAATGACCCGCAAAAACCGCAACACGCGAAGAACGTCAAGCCGGTAAATCTGCAATTCTTTGAAACTTGTAGCAGGCAGGAAATCTATCCTTACTGGCAGGCTGCCTGCAATCCGGTTAACAATCAGGACACTTCGGTTTCAATAGCAAAAGCAAGTATGTTGGAAATAGATTCGAGAGGGTTGCGCGGACTTGTTCATGAATCCGATTTCATGATCGGTTATGTATTCGAAGAAGACGTGGCCAAGGTAGACGCAATGCTGGCCATTCCGAAAATTAAAAGCTACTTCCCGGAAAATCTGAAATTCATTTGGGCTTACCACTCAGAAACGAACAACGATGAAATCAAAACAGTTGCCTTGTATGCTGTTAAAATCCCAGACGGAGGCAAAGCCGTGATCGACGGAAGACATATACAAAGTGCCAATGCTGCAAAATCCTACACCGGTCAGCCCGTGATACGTATTGCGATGAACCAGCAGGGAAGCCAAGCCTGGAAAACAATGACGAGTAACAATATCGGAAAAGCGATTGCGATTGTGATAGATGATCATGTTCTTACCTGTCCGGTAGTTCATGGCGCCATAACCGGCGGAGAAACGGAGATCAGTGGAAATTTCACCGTGAAAGAGGCAGAAGAATTGGCAGCGCGGATTTATGCGGGTATAAAGTAAGAACCTATAGAAAGAATACCAATGATTCCAAATTTCATTAAAGAAGCCAATCAATTAAACCGAATTGATGTGAGTTTGGTGAAAGGCAAGCGCATGTATTACAACAAAATAAGGAATGTAATTTCACTCATTGCGGCTGTCTCTTTCTATGTACTAATGGTCATTTTTAGTCTTTCCATGGAGAAAGGAAAAGAACTTCCGCTCATTCTCTGCTGTTTATTCGGTATTTTCATGATACTATACATTCTTGACAAGGCAGGGATGCTTTTATTGAAAAATCCGCTATTTATCCTTCAGGGAGAAAAGATCTATTACCTCAGGACCAATGAATGGTATCCTATTATGGATTATGATTTCAGGGATGAATACATTGGAAAGCACAATTACTACGCAACTTTTTGTATGTTCAACAAAAAAGGAGAGCGAATTATAGCAGAAAAGAACTGGCATCTGAAAAATGAAGAAGAATTCAAATCCCATATCAAATACAACAAACTTCTTCTGACAAAAAATAATCGCTAAATTCATTTGAAAAATACGGAATGAAAGAATCAAAAATTACTTCTGCGGGTTTACTGATTGGTCTTTTCCTCCTGCTTCTGAACGATTTTTATTTCAAAGAAATGTTTGGAAACTGGTTTACGGGTAAACTCAGTGATTTTGCGGGATTATTCATTTTTCCTTTGTTTCTGAGCTTGTTTAACAGCAAAAGGATTTGGATGAATTTTGTTTTTACGGCTGTGTTTTTCGTGTTCTGGAAATCGGATTTGTCGACAGAGTCTCTGGTGTTCATCAACAAATTACTTCATACGGAATTCTCCCGCGTGGTCGACTACACTGATCTTATTGCATTGTTCATTTTACCTTTTTCCTATTGGTATTCGGGAAAAGCAAAAACACTGAACTTCCAATTTCTGAAACCGGTCATTGTCTGCTTGTCCGTCTTTTCCTTCTACGCGACCTCAGCTCCGGATTCTGTCAGCGACAACCAGCTAACCGGCCGTTACTACCGTGTTTGGGATTACGATACATACGATCAGGGAGTTTTGCAAATCGGGTATCAATCCAAAAGCTGCAAATCGTGTTATGGGATTGTTCTGGGACCGGATGTTATCGCTTACGGGTTTAACAACGATTTTATCCTGGCTAAAATAAACCCGGTAATCAACGATACCACCAAAACGGTTTATGCTATTTTGGTCACAACAAAAGACAGCACCGATAATTTCGGGGACAAACAAGTCTATAACGGCTTATCCGAAAAAGATTTCCTTCGGAAGCGCAAAGAACTGAACGTGCCGGATTCGGTTGTTTTACATTATAGATAACCCTAAAACCAATTATTTAAATGTTAAACGCACTTCATTTAAAAGCCAACAAAATCATTGGAGATTTGGTCGAGTCATCTATATTACTGAATTCCTGGAAAGGATTCCAAAGTCGCCAGGGACCATATTGTTCAAAAGATAATAAACTCTCTAATGGAGAGATTAAAGTGTTTATTTCCGGCAATAATGTTGATTACGTTAAAGTATCAAGAATTGAACAGGTAAATGCGATAAATTTTCTATATGAAAATCAGGAAAAGATTAAAACCGTTTTACTTTCATCCCTGCAAAGGGAATTACCTAAGCTGAGAGAACAATATGATGATGAAATTCCTTTCATTGAAGAAATTAATAATTTCTCATCACTTATCGGACTTTCCAATATTCATGTTTTGAATTCTGAAAAATACAATTATGCTTATGTGGGTTACGAATTTGGCTGTGATTGGGACGAAGAACATGGTCTGGGCATCATGACTTATAAAGATCAGGTAATCTCAATAGGTCACGCTGATACGGCTTTCGATCTTTGGATTACATTTGAAGACAAAGGAACTATTGAAGCGGAAAAAGAAAAATGGTTGAAAGAATACTCTCAAGCTCAAAAATCAAATTACAACAAGCCAAAAATGAAACGCTGGTGGAAATTTTGGTGACCATTTAAAATAAGAATTTATGAACTTAAACCAACTAACAGTCCCTACACTCGACATTCCCAAATCGATTGCATTCTACCAAACACTGGGATTGAAACTGATCGTAAAATCCGATCATTACGCACGGTTTGAATGCCCGGACGGAACATCTACTTTTTCGGTGCATTTAACCGATCAGCTTCCAAACGGACATGGAATTTCTGTCTATTTCGAATGTGAAGACCTCGACGAGAAAGTTGACGACCTCATCCAAAAAGGAGTGCACTTCGACGAACTTCCGAATGATAAATCCTGGCTCTGGCGCGAAGCATATCTCAAGGATCCCGACGGAAACCAATTGATTTTGTTCTTTGCAGGTGAAAACCGCTTGAATCCGCCGTGGAGAATTAAATAATTTCAAATTAAATTTTCAAGGGATATGTATATTTTAACCAGTTTCTTTTTATTGTTTATCAGCTCCAGCCTGTTCGCACAGCCATTTACCGAAAGAGTGCTGGATTCCGTGGTGAATGAAGCATTCCAAAAACAGGGTTTGCATCAAATGACTATAACCTGGAGTGAATACGAAGGAACTCCTTTAACCAAGATTCAAACATTCAACTCCCAAGGGTTGCGCACCGAAAACCTTTTCTTCAACGGCAACCGCTGGACCCGCCATAAAGAAACTTATGATAGCCTTACCCGAAGAACTTCATTCACTTTCTTTGATGAAAAAGACACTTCTGTGGTAACAAGTGTACATGTTTACACCTACCCGGATACCATGACCTCCAGGGAGGAGACATTCAATATGGGAACTGAACTTACAGAAACCAAACTCACTCAGTACCGGAAAAATACCGATACCATCTGGATTACTGAAACGGAAACATACAGCTCCAACTCCAGGATAAATAAAAACCTGACGCGGATTACTCAAAAAGGTGATTCCTTAACCATTGTTGAGTACGTAGGTTTTGACGATGCCGGAAAAATGAAAGACATCGACACCTATTACCACCTTTCCCGAAAAGACAAAAAAGGAAACAGTATTCGGACCAGCGGAAAATACGAAGTGGTGGTGGATGAGTCACTTCAAAACGACCAGGAACTTTACATGGATGTGATCAAATACCCGGAAAAATACATTCAATATCAGCTTGATGGGAAGTATCCTTATGTCTATGGTGAAGAGATTACCTCTACCATGGTTTTCGATCCGAAAGGACGATTGATCAGCAACAAAGATTACGATTCAAAAACGAATTATTTCTACAATACACAAGGACAAATTATCAAGACAGAAAGTTTTTACAAATCCTACGATAATCTGAAAGAAGAAAAGACCAGCGAACAAATCTATCACTACGATTCACGGGGATTGCCTTTAAAAGTTGTGGAAACCCGCTTTGAATCCGGCAAAGTCATCACCTATATTTATGAATACAAGTAATGAGCGAATTCGAACTCTTCAAAAACTGGCTGAAGCACGTTTCCTTTCTCACCGAGGAAGACTGCTCCTTGTTTGAACCCTTTTTGAAAACCAAGCGGCTGCGCGCAAAAGAACCTTTACTTACCGAAGGAAAAACCTGCCAGGAAATAGGTTTTGTCAATCATGGCAGTTTCCGCACCTATTACCTATCCGATGACAAGGAAATCAATACCAGATTTGTTTTCGAAAATGATTTTGTAGTCGACTACGATAGTTTCCTGGAAGTAAAACCTTCCAAATACTTCATCGAAGCACTGGAAGATTCGGAAATCGTTACGTTCGACCTGCAGGCTTTGCTTAATGCTTATCACCACTCCCACAACTGGGAGCGCTTTGGCAGACTTATGGCCGAACAATCCTATAAACTCACCACTAAACGGGTAGAAAGCTTCCTGTTTCTGAACGGAGAACAGCGTTACCTCGATCTGCTGAAAAACGAACCCCAGATCTTTGACCGCATCCCGCTTTATCACATAGCCTCCTATTTAGGAATGGAACGCGAAAGCCTGAGTCGTTTGCGAAAAAAAATTGCCGGTAAATAACGATTGTAACATTTGTCAATTTTTTTCCCGCCTTGCTTGTGGATTTTTGCTGAAAATAAGTTTCACTAAAAATTCACGCATGAAAACACGCATTTTCTTCACCGGGTTATTCCTGGCATTTGGTTCTCTTCCATTCTTGGCCTCCGGTCAAAAAAGCACGATCCCATTCAACACTTCGGTTGAACTCGACGATACTTACACCATTATCTGGAATGGAATCAGCAAAGCCTACCGCTATAAAAACGGAAGCTGGACCAGGGATGAATCCTACGATTACCAATTCAATGTGGTTCAGAAAAGATACGAGAACCATTGGAAATCCATTAAAACGCTTCATCGCATTCATCCGGATTACGACGGGAAAGCCGGAGACCGTGATCAGACCATGTATTTTGAGGTCATCTATAAAACGCTGAAGGAGCAAAAAGTCCAATCCGAAATACTGGCCTCCATTGGTAACGGAACTGGGGCAAGCGACACTGAATTCCGCGTTTCCGAATTAACCATGTACGTTCCAAATCCCTCGCGTTTCCTGCCCTACAACAAATTTCGGATCACTCAAAACTACAATTACGAGCAGGGAATACTGACTGAAACCGTAGAGTTAATCCTGGAAAAGGACGGAAAAGAAACCCCTTTTATGAAAAATGAAGAAACTGCTCTGATCTTCATTCAAAGCAAGCTGGATCAAGCGCCGACAAAATTTAAAGAGTAGTCCTCCAATATAGGAAGCGCACTAAACCACCGTGCTTCCTACCCAAATAGCCATAACTTGTCTCGTCAATACGGGATGTCTATGCGTCTTTTTGGAATGAAGCAATCGGCTTTTTTACGTACTTTTAGGTGATGGAAACTCCGCAGCATTTTACCCTCAAACAAGTCGCAGAATCGATTCGCAAGACCATTGCCGAACGCTATTCACGCACCTATTGGGTAACCGCTGAGATGCACAAACTCAACCAAACCCGGAAAGGGCATTGCTACCCGGAACTGGTACAAAAAGAAGACGAATCGATCGTTGTTGAAATGCGCGGTACCATCTGGAAACAAAACTTCGACCGGATCCAGCAAAAGTTTTTTGAGATCGTAAAAGAGCCACTGCACGACGGGATGGAATTACTGTTCCACGTGAAGATCACCTATCACCCACTCTATAACATCGGGTTGGAAATCATCGACATTGATCCGAATTACACATTGGGTGCATTGCAGCGGGAACGACAGGAAACACTCGAACGGCTTAACAAAGAAGGAATTCTCAATGCAAACCAAAACCTGGAAATGGCATTGGTCCCGAAGAGATTGGCTATCATATCACAAGCTGACAGTAAGGGATATTCCGATTTTGTGACCCTGCTGAACGGACATCCGAAACGTTACCATTTCAGCACATTCCTGTTCGAAGCAACCCTGCAGGGAGATGCAGCCATCACTTCCATTCAAAGTCAACTGAAACGCATTGAAAAGGTAAAACAGCATTTTGATGCAGTAGTCATCATTCGCGGCGGTGGCGGTGAGATCGGCATGCACTGCTACAACAATTACGAATTGGCAAAGGCTATTGCAACCTTTCCCCTTCCGGTCCTGACAGGGATCGGGCATTCCACGAACCTGACTGTCTGTGAAATGATCGCTTTCCGAAATGGGATTACCCCTTCCGATATGGCCTACTTCCTGCTGCGCATTTTCGAAGAACTGGATGAACCGTTGGATGAAATAATGCTGAAACTACCGCAACAAATCCAGCATTTTATGCGTGAAGCATCGAATCAATTTTCACAATTGACGCGATCCTTCCAACAGGAAGTTCAAACGGCCCTTCGATTTGAAAAGAATACTTTTTTGAATACCGTTAAGGACTTCGAGTTTCAGGTAAAACATAAAATGACATTTTCAAATCAGCACTTGTCAGAACTTCGTAATAAAATACGTTCTTCTTCGTTTTACCTATTTGAAACCAACAAAAACAAACTGGATAATAGTGTAAATCTGCTTCAAATCCACAGTAAATCGTTATTAGGCGCGAATCTTCAAATCATTTCTACCCAGGAAAATCTATTGATCAAAATCCTTCCACGGAAATTTGAATCAGAGACAGCGAAATTGGAACAGGCAGAACGGCATCTAAAGCTGCTCGACCCCATTACCGTTCTACGGCGCGGGTATGCGATAGCAACCAATGAAAAGGGTGTTCTTTCAATGAAAAACCGGGCAAAATCCGGTGATGAACTAAAGATTATAACGGAAGCTCAGGAATTGAAAGTTCAGGTAGAATCTGCTTCTCCTCCTTTGGATGAGGAAACCTGAAAATCTATTATTTTTTGCGTAATTTTGAAACGTGGAAGAAGCATTAACATACGAAAAGGCTTACGAGGAATTGCAGCAAATTATTTCGGACATTGAATCCGGAGAGATTTCTGTGGATCTGCTGTCTGAAAAAGTGAAACGTGCCGCAGCTTTGATCCAGGTTTGTAAAGACAAGCTCACGTCTACCGAAAATGATGTCCAGCAGATTTTAAAAGACTTGAAATCCGATCAGTAGATATACCATAAACAAGGTATTTAACCTTTACCAGACTTCCGTTAATTTTGTTGCACAAAATTTTCAAATTCGATTCGGTTTCCATGAAAAAACTTGCGCAGCTGCCATTGCATCAAAAAACCAGGGTACTCGGTATTTCCGAAAGTGAGCTAAAACCTAAATTACTCGAAATGGGACTTTACCCGGGGAAAGAAGTGGAGGTCTTATTCAAAGCACCTTTCGGGGACCCGATTGCTGTAGATATTTCCGGGTATACGTTATCCATGCGTTTGTCCGAAGCTAACCTGATCGAAGTCGAATAATGAAAAAAATAGCTCTTTTTGGAAACCCAAACACAGGAAAAAGCTCCTTATTCAACCGTCTGACGGGCCTTCGTCAGCATGTAGGCAACTTTCCGGGAGTAACGGTAGACAAACATTCGGGGTTTTTAAATATCGGTGGCAAGGAAGTAGAATTGATCGATTTCCCGGGAACCTATAGTATTTATCCGCGCAGTAAGGATGAAGAGGTTGTATACAACGTTATTTCAAACCCGAAAGACACGAATTTTCCTGAAAAAGCAATTGTTGTACTGGACAGCACAAACCTAGAACGTAATCTTTTACTATTTACTCAGATCTACGACATGGGATTCAACACGGCATTGGTTTTAAATATGACCGATGTGGCCTCCAGGAATGGTTTCGAAATTCACATTTCAGCGCTGCAGGAAGCATTTCCGGACGCAAAAATTATCCGCACGAATGCACGCATCGGGACCGGTATTCCGGAACTGAAAGCATGGATGGCAGAAGATTCCGTTCCGCGTGAAACCAGACAGGAAACCCTGAAAGCAAAAAATGATTTTCAGGGTCAGATTGAAGATACCAATATTCGTTTTGAGCTCATCAAGCACCTGGTGAAGCAAGTTGTAAGTAAAAAACCGTTGGAGATTAACTTCTCATCCAAACTGGATAAATGGCTCACACATCCGGTTTTAGGTTATTTGATCTTCCTGGTATTGCTGCTGGTCATTTTCCAAACTGTTTTTACCCTGGCATCCTACCCCATGGACTGGATTGATCTGGGAACCTCATCACTGGCATCCTGGCTGGGAACAATTATGCCGGAAGGGGTATTTACCTCATTGATCGTTGACGGGGTAATTCCCGGAATCGGAGGTGTTTTGATCTTTATTCCGCAGATTGCCTTGCTTTTTTTCATGCTTGCTATTTTAGAAGAAACCGGCTACATGGCCCGCGTGGTGTTTATCACCGATAAACTAATGCGTCCTTTCGGTTTGAACGGAAAAAGTGTTGTTCCCTTATTATCAAGTGCCGCTTGCGCAATTCCGGGAATTATGGCTACCCGCACCATCAGTTCGTGGCAAGAGCGTCTGACGACCATTTTGGTCGCTCCGCTGATAAGCTGTTCTGCGCGTTTACCTGTTTACACACTTCTTATTGCCCTGGTTATTCCTTCTAAAATGGTATTCGGCTTCCTGAACGTTCAGGGATTGGTGCTTTTCGGATTGTACCTGTTGGGAATTATCTCCGCCTTATTGGTAGCATGGGTCATCAAGCAATTCTTCAAAAAGAAAGAACTGAGTGTTTTCCTCCTGGAAATGCCGGCCTATAAAACTCCGCGCTGGGGAAATGTGGGAATTGAAGTCTTTGAAAAAGTGAAGATCTTTGTTTTTGATGCCGGGAAAATCATCCTTGCCATCTCAATCATTTTATGGGCTTTGGCAAGTTTCGGTCCGGGAAATGACATGGAACATTACTCCGCAAAAATTCAGGCTCCAAAAGTTCAAACCGAAGAAGCAATGGCTGATTACGAAAGTCAGGTGGCTTCGGTAAAGCTGGAACACTCCTACATGGGCCACATGGGAAAATTCATCGAACCGGTGATCAAACCTTTGGGTTACGACTGGAAAATGGGTATTTCGCTGCTTACTTCCTTTGCCGCCCGGGAGGTTTTTGTAGGCTCTCTGGCAACGATTTATTCCGTACACGAAGTGGATGATAATCCCAAGCAGCTGATTGACAAATTGAAAGTTCAAAAACGCGACGACGGAACTCCGACTTACACCCTTGCGAGTGGTCTTTCTCTTCTGGTTTTCTATGTTTTCGCGATGCAGTGCATGGCAACACTTGCCGTGGTAAAACGTGAAACAAAATCCTGGAAATGGCCGATTATCCAGGTTGGATACATGGGCGTTCTGGCGTACCTTGGAGCTTATATAACATTCACACTCTTCAGCTGATGCAGCTCATATTAGTCATAATAGCCATTTCAGCAGCGGTCTTCTATTTGATCCGCAGGTTCTATTTGTCTTCCCAACGCAAAAAACAGGCTGGCTGTGAGAAATGCGGACTCCATCAAACCCCCTCTAAAAAGCAGGCAGTATAAGAGAAAAACCGGTTGATTGGTAAATCATTTTTAGTTTAAATTTGTAACCAAACCAGAATCAGTGTGTTTGAATAATACAAACCCATTTTTCCAAAACTTATGAAACCAATTCGACACCTTTTGTCGGCACTTTGCTGCATTCCTCTAGCTACAGGGATTGCACATGCCCAAACGAATTATCATCTGCAGGTCGTAAACAACCAGAACCAGCCTGCCGGAAATCTTTCCGTGCGTTTCGTAGAAGCGAAAACCTTTGAACGAATCGAGAAAAAAACCAATGCTTCCGGAGTTTTGGACATGGTTTTTGATCATGGTGAACTCTGGATCGGGTCCGTGGGTGAAATGAGCAACTGTCTTTGGGTAGAAAACTGGGGAAAAGGAACTGCCAGCAAACACCTCACGTACGATCTGGAAGTCTGGGAACGGGAAAACCGCATTTTACCGGACCGTTCAACCATTGTTTTTAAGAAAACTCCGCAGAAATATCCATCCATGCCATACCCCGATGCAACTCATTGTGCTCTCAAAGTTGTGGTGAAAACCCGCCAAGACAAGCCACAGGCGAATATCCCTGTAACACTGACCTGTTTTGCATTGGCAGAACAGTTCACGGGCACAACCAACGCCTCAGGAGAATGCATTTTTCTGCTCCCAAATAAAAACGACTACGAAATTGATGTGGCGGATATCCCATCTTTGGAATGGGTAGATTTCAAGGATGAGTCCACAGCCAGAACGGCTTTCCTCACCTATGAGAAAAAAGCATTCACCGAAAAAAAGGAAGGAAAATACACGGTTCAAACCATTCCTGCCGGAATAAAACCAAGCAGTTCTCATGCCGTTGTAGACCTTACAATCCGTAAAGGCGGGTCTCCTATCGCCAACGAACCCGTTTATTTAAAAACCGTTGGCGGTTCCATCAAATACAAGGGCAAAACCGATGCAACCGGGAAAGTATGGTTCATGCTTCCTTTAAAAACAAAATACGTGGTGGATTTCACCTTTCAGCGCGATGCAAGCGTACTTGATTTAAGCAGAATGAAAGGTTTTGCCACCATGGGACAAACCATCAACTACATTCCCGATCCACGGCTGGAAAATATCGAATCCTTCATTCCACGGGTAAAAGACCTGGTGGCATTGAACGTGAATGACTTCGTGACAGCCCAATATCCTTCAAGCGACAATGAAGTAGACCTTTTCCTGAAGTGGGGGAACAAGTTCAACGCTTCTTCCAAAGAAGCCGTTTTGGAAGTCGGTTTTAAAGTGAATGCTAAAAACAAAAAGGTTTCCATCCCCAAAAACCTGCTTTTTGTAATCGACGTTTCCGGCTCCATGTCGAATGAGAATAGACTGGAATTGCTGAAAAACACCCTGATTGAGTTTATCAACCGCATGACTCCGCAAGACCGCATCGGAATAGTAGCTTTTGATGACCAGGTTTACAAAGTACTGCCATCTCAATTCATTACCAATAAAGCAGCAATTTGTGACATCATCCGCGCTTTACAGCCGAACGGAGGAACCAACATATCCATTGGTTTCGAGGAAGGTCTCAAGCAATTGTCGGCTGATAAAAAAGCGAACATGGTTAACCGGTTAGTATTGTTATCCGACGGTTACGGTGGCGATGAGCCGGAGATTTCCATCAACCTGGCAAAAACCTATGCTGCGAAAGGACTGCAAATCTCAGCAATCGGCGTTGGTTATGATTACAACACCGCGTTATTGGAACAACTGGCAACCATCGGGGGTGGTACTATGCAGATGGCCGGAGATCCATCCCATTACAGCCAGGCGTTTTTGAAGACCTTCGATGGTATTATTGATCCGATTGGAACAGATGTAAAATTGGAAATTCTCTTCAATGACCAGATTGTTTACCGTCAGCTGCTTGGTTATGAAAATGCCAAGGTCAATTCCGGAAAAGTGACAGTTGATATCGATCATTTATTTCCCGGACTGCAAAAAATGGCACTGGTAAAAATGGACATTATCAATTCCACACCGGCCATTGAAAAGCAAAAAGTCGTTGCACGCATGACCTATACAGATCCGGTAAGCAAAAAACAAAAAGTGGTGGAAAAAGAACTGAATCCGGAATGGAGTCCGGCAACAGGATTACTGGATATGACACTGGATATGAACCACAAACGCATGATGGCAGTGGCGATAGTAAATCAAAGCATGAAACTCATGGCAGAGCGATTTGCTTCGGGAGATAAAGCAGGAGCAGAAAAAGCCGCAAACGGCGGTGTTACACAAATCCAAAAACTTTTCCCACAAGCTATTCCAGCTGATCTAAAGGGTTTGTTTGAGAAATTACAGGAATATGTAAGTGTCTTCGAGCAGTTGCGTGCAGAACCGTAAATTTTATTTTCCCGCAGATATCAGCTAAAATAAGCGTTATCTGCGGGCTTTTTTCATTATCCATTTACTGATCAAGCGGGTTTCAAACCACCTTATAGCTCGCCACTAATCTTCGTCTTCATCTTCCTCCA
Organism: uncultured Fluviicola sp.; assembly: GCA_966248825.1. Classification (GTDB taxonomy): domain Bacteria; phylum Bacteroidota; class Bacteroidia; order Flavobacteriales_D; family Crocinitomicaceae; genus Fluviicola. Next base: position 157,115 of record CBINBC010000001.1, read on the forward strand.
GCCATTCGAAAAAAGAATCCAGGTTGTCGCGGTCTTTACGCGATGGGCGGCCGGTTCCATATTCCCGGTAAACGCTTTGTGCCGCCTGATAAGTTTTGAATTTTTCCAGTTCCAGGGGATCGGTGATGTCAATGAGGTAATCTGCCACCAGTTTTGCTCCGACCCTGCGATCCAGCAAATCTTTGATCTTGTAGCTGAAAGTAGCGTTATTCTTAATAATGGAAACCGTATCGCCGATCTTCACTTCTTTCGAAGGTTTTACAGGCATATCATTCAGTTTGATCTTATTTCTTTGAACCAATTCGGTTGCCAGCGTTCGTGTCTTTGCCAAACGTACAAACCACACGTATTTATCTATTCTTAAGCTCATCTTGTAATTTTTTCGGAAGGGACGAAACCACTAAATCGTAAGAGTGTACGATCAACTCTTTAATCAATGAATCATCCACCAATCCCTCCAACGAAACGGTGTTCCAATGTTTCTTGCTCATGTGGTAGCCTGGTTGTATCCCGTCATAACGTTCGCGTAATTCGATCGCTTTTTCCGGGTCGCATTTCAGGTTGATGCCTGTAGGATTTTCCACATCCACCAATGCGAACATTTTGTTCTGCACTTTAATCACTAAGGTGCGCTTATCAAAAGGAAAAGTCTCCGTTGCCCCCGGGAGCTGGAAACAAAAATGGATCAATTCGTCAAAATGCATGGTGGAAAGTTAACCAGAAATTCAATCCCGATAGCTATCGCGGATAAAAATGCTAAATTCAAAACTTTAATTTACTGTCATGCTCGCCATTGGTATTCTCACAATTGTTTCTTTGCTCTTGTTTTTGGGCTGGAGATCTTATAATCAGGTATCGCAACCGAAATGGCAGGTTCCACGTGAACCATTTCCGGTACAATGGAAAGAAATCCTGCATCAGGAAGTCTTGTTCTACAACTCTTTGAATGCAGCGGAAAAACTTCGTTTCGAAGACAAAGTACAGGAGTTTCTGCTCAATTGCCGCATTACCGGCATAAAAACGGACGTGAGTTTGACCGACAAACTGCTTGTTGCTTCCAGCGCTATCATTCCGATCTTTGGTTTCGACTCCTGGAAATACACGAATATCCGGGAGGTGCTTCTTTACCCGAAGATGTTCGATGAAAACTACCAGTTTGAAGGTGAATCCGACAAAAGAATCCTTGGAATGGTGGGGAATCAAAGCATGGAAGGAATTATGATCCTTTCAAAGGAAGCTTTGAGGCTGGGTTTCAAAAATGAGTCGGACAAACAGAACACGGCAATTCATGAATTTGTTCATTTAATCGACAAAACTGACGGGGAAATAGATGGCCTGCCGAAAGTACTTATGGACAAACAGTATGCGCTTCCTTGGATCAACCAAATGAACAAAGAAATTGACCGGATCTATGCCGGAAAATCCGATATCAATCCTTATGGAGGAACAAACCGTGCGGAATTCTTCTCGGTAATCAGTGAATATTTCTTTGAACGCCCGAAACTACTGGAGGAAAAGCACCCGGAACTATACGCTTTACTGGAAAAGATCTTCAACCAGAACATGGCCGACCGCAACCTTTCCAAAAAGGTGAAAGTGATTGGAAGAAACGATCCCTGTTACTGCGAAAGCGGTGAAAAATTCAAGCATTGCTGCGGAAGCGTGCATTACAATAAAAAAATCTAAACGTATGAAACCAATCACCCTTCTTTCTTTCCTGATTCTCTCAACCAATCTCTTCTCCCAAACCTGGAAAGAGTATATTGCACAAAATGCGCTTCCGGTAGGAAAAACCCTGGAACTTGATTCGTCGCTGTATCATTCATTCAAAAACTACAGGCTGATTATGCTGGGAGAAATGCACGGAACTCTGGAACCGGCAAAAATGGTAGATCAGTTAGCACAACTCATTTTACTTTACGAAGACTCTGTTTCAATTGGACTAGAAATACCGGAAAAAGAGATGAGCTCATTTCTTAAAAATCCTTCTGAAAAAGCCCTGAAAGAAAGTCAGTTTTTCTCCAAACCCAATGAAGACGGCAGAAACGGACGTGCCTGGTTTGAACTGGTGAGGTATTGCATGAATGAACCGAGAGTCAGTGTGTTTTTTTATGACAATGCTGTTTCACCGGATGTTCCACGTGACTCAATCATGTACCTGGAAGTCAAAAAACAGGCCGTACTTCATCCGAAGAACAAAATTTTGACAATCTCCGGAAACCTTCACAACCAATTGATCGGTCGTAACGGGTCGAAAACCATGGGAGCTTATCTTTCAGCCGATTCATCAATCTTTCCGAAAGAGCAGATCTGCTCCATTTATCATTACTACGCAGAAGGAACCATGCTGAACAATACGGGAAAGGGCTTGGAATTAACAACTATCGAATTCCAGGAAAGCGATTTTACCGCCGGTCAGTTTGAAAATTATTTCATCTTCTACGACAGCCCGGAACCCACACCCAATAATTGCATTTTCTTTACACGAAAAGTACATCATTCGGAAGTCCTGAAATTCTAAAAATCCACCCGGACACTTCACAAATTGTGAGTTGTCCAAAAGGCAAATTACCGTGAATCCGGAAGCGGGATCTCATTGAAATGCTTGTGCAAGAGATCAATCAGTAAAATTCATTCCGTACATTTGTTTAAGTAAAAACGCTTTAATGTCTGATAGAATAGAATTCTGCAATGATTTATTCAATCGCGAACGCTTCGAGACACGTGAGGTAAAAATCGGGATTACGGCAATTGGAGGTAAAAATCCCATTCGCATTCAATCCATGACGACTACCGACACAATGGACACCGAAGGATCCGTGGAACAATCCATCCGCATGATTGATGCGGGATGTGAATTGGTCCGTTTGACAGCACCGTCCAGGAAGGAAGCAGAAAATCTGAGCATCATCAAAAAAGAGCTTGTTAAACGCGGTTATAATACTCCGCTGGTAGCAGACATCCATTTTACACCAAACGCAGCGGAAATCGCCGCAAAACTCATTGAAAAGGTACGCGTAAACCCGGGTAACTATGCCGATAAAAAGAAATTTGAAGAGATCGATTACACGGAAGAAAGTTACCGGGCAGAACTACAGCGTATCGAAGAGAAGTTTATCCCCCTTGTTTTGCTTTGCAAGGAGCATGGAACGGCTATGCGAATCGGGACCAACCACGGGTCACTTTCCGACAGGATTTTGAGCAGGTACGGAGATACTCCGGAAGGAATGGTTCAATCCGCCATGGAATTTATTCACATCTGTAGAAAGAATGATTACCACGACCTGATCATTTCTATGAAAGCAAGCAATACCCTAGTCATGGTACAGGCCTACCGTTTGTTGGTTAAAACCATGAAAGAGCAAGGAATGAATTATCCGCTCCACCTGGGAGTAACGGAAGCCGGAGACGGAGAAGATGGACGGATCAAATCTGCAGTTGGGATAGGTGCTTTGCTGGAAGACGGATTGGGGGACACCATTCGTGTTTCATTGACGGAAGATCCTGAATTCGAAATTCCGGTAGCACAAAAACTGCTTCAAAAGTTTGAGGAAAAACAAGATTATCAACTAAATTATTCGTCAAAAATAAAGTTGGATTATTTTCACTATAACAAACTCTCAACCAAAAAGTTATTAAACATTGGTGGAAGTAATCATTCAATTGTTTTTTCAGATTTATCAAAAAAAGAAAACATAGTTTCAACTAATTTTTTTGGATTTGGTTATAGCTATTCCGAGAAGCTAGATAAATGGACTATTTTTGACCAGGCTGCAGATTATCTTTATCTTGGAAATCAGAGTATTGACTTTGAAATTCCGGGAACTTTGCGGCTGGTTCAGGACTATTCCACGTGGAAGGATCACGACAGAAATGACACTTATCCGCTTTGTACATTGCAAGAATACCAGGAAAATAAACCCTCCGGAATTGTCTTTTTACTCATTGACCTGGACGAAGAGCCTGTCGTTTCAGAATTACCAACGGCGGAAATTATCTACGTCATTCAGACGCAAAAAAGGCAAAAAACGCAATTAATCCGCAAATTTCAACATGAATTAGCGGAATTAAACAATCAAACACCTGTTATACTCAAATTAAACTATGAGTTGAAAGACTTGGAAATGCTACAGCTCTATGCCAGTTCGGATGCCGGAATCCACTTCATTGACGGCTTTGCAGACGGATTATGGATAACAGCACCACAATCGGTGGTTGATCTCAACAGTTTGTCCTTTGGGATCCTGCAGGCAACGCGTACACGTATCTCGAAAACAGAATATATCTCTTGTCCGTCTTGCGGAAGAACCTTGTTTGATCTCCAGGAAACCACTTCAAAAATCAGGGAGCGCACCTCACACCTGAAAGGAATCAAGATCGGGATCATGGGATGTATTGTAAATGGTCCGGGAGAAATGGCAGATGCCGATTACGGATATGTAGGAACCGGTCCGGGAAAGATCACCCTTTACAAAGAGAAGAACATTGTGAAGAAAAACGTTTCCGAAGAAGAAGCTGTAGATGCACTGATCGAATTAATCCGGGAAAACGGAGACTGGATTGAGCCAAGTAAATAGATCAACAATTAATGAAATTATCTAAATCAGCCTATTACGGACCCATTTGTGTGACCATTTTAGTGGTTTCATACTATATCTTTTATTTTTCAAGGAAATCAGAAGCATCACCCAGCAATTATAAACTCTTTCATGTCGTGGCCACAGACAATGCTTGGGAATCGACCGGAAAGGGAAGTGCAATTTGTTTTAACTACGATTTACTGGATGATGTTTCCAGGTATAGCCAGCGGTTTCAACTGCAAAGTCGGTTTCTGGAAATCGAAGCAACCTCTCCTCGTCTAATTAAGAAAAACATCCGCAAGAACGACACACTGATCATCGGGGTTCTTCAAAGTGATTTTGAAAAAGTGCAAGCCTATTCCTACAATTTTATAAAAGACGATTTCTTCAGTCGTGAACTAAAAGTTTATTGGATTAAGAAAAAAGAACTTTTGCTGCGAACCCCTCAAAACTGTTTGGACGAAGAAGGTGATAACATTGTAGAATGGCTAATTGTGTTTTCAGTTGTTCTCATAGGAGCAATTGGCAGAATTATCTATTTAATCAGTCAAAAAGTTAAATTTTTCACTTGATTTCCTGCCCGATCTACCCACAACCAAGGTGTTTCCCTTCCAAACACAAAAAAAGCCCTTCAGAGGGCTTAAAAACGCTATTTCTTACGGAAAATATAGATCTGAGAGCTCGACAAACCTTCCTTTGCCTTCTGATTAGACAAAAATCCAATTCTCATGGCTTTTAGCAAGGAACCGCCCTTGTATTTTTCACTGAGCATCGAAACATAATAACTATCAAATTTCATCGGAAGCATTTTCTCAAATTTCAGCCCATTGGATTCAACTAAAGGAATAATTGATTTTGGAGAAAAATGATAGAGGTGTCGGGGGACATCATAAGCCGCCCAATACTCTTTGTAATACTGTGCATCGAAAGAGGTATAATTCGGAACCGCGATAATTAACACTCCATTTTGATTCACCAACGAAGCAATTTTCTCCAAATCCGGCTGAAGGTTGTAGACATGCTCCAATACGTGCCACATAGAAACAATATCAAACGATTCATTCAAGTCATGAAGCAAACTGAGATCCTTCAGTTCTATTCCGTTCTCCGACATAGCCACTCTACGCGCATCTTCATCCGGTTCTAAACCCAAAACAGTATATCTCGATTCTTTTGCTTTTGCTAAGAAGTGACCGGTTCCTGCTCCGATGTCAAGAAGTTTCTTTCCGGTTGTCAATTCTTTTAACAAGGAGATTTTCTTCTTCAAGGTGTAAGAACGCACCCAACCATAAACTTTATTTACCAATCCTTTCTTGGTAGAGCTATGTGAAACATATTCTTCGGACTTGTAATATTCACCTATTCGTTCCAGGCTTGGTCGAGGGTTTGTGAACAACAAATTACAGGAAGCACACAGCTCCAGTTTAAAATTCTCTTTGGAAAGGAAGTGATCCTTCACAGTTAGATAAGTACTAAAAGATTGCGCTCCACATGAAGGGCAAGAGGTTTGATTTAAATGTTCCACGTGAAACTATCTTCCTAAATGAATTAATAAAACAGAAATATCGCTAGGGGAAACTCCACTAACTCTTGATGCCTGGCCAATTGTTACAGGCTTGATCTTACTTAGCTTTTCTTTTGCCTCCGAAGATAAAGATTTCAATCCGGAATAATCCATGCTAGCAGGAATCGAAACCTCTTCCAATCGGGAAAGCTTTAAGGCCACCTCCTCCTCACGGGCAATGTATCCTTCATACTTCAACAAGATTTCGGCCTGCTCAACAGCTTCGTCATGTTCCACGTGTAACCTTTCAGCTAACTCACGGACATTTTGACTCATCTCCAATACATGCTCCATTGTAACATGCGGACGTGTAAGTACTGAAGCTAATTTAACCCGCTGAGAAAGGGGAGAGCTTCCAACCAAATCCAGAACCGGGTTCGCCACCTCCGGATTGACTCCTTCTTTGCGCAAAGCACCAATTAGTTCTTTCGCTGCGTTCACTTTTCTATTTACACGGTCCATTGCTTCCTGGTCTTGTAAACCTAATTCAAAAGCAATAGGTGTCAAACGAACATCTGCATTGTCCTGGCGCAATAAAATACGATACTCCGCACGTGAAGTAAACATACGGTATGGTTCCTGTGTTCCTTTGGTAATCAAGTCATCAATCAAAACACCGATATAAGCTTCACTTCTGGAAAGGATAAACGGATCTTTTTCCTGAACCTTTAAAGCAGCATTGATTCCGGCCATTAATCCCTGACAAGCTGCTTCTTCATAGCCTGTGGTACCATTTATTTGTCCGGCAAAATACAACCCTTTAATTAGTTTAGTTTCCAACGTGTGTTTTAGTTGAGTAGGGGGGAAGTAATCATACTCGATTGCATAACCTGGTCTAAACATCTTCGCTTGTTCAAATCCAGGAATAGATCTCAACGCTTTCAACTGAACATCCTCCGGTAAACTAGTGGAGAACCCATTGACATATATCTCAACGGTATTCCAACCCTCCGGTTCAACAAAAATTTGGTGTCTGTCACGATCCGCAAAACGATTGATCTTATCTTCAATACTCGGACAATATCTTGGACCGCTGCTTTTGATAGCACCATTGAACATGGGCGAACGATCAAAACCTTCACGCAACAAATCATGCGTTAGGGTAGAGGTATAAGTAATGTGACATGCGCGTTGAAATTTCAAAGCTTCTGTATTACCATAAGAAAACTTGCTTGGGTTTTCATCGCCATCCTGCAATTCCATTTTGGAATAGTCGAGTGAACGCCCGTCGATTCTTGGAGGTGTTCCGGTCTTCATTCTTCCGGATTCAAATCCCAAAGCAACCAAATCTTCAGTGATTCCCGTAGCACCTTTCTCACCGATTCTTCCACCACCAAACTGTTTCTCGCCCAAATGAATCAATCCGTTCAGGAATGTTCCATTTGTCAGAACAACGGCCTTTCCATAAACCGGAATACCCAGAGAAGTGCGAACACCTACCACCGATCCGTTCTCCACGATCAATCCGTTGCACATGTCCTGCCAAAAATCAACATTTGGATTTCGCTCAAGCAGCAAACGCCACTCTTCCGCGAACTTCATTCGATCGTTCTGAGTTCTCGGCGACCACATTGCCGGGCCTTTTGAGCGATTCAACATACGAAACTGAATTGCCGACAAATCCGAAACAATTCCGGATCCACCACCAAGCGCATCAATTTCACGAACAATTTGCCCTTTCGCCACGCCACCCATCGCAGGGTTGCAACTCATTTGAGCAATTGTATTCATATTCATTGTAATCAACAACACCGAACTTCCCAGTTTTGCCGCTGCATTCGCAGCCTCGCAACCGGCATGTCCACCACCCACTACAATGACATCATAATTCTTCAACATACTATTTCATGTTTCACGTGGAACAAAATTACTACCATCCCAGCAAAGCCTTCAAATGTTCCACGTGAAACTTGGGCAACATTAACATTTGAACTTCCAAAATCCGAATCAAGAACCACACCTTAAAACCTTGTTCCACGTGGAACAAAACAATCATCATTTCAAATGTTCCACGTGAAACTTTCGAAGCTCCAGCATTTCATTCTCTTTAGCTCGCATCAACCCCTCATCAGCCTCTGACTTATCCTTATAACCACATAAGTGCAACAATCCATGAACACAAACCCGGTGCAATTCATCCTGGAACAACACATCAAACTCATCCGCATTGTCCTGTACGCGATCAACACTAATAAATAAATCACCTGAAACCAAGTCTGCTTGCGTATAATCAAAAGTGATGATGTCTGTGTAATAATCGTGATCCAGGTATTCTTTATTCATCTCGAGCAAGTGCTCGTCCGAACAAAAAATAATTGAGATCTCTCCCAACGCCTTTGACTCCATTTCACACACATTCGAATACCATGCAAACAAAAATTCCGGATTCACACCCGGAACTTCTTCGATATCTTCAAAAAAAACTTCTACCATTATCTATTAAAAAAGACATTTACTTCATTACCTTTCTCATTGAACATTACTTCATCGGCCAGGTTCCGCATCAAAAAAATGCCTCTCCCGTTTTCTTTTTCGATGTTTTCCGGAGAGGTAGGGTCGGGGAGATGCAAATGATCAAACCCAACACCTTCATCACAAATTCTAAAACCAAAACCGTCACTGGTTTCATAAAACTCCAACTTCACTTCTTTGCTCACGTGCATCGAGTTCCCATGAATTATTGCATTGTTCACAGCTTCAGTAACCGCTATCAACACATTTCCATACATGTCCTCATCGATACCAACAGTCTGACAAGCTTTATCGATCATCGACTCTACTACCGGCAAATTATTCAATTCTGAAGGAATGCTTAACGAATCAATTAAAGTAAACCCTTCTTTCATTCTATTTATTTAATGTTCTACGTATACTAGAACTGATTGAAGTATTTGCCAGCCTTGTCTTTGTAGTACTTTGTCAACAAAGGATCAACCGCACGCAACAACTCAACTTGTCCAAGCTTGTTACGCTTATACTCATCAAATCGAATAAGGTTACCATAATTCACATTTTTTCCTGAAGTGGATTCCCGTTTTTCCTCAAACCCTCTTTCCTTCAATGCTTTTTCACTTTCAAGCAAACGTGTTAAAATGTCTTGCTGGCGACGAATCATCTCTGGTGAGAACTGCTTATTGATCAATTGTCGTTCCTGCTCCTCCAATTCCTTGATCAAAGGATTCAATTGATTTCCTTTTCCCTGACCTTCTTTATTCATTTCATTTCGCAATTGTTCCAACCGCTGACGAATTGCTGTCTGCTGTGCAGCCATCTTTGCAATCTCTTTATTTCCCAACCCCGGCATTCCCTGGTTACCCTGACCAGGCTTATTTCCCGGTTCTTTTCCTCCAGGATTATTTCCTTTTTTCATCTGCTCCAACTGCTTTTTCAGCATTTCCTTCATATCTCCGGAAGACATTTGTCCCGAACTTGGTTTTTGTCCTGCACCACCCGGATTATCGCAGGAACCCGAACCGGGCTTTTGTTGAGCCTGCTGTTGCTGCTGCATGGATTGCAAACTTTCATTCAACATCAAAGCCAGGTTATTGTAGCTCGTCATTACGTATTGCTGATGTTGCTGCATTCCTCTGCGATTATGTTCGCCAATCTCATTTGTGATAAGACCAAAATTGGTTCGAATATCCTTTAATTCCTTATCAATAAACGGGGCTATTTTCGTTTGTCTTTTAGCCAAAGCCATCAAACTGTCTTCTATTAATTTGTTATCATCAATGATGCTTCGTTGCTTTCTTCCCAGCTTATTATAGTAAGGGTCCATGTCCTTCACCTTTCCGAAACGGTTCATCACGTATTCCTGGTCGAAACTCAAGGACATCAAATTCTCCAACAACAACCGAATAAGGCCCATATCTTCCTCGTTCTGTTTTTTGTTTGCGGCTTCCTGCTGATTGTTCAACTGGTCTGAAAGCTCCTTCATTTTCTCGGCAGCCTTCTTTTGATTTTCTCCTGCCTTCGATTTTTTCCCCTGATCCAATTTACTTTTTGCATCATTCATCTCGTCGGAGATCTCCTGCTGCTCCTGATCAAAAGAATCCATTGGCATAGGTCGCTCCAATTCCTCGTTCAACTTCTGCATTTCCTGCATATCTTTCTTCAGTTCATCGAACTTTTTATTCAGCTCTTCCTGTTTCTTTGAAGCATCCTTTTCAGAGAGTTTCTCATCCTTAATCTCCTTCTCTAATTTTTCCTGTTCCTCCGCTAACTGATTCAACTCTTTCTCCAAATCGTCAATTTTCTCATTTACCTGCAAACGCTTAAGCATCTCCATAGTACGATCCAATTGCTTTTTCATCTCGTCGCTGGATGCATCCAACTTCTCAGTTTCATTCTTCATCTGAATCTGATCGTTCTTCTCCATCAACTTTTCCAACTCATCAAGCAGCTTCTTAAGCTCATCGTCCATTACTTCCTTCAGCAATTCCTCTATCAGTTCCTGCTGCTTTAATAACTCTTCATCCTGCTCACTCAGCTTATTCTTCTCCTCATTACTAGCGTCCAGTTTGTTCTTAATAGATTGCAACTCTTCCTGAAGTGATTGCTGCTGTTGTTTTAAGGACTGAACCTGCTCCATGTTTTTGAAATCACTTTTTGATTTGTTCATCAATGACTTCTGCAGTTTGTTCACATCCTTTTGAAACTGTTCCGTTTTCTTGAAAACATCTTTCAGTGAATTCTTCAATTCCTTCTGAACTTCATCGCGCTTCTCATTTAAGTCCGTGAGAGTAGGAAGTTCGTAAACGAAGTTTTGTGAAGACGTACTTTTTGATCCGTTCACACCATCGTTATCAAAAACCTGGAAATGATAAGAGATCTTATCTTCCACATCGATATTGTCCCGGCTGAAATCAACAGCAAAGGAGAATTTATCATTGGTTGAAGTGTACTTATCAACCAACATTTTTCGCTTCAACTCCGTTCCGTTCTTCTTTTTAATGGTGTACATGAAGTACAAGGAGGTTAAACCATAATCATCAGATATCAATCCTTCAAATAAACGAACAGATGTCTTTACTGAATCCACATTTTCAGAAACCAGAATAGAAGGGTAGGCGTCTTTGATTACATGAACCCGAATACTCGAAGTGTCCAAAACATTCAGATCTTTGTTCTTCAAAACAAAATTCATCGAACCATCTTCTTTATAAACCGTTTCAAAGTTTCCGTTTCCACTATTGAACTGCTTGGAAAAACCTTTACTCAATACCTTAAACCAACTCACATTGCGGGTTTCTACATTCCAATCAACCTTCGTTCCTTCAGGAAGATCCAGGTCGGCAATATTCAATAAGCGTTCATCTTTTTTATGCAGGTACTTCGGGTAATGCAATGTTGCTACAACTTTACCCAAAGATGAATTCCCCAAAACCTTAACCTCAAACTCTTTTGACTGATAGCCTTCACTTTCAAAATGAAATACAAAATCCGATTTCAAATTTTCAATCGGGAAGGCCAGACGGTTCTTGCGTACCTTATTCATTTTATAGCGGCCCCGGTTTGAAACCAGGAACACATGTTCAGGAACATATAAACCGGTGATATCCACTTCCACATTGTAAGAGCTTCCTTCACGTAATCTATCTTTTCCGTTTACCAGGTTGAAATCAAACGGAGCCTCCTGAGCCTGGGAAAAATTCACCACATTGGAAGAACCCTTCGTAATCCATCCCGGCGCAAAAACAGCAATCGTCCCAAAAAGCAAAACAATCGGAATCACGTATTTCAAATACTTCTTCGATTCCTCGTAACGGACTGCCTCTTCAAATTTGACAGCCAGCAACTCATTCGACTTCTGTGAAACACTTGCTCGAATCAATTCAAAACTGCGGTCGTTCTCGTTTACAATCTCATTCAATTGAAGCGTGTTCAACAAGCGGTCTGAAACGTTTGGAAAAAAGGCACCGATAATCTTCGCGGCCTGCGTTCGATTGATCCGCTTTCCAAAAGAGTACAAACGCATCAACGGAAGCGCAAAATAACGCACCACTAAATAGCCGTTCATTCCCAGAAATAAAATCAATAAGATAAACCGCACCGAACTTGGGAAACGGCCAAAATATTCCAGGACACTCACTGTTAACCAGGAGGCCAGCAAAAAGCCAACGACAATCAAAACACCCTTGAGAATCTCACTCTTGTAATACTTTCGGATGAAGGCGTCTATTTGCTCAATTAAGCGATCAAAAGCTGACATAAAAACAATTCTTATTCGAATAACTTACTAAAGTAGAAAAGTTCGTACAGAACATCTTCTTCAAATTTTTTGAAGCTGTACACTTTACTCTTAAAAAAGGTTAATCCCACGCACTTTTAACACTTCAGCGTTTTGGCGCACGAGGTCATTATTTAATTACTTTTGCATAAAATTTACAAGCATGAGTTCGTCAGACGTACGTGTTCGTTTCGCACCATCACCAACCGGACCATTACACATGGGAGGTGTTCGAACAGCACTTTATAATTACCTTTTTGCAAAACACAATAATGGAACTTTCATTATTCGAATAGAGGACACCGACCAGGAGCGTTTCGTTCCCGGAGCACAGGAATATATCATGGAATCTTTACAATGGTGTGGAATCATGCCAACTGAGGGTCCTGGTATCGGTGGTGAATACGGTCCGTATATTCAAAGTGAGCGCATGGATCTTTATAAACCTTACGCGCTTCAACTTGTTGAAAACGATAAAGCCTATTATGCATTCGATACTCCTGAAGAATTGGATGCTGTTCGTGAACAGGCAAAAAATATGGGAATGCCCAATTGGCAATACAACTCCATTACACGTTCTTCTTTGAAAAACTCCCTGACGCTTCCTGCAGATGAAGTAAAAAGAAGATTGGAGGCCGGTGATAAGTTTGTCATCCGAATGAAAATGCCCAGAAATGAAGATGTTCGATTCGAAGATATCATTCGTGGATGGGTAGTTGTAAACACCAACAACCTGGATGACAAAGTGTTATTCAAAAGTGATGGGCTTCCAACTTACCATTTGGCAAATATTGTAGATGATCATTTGATGAAAATCTCACATGTAATCCGTGGGGAAGAATGGCTTCCGTCTGCACCGCTTCACATTTTGCTTTACCAGGCATTTGGTTGGGATGCTCCGAAATTCGCGCATCTTCCACTACTACTTCGTCCGGATGGAAACGGTAAACTTTCAAAAAGAGACGGAGACCGTCTTGGCTTCCCGGTTTTCCCAATTTCAGGAAACCTGAAGGATCCGAAAACTGGAAACATGGAATCATTTACCGGTTACCGTGAAAGCGGTTACCTGAACAATGCGTTCATTAATATGTTGGCTTTCCTTGGATGGAATCCGGGAACAACCCAGGAGATTTTCAGTCTGGACCAATTGGTTGAAGCATTCAGTCTGGACCGTGTAAGCAAAGCAGGAGCGAAGTTTGATCCGGATAAAACCAAGTGGTTCCAACAGCAATATTTAAAAGCTACAAGTGACGAAGATTTAGCTAAAATGCTCAAATCTCAATTCAATCTTGCGGAAAATGATGAAAAAATAGCACAGTTCTGCCACTTAATGAAAGAACGTGCAACCTTCATCAAAGACATGATGGAAGAAGGATCCTACTTGCTCAATAAACCAACTTCTTACGATGAGCAAACTGTTTCCAAGAAATGGAAAGAAGGTTCTGCTGCATTGATGACAGAATGGAAAAGCAAACTGGAAGCGCTTTCACCATTTGACGCACCAAGAATCGAAACGGCATTTAAATCCTTCCTGGAAGAGAAATCTTTGGGAATCGGGGCTGTACTGCCTTTATTCCGTTTGCTGGTAACAGGAGTAGGAATGGGACCTTCTATGTTTGAAATTGCCGCTTACTTAGGTAAGGAGGAATGTTTAGAACGCATGAATGACGGATTAGCGAAATTGGGATGAATCATCTGATAGAAGTTAACGGAATAAAACTCTACGCATATCACGGCTGTTTGGAGGAAGAGGGAAAGATAGGCGGAAATTATGTGGTGGATGTCCGTATGAAAACCGATTTTTCTCAAGCTGCTTTGAATGACGAATTGAGCCAGACAATTGATTACGTACACATCAATGCAATTGTGACACAGGAAATGGCTATTCGTTCCAAACTGATCGAACATGTGGGCCAGCGAATTGTTTCACGTATTGAGCAAGAAATCAAAGGGTTAATTGCTCTGCGTGTAAAAGTGACTAAGATCTGTCCTCCCATTAACGGAGATGTAGATAACGTCGCCATTATTATTGAATCGGGAACTTGGTAGAATGTTCAAAAGTAGAAACGTTAAAAGAGTTCAAAATAGATAGAAAACATCTTTCCCGATTTCATTGGAATTAAAGAAAAATTACTATTTTTGCCGGCACAAGACGGTCTCGTGGCCGAGCGGTTAGGCAACGGTCTGCAAAACCGTGTACTCCGGTTCGAATCCGGACGAGACCTCAGAAACCCTGACAGTAATTGTCGGGGTTTTTTGTTTTTAATCTATAGGTAAAACCGTGTACTCCCGTTTCCCGGACATCCGGGAGACGAGACCTCTGAAACCCTCAGTTCTTTTAAACATTGAAAAATATAGTAGGTACAAGACGTATCGCGTACCTACAGTTAATCACAAAACAATTTCATTTAAGCAAAAAAGCACCCGTCAAACGACGAATGCTCTTTCACTTTGTTTCAGTATACGTGTAATTATTAGCGTCTTAATTCGAACAATTGAATGTCCCGGAAACTTTTCCCGTTTTGGTCTTTTCCAGTAACGATTGCCGCGTAGCTTCCGCTAGGTGCTTCATCTCCTGATTTATCTCTTCCATTCCATCCTTCCTGTTCTCCAGGTGTATTTGAACGGAACATTTCACGGTTGTTCTGATCAATAATCAATAATTGGAAGTCGTTAATGTTCTCTGCTTTTACAAAGTATATATCGTTACTTCCGTCACCATTCGGAGTAAAAATACTTGGGAACTTGGTTACTTTTGCTTCCAATTTCACGAAAACAGGTTCCTTCGAATCTTCCGGATGTTTCACAGGTGGTGTTTCACTTACATCATCCTTCTTATCTGTCGATTCTTTCTTAGAATCTGCTTTTTCAGCGGACTCTTTTCTAAAGCTATTAGTTAAAACTTGCGTTTCTTCCTGTTTCACTTTTTCCGGTTTAGCTGCTTCGTGAGAATTATCATCATTCTTAACGAAATCATCCTTTATGTACTCCTTGTTGCTGGCATTCGTTGTCTGCGGAATATCAACAAACTGTTTATCTTCAACAACTACCGGTTTCGTATTGGTGGTACGCGCCACGAATTTCGTCTCTTCAGATTTGCTTTCTTCCGGACTTGTTGTGGTCACATTCTGAGAAATCTCTTTTGGAGAATCCGTCTTTTTGTTCACACTTTCCTCACCTGAATTCAAAGCAACAACAGCAGTGACCACGCCAACAGTTCCAACTGCAGCGGAGCCAATGATCCATTTTGTCAAAGCAGAAAGGCCTTTCGTTGCAACGGTTGCCGTAGAAGCAACACCCGCAGCAGCCATCTTAGCCTGAACACCAACCCATAGATCCGGCCTTACCGGAGCGGTCTGGTTCTCAAATGCCTTCGAAAACAATTCTTGTATATTATCTTTTTCAATCACGTCCTAATAATTCTAATTGAGTGCGTAGAAAAGCTCGTGCACGCGAGTATTGTGATTTGGAGGTATTCTCCGTTACTCCCAATGTATCTGCTATTTCCTTATGCGAATAACCTTCAATTGCAAACATGTTAAATACAACCCGGTATCCGTCTGGCATTTCGTTAATCAATTTCATTAACTGTGCCAGGTCCATTCCATCAAACTGATGGTCCGTAAAGGATACTTTGTATTGAACCTCTTCGACTTGTACGTCATCCAATAATTTTTTGTTCTTCCGAATGGTGTCCAAAGCTGTATTTACAACAATTCTCCTGATCCATCCTTCCAGAGATCCTTCCATTTTGAAATCCACAATCTTCTGAAAAACCTTTACAAAACCATCTTGTAATACGTCTTCAGCTTCCTGGTTATTTCTCAGGTAACGCTGACAAACCGCCAGCATCTTGGGAGCAAACTTATCAAACAACGCCCGCTGTGCTTTTGAATTTCCTTTGGCGCATTCATTTACCAATGTTAAATCATCCATAGCACTTGCTGTATCAATAGACTCTAAACTACCAAAAAAGGTTGCACGAGGCAGAATTCTTCAAAATAAAATTTATCTTAGTAGCACTTTAGCACCCCAATGAAAATAAGTATTTCCTCCTTGTTACTGATGGGTTTATCAGCAACATCCGTGTACTCTCAAAAAATCCCGCTTCTTCCGGGATCGTATTCAGCTTATCTTCAATTAAATGAAACAACTCAATTGCCGGTTCATTTAACCGTGGAGAAAAAACAGAAAAGAACA
Organism: uncultured Fluviicola sp.; assembly: GCA_966248825.1. GTDB lineage: Bacteria > Bacteroidota > Bacteroidia > Flavobacteriales_D > Crocinitomicaceae > Fluviicola. The sequence continues at coordinate 173,688 of CBINBC010000001.1, forward strand.
CTCCTGGTTGTTAACAATGCTGAAGAAAGAATCGAATTAACGAACGGGATTAAAAAAGGTGATACGATTGTTTTACCTTTCCCGAGCTTTGACTCTGAACTGCGTTTCATCACTCATAAGAAAAAAGAAATCCGTGGATTTTGGTTCAATTACAATAAAGGAGTCAATTACAAAATTCCATTTTTCGCCAATTTCAATTCAAAAACACGAAAAAACGAAGCTCCTGCCGGAAATTTAAGTGGAAAATGGGAAACGCATTTTTCTCCTGAAACCAAGGACGAAGAAAGTGCACTTGGAATTATTTCCCAGGACCATAATCACCTGACCGGGACATTCCGAACAGAAACCGGGGATTACCGTTTTTTAGAAGGATTTATTGAAGGATCTAAATTCTATCTTTCTGCATTCGATGGTTCACACGCCTTTTTGCTGAATGGCTCATTAAAGGATCAGCAACATGTTCAGGGTTATTTTTACAGTGGGAAACATTACTCCACAGATTTTGTTGCAAATTATAATCCCGATTTTGAATTACGTGATCCGGATTCAATTACTGTTCTTAAAAAAGAAAATATTCCTTTCAGCTTCAATCTGAAAACTATTGACGGAATGGATTATGCTTTCCCGAATGCTGAAACAAGAGGAAAAGTCGTAATCATTCAAATCATGGGAACCTGGTGCCCGAATTGTATGGACGAAACCAATTATTACAAGGAATTGTACGAAAAATACCATTCAAAAGGATTGGAAATCATATCTATCGGGTATGAAACTGCCGACACTTTTGAAGACCAGGCTAAAAAGATCCTTACCCTGAAACAACGTAAAAATTTAGACTTCACTTTTTTAGTCGGAGGAAAAGCCTCCAAAGGAATTGCTTCCGAACAATTTAAAATGCTTAATGAAGTGATCTCTTTCCCTACCTCTATTTATATAGGAAGAGACGGGGAAGTAAAACGCATTCATACCGGTTTCAACGGACCGGGAACAGGGGAAGTGTATACCGAATACGTTCAAAAAACAAATGCACTGATTGAATCCCTGCTAGGATATTAATTCAACCGAATTCTTTTCGGGTTGTCTGAAAGTTCCCAAGCCGTGTAAAAAACCAGTCGCGCTATTTTTTCCACTTTTGAAAATATGATCTTTTCGATATCATCTGTAGGCTGGTGATAATCCTCATGCACTCCGCTGAAGTAGAAAATTACAGGAATACTGTGCTTGGCAAAATTGTAATGATCCGAACGGTAATAGAACTGGTTCGGATCAGATAAGCTGTTGAACTTATAATCCAATTTTACACGCGTGTATTTTTCATTCGCCTTTTCATTTACTTCGTGCAGGTCATTGCTCAGCATATTCGAACCGATGATGTAAATGTAATTGGTATCCTTTTCGTGCCCGATATCATTCCGGCCTATCATATCTATGTTCAGATCGGCAACTGTATTTGCCAAAGGAATCACAGGATGCGAAGAATAATAATCCGAACCAAGCAGTCCCTTTTCTTCACCTGAAACCGGCATAATTAAAATGGAACGTTTCGGACCTTCTCCGTTTTTCTTCGCTTCCATAAATGCTTCCGCCAATTCCAGCAAAGCAACAGTTCCTGTTCCGTCATCATCCGCACCGTTGTAAACCACTCCATGATCTACACCAATGTGATCATAATGTGCTGTAATCACTACTACTTCTTTTGAAAGAACCGGATCACTTCCTGTTATATAAGCCAATACATTGGAACTTGTTAATCGTTCTTCCTGTGTATTCAGCTGACCATTTAATGTAAAAACCGGTTTCGTTGGTTTCGAAATCTTTCCTGTTCCTGAAAGAAATCCATTCGATTTTTTGTTCAGGCTTTGCAACGAAGACTTATTCACAAACAGGATCGGGAATTCTTCCTTTCTCTTTTCATCCGCCAGGTACATCGTTTTCGTCGTAACATAATGTTCCATGTACTCATATAAAGTAGTATACTGATCGGAAACCAAAATAATTCCTTTTACATGTTTTGGCAGCTCTTTTTTCAAAGCCGCAACTTCTTTACGCACTTCAAGACTTTTTAGCATATATATCAGGTAGCAAGGTTCTTTTCCTGCTTTTGTCAGCTGCTCGTTGGTATACACCGGCAGATTCTCCAAACTTGTTTTCGATTTACAGGAATAATAGATAAAATCTGTTTTGAAATTCAGGTTCAATCCGTTCAGGCTCATTGTTCCTCCGGGTGTACTTTCAATGACATCAAAGTATTGTTCATAACCCGACATTCCCGGTGCAAAAGAACAACCCAGTTTTTTAAAATAAGCACTCAGGAACTCGGCTGTCATTTTCTGACCTTGTTTCCCGGTTTCTCTTCCCAGGTATTCATCGGAAGCTATAATTGTGAGGTTTTTTTTCAGATCAGCTTCATCTATATAAGAGCTATATTTTTTGGCTATATCAACCTGCTGGGAAAAACAAACACACAAGGCACTTGAAAATAAAAGACTGGTGATTCCTTTCATACTTTATCAATAAGAGTTGAAATGTTCAAAAAGTTCAATTGTTCAATATTTGAACCTCTTGAACCTTCTTAAACTTTTGAACATGAAACTATTTACACATCGGGATTTTATCAATACGCTTCTGGTGTCTTCCACCTTCAAAATCGGTGTTCCAGAAAATATCCACCATTTCTAATGCTTCTTCTACAGAAACAAATCGAGCAGGAAGTGTCAAAATGTTTGCATCATTATGTTCACGGGCCAATTGAGCTATTTCTTTTTTCCAGCAAAGTGCTCCGCGAATTCCCTGGTGTTTGTTAACAGTCATGTTAATTCCGTTCCCACTTCCACAGATCACAATTCCTTTAGACCCTTCATTTGTTTCCACATGATCGGCAACCGGATGACCGAAATCTGCATAATCAATGCTTTCTTCACTGTAACATCCGTAATCTTTTACCTGGTAACCCAATGATTCCAAATGTTTAATAACTTCTGATTTCAACTGAAATCCTGCATGATCTGCTCCGATAGGAATGATTTGTGACATAATACTGAAAGTTTTCTCAAAGTTAAGGCTTATCAACAAATGGAACAATCAATTAACAATAAGAAAAAATGCATTCCCGGAAAGTACTGATTTTGTTGGTCTTGTTAAAAGTAGTTTTACACACCTTTTAAATCCAAATTGTCAATATCTGTTGGAAAGATTCAATAAGTATTTCTAGGATATTCGAACTATTTAATCATATGTACAAGTTTTTGAATAAAGCACTCAAAAGTTTCATCAAATTATCGCTCTTTTATCACCATGTTAAACACATATTAACAGCATAAAACCAAACTATTTTATCCACATTAACAATTTAACTCATTTTGTTCATATCTGCGTAAAGTCTTGTGATAGAACTTCAAAAGATGTATTCCAATTGTCAATAAATCTCTCAAATGAACTCATAAGTTTAAAAAACGAATCCTTTCAATGAAAGTTTTGCACGAATTAACACCCCTAATAGATATAATAGATTTCTTTTTAAAAAAGATTTTATTCTATTTATTTTGTTTTCGCTCTTTTGAAGACTAATTTGCACAATTCATAGTTAAAGTTTATATTCGAATAGACGAACGAAAGTGAAGTGTCTACGAAATAATTAGAACAGATTGTAATTAACGCTCAAAATTAATTACTTTTGACTCCAAAGCTGTAAAGAATGACGAAGGCTAATGTGTTAGTTGTAGAAGATGAATTCATTGTTTCGAAGGATATCCAGTCAAGTTTGAAAAAGCTTGGTTACCACGTTGTTGGTGCGGCTCCTTCGGGTGAAAAAGCACTTGAATTATTGGAAGCAAATCAGCCTGATATTGTCCTCATGGACATCATGTTGAAAGGAGAAATGAATGGGATCGAAACAGCAGAAATTGTTCGTAACCAATACTCCATTCCGGTAATTTATCTAACAGCTTATGCAGATGAAGCTACTCTATCCAAAGCAAAAGTTACCGAACCGTACGGTTATATTTTAAAACCTTTCAAAGAAATCGATTTACACACGTCGATTGAAATGGCTCTATACAAACACAAGAAGGAACAAGAGGTGGAACGCGAACGCGATATGCTTTATTCCCTTGTTGAAAACAAAGAGAAAGATTCGCTCAATGAATTCATTTTCGTAAAATCCAATAGCAAATTGGTGAAGTTGAATATGAACGATATTTATTTCATTGAGGCTTTGAAGGATTACGTAGTTATCAACACCAATGAAACACGCTACACGATCCATTCAACCATGAAGGATATAGAGACAAAATTGGGTACGGATCAGTTTATCCGCGTACATCGTTCGTTCATTGTTCGCCTGGATAAAATTGCATCGATCGACTTCCCGAACCTGCAGTTGGAAAATGACCGCAAACTCATTCCGATCGGAGGTTCATACAGAGATGAACTGACGAACCGCATCAAAATGCTTTAAGCATCCGCCCGGTTACATTTCCTTTATTACCTTTCCCTCAATAAGTTTCAGGTTACAAATTATTTGTACAGAAAGTTGAGATATATTCACTAGCATTGACGAAAGAACTCGCTTATGAAATTTCGTCTGCTTACCATTTTATCTTTCTCCTTTTTTACGGTTAACGCTCAAAATAATCCGGATAGAATATTACATGTGAAATTCCAGGACGGAACAGCGGTATCTGTCAAAGACGGAAAATTGGTTTCTGAATCCGGGACAATTCCGGATCTTGGACAGTACGGATACTGGGAACCCTTTTACTCTGTTTCTCTTGAGAAACTGGATGTTTATTATGAAAAAGCAAAACAAAAACTAAAAAAGAATCTTTCGGACCCGCGAACACTTTTTGAATTTCACTTAAATGCAGGTGCTGACATTCAATCTGTGAAAAAGGAAATAGAAACGAGACTGAATGCCATTAAGTATGTGAGTATTCCTCCAAAATTAAACCTGCCGGCAGTACCGGATTTTCAACCGACACAGCTTTATTTATACGATCAGGAACCGGGAATTCATGCGCAGGAATTTTGGAATGCATATTCCGTTTATGGGGCAGGAGTAAAAGTTTGCGATATAGAATACACATTCAACGACCTCCATGATGATCTTCCAATGGTTACTATCATTGGACCACAGCCGGAAGATCCCGGGTTTGGACCGGATCATGGAACAGCCGTTTTGGGAGAAATAGCCTCCTTGAATGATGGGGTAGGAACAACAGGAATTGCTTATCAAAGCCAGCTATTTTTCTCAGGAGCTTACTTCGACCAAACATATTTTCTGGAAGAAGCGCTGATTAGTACCCTGAATGAATTAGGTCCTGGAGATATCGTTCTGATCGAACAGCAAATTGGCGGTCCCGATGCAAGTCCGGATTATGTGCCTGTTGAATGGTATGAACCCTATTACGATGCGATCCAGTTAATATCCGGAAATGGATTGATCGTAGTGGAAGCAGCCGGAAATGGCAACCAGGATTTGGATAACCCAATTTTTAGCATGGACAACAACGGACATTATCCTTTCCTGGAAGAGAACTGGTCGGAAGCTATAATGGTGGGCGCCGGAGCTGTTGGCATCGATGATGTATCACGTTCCAGGTTGTGGTTTTCCAATTACGGAAGCCGGATTGATCTGCAGGGAAATGGAGAAGGTGTTGTAACAACGGGTTATGGTTCGGCTTATGCAGCTGAAGGTATTAATAAAGAATACTCAGACAATTTCGGCGGTACATCCGGCGCTTCTCCGATCGTGGTGGGTGCGGTCGCATTAATACAATCCTTGCATAAAAACGTTACCGGAAATCCGTTATCAAGAGATCAAATCCGGGACTTATTGGTACACACCGGAAAACCACAGGTTGCAGGAACACTATTCCCGCTTTCAGAAAAAATAGGACCGTTACCCAACGTTTTTGCAGCCGGAAATTATTTGATGGACCATTTAGGAATAGATGCAACCGATAAAAATGCTTTTTCCGTTTTCCCGAACCCGAATACAGGTTCTTTCGCTGTTTATATTCCCAATGGAACTGTAAACCAATTAACCCTGAAGGATGTTTCCGGCAAAGAAATTCAAATAGACCAGGTAAAAACAGGGATGGGATTCGAGTTGAAAAGAACGAATTTGCAAGCAGGAATTTATTACCTGTCGGTAATTTATAAAGATGGACAGGTTGTTACCAAACCGGTTCAGGTAATACACTGATTTTTACCGCAGAGAAGCAAAGGCGTAGAGTTTAATATATCCTCCCTTTGCGTCTTCATTCTCTGCGGTTCATAAAAAGATCTTTGCTGAAGGCAAAGGTCTTACCAAAACACGGAATAATAGTTTACCAAACCAGTCCGGGTTTTTCATTAATTTACGTTTATATATCAGGGGTTTAAGATCTTAAACCCCTGCTGTTTTTAGATGGATTGTTTATTTTTAATTCATGGAAGATCTGATTATTACCTCCGACAAAAATCGTTTGGATATCGCATACATTACGGATTTCATAACACAAACCTATTGGGCGAAGGACCGTACCCTTGAGAACATGCGTACCTGTATAGAGAATTCATTGAACTTCGGCATGTTCCTTGATGAGCAACAAATCGGATACGCCCGTGTTGTGACGGATTATTACCAATTTGCTTATTTGATGGATGTGTTCATTGACGAAAAATACCGGGGAAAAGGGTATTCAAAAATGCTGATGAAGCACATACTGGAATGTGATGCTTTAAAAGATGTCAAAGTTATACGCCTGGCAACGGCTGATGCACATGGTTTATACAAGCGATTTGGATTTACTGAATTAGCTAAACCGGAGAACATGATGGAGTTGTTAAGATAATAAATCACCAATATGAAACAACTTAAGTTACTACTTGCATTTGGATTAATAGTTCTGTTTTTTAGTTGTAATGAAGATAAAAAGTATCCTTATGTATCTACTGATTTCAGACCAGAGTTGAAAGCCCAATTGGATAAAATCGCTTTAGCAACCGTACTTCCGGATCAGCCTGATACAGCAATAACCCACTTTTTATACAATGATTGTTCGAAAAAAGAATTGGTAAAATTACTTGCTTTTGATGGTCCGGTAGTTCGTGTAATGGCTTACGAAGCTTTATTAAAACGGAGAGAAAAGGACTTTTTTTCTATTCTCATGCATCACTTGGATGATACAGCAAAAATTACCTGGTGGTATTGTAATGATGCAGCAGACCAATTTATGGTGTCAGACATAATGATACAACTCGCAAATCCGGGTATTGAAACGAAACAAAAACAAAAAATAGTTGAAAAGGTATTGCTAAAATGTCCGTATTTAGTCACTTCCAACTGGATGATACAAGATATTGAACCGAATGAACGGTATTATTCCATCATAAAATCCCGTGCAACTGAAAAATCGGATAGATGTGGGTATCCAATGGGAGCAAATTTTGCGCTTTCTAAATTTAGAAAGCCAAAGGATGTACTTTTTTTGAAAAATAATTTTCTAAAAGGAGATGAGGTTTGTATTGACTGGACTTTCAGAGCGATCGAGTGTTTCCCAGACACTTCTTTTTACGATGTATTGATTAGGTATTTTGCCAAAAATGTGAAAAGAAAGAAGCAATTTGCTTCAGATGATTTGGCATTTTATTGTAGGGCAGTTGCCGTCTATAAAAATGTGGAAAGCTTAAAAATTCTGACGGATCTGACCAAAAAGGAAACGTATCCTTATGACTATTATTTATCTTACAATAAGGAAGCTGTTTTCAAAGCGATCCTCAAACATAAATGTCCGTTGTACAAAAAGTTGTATGAAGAACTCAAACCTCAAATGACAGAGTATTTTCTAGATAATTTGGAAGATTTAGAATATGAAGAATGGAAAAGTTGGTAAGAAATTTGATACCGAGAAAACCCTAAAAACATTCAAATGACAGACAGGCGTATTTATCGGCTAATTATGATTGTTATTCTTTTTGTAATAGCAGGCTGTTCAGATTCAGAAAAAAAAGCGAACAGCGATTTCGAAACCGAACAACTTTACAAAGGATATTCCGACAGAGGAAGCTACCTATGCTACCTGAAAATTTCACCCGGGAATAAGGTTCTGTTTACCTACCAAAATGAAGGAAACGATAGTTATGGAGAACATTCCGGAACGATCAAAGCGATCAATGATTCCACCTATCACGTGAGCTGTAAACTGACTTTCGGAGCATTTGTCTTTAAACCGTTTAACCTGGATTCATTATGGATCAGCGTGGATCCACCTTCGTTGATAGATAAAAATACGATACTGGCCCGTTATGAAAACGAAGACCTGATGACCGGACGAAAAACCAGCAAAACGGGAATTACTTTTGCCATAGACGACCGTTTATTCAACGAATATAAACCGGCGTATATCTTAACGGACCACACGCATCCAATTACCGGTGAAGCATTGACCATCACTACCAGTTACGGTTGTGCCTATAGCTTTGTAGCCGGAGACCAGGTTGAATTTGACATCGTCATTTCAGGAGATTCGCTTTACACTATTGGAGATGATGCGGCATTTCAAACAGGTTCATTCCGTCTGAAAAAGCAGTAGTTATCGAAAGGAAAGTCTCAGAAAAGATAAAATAGTGATCCATTTGAACGATTCTTCCTATGGGCTGTAAAAAGGTCTATGAAGTTAATGCGTTCTTTAAGTCTGTTCATTTGTTTTGTGGCGTTTGATTCCTATAGCCAACCTGGTCCGCCACCGCCGATGAATCTCAACGCCGGCTATCGTATTGGAGGAGGAATTATTATTGATTCTACAACAGATCTCCGCTTGATTGAAAACTTGAGAAATTATCGCCAGTTTAGTAGCAGTCTGGATTTAATCATAAACTTACCCGACATTCCGGGAGAATTCCAAGGATTTACTGAAATTCAGGACCTTCGCCTTGTTTGTGGAAAAGAATTACGAAGCCTTGAAAAGTTAAATTATTTCCCGAACCTGCATTTTCTGTATATCGAGAATTTTACAGGTGAACAATTGAGTAAAGTACCTTTCAAACTTGATTCCCTGTCATTGATTCGTATTTGGTCTTGCCGGAACCTGAAATCAATTGATGAGTTTAAAAAACTTCAAAAAGTAACAAAGATTGAGATTTTGGAGTGTCCGTCTCTTACCCACTTTCCAAAATGGGCAGAAGGTAATCAGATCCGTTATTTGGATTTAAATAATGGACAAGGCTTTCGACATTGGGACAATGATTCCAAAGAAATAGCCAGTCTCGATATCAGTAACCTAAAACACCTTCCAATTTTGGAAGAGTTCAGATTAATGAACTATTCCTGTTTTGACGAAGTTCCCGATTGTCTGCCTCAATCCGTGATCAAAATGTCGGTCATGGGAAAAGGATATCCGGAGGGATTGGATGATGTGATATTGAAGAATATTAGCAATCTTAGCTTGTATCCCAATCTGAAGGAAGTGGAGTTATTTGGTTTGGCAATACGGGAAATAGGAGGTGATTTCAAAGGACTTTCTTTAAATCAACTGAGATTCCATTCCATTTTTGATTTGTCTGATATCTCCGATTTGTTTACTTATGACAGCATTGGAATCTTACAAATAAATCATTGTCCGACCTTAAAATACACGCAGCCAACAGAAACGGATTGTATAATTAACAGGCTGGAAATGAAAAGCGTCAACCTGCAGGATGTTTCTTTTTTGTTTCAATGCACTGGAATCCATGAATTAAGGGTAACGGAGGGATTGGTTGAAATGATCATACCGGATACCGAACAAATGAAAACGATTCCCAATGTACTCCTTCAAAGCAATGGAGGATATCACTTATACAAAGAAAACGGAGTTTGGTCGATCTGGAAAATGGAAAAAAAGTAAATACATCAAATGAAAATCTGTGTTATTCTGCCATTTGCGGGAAATAAAACCTCATGCTCTTCGTGAGCCTCGTGGTCATCTACTCCGCCACCGAAACCAACTCCAAATCAATCGTCCGCTTCTTAGGACTCACCTCTGAGATCTTCACCCGGACATTATCCCCGAAATGGAAGGTTTTCCCGGTTTTCTGACCCACAATGGTCATTGTCTTTTCATCGAAAGTATAACGATCGCCCGGAAGTTCCTGCAGCGGTACCATTCCTTCGCACGCATTTTCGGTCATGCGCACAAACAGCCCGAATTCTGCCAAACCGGAAACAATTCCGTCAAATTCTTCCCCGATCTTGTCGTGAACAAATACCACCTGGAAGTATTTGTTGGATTCGCGTTCCGCCTCTGTTGCCTTGCGCTCCGTGCGTGAAATGCGCTTGCAGATGTCTTCCAGTGCCGAGTTGTATTTATGCGGTCTGTGCTCCAAACATTCCAGTAAAATGCGGTGCACCATCAAATCGGCATACCGGCGGATCGGTGAGGTGAAATGCGTATAATACTGGAAAGCCAAACCATAGTGACCGATGTTGTCCGTGTCGTACGTTGCCTTCGCCATGCTTCGGATAGCCATCTGCTGAATGATGCTGTATTCATTCTTCAAACGGATATCGTTCAGTAATTTATTGATGCTTTGAGCGGCTTTTTCCGGACTTGTGAATTCCAAAGAATGACCGAATTTGTCCAAAAATAAACTGAATAATGCGATTTTCTCCGGATCAGGCTTGTCGTGAACACGGTAGACGAAAGGAACGGGATCTTTTCCTTTTTGGGGCATCCCGACGTACATTGCCACGCGTTTATTGGCCAAAAGCATGAACTCTTCGATCAGCTGGTGTGCATCTTTCGAAACCTTCACGACTACATCAACCGGCTCTTTGTTTTCATCCAGTTTGAAACGGATCTCTTCCGAGTTGATCATCAAAGCCCCATGCTTAAACCGCTCTTTTCGATAGATTTTTGCGATTTTATCCAGAATATGCAATTCTTCCTTGTATGGACCTTCTGCACCTTCCAGGATTTCCTGGGCATCTTCATAGGCAAACCGATGGTCGGAATGGATGACCGTTTTACCAAACCATTCTTTGTATAATTTCCCTTTTTCATCCAGTTCGAAAACTGCGGAGAAAGTAAATTTATCTTCCTTTGGACGCAGGGAACAAACCATGTTTGAAAGCTGTTCCGGAAGCATAGGAATTACGCGGTCTACCAAATAAACGGAGTTTCCGCGTTTGTAAGCTTCCTTGTCCATGGCAGAATCCGGTTTTACGTACTGGCTTACATCCGCAATGTGTACACCGATCTCGTAATGTCCGTTCTCCAATTTGCGGATCGACAAAGCATCATCGAAATCTTTTGCATCCACCGGGTCGATGGTGAATGTCAAAATATCCCGAAAATCACGTCGCTTTGCGACCTCTGCCGGATCAAGTTCAAGAGTGACTTGTTCCGCTTCGTTCATAACGTCGTCATCAAATTCGATCGGAATTCCCTGACCCACCAGGATGGAGATCATTTCCGTATCGTGGATCGAATTTCCACCCAAAGTTTGGATTACTTCCCCGAAAGGAAATTCTGCAGATTTCGGCCAAACAGTAATTTTTACCAGCGCCTTGTCTTTATTTTTTGCCTTATTGAGTTTCTCGAACGGAATGTAAATCTTCACTCCCGTTTTCGTGTTGTCGGGAATCAAAAATGCATGTTTGTCATACATGTGGATCGTACCCACAAACTGTGTCCGCTCGCGTGAAACCACCTCCATGATCTTACCTTCCGGCCGGTTTCCGCTTTTCTTAATCAAAGCCACACGTACAATATCTCCATGAATAGCTTGTCCGATATTGTGAGGCGCAATGAAAATATCCGGTTCGTTTTTACCAACGGTCACAAATCCGGATCCGCGCTGTGTCAGCTCCAATTCTCCTTCAATGGTTTCCGTTGTATTGGAATATCCGTATGTTTCATGGCCGCTTTTGCGCAAAAAACCTTCTGTTTCCAATTCGCGCAGTAAAGCCACAACTAATTTCCGGGATTCGCTGTCGTGTATATGCAGCAAACTGCAAACCTGCTTGTAATTTAAAAGCGCATCCTGGTGTTGCTCAAATAATTTTCGAATAATGTGATAGAGGCCGGTTTTTAGTTTTTTGGTCGATTTATCTTTTATTTTTTTTGTTGGTCTTTTTTTACCCATAACGAATGTTGTATGGTAAAAATACGAAACCGAAATGACATTTGGAGATTTAGTGCGTTTATGTGGACATTGTTATTGTCAAATGCTAACTTCGTAAAAAACCGCTTCACATGAACAACTCTTTTTCAGCCTCTGTCGAAACAACCCGCTTGGGAATTATGCACTTAAAACGTTACTGGGAAAAACAGCAAGCTATCCGGAACGGAATATTGAACAATGCAGACATGTCCGAAGAATGGCAGTTGGATCATACTTTGCTGGTTGCACTGAACCTCGGGCTGGAACAGACCGTTCGGTACTTGTATGTCGGCGGGGCATCCATTGACGAGTTTGAAGACTGGATCCTGGAAGTGAACGGAGGAAGCATAGCGGAAGAAAATATCCGGCAATTCAATGCTCTTATCTTTCAGGATGAACCGGAAAAAAGAGAGATCGAACAGGTTCTTAGTGAAGAAGAACTTCTTTTTTGGGAGGAAAACGGGTACCTGATAATCCGTGAGGCCATTCCAAAGGCAGATTGTGAAGCCACGGTAAAAGTGATTTGTGATTTTATTGATGCAGATTTATCACGACCTGAAACCTGGTATACTGCTCATCCGGCGAAACAAGGAGTGATGGTCCAACTCTTCCAGCATGAATTACTGGAGCAAAACCGGCGATCCCCAAAAGTGCTCAAAGCATATGAACAATTGTGGAACAGAACGGATTTGTGGCTGAACACGGATCGTTGCGGATTTAATCCCCCTGTCACAGAATCACATGCTTATCAGGGTTTTCCGTTGCATTGGGACGTGAGTTTGAAACAGCCAATCCCCTTCGGCCTGCAGGGAATTTTGTACCTGACCGATACAGCTGAAAACCAGGGAGCCTTTACCCTGGTTCCCGGATTTCACCGAAAGATTGAAAGTTGGATGAGCTCATTGCCGGATGGTGAAAACCCCAGGGATCAGGATTTTTATGCTCTTGGAGCTAAACCCATTGCTGCTCAAGCCGGAGATTTTATCATCTGGCATCAGGCATTACCACACGGGAGTAGTCCGAATTTGGCCCATAGCCCGCGTATTGTCCAATACATCAACTACGCTCCGATTGATCTTGAAATCAAAAAAGAATGGATTTAACTTGATTTTAAGCTGAAAATCTTAACTTTGATAGAAAGTGAAAATTTATAACAATGAATAAGCGAATTGAAGCGGCATTAAATGATCAAATTCAAAAAGAATCATCTTCCTCTCAATATTACTTAGCTATGGCTTCCTGGGCAGAAACAAAAGGACTGAACGGGACGGCAAAGTTTATGTACACACATTCAGACGAAGAGCGGTTCCACATGCTGAAGCTGATCAAATTTGTAAATGAACGCGGAGGTGTAGCTGTTGTTCCTTCAATTCCGGAGCCGCCAAGAGAATACGATTCTTTGGAGCGTGTTTTTGAATTGCTGCTGGAGCATGAAGTGGGAGTTTCCGAAAGTATCAACGGTGTCGTTGACATTTGTTTACAGGAAAAGGATTATTCCACACACAATTTCATGCAGTGGTATGTTTCCGAGCAATTGGAAGAAGAAGCGCTGGGTCGCAGTATTCTGGACAAATTGCGCCTGATTGGCGGAGACAAGGGGGGACTTTACCTATTCGATCGCGATATGGAAACTGCAGCAGCGGCAGCTGTGAAAGCAGGGAATGCAGATCAGAAAGCGTAAAGCTTTGACGGTGAAACCTTTTCGGTGAATTATTCGTTGAAATAAACGAAATAAAGTACTCTATGCTCGTTCGATTACTAGGAATTGGAGCTGTTGTTGCGTTTGCTACTACTAGCGCGGTAAGTCAAGTCTCGTATCGTTTTAGAAATTTTTCTATTAACGATGGACTCTCACAGAGTTCTGTGACGACTATTGTGCAGGACGAGGCAGGAACCTTATGGCTGGGAACCCAGGATGGTCTGAACCGTTTTGACGGACAGCAATTTGAAGTGTTTACATCGGATGACACTCCCGGACTGGCTAGTTCCTACATACACTGTGGTCTGAAAGATCAAAAAGGGCAATTATGGTTCGGAACAGCAGACGGAATTTCCGTTTATGATCCCAAAAAAGAAACCTTCCGGTCACTTCTGGCGTCGGATGATAACAACCTTTCCATTGAAAGTATTTCGGAAGAGCACAACGGAAATATTTGGGTGGGATCTTCTACGCACGGATTAGCAAAATACGATCAAAAGACCCAAAAAGTCTCGTTCCTGACGGGAGCTATTCCTTCCAAACGCATTCATTATATCAAATTCGTTTCGAAAGACCAACTGGTCGTTTCCTTTGAAGATGTGGGGGTGTATGTTTACAGCCTGAAAACAAAAGCATGGAAACAACTGACCCCACCGAATAGCAGAAAAACCTGGCTGATTTCAGATGCGGAACCTTTTACAGAAAATAGTCTGGTGTTTTCCAGTAACGAAGGACTTTGGCTGTTCGACACCCAAAACCACAAATTAATCCCATTCTTAAAGTTCATCGGGAAGGATTATGGCATAGAAGAATTCTCGGATGTGTATGTGAAATCGATCAATGAGTTTTATATCGCTACGGTAAACAACGGATTAATCAGCGTCAGTAATTCAAGAGATGGTTACCGGGTTACTGTTAGTAAAAAAGATATTTTCCAAAAGAATGCCATCCTTTTCAATGAGCTGAATGAATTGTTTTGTGATGAAAACGGAACTATCTGGATCGGGACCTTGAGAGGACTGAGCGGATTTAATCCGAAAAACGATTCCTTCTTTGGGGTGGGTCCGGCTTCCAACCTGAACATGGGACTTCCTTCCGAAAGTGTTTGGGGTTTCGCAGAATCTTCCGATTACTCGAAAGTTTACATAGCAACAGATTTTGCCATTTCAGAATTGGACCGTAAGACCGGGAAATTCAAGCATTACTACATTTCAAAGTCCGGTGATTTTAATGAAAACAGCATTGTTTCCATTCATCACATAACAGATAAGCACTTTTTGGTTGGGGCGAATGACGGATTGTATGATTTAAAGATCCAAAATGGAACTGGAACCTTTAAAAAGATCAATTACAAAGGAATTTCCAATCCTTCCGGGTTTCAGCGAGTTTACCAGATTACACCTTACAAAGAGTCCCAATTTTTCCTGGCGACAAAAGGCGGGGTTCTGCTTTACAATATTAAAACCGGCGAATTTCAACCATTTGCTTACGACCCGAAAAAACCCAAAACTACCATTGGCGCCGGAATCTGCCGGGTTGCGTATAAAGGATTAAATGACACATATTATTTTGCAACAGGAGTAGGAGGAATCAACATCCTTTCACTGGATAAAAGCGGAAAAGAGCGGATTATTCCTTACCCGATGAATAAGTCCATTCTGAAAGCCAGCCGGGATGTTATCTCCAGCATTTACCAGGAAAACGAAACCACCTTATGGCTTGGTTCTTCCGGATCGGGATTACTGAAGCTGAACCTGCAGAACGGAGAAGTAAAGGCTTATACCCGCAAACAGGGACTTCCGAATAATTTTGTTTACGGGATCCTTCCGGATAGCCGCGGTAATCTGTGGTTAAGCACCAACAAGGGGTTGTGCAAATTCAATAAGATCGAGGAACGCTGCACCAATTATTCCGAAGTAAACGGATTAATGAGCAATGAGTTTAATACCGGTGCGTACCTGCTTTCCGGGAATGGAGAAATGTATTTCGGAGGAATTGAAGGATACAATTTTTTCGACCCGGAGAATTTGCAGGAGCTTAAGGACAAAGTATATGTTAACTTTTTGAAATTCCGGTTCGATGATCGATGGTTAAAACCAGGCGATAAAGGAGCACCGTTTAAAGAATCGTTTTCGCTTCAGTCGAATATCAAATTGGGGTACGATGAGCGAAGTTTCACTATTCGTTTTTTACCAACGGATTTGATCAACCGCGACCTGCTTCAGTTCAAGTACGAATTGGAAGGTCTGGACGAAGGTTCCGTATTCCTGGGTTCTTCCAGTGAAATTCACTTCACTTCACTGACCCCCGGATCTTATGTATTGAAGATTTATGTGAAACGCATCGACGGGAACTGGGTGCAGGCTTCTTCACAAATGAACATTGAGATCGCTGCTCCTTTTTGGTGGAAATGGTGGTTTTGGGTAATCGTTTTGATCGTTTTGACCCTGATCATTATTGTTTTTATCCGCTCACGAATTGATTTGGCAAGAAGAGACCAGGTGCGTTTGGAGATGAAGATTGTAGAAAGAACCAAAGAGATCCGGGCTCAGAACATGAAGATCGAATCTCAGAAGAAACTCATTGAAGAAGAGAAAACAAAAGTAGAAGAACAGAAGCGTTTGCTTCAGATCGAAAAAGATAAAACAGAAACCCTGCTTCGCAACATCATCCCGGAATCTACAGCAGAGGAGCTTAAAACAAAAGGCCGCGCTTCGGCACGTGCTTACAAAACGGTTTCGGTATTATTTACAGATTTTGTCGGGTTTACGAAAATTGCTGAAGGACTGAAACCAACAGACCTGGTAAATAAGCTGGATGTATATTTCCGGAAGTTCGATGAGATTATCGTAAAGAATAACCTGGAGAAAATCAAAACGATCGGTGATGCATACATGTGCGCCGGTGGTGTTCCCGTTCGCAACAATACCAACCCTATAGATGCAGTATTAGCTGCACTGCAAATCCAGGATTACATGAATACGCTGCGGGAGGAGGCATTGAAAAACGGGGAAGAATACTGGGAATTACGCCTGGGGATCAATACCGGTGAGGTGACGGCCGGAGTTATCGGATCGGAGCGATTGGCTTATGATATTTGGGGAGCAACTGTAAACCAGGCGCAGCGGATGGAAATGATGGGTGAACCCGGAAGAGTAACTATTTCCGGATCTACCTTTAAGCTCATCGAACCTTATTTTGAATGTACTTACCGCGGAAAGGTAAAAACAAAGAGTAAAGGATTGATAGAAATGTTTACGGTAGAACGCATCAAACCCGAACTTTCAATCAACGGTGAAGGATTGTACCCGAATGACCGTTTCCAGCAGATCGTCAACCTGCATTTATACAGTAGTATCAATTATTACAAAGCGGAACGCCACATTATTAAAGTATTGGAAAAAGGTTTGTCGCCGATGCTGCATTACCACAGCATTGAACACACCAAAGATGTTGTTCGTGCAGTTGAACGTTATGCTTTGCTGGAAGGAGTTACCGATGAAGGATTATTCCTGTTGAAATCTGCAGCAACATACCACGATGCCGGATTCGTGGAAAGCTATGAAAAAAACGAACCGATAGGAGCGAGAATGGCTGAAGAGATCCTTCCGAAATACGGTTACTCGGATCAGCATATTGCCCAGATCAAAGAACTGATTTTCGTGACACAGATCCCGCATCAGCCGAAGAATAAACTGGAACAGATTATCTGCGATGCCGATTTGGATTACCTGGGAAGAGATGATTTCCATGAAATCTCCGACCGCCTCAGAAGAGAGCTGCGTGAACACGGGAAAATCCAGGGTGACAGGCAATGGGACCTGATGCAGGTTGCTTTCCTGAATATGCATAAGTATTTTACACCTACAGCTATTGCCAGCAGACAAACCAAAAAAATGCAAAATCTCAAGGAAGTAGAAGAACGCCTGGAAAGAAACGAATACAAGGATTGACGGAGTCGCTATTGGATTAGGAGGAATGAAAAAACAAGGTTATTTTTGGTAAAAATTTGACAATGAGAATTGGTGTTTTTGGATTATTAGTGCTGCTTTGCAGCTGTGGAAAAGATACGGTAGAACCATCCAACAATATCGAAGGAACCTGGAATTGGGTTTCCACTATTCAGGATTCGACTTTTGCAGAAGATACAGCATCGTCATCAAACAGACAGGTTTTAACGATTGTGGATTATAAGAACATGGATTGGAAGCGTAATGACACCACTTATTACCAGGGAGTTTACATCTATGGAATGAAAATGTCCCAAACGCTGGGAGTGAACAAGCTGACCATGAAATTAAGCGGTATTTCCTATGGGTTTATGCTGAACCATGTGGGAGACACCCTTTGGATACAGGAAGACCGTACAGGAGGATTTACCTACCGGTTTTGTAAAGACTAAAAAAGAAAACCCGTCCTGGCTTAGCCGAGACGGGTTTTTTGATAACTGTAAGTAAAATATTAACTGAACAAAACGCTGCTTCCGTATTTTCCTGCAACCGGATTCACAATCAATGTTGGAATTTGAGCATCGTTTGTAAGAATGTATTGTTCATGGTTTGCAGTAATAACACCCAGCATGTTGTTGCGGTTCAAATTCATGATAGCGATCAAATCGGCATCCAGTGATACGGCATGTTTTACCACTTCTTTATCAAATCCGCTGTTTGGGACAACTTTTGT
This sequence comes from uncultured Fluviicola sp., assembly GCA_966248825.1. GTDB lineage: Bacteria > Bacteroidota > Bacteroidia > Flavobacteriales_D > Crocinitomicaceae > Fluviicola. The sequence goes on from CBINBC010000001.1 coordinate 192,196, forward strand.
AGTTACATCAATCCCTCTTTCGTGGAAGAAACGTACTGCAAACTGGATATTTGCTTTCACCTGGTGGCGCAGGAACTCATCCGATTCGTCCGGTGTGATTACGTGAACACGTGATTTGAAGTAAGTAGCGATGTTTGCAACATAGGCCAATTTTTGCTTCGTTTCCTTGTTTAGATCCAGAGGAACTACGATGTCGTCATAACCGGTTTCCCGGATAGGTTTTTCCTGTACCACAATAAACGGAACCGTTGAATGGGTAATTACTTTCAAGGCATGACTTCCGGTAATATGCTGCCACCCGGTTTGGCCATGTGTACCCATAAAAATAAGTTCAGCGTGGTTTTCCGAAGCAAAATCACCGATATCATCAAAAATATTTCCAACGCGGACATAAGGTGTGATCTTTATCTGTCCCTGGTGCTGCTCTGCAACACCTTTCAATTTTTCTTCCGCTTCACCAACAGCCTTGTCTTTTGCTACAACATGTAATAGCAAAATCTCCGCACCGGTAATCTTTGCAGTATTAATCGCATGGTTCAGAGCATTTTCCGCAACCGGTGTAAAATCGTGGGGAACAATAATGGTCTTTTTTTCCATAAGGAGTTTTTGTGGGTTTTATATAGTAGTGCAAATGTAATCAAAGCATTAGAAGCTTGATTCTATTTCCTGGACCAATATTAAAAATAAGACGTTAATAAAACAATAAGTCGCGGTTTTTTCTCACTTTTGCAAGGATTACAAAATGAAGAAGAAATGCCAATAATCGGGAAATTATTGAAAAAGACTACCGAATTTTCGGCGCGGAGAAGTGCGTTGAAAGGACTTGATTTCAAAGATCAGATAAAGGTCCTCTCGAAGATCTTAAAATTTGCGCAGGAAACCAAATTTGGCTATCACTATGATTTCCAATCCATTTTGGATTCAGAAAACATGGTGGAAGAATTCCAAAGAACCATTCCGATTCGTGATTATGATCAATTTTACCAAACCTGGCTGCATCGCTGCCTGGATGAAGAGGAAGATGTAATCTGGCCCGGAAAGATCAAATATTTTGCACTTTCTTCCGGAACAACAGGTTCGCCGAGTAAACGAATCCCCGTTACCAAGCAAATGATCCGTTCATTCCAGCGCAATACCATTAAACAGTTTACAGCAACTGCTGACCTGAACCTTTCCGATGGATTCTATCAGAAATCGTTTTTAGCAGTCGGCGGATCTTCCAAACCGGAAAAAAAAGGCAAGCACTTTGAAGGAGATTTGTCCGGAATTCTCAAGAAACACACTTCGGTTGTGTTACTTCCGCTTACCAAACCGGATGCAGAAACAGCTGCAATAAAAGACTGGAATAAGAAGATGGACCGCATGGTGGAAAAAGCACCGGAGTGGGATATTAGTACCATTGCCGGAATTCCGAGCTGGTGCATTATGTTGATGGAACGTATCATCGAAAGATATCAGGTAGAATCGATCCACGATATCTGGCCGAATTTGGAATTGTATTTGTCAGGAGGAGTTTATATGGAACCTTATCTGAAACGCTTTGAAAAGGTTTGCGGAAAAAAGGTGCATATTCTGAATACTTACCTCGCTTCGGAAGGATATTTTGCCTACCAGAAAAGAGCTGAAAGCAACGGAATGCAATTGCTGTTGAAATCCGGGATTTTCTTCGAATTCGTTCCGTTCAACCGGGACAATTTTGACGAATACGGGAATCTGAAACCGGAAGCGAAAGCTTTATCCGTTGATCAGGTAACAACGAAAGAAGATTATGCATTGGTTATTTCAACAAATGCCGGATTATGGCGCTATTTGGTTGGAGACCTGGTTCAGTTTGTGGATTTGGAACGACGGGAAATTCGCATTAGCGGTCGTATCAAACAGTATTTGAGCTTAGTGGGCGAACACTTATCGCTTGACAATATCAATATGGCAATTATGAAAGCCGGAGAAAAACTCAATGTGGCCATTCCTGAATTCTGCCTTTATGCAAACACGGAAGAACAAAGACATTATTGGTGTTTCGGAACGGACAAGCCTATGGATAATGAGCTGGTGATGCAAACCGTTGATTCCTACTTGTGTGAACTGAACGATGATTACGCTTCGGTGAGAAAATACGATACCCTGAAAAAACCAGCGTCTTATCAAACGGATGTGAACAATTTCTACCAATTCATGGAGGAAAAAGGAAAGTTGGGATCTCAGAATAAATTTCCGCGTGTCATGAACGAACACCAGTCGCAGGAGTGGAGACTGTTCCTGGGAATTTAATCCCGAAAGCATATAGCAGGGACATGAAGCTTCAAGCCCCTGCCAGTTTAAAGTCGTATACGAATTAATCTGTGGATTATGACTGAAGTCTCTTCAACTCCCGCTCCCGCATTTTCGATTTGTAGATAGCATTGGCTACCACCACCAAAATAATCATCGCTGAACCCGCGTAGAAATTTATGTTCAGCAGCTCGTCCTCGCGCAAGATCGGAATAGCAAGTAATATCGTATAAACCGGTTCCAGGTTGATGCTTAAAGAAACTGTAAAAGCTCCCAATTTTTTCATCACCTCAATGGTAGCAATAAAAGCAAAGGATGTACAGCAAACACCCAGGAACAACAGCCAGGCAAAATCACTTCCGGTCATTTTAAACAAGTTGCTGTCCAGTTTTCCGTTATACAAAAGCATCCCGGAAAGGAAAACCAATCCGATTCCCATTTCATGAAGCGCAATAGCAGATGAAGGAACCTCTTCGGCCAGTTTCGCATTAAAAACTGAAAAGAAACCGGCACAAAGCGCAGAAGTGAGCCCAAGAGCAAGTGCTAAATATTGTGTTTCGTCAAAATCGGAAGAAACAAAGTAAATCCCGAAGATTACCAGGGTGCCGAATAGGAATTCCACCCAGGAGAATTTCTTTTTGAATACAATCGGCTCAATCCAGGTAACGTGCAGGGTTGCTGTTGACAAACACAAAATTCCCAATGAAGCAGTGGAAAGTTTGATGGCACTGTAGAACGTAATCCAATGCAGGGCCACGATGATTCCGGTCCCGAAAACTTTCAGCATGGCTTTTCGACTGCGGATCCTCATAGGCATTTTCAGCAGGTACAAACCGATGAGCAGAGAAATAAACGCGATCAGGATACGGTGCCAAACCAAATATTGTGCTTCAATGTGGATGAGTTTACCCAAAATTCCGGTGAACCCCCACATGAAAATAATGAGGTGCATCAAAATATAATACCGGAACTTTTGAACCATGCCCCAAAGTTAGAGCATTATTTGAATGCCGGATTTGTTTCTTTCGACAAATTCAGCAAATATCACAGTTGCTATAAACAAAGCCGGCGGGGGATAGGATGGAGAGTTCCTGTTCGTTCCCGCCGCCGGTCCCTGTCACTTTATGAAGAGTTTTTGAACTTGTCCGTTTGCATGATCAAAGAACACATTGTTGATTTCCTGGAACAGTGCGTCCTGTTCTTCCTGGGAGTTGATCTCAACAAGCTTGCCCCCGCGGGAAACTGCATTCTGCCAGTTTTGATTTTCAAGCACGATCTCGTAAGCTGAACCATTGAATTCGAAATACCGGACAAGAAAAGGATTGACAGTACATTGGGCATCCGCTTGATTTGCACCGGAAATCCCGAATGCTATAAATAAAGAATAAATTGTTTTCATACGATGGAAGTTTAATTCGACAGAACCGGTTTAGCGGTATTCCGAAATTAAACCAAAGGAATCAGTAATGAATTATGAAAAAACCGCATTTAATTATGGATTTGCCCCGGCTCATTTCCAGGATGCAGCGAACACAACCAACAAGCAGTAAGCGAAACAGCTTATTTTTGATTTGATTGATCTATTTAAAATTAGCAGATTTTTTGAAATTGTGGATTCACCGCTAAATCGATCCACTAAAAGGTGAAAGCTATTTCATATCTTTGTAAAAACAGCAAAAAAAGCAGGTATGTCACACATCATCACATTGAGCGATTTTATTATGGAACGACAAGCGGAGTTTCCGGGTTCATCCGGGGAATTGTCCCGTATTCTCAACGATATTTCAATTGCGTCAAAAATTGTGGCAAGAGATGTCCGCAGAGCCGGATTGGTGGATCATATCCTTGGAGCCCAGGGTGATGTAAATATCCAGGGTGAAGAACAGCAAAAACTGGATGTGGTTGCGGATAACCAGTTCATTAGGGTTTTTGAATCAAGTGGTGAGATCTGTGGAATTGCTTCTGAAGAAAATGACGATTTTTTAGCCTTTACATCCGAACGCGCTCAAAGTGGAAAGTACATTGTGCTGTTTGATCCTTTGGACGGTTCTTCCAATATCGATTGCAACGTTTCGATAGGAACGATTTTTTCTATTTATAAACGCATTTCTCAGAAAGGCACTCCTGCAACCCTGGAAGATATGCTGCAAAAAGGAACACAACAGGTTGCTGCAGGTTACGTTTTATACGGTTCATCAACCATGCTGGTTTATACAACCGGACATGGTGTAAACGGGTTTACACTCGATCCTTCCATCGGTGAGTTCTGTTTGTCGCATCCGAATATGCGCATGCCGGAAACGGGTCGCATTTATGCTATGAACGAAGGAAACATTCACGAATGCGAACAGGGAGTAAAAGATTACATTTCGTTTTGCCAGGAAGTTCAGGCTGACGGAAGACCTTATTCCGGAAGGTACATCGGCTCTTTGGTAGCAGATTTTCACAGAAATCTCATTAAGGGAGGAATTTACATTTACCCGGTAACGAACCAAAGCCCGAAAGGAAAACTGCGCTTGCTTTATGAGTGCAATCCATTGGCATTTGTTGCCGAACAAGCAGGTGGAATGGCAACGAACGGTACAGAACGCATTTTAGATTTGGAACCACATCAATTGCATCAGCGCTGCGGATTCTTTACAGGTTCCAAACAAATGATGGAAAAGGCGATTAGCTGCCTGGAAACAGCACGCGCCAAGGCATAATGTTCCTCGATTTCAGGAAAATAGAAAACCTGCATATTTTGCTTTGGCTGCTCAAAGATATTTGCTGGGCAGCTGATTTGAAATGGCCGGGAACGATTATGATCCTGCCAACGCTTGCCGTCGCTTTTTGGCTGACCTGGAAAATGCGCAGTTCCTATTCCGAATTGATGCATAACCTGGCAGTAATCTTTTGGATCCTGGCAAATTCGACCTGGATGATCGGTGAATTTTTCTTTGATGACGGAACACGTCCGTTGGCACTGATCTTCTTTGGAAGCGGATTGCTGCTCTTGTTTGTGTTTTACGGACAGCAATTGATAGGAAAGTTGTCCGCCAAGAAAACAAACGATTAATTCACCGTGTTACTTCATGGTGTTCACAATATTCATGGAGGGCAGGAATTGTGCCGTCTGATCGTCTTTAAATGGAGCACTTTTTGTTTCCAGTAATTTTTCACTCAATTCCGGGTAAACCATCGGATTACTAACTTCCGGCAAGTGTTGTTCAGGTTGCTGTAAGATCCGTTCAACAACGGTTACCGTGTCGCGGATAATGGTAGAAGCGGTCCTGAAAACCGGAATTTCTTTGACGATCGTGTCGTGGATGATTTTCCCGGAAGAAGCACCGGTCACCGAAATTTCCAAAGGATATTCGGAAAAGCGCCAATTCAGGGAAAAACTTTTTTGATTCCCCACCAAAAAAAGAACGACCAGGCATGCAGCTCCGATCAATACCTGGTATAGCGGAACGGACCGGTTCAAAAAGTGCTTTTTCGCTTTCGGAAGTTCCAGGGAAAGCGGCTCGTGATCCTCATATTCAAGAGCAGATGCTCCGGCAATCACATTTCGCTGAAGATTGTATTCCGATTCCGTCAGGTGATTCAGAACGAAGGATTTCTCTTCGCTGGTAAGTTCCTCAAAAGATTTGGATTCGATCAAATCGAATAAGCGTTCGTGTTGCTCTTCCATATCAATTCAATTTAAAAAGTGTTGTTTCAAAACTGGGATCAAAGTGTTTCAGTTGATCGGTGATTTTCTTTGTTGCGTAGAATAAGCGCGATTTAACTGTTCCAAGGGAACATTCTGTGATCTCTGCAATTTCATTTAAAGGAAAGTGTTCCAGGTAGCGTAGTACAAAGACCGTTTTGTGGTGGTGTTCCAGGTCGTCAATGGCGTCTTGCAATGCCTTTAAGAAAAGCTTTTTCTCCATGAGATTTTCTGCCAATCCGCTGGGATGATTGATCTCCGGATGCAGTGAAACCGTTTTTCCATGATGTCGGTAAGCGGTTTTGCACATGTTGGAAGCGATGGTAAAAATCCAGGAATAAAATTTCTTCTCCGGATTGAACAGGTGTTTTTTCTCCAGTAGTTTCAGGAATAGTTCCTGCACAAAATCCTGCGCCAGGTCCACATCCTTGTTCAGCATTTTGATAAAATAACCCAGCAGTTTTTTGCTGTACCGACGGTGCAGTTCCTCCAAGGCAAAAGAAGAGTGATGGTCCATTACCTGAACCATCAACTCTTCGTCGCTTTGTTGTTTATGATGTAAACTTTTCAAGGATACTTAGGCTTTTTCACTTTTCAATTATCTCCATCACAACTCGAAAGCCGACTGTTGGCATCGGGGTAGAATATTGCTGTTTTTTATCAAAAGTACAGTCTTCAAACAAGTCAAACCAGGATCCTCCAAGTGCTGTTCCTTTGGTACTGGTCATTTCAGAAACATTTCCGAAAGTATTGTAAAGTCCAAGTTTGTTTGGCTGATAACTGTTTACTTTTACCTGGTGAAAACCACCGTCATCAAAAAACCGGTCTTTCGAAGTACGAATATTCCCTAAATAACATTTATCACTGTTTTGGATCTGGTTATTCGGGAAAGGAGTAATGGCTTTCGCATCTCCGGAACCTGCCGCCGTTCTCCATTCCTTCTCAGTCGGCAAACGGAATACGACTTGGGTATAAGTTCTTTTGCGCTGCAAATTGTATTGTTTGGTCAACCACTCACAGTATGCCTTTGCACCTTCGTAGGATACACACACAGCCGGGTAGTTTTGGTAAGCAGGATGCCAGTGATACATTTCCATCATCGGATTGTTGAATGATACGGCAAATTTCTCTTTCATCCATTGTGTGGAATCATACACGGCTGTTTGGTACAATTCATTTTGACCGGAAATTTTCAGGTTATTCAGGAATTTGCTGTAATCTCCGTTCGTTACTTCATACTTGTCCATGTATACATTTCCGCTAACCGGGATCATGTTTTTTTCCAGGGTTTTCAAATCCAGTACCGTAGAAAGAATGGAAGCAGATTTATTCTGTGCAGAAAGAAGCTCAATCACTTCATTTTGCTGCCCGCTTTGTTCGGCAACTTTGAGCAACAGGATTTCCAGGTTTTGCTTCTTCCCGGTTTCTTCGGTTTCCGAATAATGGTTGTAGAGTTTAATCATAGAAGGAACATACATTCCGTTAAATTCCTGTGCCTTCTGATCCCCGATATTATAGGAAAAAACTTCTTTCAGGTAATCCAGCAAATACCGATTTTCATAATTCCTGCGAATGACTGCCGTGTTGTCAAAATTGGAGTCACTGTATTTGTATGCCAGACCGGTAAGGTACAATTTATCACCAAAGTCTTTTTCAAATAAGCTGATAGCAGTTGTTGCCACATAAACCGGTCTTTTACCCTGGAAAAAATGTGCATATATTTGCTTCTTCTTTTGCAGGTATTCTTCGTCGGATTCAGGCTCTTTCACTGTTAATGGAGGATATCCAAGTTCTTTCAGTATCCGGTTTCTGTAACCTTCCAGTTCGATCAGTGAAGTATTGACAACGGTAATGTCCCGTCTCATTTTTTTAGCCGCCTGCATAATCCATGCAGCGTAGGTATCATTGTCTCCGCAGGTAAATAAGATCGCGTTTTCGTCCAGTTCGGACATTACATTGTATCCCCAGTTGAGCAACCCCACGGGCAGTTCGTTGGCATTGAACATTTTCTGACCGTAGACGTCAAATTGCTGCTGGTTGCGTTCCATCGCGTAATGGATAAGCATCTCGTCCAACAGTCTCGGATCATCCGGGTTGATCGCGGCAGCTTTTAAAAGTCCTTCCGGGCTTCCCCAGACTCCTTCGTTTTCTATGAAAGGGATGAAATATCCCTCAAAAGTATTCGGAATGGCTGTTTGAACTTCCCCCGCGATTTGTGCACAGAGTTCGGTGTATTTTTTTCGCTCTTCCGATTCGTGTGGAGTTGTGTTTCGAAGCGCTCTTGCGGAAGCATAATAATTCGACCAGGCAGTTCCGTTCTTGGGATTTTTATCTACTTCTGCTTTCCAGAGTTTGAGCTGGTCTTCATACCATTTTAATGCTCGCTCTTCTTTCGCGATACTGTAAACGGTTTCCGGTTTTTGGTCACCTTCTTTCTGAGCAAAGGAATTGAAACAGGTCAAAAAAGTAAGTCCGATAAATAAATGTTTCATGTTATTAAATTAGAAAAATCAGCGCGCTTGACTTCTTGGTTTCTAAAAGGATTACTCAGCCAGTGGTAAAAGGTTCAATCCGGACGAAAGTTTTTTTCAAAAAAAAGGCGATCTCTACAGAAACCGCCTCACTATCAATAGTTTGTTTTTATATTTCGCCTTTAGCCAAAGATTTGATATCTGCAGCTTTTACTTCAAGCCCTTGCATCTGCCATCCGTAATAAACTGTTTTCTTCGTGGAAGGTTCGAATACCATGATGTGTTTATTCACTTCAATAACAGGCAATAAGCAGATATAGCTTTCGTCGTTTCCAGCCATAATCTCTTTGAACTCGCTGTCGCTCACAAATTTGTATTTGTAAGGGTATTCGGCAAGCGCTTTTTCCAGGGTCGTTTGACCACGATCTTTCCCCATTGCTATCGAGTGGGCATCTTTGTTAATAATGAGTGTTTTTTCCTTTGCTATCTTGACAAACCCGGCATTAATCGGCTTTAAACTTTCAAGGAGTTTTCCTTTTACCTGGCCGTTTTTAGCTCCGGCAATGGCATCGTCCATCGATTTTACTACGTAATCCAGTCGGTACATAGAAGGAAAAAGCTGGTCTTCACCGCTGTATAATCCTATCGGACTCAAAACGATTACGTCATTGTCACCATAACTTTCAATAGACTTTTTACCACCGTTGATCAAACCGTACCAAAATTTGGTTTTTTCATACAATGCCTGTTGCTGCATACCGTTTTTCGTTTTGGTGTATGTTACATTGATATTCATCGGAATAAAAAACGATTTGCTCTGGTCTGTTACCGACTTTTTGAAATCATCGTAAGTAATGTACTCAAAATTGGTTGATTTCCAGTATGTATCAAAAGCGGAGTGAAGGGCTTTGTCGAATTCTTCGTTTCCAGTTTCAACCACATTGATAGTGCGGGTGATTAAGGATTGAAATTGTTTGGAATCCGGGGTGAACTGAAGTACCTGCGCTTGAGAAAGGCCTGCGGAAAGCAGTACCGTTAATGCTAAGATGATCTTTTTCATAGATGAGTTTTTCTCAAATGTAAGTATTTATAATAAAAAACCCCTGACATTCCGGCCGGGGGTTAGGATTATCCATGTTATTCCTTCACAAATGATTTCCGGTCGTGTTTTCCGGCAGAAGTAATTTCAATGACGTAAAAACCGCCTTTCAATGAGTCCAGTCGGATGATCGGATTTTCCAGGCTTCCGGCTTGTACTTCCTTTCCGTCTGAGGTAATGATGCGGTAATTGCCGTTGGTTATACCTTCCACTGTGATCTGCTCTTTGGCAGGATTCGGGTAAATGGAAACGGCCAGCTTTTCTTCTTCCTGTAATCCCAGGAACTGTGTTTCGCAATAGAAATTCTGTTCGTTGTAGAAATGCTGAATGTGGTTGGCAACATGGAATAAACTGTCTACACTTGAAGTTAAGTTGCCTTCGTAGCTTCTGGCAAAAATGGCAGCATTGTTATAACACAGAACCTTTCCCGGACCAAAAACAACTTCATCGTGAGCGGCAACTGTTCTGCGGTCTCCCGGAGGATTGGCAATACCGGTAAATTCGTTCCATCCGATAGTCGGATCAATATCATTGTAAATAAAAGTGGTCGGTTGATTGTTCCCGTCGAGCAATGGACTTCCATCCGGTAAAAGGCCCTTTAAGGCGTTATGGTATTTCGAAGGTGTATTAAAACCGGCTGCATCTGTAATCAGAATATTGGAGCTCAAATTTCCGTCGAGGGTTAGGATTCCCGCTGCCGGCGGATATGTACCGTAACCGGGCTTTCCGGAGAAATTCTCATCGTTCAGATCTCCGTTGTAAACATAGATCAGGTTTCTTCCGGGTTCTGTTCCGATATAGTCATCGTATGGATTACCCAGATCGAAATCAGCCAAATGACCCACATGGAAATCATTCATAAAGTTGGTTCCCCGGTTGAAAACGGTTGTCTGGAAGAAAACGGTATTCGTTAAAGCTGCATCGGAAGAATCGTTGTATTGGTAGAACATCATATGAACTTCGATTCCTGCCTGGTCCAAGCCAGAAGGATGCGCGCCTTTCCCATCATTGATAATGGTGTAAACAGCCCTGTCTCCACGAATCAACGGATAATCGCCGCTTTCTGGTTCGTAAACATTGTCTGCATCGGCATCATGGAAGGGAGCAAGGAGCGGACTTTCGCCGTTACCGGTGTTTCCATTTCCGGGCCAGGAGGAAATAAACGGTGGAACCACATAACCGGGATCCATCCAATGAGCCATGTGATCATCGATTTGTGCTTTGTTAATCATCCATATAGAGGATTGGTATTTATCCAGGTAAGACTGAGCATTGTAGTTGACAGCATTCGACAGATACGGACCCGGAGAAAAATCCGAATTCATGAATTGAGAAACTGCACCTTTGAGATTTCCGTTGATATCTGTTCCTGTAACCATAAATGCCATGGAATAAATAGCACTTACCAAACTGTCTTTTGGCACAAAATATCCGCCGTTGGTTGTTGGATTGCTGAAGAACATTCCATTGTTCGAAACGGAGAATTTAACGTTATCATTGGCTGTTGTGACAGTCAGTGAACCTTGTCCGAATGCAGCCCCGCCCGATCCCAGGATTAGAAGTGAAGTAATGATTGCTTTCATAAATTGAGTTATTAAGTGAATAATAACACAGAACGCCTGAAGTTTGAGCCGCGTTGGAGAAAAGATCATTCTATTGACGGAACGGACCAACCGGATGATTTGAATGGATAGGACACTGATTAAAGCAAAGGTCTAGCCAATTCTAAAAAGAAAAGCCACTCGTGGATACGAATGGCTTTTTGTGGACATACTACTACTACTTATTACACCACACCTAAACAATTAAATAGGATTGATCGATAAAACCCGTATAACAGGCTTTAAAGAATAAGATCCATTTCCCTGGATCACAATACTTTTCTCTGCATCGAAATCGAGTACTAGCTCATACTGTGTATTCGGTGCAAAATTGGAGTTCAAATTAATTTTTAATCCGGATTGTTGTGCTGAAGGAGTTGCCAGCGGATAATATAAGCTATCTACCATCACATTGTTCTCATCTCCCAAAATCAGGCGCAGCTGCTGCAAATCTCCGGAAGGCAGGGTTCCTGCATTTACAAGTGTTGCAGAAACGTCATTTTGTAAGGTCAACAGGTCATAAACCCCTGCAACCGTAGGAAGATTGATCCAGCCCTGCCCATCGTGATGAACCTGAACCTGTAACACTTCTACATTTACTTGCTGGAAATCACCGGGCGCATCCACCATCTTCACAGTCATCTGACTTGTTCCTTCTTTCTTCTTGCACCCAGTTGAAATCCCCAACACTCCCACTAATGCCAACAGCACAAAATATGTCGTTTTCATAATCTCTTCATTTTCGTTCGTTCCAAAGACCTATTAAATGCTGTGCCAAAAAATGAAAACACTTGTTTTTAAAGGGTTTTGAATTCAAAAGGGTTTTTGAAGTTTTTCAAAATGAAAAACTTTGTTTCAAAAACGAAAAACAGATCCGTAGGGACGTAAAATTTTACGCCCTACGGATTTATTCAACCAAAATTCACGATCTTTGCAACAACTTTTACAAGGGGGTACAGTGCGCTGTGTCCCCTAAATTGCTTATTCAAAATATGGACCAGGCACAATTTTTACAACGATTCAAAAAACTCAAAGGACTCGATCAAACAGCTGATTTATTGCAGCAGGCAGAAATTCGCATTCACTGGAAAGGACTGATCGGTTCTTCCAAATCCATTGCGGCAGCTTCCGTCTGCGAACAGGTTCCGGGAAATCATTTATTCATCCTGGAAGACAAAGAAACAGCGGCTTACTTTCTCAACGACCTGGAACAATTGTACCCGGATAATAAGCACATTTACTTTTACCCGGCTTCTTACAGAACCCCTTATCAATTGGAGGAAACAGACAATGCGAATGTGGTAGCGCGTGCCGAAGTACTGGAAAAGATCAATACCGGGAAGAACACGTGGGTAGTTACTTATCCGCAGGCATTGTTCGAACGCGTACCGACGCAGAAGAAACTTTCCGAAAACACCATGCGTGTGGAGCGCGGGAAAAACTATTCCATTGATTTTTTTAATGAATTCCTCCTGGAATACGGATTCGAACGCGTGGATTTTGTTTATGAGCCGGGACAGTTCTCTATTCGTGGAGGAATCGTCGATATTTTCTCTTTTTCGAATGATCAGCCCTTCCGCGTTGAATTCTTCGGAGATGAGGTGGATTCGATCCGCACATTCGATCCGGTTTCCCAGTTATCGATCAATACTCATACGCATTTTTCGGTAGTTCCGAATGTGCAGCGCCAGTTGGTCCTGAATGGAACAGGTACGTTTTTGGAATTCATCGGCAAGCAAACGACTATTTGGCTGGCATCCAACGACCTGGTAAAAGCAGCTTTGGAAAAAGACTACGAAAAGGCCGTAAAAGCTTACGATTCACTTCCGAAAGACACGATCAAACACAGTTTACCGAGCGAATTGTATATGCATCCTTCCGACTGGAAAGAGCGACTTCCGTTGCATGCTGTTGTGGAGATCGGACCGGAATATGCATTTAAAGCTTCGGAAGTCATTACTTTTGAAACACTACACCAACCAACGTTCAACAAGGATTTTGACCTGTTGAAAGATGACCTGATTGCCCGCAAAAAAGCAGGAGCAGAAAACCTGATCTTTTCCAATCAACCCAAACAGATCGAACGCTTGTATCAGATTTTTGAAGACATTGGTGCCGAAGTAGAATTTGAACCCATGAATATTGCTTTGCACGAAGGGTTTATTCTTCCTTCGCTGAAGCTGGTTTGCTATACGGACCACCAGATCTTTGAGCGCTACCACCGTTTCAAACTGAAGGAAGGTTTCCGCCAGGCAAAACAAGCCTTGACACTGAAAGAGATTTACAACCTGCAGAAAGGCGATTATGTGACGCACATCGATCACGGAGTGGGGCAATTCTCCGGTCTGCAAACCATTGATGTGAACGGAAAACCGCAGGAAGCCATCCGCTTGGTTTACAAAGACGGAGACGTGCTTTACGTGAGCATTCACTCCCTGCACCGCATTTCGAAATTTACCGGAAAAGACGGAGCTGCTCCGAAGATGAACAAACTGGGAACGCAAGCCTGGGCAACTCTCAAGCAGAAGACCAAAAAACGCATCAAGGAATTAGCCTTCGACCTGATCCAACTATACGCAAAGCGCAAAAGTCAACCCGGATTTGCGTTTTCACCGGACACTTACCTGCAGAACGAGCTCGAAGCATCCTTCATGTATGAAGACACTCCCGACCAGTTGAAAGCGACGCAGGCCGTGAAAGAAGATATGGAAAAACCAATGCCGATGGACCGTTTGGTCTGTGGAGATGTTGGTTTCGGAAAAACCGAAGTTGCTATGCGTGCAGCCTTCAAAGCGGTTGCCGACAGCAAACAAGTGGCGGTTTTGGTCCCTACAACGATTCTGAGCCATCAGCATGCACGGAGCTTCAAGGAACGGTTCAAAAATTTCCCGGCGAATGTGGATTATATCAACCGCTTTAAATCTGCCAAAGAAATCACAGCGACTTTGAAAAAAGTAGCAAGCGGTGAGGTCGATATTTTGGTAGGAACCCACAAAATTGTGAGTGATAAGGTAAAATTCAAAGACCTGGGACTGATCATTATCGACGAAGAGCAGAAGTTCGGGGTGGCGGTGAAAGACAAATTGAAAACGCTGAAAACAACAGTGGACACGCTGACTTTAACAGCAACTCCGATCCCGAGAACCTTACAATTTTCCCTGATGGGTGCGCGTGATTTGAGCATTATCAATACACCGCCGCCAAACCGTCAGCCGGTCCTCACGGAAGTGATTACGTTCAATGAAGAAAATATCCGCGATGCAATTTCGTACGAAGTAAGCCGTGGCGGGCAGGTTTATTTTGTGAATAACCGACTGGCGAATATCAAGGAAATTGCAGGAATGATCTCGCGTTTATGTCCGGGAGTGCGCGTGGCAATCGGTCACGGACAAATGGACGGAAAGCAGCTCGAAAAAGTGATGATGGATTTCATCCAGGGCGAATACGATGTGCTGATCGCAACGACCATTATCGAATCGGGGATCGATATTTCGAATGCGAACACGATCATTATCAACGATGCGCACATGTTTGGTTTGAGTGACCTGCACCAGCTGCGTGGACGCGTGGGCCGATCCAACAAAAAAGGATTCTGTTACCTCATTTCGCAGCCCATCAGCTTGCTGACATCCGAAGCTCGCAAACGCCTGGAAGCTTTGGTTCAGTTCTCCGATTTGGGCTCGGGTTTCAACATCGCGATGAAGGATTTGGATATCCGCGGAGCCGGAAACCTCCTGGGAGGTGAGCAGAGCGGATTCATTTCCGAGATCGGTTTCGAGATGTACCAAAAGATTCTCAACGAAGCCATGGACGAACTGAAAGAGGAAGAATTTAAAGACCTCTACGACGACCGCAATACCGAAACGATGGGCGCGCATTTCGTGAAAGACTGCGTCCTGGAAACCGATTTCGAGCTGCGCATTACCGAAGATTACATCAACAATGTCTCCGAGCGTCTGAGCATTTACCAGGATCTCGATAACCTGGAAACCAAAGAAGAGATCGAAAATTACAAGCAGCAATTGATCGACCGCTTCGGTCCTTTGCCGCGCGTGGTGAAAGAGTTACTGCGTTCCTTCGAACTGCGCTGGTTGGCACAGGAAATCGGCTTCGAGAAACTCGTGATCAAACAAGGGTCCATGATCGGTTATTTTGTGTCCAATCCGCAGAGCAAGTACTACGAGTCGCCGATGTTCACGCAAGTCCTGAAATACGTACAAAGCAACCCGAAAGACTGCAAGATGAGCGAGAAAAATGACAAGCTGCGCCTGATTTACAGCAACGTGATGAATATGGACCAGGCCTTTGAGCGCTTGGGGGAAATCGTGGAATAATTGCGAATTACGAATTCCGAGTGCCGAATGAATAAGGGATTTCAGACTTTCCCCTTTGGAGAACTTGCCCCGACAGAAACTCGTCGGGAGGGGATAAAGGGGGAAGATAATTAATTTTAGTAAAGAAGAGGAAGCAATGCTTTGTAAAAAATGCACTAACGACATCCCGGAATTGCACTTTTCCGAGGAACTGCTGCTTGAAATACGAAGTTTATCGGCTCATGAGTTCTTTGCGGTGAAGAGAATTTAGCACGTAAATACCTTACGAACTTCCAAATGCATTTTTGCTTTGGATTATAAAGCAGATTAATATTTTCGGCAATAAAAGGGTTATCTTTAATTGAAGTATGGATAATCTGACGAAAGAACAACGGCGTAAAAATATGCAGGGGAACAAATCTTCAGGAACTAAACCTGAAGCAGTTCTTTCGAAGGTTTTATTTGGTCGGGGATATAGATATAGAAAAAACGATTCATCGGTTTATGGAAAACCAGACTTAACATTTAAGAAGATAAAACTTGCTATTTTTGTTGACGGTGAATTTTGGCACGGTAAGGATTGGGATATACAGAAAAAGAGAATAGGAACCAATAAAGAATACTGGTTTCCCAAAATAGAAAAGAATATACAACGAGATAAAGAAGTCAATCAAAAATTACTTAATGAAGGGTGGACAGTTCTTCGATTTTGGAGTAAGGAAGTAGAGAAAAACTTATTATCTTGTGTACTTCAGATTGAAAGCGAAATCAGAAATTTGAGAATGAATTTTACAGAAAAAGTATCATTGGAGTTTGTTGAAGACAAGCAGTTTAAAGTTCGATTTGTTGAACCAGAGAGTGACAAAGAGGCTGTGCTTACGCATTATATTCACAATGGTAGTAATCAAGTTGCTAGTTTTTATAAAAATGAAGCAATTGAGTTTGCTAAGGAGATTTTGTCATACAGGTATCCGGAAGAAACTGTAACCGATCAAGTTGCCGAGGAGGCTTTGCAATATGGATTATTTACAACAGAAGAAATTCCTTTTCCTTCACCGATCGCACCAGATTTTGAATTCATCGATCTCTTTGCCGGAATAGGAGGATTCAGATTAGCGTTGCAAAATCTAGGTGGAAAATGCATCTACTCAAGTGAATGGAATAAAGATGCACAAAAAACCTACCGAGCAAACTTTGGGGAATATCCTTTTGGTGATATCACACTTGATCGTGTAAAAAATTATATTCCTCAAAACTTTGATATTCTTTGTGGTGGATTCCCTTGTCAGGCATTTTCTATAGCAGGTTATCGAAAAGGGTTTTCAGATACAAGAGGAACCCTGTTTTTTGATATTGAGCAAATAGTTGAAAAACATAGACCTAAAGTAGTTTTTTTAGAAAACGTAAAAAATCTTCTAACTCATGATCACGGAAAAACGTTCCAGGTGATCTGTGAGATTTTAGGAGAAAAACTTGGGTATAAAGTTTTTTACAAGGTATTAAATTCTATGACTCATGCAAATGTTCCTCAAAACAGGGAGCGTATTTTCATTGTTGCTTTTGATCCGGAACAAGTGCCAAATTATAAGAGTTTTGAATTTCCTGGAGAAATAAAACTCACCAAGACAATCCATGATATTTTGGAGCAGGGAAAACAGGATGATAAATATTATTATCAAAAAGATCACATGTATTATCCTGAGTTGGAAAGAGTAATGACTAAAAAAGATACTGTCTACCAATGGAGAAGAATTTATGTTCGTGAAAACAAAAACAATGTTTGTCCTACGTTAACAGCCAACATGGGTGCAGGAGGACATAATGTTCCATTGATCTTGGATGATTATGGTATTAGAAAGTTGACTCCAAAGGAGTGTTTTGCTTTTCAAGGATATCCTGTGGATAAATATGTACTTCCAAATGTTGCTAACAGTAAGTTGTATATGCAGGCAGGTAATTCTGTGACGACGACTTTGATAGAGAGAATTGGGAATGAGATAATTAAAGTCCTTCAATAATGAGTATCTGGGAGCAATATTCAACTGAACAAAGGAATGAATATATTCAGTTTTTACAAGTATATGGTGCACTAACTAACTTGTTTCGCCAAAAACAAGGAGATTTAATTCCATATCTAGACTCAAAATTTCAGGAAACAATCTTTGCAAAGATTTTCAATGGACAAAATGTAGATATCGGGAATACCCCGCATGATGTTCTATCCGTTTTTGGTGAAAGAAGAATTGGGATTGGAATAAAAACTTGGATGGGCAGCAAGCCTTCATACCAGAAGGTAATGCAGCTTAAGAGATACCAAGGTGAGATTAGTACTTTACAAAATGATCTACATTCTTTAGCTTACAAAATTTCTGAGCTTAAAAATGAGAAAATGAAAAGCGATTATGAACGATTAGGGTTATCAGAAACAGGTAATATTTATCATTACGTGACTAGGGATCAAGGTCGTTTCGTGATTAATGAATGTGCCTATCCATTAATCGATATTAGTAAGATAGAAATATTCAATCCAACATCAACGGCATTTTCATGGACAGATGGGAATAAAGATTATAAGTTTACTTTTGGAGATTCACAAATATGGCAAAAGTTTGATTCAACAAAAAACGATGCATTAATCCTTAATCAGTTCGATGTAAATATCATTGAAGATCCTTTTTCTTTTCTTCTTGAAGCGTATTTCAAACTAATAGGTTCTGCAAAAGAAGTCCAGCTAGATATTGTTGAAGCATATTTACCGTTATATTCATATGAAAACAATGATGTAGAAGAAAAATCGGGATTAAACGCGTGGAATGCAGCCCCTAAGAATAAAGATAGTAAAGGACCGCGCCCACTAAATGAGATCTATCTTCCTATCCCAATGGAATTTCATCGGAAGAATCCGAATTTTTTCAGGAAAGACATATTAGAGATAATACATCAAAGAAAATTGCTTAAGATCGATAAAGAAAAGAGACCAGAGGTAAGATTTAGACTTAAGCTGCCAAATGGTAATGAAATACCGGCACTTATTACAGGTGACAACTTAAAAAACTTCCAATCCGGAAGTAATCATGAAAAGGATTCGCAAGGAAAACGTTTTGGCCAAAACGCCTTAGGTCAGTGGTTATTGATTGATGTATTAGGTCTGAAAGAAAGACAGCCTGTAACCAGAGAATGGTTGGAAAAGAAGGGAACAGATTCTGTTAGGCTATGGAGAAAAAAGGGTGATTACACAACTATTAATATTGATTTCGCTCCTATAGGTTCTTTTGAAGCATTTATGAATAATGAGCCAATTCCTGATAGTGATGAATATGATTTTAAGTTGTCGAAATGAATTTCCAGCTAGAGAAGCCAATTGAAAAATCATTGTATGATTACATTGTGACTTCAAATTAAAACTGATAAAACCATCTTCAAACATGAAAACCAAAATTATTCTTTTAATCGTAGTGTTAACTTTACTGTCTTTTACATCTGATAGCAACCTAAAAGATTATTTGAATGTAAAAACAATCACATTCAACGAGAAAGTATACGATCTAAAATGGTCTGCAAAAAATGATAATTATTACATCCAGGAATATTTAACGGATAACGACTCACTTCCAGATTTCAATGAAATGATTTCCTTATTTGTTTTGAATGAGAACGTATCCATTGAGGATGCTGTTGCGGTAAAAGTAAACGAATTAAAGGAGGCTAAGAAAACAGATCCTGTTTGTAACTATGCAATAACAAGGAATTCGGATGATAAAACCATATTGATCGATTTTCTGCGAGGAGAAGCCGAAGGTGATTATAATACAATCGTTGAGTTCAATTTATATCGATACAAGCAGGTTAAGATTGGAAAGAATAAAAATTCGATTCTGGTTCTTGCCTTTTCCAAAAGAGCCTATAGTTACAAAATCACACCTTTTTTAAAATCATTGGGTGAAATGAGGTTGGAATTAATCGGCAAAATGTTTCAAGTTGAAATGCCTGAAATAAAATTGATTGATTAACCCCCCTTCCCTCAACCACATCCCCCCTTCAATCAATTTCCAATCACCTGTCTTTCAACTATCGGTAAAAACCCTTAGCTTGCACCAAACTACGGTTATGAAAACAAAATCTACCTTGCTAATCGCTTTTTTGTTGGGGACAGCTTTGCAGCTAAACGCACAGCAAACTCTGACTTGTCAGCATCAGAATACCGATACAGAATCGCTGAAGCGGATCAAATCGCTTTTGGATCATTCTCAGAAATCTACGGATAGGAAGATCATTCCGGTGGTTTTTCACGTGCTGCATCAATACGGAAGTGAAAATATTTCTGATCTGCAGATTTTGGACGCACTGGAAAACCTGAATGAAGATTTTCAGAAATTGAATAACGATACTACGCTTGTTACTGCTCCTTTTGATACCATTCTGGGGGACGTAAACTTCGAATTTCGCTTGGCAACCATTGACCCTAACGGAAATCCGACGAATGGAATAAATCGGATTTTTAGTTCGCTGACGAATAGGGCTGATGAAAACTCTATGATTTATGAGTGGGATCCCGATCACTATGTCAATATTTGGGTGGTTAAAACATTAAATTATTCCGGGATAGCAGGTTTTTCAACGAATCCTTTATCAGATGCAGACTCCTGTACGCAAGGCATTGTGCTACTGAATTCATACGTAGGGAGCATAGGAACAGCAAACGGTGTCATGCGCCATTTCCTGACACATGAAATGGGACATTACTTCGGGTTGTTTGATTTAACGGAAACCGAGAGCTCCATTCCTTCCAACAATGATTGCGGTTACTCCGACGGGATTTTTGACACGCCGCATCATTCCATGAATTATGTGTGTTCGATCCCGCAAAATTCTTGTAACGATTCACTCTACGCGGAAAGCTTTAATTATTGGGGATACGATGTTCCGGATATGTATCAAAACTTCATGGTGCTTGGATATTGCAGGGCTATGTTTACAAAAGGCCAGGTTACTTTGATGCGCAGTGTGGCTGAAAGTCCGCTGTATGGTCGGGATCAGCTTTGGATACCTGCAAACCTGGCAGCAACGGGTGTTGGGCCCGGGACTGCGCCGGTTTCAACGGCACTTCCATACTCGGATTTCTTTGTGAAAACTCAGGTTTTGGGATTAAATCCGGGAATGTTTACCTGTGTGGGTGATTCGGTATCCTTTTTAAATGCTTCCGGTCAGGGGAATGCGGTGAGTTATCAGTGGTCGTTTCCCGGCGGAAGTCCATCCAGCTCCACGCTTGCCAATCCGAAAGTTGCTTACATGAATCCGGGGTATTATGATGCTACATTGACGGTTACCAATGCAAACGGATCAAGTACGACTACCAAAAGCGGTGTTGTTTACGCTAGCGGAAGCTGGCCGGAATATACCGGGCCAACCGTTCAGAATTTTGACCAGTCGGGAAATTTTTGGCAGAGCGAGAATGTAAATAACGACAGTGGTTCTTTCCAGCGAATTCCAACCGGCGGAACTCAGAATACAGGCTGTTTTCTCCTCGGAAACCACTACGAACCGGACACAACGAATCCTTGTTTGGCAGATCCGATGCAGATTAATGGAAATAAGGATAACCTGGTTTCGCCGGCGTTTGATTTGTCCAATACGACCGGAGTAACAGTTTCATTTGATTATGCGTACGGTTCGGCAGCCATTCCGGATTCTGCTACAGAAGTGTTGAAGATCTATTATTCCAGGGATTGCGGTAAAACCTGGATTCAGAAAAACATCATCATTGAAGATACGGCTTTGATCACCGCTTTTGCAGCGCAGAACTCGACATATACACCTGCTCAAAATCACTGGAAGCATGTCTCATTCCCACACACTTCTACTGCGATGGATACCAAAACACGCTTTAAATTTGAGTTTGTTGCTTCAAATTATTCGAACAATTTCTATTTCGACAATTTCGTAATTGACGGCGTGCTTGGAATTTCCGACAATGAACTTTCGGGAGTCAGCATCTTCCCGAATCCTTCTCAAAAAGGCGGAACGATCGGAATTTCAGGCTTGAGTAGTTCAAATGCCCTTTTAGCAATTAGAGATATCCAGGGGAAATTGGTTTACCAAAAAGAATTGTCCGGAAACGAAGCGGAACTGAATACGAATTTGCAATCCGGGTGTTATTTGGTGGAGATTACCCAAAACGGATCTCAATTCCTGACACGGTTGATCATTGAGTAACTAGTTTTTATCTTTTGCCGGGAAATAATTTGGATCAAATGCATGTAAAACAAATCGGCTTTTTAGTGACTTTATGCTTTCTTTTTGGGGCAAAGCTTTCGTATTCCAGTGGAATTTTCGGAACCTACAAACTAAGCGGGCAAGCTTATGATTCAGAAGGAAATTTATTGAGGAATCAGCCAATTTCTGTGTATGATGGAAAAAGCATCCACCAAATCCAATCCGATGAACAGGGAAATTATACATTCGAAGTATTTTATTCAGTTCCTTGCAGATCCGCAATAAGCGGTCGTTCTTACAGGAAATCTTTGCGCAAAACAAACCCGCGGGTGCTGGTCTTTTCTTACAAAGACCGGAAGGCTGAAATTCGGACCAATTGGAAAAAAGGGGCCCGAAAGAAAACACTCAAGAGGATTTTACGTTTTAGATGAGTATGAAATTCTCCAGTAGAAAAAGTGGTTTCTTCAGTCTTTTGGTTTTAGGATCAGTGGTATTTCTCATGGGTTTTTCAATTTTCGGACTCATCTTTGGTTGGATTGAGCACTCAGATTTTTGGGTCGTGATTCCTTTCTCGCTGATTAGTGCTTTACTACTTTGGATTTATTTCGGAACGTATTATCAACTGACGGAAACAGAATTGATCTACCGCAGCGGACCGATCAGGGGGAAAATCAGGATCCCTGAAATCCGTGAAATTGCAAAAGGAAAAACCATGTATGCAGGATTAAAACCGGCAACTGCATCGAAAGGGTTGATCATCAAATTCGGGAAATACGATGAAATTTACATCAGTCCGGCTACGAATGAGTTGTTTGTATCAGAAATTTTGAAACGGAACCCGGAGATTGTGGTCTCGAAATAAATGAAATAAAAAAACCCTGACGATGAATGTCAGGGTTTCCTTAGGTGTATTATAAAATTTCGTTGAGTGAAACAGTGCTGTTGTAAAAAGAAACAATCTCGTTTCGGCTTCCGTCAAAGTAAAACTTCAAAATGTAGTCCGCCAGGTAATCGCGGTACTGCTCGCGGCCAATTTTCGGAAGGTAGATGTAACCTCTTCCCATTGGTTTGTGCTTGATGAATTTTTTACGTTCAAGGATTCTTACAATAGTAGAGACAGTGTTGTAAGCGGGTTTCGGATTTGGGTACATATCAACAATTTCCTTTACTGTTGCTTTCTCCAGTTTCCAAAGTCTTAACATGACTTTCTCTTCAGCGGGTGTTAGTCTTTCCATGTTATAATAATTTGTGGTAATGTGACAAATCTAACAAAAAAACTGATTCCACCAAACTATTTACTTATAATTTTAGTTTTACCTTTAAATCCTTATCTAAACCGTTTTTGTTTAAGTAAATGTTAATCGTTTTTAAACGGAAATAATTCTCGGAAACATACAGATAACCTTGAGGTAAATTATCTGTCCCCCAGGAATTTTTCACCAGGAAGTAACGCGTTCCGTTTTGATCCTTGAATAAACCAACAATGTGCATTCCATGATCGTCTGTTGTTACTTTTCCGTCGTAACCATCCTGGCGCAGCTCTTGTGTAATCACTTTTTCTTTTACCGGCTCTAAAAATGCATTGGAAGTTTTTGCAGCTCCGGCATCGTTGAACGATTTGTTATCTTTTCCACGGGTTTGGATCGTAGATTCATCTTCCGGTACGATTGCAATACCCTGGCGGAAGTTAAACCCTTTCTCGGAAACGTCAGCTCCCCAAGCCAAAGTGTAGCCATTTTTCAATGCAGTTTCTGCAACGGTTACCATATCTTCCAAAGGAACGTTGTAACTGTCACCCCAAGCCCAGTTGTCAGGAATAGCAATTTCACACGGCTCATAGAACGGGTCGTTGCTGAAAGAAGTAATGGAAACATAATCATCCATTTTCAATCCCAAAGAACTGGCGTAAGTCATCGGTGTGTATTTCTTTCCTTCAAATGTAAATTCTGTTACATCCGGACCCAAATAAGCATCTAGAAGAGAAGAGAATGCTTTTTTCCACTCTTTCCCGATTCCGTGACCTTTCTGAACTTCAGCAAGAACTGTCTGCATAAAGCTGTTTAAAACAGCGAACAATTCTTCGTGGTTATAAGTCGTTTTCCCGTTCATCAATCCCGTGTAAACACTTTTTGGAACGATTCCGTAACGTTTGATCACGTATGGAATATCGTGGAATGCACCACCTTCACTAAAGTTGATCTTTCCGTCCATACGGATAAAACGGTCTGCTTTTGATTCATAAGCTTTGCGAACGATGTACATTTCAGACAAATCAGCCGGATTTTTGTGGCCTAAACGGATCAATTCGCTTTCAAAGAAAGACAGAGATGAAAAGCTCCAGCATGTTCCTGTCATTCCCTGGTTCTCAACCGGATTTGCATCCAACTGAGCAACTTTGGTGAATTGGTACTTACTATCTGCGGCGTTTGTTACTGTTTGTCCAAAGGTAATTTGGGTACTCAGAGCCAGGACTCCAAATAAAAGATGTTTTTTCATTTTTCTAGTTTAATGGCCCCTAAAATAGAAATTTACCTGCAAACAGACTTGTTATTTAATGTATTAGTTGAAACCGCCTTCCGGGAAGCGAACGAACCAGACCCTTGAATTCCAAGCTTAACAAGTCGCTGGAAACTTCGCTAACGGGAAGAGAGGACAAATAACCGATGGTGTCTAAGGTCAGTTCCGGTTTGGTTTTCAGCACAGCCATGATTTTTTCTTCCCTTCCGTTCAGGTCCACAAATAGCGCGCGCTGCTGACCGGGAAGTTGTTCTTTCGGTTCCCAGTTCATGCTTTTGATCAGGTCCTCGGAATTCCGGATCAATGTTGCCTGATTTTTGTGGATCAGGCTTAGACAGCCTTTGGAGAAAGGTCTTGAGATATCTCCGGGATAGGCAAAAACATCTCGATTGTAATCTGAAGCCAATGATGCTGTAATCAACGATCCGCCCTTTTCTCCGCTTTCAACCACAATGGTGGCATCGGTCAGGCCTGCAACAATTCTGTTTCGCATGGGAAAATGCGGAGGTTCGGGTTTTTGGGAAGGAATAAATTCGCTGATAATTCCGCCGGTTTCTAACATGCGTTCCGCAATCTTGCGGTGTTCGCTCGGGTACATTTTTGAAAGTCCGTGCCCTAAAACGCCCCAGGTCGGGAGGTTTCGCTTCAAGGCTTCTATATGAGCATGGATATCGATTCCGTAAGCCATTCCACTCACAATGGTTACGTTTTGAGCAGCCAGTCCTTCGATGAGTTCCTGAGTCAATGCTTTTCCGTAATCGGTTGCGTGACGCGTGCCCACGATTGAGACAAGTTTGTCCGGGTTCCAGTCGATATTTCCCTTGGTGTAGAGCAGTAAAGGTGCATCGGCGCATTGTTTCAATCTTCGCGGATAGTTTTTCTCGGTGAAAAAAACAGTCTTCCCGCCAATACGATTCAGCTCCTGGATAACTTTATCTGCTTCCGTCAATGCATTCAGTCTCAATTTCATGGAAACAAAATCTGCGGGAATGCCCGGAATTTTGGCCAGGTTCAACCGCTTTTCCGTAAAGAATGCTTCCAGATCATTGAAATGGGAAACGATTACTCGTGCTCTTCGACTTCCGATACCACTTAAAAAGGTAAGTGCAATTTGATGATGAATAGTTGTAAAATTCAATTTTTTGGTACTTTGGTCTCTTGAATATAAGAAAAAACACCCGTATGAAACAAGTGCTGCTCCTACTTTTTTTAGCCCCATTTACACTTTTTTCTCAGGAGATTGTTGGGACTGTTTTCGACGAAGAAACCAAAGAACCGATTCCTTTTGCACAGCTGTCAATCGTAGGCGGAGTCAGCACTTTGACCAATGAGAACGGGGAATTCTTATTCAGGATCGAAGCATTTCCTGCTACCTGTATAATCACAGCAACGGATTATTATCCGGATACTATAACGATCACTTCTAACCGGATTGAAGCAATTCGTTTAAAACCCCTGACACCTGTTCAGGATATCGGACCGGTGGTTGTAGCTGCTTCCCGCAGAAAACAATCGGTGCAGGAATTGACGATTTCTTTGGACATCATAAAACCGGAACTGATTGCGAATAAAGGGATTACTGATCTGGAACAGGCGGTCGACCAGGTTCCGGGAGCTTACACCATGGACGGGCAGGTAAGTATTCGCGGTGGAAGCGGATTTACTTACGGTGCAGGAAGCCGGGTTTTGGTACTTTGGAATGAAATCCCGCTGCTTTCTGCTGATGTGGGAGATGCCAAATGGAATTCGATTCCGATTGAGAATGCCCAGCAGATTGAAGTAATTAAAGGTGCGTCTTCCGTGCTATATGGTTCGGGAGCATTGAACGGGATGATTTCATTGATTGAGCGCGAACCTACGGAAAAAGCCAGTTTGAACGTCCAGGTGCAGGGAGGAATTTATGATAACCCGAAACGCGCAAGTTTGAAGTGGTGGAATAAAAACCCCATGTTCTACCAGGGTGATGTTACTTTTTCCAAGCAGTTCGGGCGATTTGGATTAACGCTTGGAGCTTACGGATTTACAAACGACGGTTACCGTCAGGGAGAAACGGAAGACCGCGGACGCTTCAACGGAACAATCAGTTACCGGCCGAAGAAGATCAAAAATTTCAAGGCTTCACTCGGATGGAATGCCCAGCTGCAAAAAACCGGGAACTTTATCATCTGGCAAAGTGATTCTTTGGCTTACCAGCCTTTCGGTGGAGCAGATACCAGTGTAGCCGGTTCGAGTTTAACTTATAATCGCGGGGTGCGTTTATCGGTAGATCCAAGTGTGAAGTATGTCGATAAATTTGGAAACAGGCATCAATTGAGAGGAAGGCTTTATTTTATTGATAATAAGAATTACACCAATCTTTCACAAAGTTCCAAGTCAGAAGTCTGGTATGGCGACTACCAATTTCAACGCGGCTGGAATAATAATTCCTGGGTTTTGACAACCGGAGTGACCGCCATCGCCAATGAAGTCAGATCTTATTTATTCGGAGACCACAATTCCCTGAACGGAGCACTTTACCTGCAGGGAGAAAAAAACTGGAAAAAAGTGAACATCGTTGCCGGAATCCGCGGGGAATATTTCCAGCAGGACGGAAGGCAGGGAGATTCTGATTTTTATTTTGGTAAAGATTCCACGAAAAAAATACCGATCCGACCGATTATCCGTGCCGGAATCCATTACGCCGTTCTAAAACATACGCATTTACGTGCTTCATTCGGACAGGGAGTCCGTTATCCCAGCGTTGCAGAAAGGTATACAACTACTTCGGTCGGAGGCTTACTCATTTTTGCCAACCCGGATTTAAAACCGGAAACCGGATGGGCAGCTGAATTTGGAGTAAAACAAGGAGTGAAGATCGGAAAATGGAAAGGCTTTGTAGATGTGGCCGGATTCATCAATCACTATGACAACATGATGGAATTTACCTTCGGGCTGTACAAACCGGATTCCATTCCATTAAGCCTTAACCCCAATTCACCGGGATTTATTCAAAAATGGTTGGGATTCCGGGCACAAAATGCCGAGTCTGCCGACATCGCCGGAGCTGAAATTTCGGTTTCGGGAGAAGGAACCATCGGACCGATCCGGGTTTTGGCTTTGTTGGGATACACCTACATGAACCCGATCTCTAAAAACCAGGACTCTGCTTACCGTTCTACTTTTTCAGATACTTCTTCCAATATGCTGAAATACCGGTTCAATCACCTGGCAAAGGCAGATCTTCAATTGGAGTGGAAAGGAATCAGTATCGGAGGATCGATGCGTTTTAACAGCTACATGAAAAACATAGACGCTATTTTTGAAAACGGCTTTTTGGGTCAGCAAATTCTACCGGGACTAAAAGATTACCGGAAAGAAAACAATGGACCAACGATTGTGTTCGATGCACGAATCGGTTATTGTTACAAGGAGAAATATAAGATAGCGTTTATTGTAAACAACATTGCCAATGCTGAGTACATGACCAGGCCCGGGGACATCCAGGCGCCGAGATCATTCATGGTGCAGCTGAGTTATAAACTGTGAGTTGTACGGACAGGAATCATTGAGTACGGAAAATCGCAACGTGTTTTTAATAACTAGTTTGTTTCTTTGAATCAGAAACTTATACTATGAAAAAGCGCTTGTTTTTTTTCATCTTCGCAACGGTTGTTTGCTCCTGCACCATTACAAAACGTCATTTTGGAAATGGATACCATGTGGAATGGAACCGGAAAATAAAAGCAGGGACTGATCCGGAAGAAAATTCGAAAATAGACCGTGTGTCGCCAACAGCTTCAGCAGTTGCACAAGCTTCTGAAAATGAGGCGGCACTGAAAAGCATGGATGAACGGGATTCCATCCGGGAAGATAAAGATGCCATTCATGATCAACTCAGCGATGTGTCCGTCAATGAATCGACAGAGGAGCCAGAAATTAAGCTGGTAAAACAACCGCAGGTTTGGTCCGGAATGGAGATCAGAGAAGACCGGGAAATCAATGGATCAAAACGTGAAAACGAGCCTGAGGAAGAGGCAAGACAGAGAATGCACCCGCTGATGTGGGGAATTTGGGGAATGTGGAGTATTGCAATTGCTTGTATGTTCTTCGTTACCTTTTATGCGGAATTCTTGATAGGTGTGGCATTAGGATTTTTCATCGCCCTGATTTTTGCACTTATTGTCTTAAAATCTATGCGGAAGCATCCGGTTAGACAACCATTCAAGGGATTGAGTTATGGCTTTGGGATACCTGCTATTGTTTTTGGAGTAATTGCATCTGCCGGTGTGGGACTTATCCTGGTAATTCTGTTTTTTGCTTAATTCGATCCGAAAAATTGTATGATCACTTTCGCCTTGGCTTTTCCTACAATAGAGGCCAAACTCTCTTCACTTTGTTCTTTTACACGCTTCACGGATTTGAAAGCCTTGATTAAATCCTGAACCGTTTTCTCACCGATTCCGGGAATGGTTTCCAATTCATTGTTTAAAGCACTTTTGCTTCTGCGGTTGCGGTGGTGCGTAATTCCAAAACGGTGAGCCTCATTTCTCAGGTGCTGGATAACTTTTAATGTTTCGGATCGTTTGTCGAGGTAAAGTGGCAGGCTGTCTCCCGGGTAAAATAATTCTTCCAATCTTTTCGCGATCCCGATAATGGCAATTTTTCCGCGCAGGTTTAGTTTTTCCAAGGATTCCAGTGCAGCACCCAATTGCCCTTTTCCACCATCAATAATAATCAATTGCGGCAAAGGCTGATCTTCCTCCAGCAATCTCCGGTAGCGTCTGTAAACGGCCTCACGCATCGTGGCAAAATCATCCGGACCTTCCACGGTTTGCACATTGAAATGGCGGTAATCTTTTTTACTTGGTTTGGCATCCTTGAAAACCACACAGGCTGAGACCGGGTTTGTTCCCTGGATATTGGAGTTATCGAAACATTCAATGTGAACGGGAAGTTCTTTCAAACGCAGATCTGTTTTCATGGTCTCCAGGATGCGGTTGGTGTGTTTTTCCGGGTCTTTGATCTTCTCCTGTTTGATCTTTTCCATGCGGTAAGATTTCGCATTTCGAAGCGACAAATCGATTAAGGCCTTTTTGTCTCCGCGTTGCGGCGCAAAGAACCGGACACCTTCCATTTCCCAGTCTACATCCGTTTCAACCAGGATCTCTTTTGCCTGGCTTTGAAAACGCTCGCGTAACTCCGGCAACACAAAAGTGATAATATCGGCCTGGGTTTCGTCTAATTTTCGTTTTACTTCGACCGTAATTCCATGAATGATGGCTCCATGATTGATCACCAGGTAATTCACAAAAACGATGTCATTGTCTTCTACCATGGAAACCACATCCACCTGGTGAATGGTCGGAGAAACCACTGTTGATTTTGCCTTGTATTTTTCCAGGATCTCAATGCGGGTTTTGATATCGTGGGCTTCCTCAAACCGGAAATCGGCAGAAGCCTTATTCATCAATTGTTTTAAGTTTTGGATAACACTCGAAATATTCCCCTTCAGAATTCCTTCGATCTGTTCGATCATTTCGTTGTATTCGGATGCTTTTTGTTTTCCTTCGCACGGACCTTTGCATTTTCCAATGTGATATTCCAAACAAACCTTGTAAGCGCTTTTTTCAATTTTGTTGGCTGCCAGATCCAGGGCACATGTTCTTAGCGGAAACATTTCCCGGATAAGGTCCAGCAGCGTGTGCATCACTCTTCCGCTCGGATACGGACCATAATAACGGGAACCGTCTTTGACCAGGACACGTGTGGAAAAGACTCTTGGAAACGGCTCTTTTTTGACGCAGATCCAGGGATAAGTTTTATCGTCCTTTAACTGGATATTGTATTTCGGAAGGTATTTTTTGATGAGGTTATTTTCGAGCAGCAGGGCATCCATTTCCGAATCCACCACAATGTATTGGATATCAGCAATTTTCTTAACAAGAATGTAAGTTTTTGCGTGCTCGTGGTTCTTTTTGAAGTAGGAAGAAACCCTTTTTTTCAGGTTCTTTGCTTTTCCTACGTACAGAATGGTCCCGTTCTTATCGAAATATTGGTACACTCCCGGTTTATCAGGAAGCGTTTTTAATTTTAGCCCAATATCCATTTTTTTGTCCTCCACCATGTAAAGTTAAACAAGATGTCTGAAAATCGGGATATGCTGTGTTTATAAATAAACGCTTTGCAACAGAAGTTTTGGGAATTAGTCTATTTTTGTATAAATGTCGGTAGTATGAAAAGAGTAATTGTTTTTTCTTTATTGTTAATAGCCGGAGCAGGTTCTTTGATGAACTGTAACGGATCTAAAAAATTAGGATCGGGGTTTAATCTTTTCCCGGTAGACCAGGATCGTCAATTGGGAGCACAGGTAGCCGCTGAAATTGATGGAAACCCGAAGGAATATCCTATATTGGATTCAGTGTCAAACAAAGAGGTTTACCAGTACTTGTACAAAATCCGCAACACGATTTTGAATTCGGGGCAGGTACAGCATAAAAATGATTTTGCTTGGAGACTGCGCATTATCAAAGACGACAGCACATTGAACGCATTTTGTACTCCCGGTGGATACATTTACGTATACACCGGAATTTTGAAATACCTGGATAACGAATCTCAATTGGCCGGAGTATTGGGACATGAGATTGCTCATGCTGATTTCCGTCATTCAACACGCCAGATGACGCAAATGTACGGAGTGGAAGTACTGCTTGCGATTGTAGCAGGAAACCATCAGCAATTGTCACAGATCACAGCCGGGTTGGTTGGCTTGAAATTTTCCCGGAATCATGAGTCGGAAGCGGATAAAGGATCGGTAACTTACCTTTGTCCTACCGTTTATGCGGCAGATGGTGGTGCAGGTTTCTTTGAGAAGATCAATGCTGCCGGAGGATCCCGCACACCGGAGTTCTTAAGTACACACCCGAATCCGGAGAACCGGATCGAAAATTTTAGAAATTACAGAATTGAAATGGCCTGTCAGGGAGTGAATGATTTTACTTCAGAATACAAGAAGGTCATGGCAAAATTACCTAAATAGATTTATGCAATTATTTCTCGGAAACGGAACCTATGTTTTAACAAATGAAGGAATAGACTGTTCTATTCCATTGGAAGGATCGGAACAAAATGTCCGTGCCTGGTATGTTTCACCACCTGTTATCGAACCTGTTCGTGAGAACGGCTGGGTCGGATCAGTTGCTGAAGGAGGAAGTGTGAATTTTCGCAACATCCGATTCAACCCGCATGGGCACGGTACCCATACCGAATGTTTGGGACACATTACTTCTGAAGTGCATTCCGTAAATGGAATAATTGACAAGTTGTTGTACAATGCGCTTGTTATTACTGTTGCGCCTGAAATCCGTTTACAGGCTGACGGATCTGTTGATCGTGTTATCACGGCGGCAAGCATATCTTCTCAGTTGGAAGGATTAAAAAGTGAGGCCCTGCTTATCCGCACACTTCCGAATGAAGAAGGGAAGAAGCATTTGAATTATTCAGATACCAATCCGGCATATTGTGATGTAAACATTTTACCGCTTTTAAACGAATTGGGAGTGGTTCATTTATTGGTCGACACACCTTCTGTAGACCGTGAAAAAGACGGTGGTGAGCTGGCTTTTCATCACGGATTTTGGGGTGTTCCCAATGAGCAACGTTTCGACCGGACCATTACGGAAATGATCTTTATTCCGGATGAGGTTTTGGATGGAGAATACATGTTGAACCTGCAGACAGCGCCTTTTGTAAATGATGCTACACCGAGCAGGCCGGTTTTGTTTCCGCTTCATCGAAATGCAGAGGATTAAAAAGATTATATTTGCTTAGAAATTAAAAAATGGCGCTATTTTTGGTGTCTCAAAAACGACAAATTTTTTAACCATGAAACGAATTTTTGCTTTTGCTGTTTTGACTCTTCTTCTTGCAAGCTGTGCTCAAAAAATTCCTTACACAGACCAGGTAAAACAGGATTTTGATTTAACACCTGAGAACATGACGAAGGTTCAGTTCTACACTTCTTCCAATATTATTTTGGAAAAAAGCCAGTCTTCCGGGAACCAGGGAACGGGAAGTGCAGGAGAATTGGTAGTTAGTTCATCCAAAACACAGGACCGCATCATTATTCCTTCAAATACAAGAGGTGTTTTTGAAAAAATCGGTGCAAACAATGAAGTAGTTGTTCGTTTTGAAGTAGGTTCGGGCCGTGTAGTGAAGTTTGCTACTCGTGCAACACAAACAAGCGGGAAATACTACCTGGTTGCTGACTGGAAAAACAATGGCGGAACGATGGAATACGGCGGTGAAACTTATACCATTGCCTCCGGAGGAAGCAGCGCATTCTTACAGGTGCGTTTGAAGAAGCTTCAAAAAACAAAACGTAAAGACCGCGTTGTTAAGGGAATGAAAGTTTAACAACAAGGAACAGGATATTGGATACGGGAACACAATTTGTGTTCCCGTTTCTTTTTAACTTTGCAGGGATGAATTTTTTGATAGAAAATTACAACGTTTGGAAAGCACTGCACATCATTTTCGTGGTGAGCTGGTTTGCCGGATTGTTCTACATGGTAAGATTGTTTATCTACCACACGGAAGCAAACACGCGTCCGGAAGATGAAAAACGCGTGTTGCAGGAGCAATTCAACATCATGCAGAACCGCTTGTGGTACATCATCACAACTCCGGCAATGATCCTGACAATTATTTTCGGAACATTGATGCTAACTGCAAATCCGGCATTGTTAAAAATGCCGTGGATGCATATCAAATTGACGTTCGTTGCCGTTTTATTGGTTTACCACTTCATCTGCCAGGGAATCATGAATCGTTTGAAGAATGGGTCTTCCAAATGGACTTCCGGGCACTTGCGGATTTGGAATGAGGTAGCAACTTTGTTACTGGTTGCTATTGTTTTCCTGGTGATTCTAAAAACCAGTTTGGGCTGGCTTGGCGGTATAATCGGGTTCTTCGGAGTTGGGATTGCATTGATGATGGGTATAAAGCTTTATAAACGGCTGCGGAAGAATTAAATCCGTTTCTTCCAAATGTAATTCCGCAATATTACGTTTGAGAAGTACAACTTGAGAAATAAGTCAATACCTTTACAAAAAGACTTGAAAATGACTTACGAAAATATCTTAGTGTCGCAAAACGGGCATATTCAAACCATTACTATCAATCGCCCGAACCAGTTAAATGCTTTAAACAAGCAAACCATTTCCGAGTTGAATTACGCATTAAGTGCTGCGAACGAAGACGCAGGAACAGGAGTTGTTATTTTGACCGGATCCGGTGAAAAGGCATTTGTTGCCGGTGCCGATATCAAAGAATTTGCAGACTTTTCCATTGAGAAAGGCCGTGAATTGGCTGCTGAGGGACAACAACTGTTGTTTTCCTTTATTGAGAACATGACTACTCCGGTTATCGCTGCAGTAAACGGATTCGCACTGGGTGGCGGATTGGAATTGGCAATGGCATCACACATCCGCATCGCATCTTCAACTGCAAAAATGGGACTTCCGGAAGTTTCACTGGGAGTCATTCCGGGATATGGAGGAACGCAGCGTTTGGCTCAGCTCGTTGGTCGCGGAAAAGCAAATGAAATGATCTTTACTGCGGGAATGATTACTGCAGATGAAGCAAAATCATGGGGATTGGTGAACCATGTGTGTGAACCGGCAGAATTAATCGACCTTGCAAATGAACTGGCAGCAAAAATTCTCAAAAATTCAGGGACAGCGATCGCTTCTGCAATTCGAGCGGTAAATGCATTGTATGCGGAAGGTGGGCAAAAAGGCTTTGATAAAGAAGTGGAAGAATTCGGTTTGTGCTTCGGAACTGCTGATTTCAAGGAAGGTACAACGGCATTCATCGAGAAAAGAAAACCAAACTTCAGAGGATAATTGAATCCGCTTAAAAAACTATTAGGGCAAACAGCTGTTTACGGGTTATCAAGTATTCTTGGTAGGACTCTGAACTACCTATTGGTTCCATTGTATACTTCGGTTTTTGAAAAACATCCGGAAGAATACGGAATCGTATCACAGCTTTATGCCTTTGTAGCTTTTTTGATGATCTTGCTAACCTTTGGAATGGAAACCACCTACTTTCGGTTTATCCAGGATAGTGAGAACAAAAAACAGGTTTTTCAAAACGGGTTTGTAACCGTAGTTTTGTTGAATCTAATCTTTTTCCTCGGATTAGTATTCCTGAACCACGATATTGCGGATGCTTTGTTGTTTACGGAACATCCGGAATATATTATTCTGATGGGTGCGATTGTAGTTATAGATGCAACATCCAGTTTGCCGCTTGCTAAGCTTAGAGCAGAGGAAAAAGCCAGGGAATTTGCGATCATCCAATTCTCATCAATCGGTGTAAATATCATTCTGAATCTGGTCTTGCTCTATTTTTTCGTAGATCCTGAAGAACCAACTAAAGGTGTATTTTATATTCTGATGGCGAATTTGGTTTCGAGTTTAGTGAAACCGGTTATGCTGAGAAATGACTTCACAGGTATTCGTCTGAAACTGGATGTACCGCTGCTTCGGAAAATGTTGGTTTATGCGATTCCAATTGTAATTGCAGGATTTGCAGGAATTATCAACGAAGTAATCGACCGGATTATGCTGAAGCAAATGCTTTATGATCCTGCCAATGGATTTACAGCAAAAATGGCAGATGCCCAAATCGGGATTTACAGTGCCTGTTACAAACTGGCCATGTTGGTGACGATCTTACTACAGGCATACAGGTACGCAGCCGAACCGTTTTTCTTCAATCAAATGAAAAACCAGGACCGCAACAAGCTTTATGTGAAGCTTATGAACTATTTTGTGGCGATTGTTTGTTTGGTATTCCTTGTAGTCTCTTTAAACCTGGATATTTTCAAATTCTTTATTTCGAATGAGACCTTCTGGGCGGGCCTGCAAATTGTTCCGGTGCTTTTATTGGCAAATGTATTTTTAGGAGTTTACTTCAATCAAAGTATTTGGTACAAACTCACCAATCAAACCAAGTTCGGGGCATACATTTCCATTATGGGCGCAATTCTGACCATTGGAATCAATTACCTGTTTATTCCTAAATACGGATTTGTAGCAAGCGCCTGGGCCACGCTGATTGTTTACGCTTTTCAAATGACTGTTTCTTATTTATGGGGACAAAAACACTTCCCGATCAAGTACAACCTGCGTAAATTCTTCCTGTACCTGGGATTAAGTATCCTGATCTATTTTGTAACCACTAAAATTCCTTATGGAGATCATTCCCTGATCAAATTCGCATTGAATAACCTATTGATCGTCTTCTTCATTTACATTGTTATGTCGGTAGAGGGAATAAAACTTTCTGCACTACGCAGGAAATAAAAAATCCCATCCACCGAAGCGAATGGGATTGTATCGAAGTAAAATCAGTTACTTAATTACTTTCACCGTTTTCAAAGAATTCTCTCCCGAAAGAACCAATAAGTAAGTTCCCGAAGAAAGGGTTTCCAGCGCATTCATTTCAACAACTCCTGAATGAAGATGACTCATTTCCGAAAGAACTCGTCCATTCAGATCGATCAGTTTCAGTGATTGGATAACTCCGTCTTTGTTATCTATGGAAATAGAAGAAGTAAACGGATTCGGATAAACAGATATATTGTCGAGAGTCTGCTCAGCAACACCAAGTGTTGAGTAATGTACATTGGTTCCGTCAAAATAGATCACACTTTGCATGGTCAAAAAGTCGTTCCCGGATTTGTTCGGGCAGTAAACAGAGATCGTCAGTGCATAATATCCCGGAGCTCCCGAAAAACCAAGTGTATCACTTATATAAACAGTATCTGTTGGTGAATAAACCGCCCAGGTAACATATAAGTTCTGATTGATGGAATCGTAAACTGCCTGGTACAAAGAAGCAGAGTCAATATCGGTATAATCGATCACACAGTTGGTCACCAAATCCGTATACAAGGTATCGTTGATGGATCCGTTCGGATATGGATTGTTTCCGTAAATGGTGGAAGTATCGTTGATTACAAAAGAAAGATACATCGTATCGATATTCGTGGCATCCCAAACCACAACGGAGTAAATTCCCGCACACAAACTGTCAATGCTGCCGGTTGTTTCACCGGTACTCCAATAATAGGAATAAGGCGCAAATCCACCGGTAGGAAGAATCGTTGCAGAGCCGTTGCAATTACCCGAAAGATCGTCGGTTAAAGACAAACCTGCATTGAAAGGACTTCCCGGAAGGGAATCTGCAATAGTAATGCTTTCAGAAACCGAGCATCCGTTTGTAGCTGCACAAGTAATGGTGTAGGTTCCTGCACATAAGTTATAAATAGTCAGACTATTAGATCCGTTCGACCAACTATAGCCGGAAAAACTGAAATTTGGTGTGACACTAATAATTCCGATGCAATTCCCCGGGATGGATTGAGTAGTAGAAACAGTGAAGGAAAGATTCGCACACGGATTCGTAACGTTAAAATTGGATGTGATGCTATCACCGTTTGTATCCCAAATGGTTACGGAATAAGCTCCGACACAAAGATTCGAGATATAACTCGTTGTTGCTCCGTTGCTCCACAAATAAGAATATGGGCCCACTCCGCCGGTTGGCGAAACAGAAGCAACTCCATTGCAAGAACCACTCGAATCACCTACCACAACCAGCCCCGGGTTTAATGGAGGAATAGAATCCATAACTACGGCACTTCCGGTGAGTGAACACCCGTTTGCATCTACACAGTTAACACTATAAGTTCCCGAACAGAGTCCGTATTGATAGGAGGTTGTACTGCCATTGGACCAGCTAAAGGAATATGGAGACATTCCACCGGATGGTGAAGCACTTGCATAACCCATGCAGTTTCCGGGAGTGGTTTGAGTGTTATACATACCGAGCGAAAAATTCGAACAGGGATCGGTTACGGTAACAAAAACCGTAAGAATGGTTCCGGCAGAATCAAGCACCAGGGAATAAAGGCCGGGACATAAGTTTGAAACCACGGAATCACCGGTAGCAATGATTGTAGTGGAATCCTCATACCAGGTCCAGGTCCAATCAGGTTGGGCGTAATTGGCATTGTCGTAAAAATGGACCGAACCATCACAACCGGAAGGAGTAGTTGCAGGAAGGGGATAGACAATTTGTGCTGAGCTTAGGTGCGAGCTTGTCAGTGCAATCAGCACAAGAACAAGCGAATAAAGGTGTTTCATAAAGTTAAATTTGAATCAAAATTAAGGGATTGCATCTAAACCTGCAACTCTTTTGCGATAATTGCGTATAGATGGTTTGATTTTCATAACTTTGTGACATGTTGACAGTTGAACAGCTTATCGGTGATTTATTATTGCAGCACAATTGTGTGATCGTTCCTTCTTTCGGAGGTTTTGTAGCACAGCGTACACCTGCAAAAATTGATTCCACGAAGGGAGTTATTATTCCTCCGAGAAAATCCGTGCTATTCAATAAACAACTCATCAATAATGACGGATTGCTGATTGCGGCACTTTCCCAGGCGAATTCGATTCCTTATTCTGAAGCTGCTGAAGAAGTTCAGGCGCATATCACTGAATGGGAAGCAAGGCTTCAAATGGGAGGGCGAATCACCATCGATCGTGTCGGGAACCTGTTTTACGACCAGGAACGAAACCTGTGTTTTGAGCAGGACCGTTTCTATAATTTGCTGCTTGAGTCCTTCGGATTGAGTTCTGTTCACTTCATTTCTGTTGCAGATGCTCAGGCACAGGAATCACACCAGGCAATTTTGCATGTGGTGAAGGCCGTTGAGATCGAGCAAAAACAAACCGCACCGGCTTCAGAACCTTCTTTTATTTTAAATGAAGAACCGATCGTTCCTGTTTTGGAAGTGGTTCACGAGGAGCACGTCCGGCAAACGATCCTTCCCATTAAGAAGAAATCCAACACCTGGAGATATGTGGCTGCAGCTTGTTTGCTTCCGGTTGCTTTTTATTCGTTCTGGATTCCTGTAAAAACAGATGTACTGGAATCAGGAGTGGTTTCACTTTCTGATTTTAATCCTTTTCATTCAGTGAAAAAAGGCACATATACACTTCCGGAAACAAACTATAGTTTCCAAAGAAGGGCAGGTAAGCACCAATTAGAAAGTTTACCGAAGAATGTGGAAACGTTTTCTTACGAAATGGATGAGGATACCTACATTCCGGTTTCTCTCAAGAAAAAGAAACATACTGAAGAAACAAATCCTCAAACAGAAACACATTCCGAGGTTGTTGCAGATCGCATGTCGCCTAAAGCTTCAGCGATGGCACAAACCCCTAAAAAAGTGGTAGAACAACCCAAGACTAATCCGGCTCCGGTATCACCGAAAGGAGGACAAGTCATTGTCGGGAGCTATTCTGACAGAAAGAATGCGGAAGATTTGATCAAATTATTGCAAGCTAACGGAATGACCGGCCAAATCATGGAAACGAATGGAAAAATCCGTGTTACTGCCGGAAATGCTTCTCAATTTTCCCAGTTAGAACCTAAATTGAAAGCTTTGGGAATTGCTCCCTGGATTTTGAAATGATACAAGTCATATTTTAATCTCAATTTTAGTCGTACATTGGTGTAGTAACTAGTTCATTACACGAATGAAAATACTTTTTCCAATTTTATTACCTGTGCTTATCGTTGGAGGATGCAGCTCAAAAAGCGAGTCCATCCATCCGAAAGTCCAGAACATCACTTCTTCGGTTTATGCTTCAGGAAGCATTAAAAGCAAAAGTCAATACCAGGCAGTCCCCTTGGTTTCCGGCATTATTCAGGAAGTTTTTGTAGATGATGGTGATTATGTGAGAAAAGGACAGCTCCTGGTTAGAATTGATAACAGGGCACAGCTGATCAATGAAGAAAATGCAGCACTTTCCGCTTCCTATTATGATTTGGAGTCCAATCAGGATAAGTTGGAAGATGCAAAAAATGCGATCCGGTTGGCTAGGGAGAAACTAAAAACAGATTCCCTGATGTATATCCGTCAATTGAATTTGTTTAATCAAAATGTGGTCTCAAAAGTGGAATTGGAACAACGCGAGCTTGCATACCAAAGTTCTCAAAATGCACTTTCCAATGCAACCATTCGCTACAATGATTTGAAACGTCAAATCAACTTCAGCGCAAAACAAGCAAAGAACAACCTTGCCCTGTCGTCTAAATCTGCTTCTGATTTTGAAATTCGAAGTGATATAAACGGAAGGGTATACAGCGTCCTTATTGAAAAAGGGGATTTGGTAGGTCCGCAAATACCGTTGGCTGTTATAGGATCTGCAGATAGTTTCGTTCTGGAAATGCAGGTAGATGAATATGATATCGCAAAAGTAGATTTAAACATGCGTGTTTTGGTCACAATGGATAGTTACAAAGGACAGGTTTTTGAAGCCAGGGTAAGCAAGATCAATCCCTTGATGAATGAACGTTCCAAAACTTTTAAGGTTGAGGCAATCTTTACGAAAGCACCAAAAAAGATTTTTCCGAACACTTCTTTTGAAGCCAATATTGTCCTGGAATCAAAAAAAGAAGTACTGACTATCCCAAGAACCTATTTATTGAAAGGAGATTCGGTGCTTTTATCCAATGGTAAAAAAGTAAAAGTAAAGATAGGACTTCGCGATTTCGAATTCGTGGAAATTCTTTCAGGGTTGAGACCCGAAGATGAAATAATACTGGAAACGGAATGAGATTCGGGTTGATCATAAGCATTTCGAAAGCTCTTTTGCTCGCTCGCTGGAAACAAACCCTGGTAGCTGCAATTGGCGTTACTTTCAGTATAACCATGTTTATTACTCTGTTGAGTTTCATGACGGGTCTGAACATCATGCTGGATGGCCTGATCCTTAATCGAACACCGCATGTTCATATTTACAAAGAAATTCTCCCGTCTGAGAAACAACCGATTGATTATGCTTCTAAAGGACATCACTTCATTAGTTCCGTCAAACCGAAAAATGACCTTCTTGATCTGCGAAACAGTTCGGTTATCATGAAATCCCTTAAGGATGACCCAAGGGTTTTGGGAGTTTGTCCCAAGGTGAATGTGCAGGTATTTTACAATATTGGAGCAGTGGATTTGAATGGAGTACTTAACGGAATAGATGTTGCGGAAGAGAATCGTTTATTTTTATTTTCCGATTATGTGGTAGAAGGCGATTACCAGGAATTAAAAAACATTCCGAACAGCATTATTCTCGGGAAAGGGGTTGCTGAAAAAATGCTGGCAAATCTGGGTGACAATATCCAAATAACTACTTCAAGAGGAGAGCGTGTTCAGCTAAAGGTTGTCGGGTATTTTCAGTCCGGACTTCAGGATATTGATAAGGTGCAAAGTTATGTGTCATTGACGACGGCTCAGAAATTACTGGGAGAAAGTAATAGTTACATTACAGACATCCAGGTAAAATTGTTCGATATGAATCAGGCTCCCGATATTGCGAAAGAATACCGGCAGATTTATGAAGTTGAAGCTGTTGATATACAAACTGCAAATGCACAATTTGAAACGGGAACAGCCATACGGACTTTAATCTCTTATGCTGTCGGAATTACGCTCTTGATTGTGGCAGGTTTTGGGATTTATAATATCCTGAATATGATGATCTATGAGAAAATGGATACAATTGCAATCTTAAAGGCAACCGGATTTTCAGGAAAAGATGTAAAACGCGTGTTTATTACTATTGCGCTTACTATCGGAATTTTCGGTGGGTTATTCGGTCTTTTCTTCGGGTTTTTAATTTCTTCGGGAATTGACCAGATCCCGTTCAAAACAGAAGCACTCCCAACGATTAAAACCTATCCGATCAATTATGATCCGAGGTATTATCTGATAGGGGGAATTTTT
This sequence comes from uncultured Fluviicola sp., assembly GCA_966248825.1. GTDB lineage: Bacteria > Bacteroidota > Bacteroidia > Flavobacteriales_D > Crocinitomicaceae > Fluviicola. The sequence goes on from CBINBC010000001.1 coordinate 233,212, forward strand.
TCTATTGTTACCACTTATTTTGCAGGATACTTCCCTTCACGGAAAGCAAGCAAGGTGGATCCGGTTGTTATAATTAGAGGAAAATAAGATGAGTACACCAGTTCTGCAGGCCAGGGAGATTTCAAAGTATTTTCATGATCCTTACGATATCCAGGTATTGAAGAAGATCAGTTTCGAAATACAAAAAGGGGAATTTGCCTCCGTTATTGGTAAATCGGGTTGCGGAAAATCCACATTGCTATATATTCTTTCTACTATGGATACGGATTACCTGGGAGATTTGTTGATAGATCAACAGCTCATGCGAGGAAAAAAGGAAGGAGAATTGGCACGCGTAAGAAATGAGAAAATCGGGTTTGTATTTCAATTTCATTATTTACTAAATGAATTTTCAGTGCTTAAAAATGTCATGCTTCCCGGTTTAAAGCTGAATAAACTAAGCGCAGGTGAAGTAGAACAACATGCTTATGAGAAATTGAAAATCCTCGGAATCCAGGATGAGGCACTTAAAAAACCAAACCAACTTTCGGGAGGACAAAAACAGCGGGTTGCTATTGCAAGAGCTTTGATTAATAACCCTTTGATTTTAATGGGAGATGAACCAACCGGTAACCTGGACAAGAAAAACACCGAAATTGTATTCGAAATATTCAAAGAACTGGCCGAAGAATTTGGTCAGTCCTTATTGATCGTAACGCATGATAACGAATTTGCACAAAGAACGCATCGTATCATTGAGATGGAAGATGGTGCAATTATACGCATGTAAAAGGTGGCTGAACCCGATAAGTTCAATACCACCTTCAAGATGAAACTATGCTGTTTGTATTCGTTTGTGCCAAAAGATGTGTGACACCACCAAAACTCCCAGGAAAATCAACGGTGAAATGATATTCGATGCCGGATCTCCGATTGAAGCGTGAAGAATGCTTGCTGAAAAGAGTGTAATACCAAAACCTGCATACGCCCATTCTTTGACAAATCCTTTGAAAGATGGAATCAGGAGAACCAATGCTCCGATAATTTTGGCGATTCCCAATTCAATGCGAAAAGCATCCCGGAAACCCATTTTGACAAAACCTGCCTGAACTTCAGGTGAAGTAAAATACATAGAAGCTGAGAAAAGCATCATGAGTGAAAATAAGCCAGTTGTTGTCCAATAGATAATGTTGTTCTTTTTCATGTGTCCTTTTTTGATATCCGGCATTTGAAACCGGTATGATTTATTTTGATGCAAAGCTATTTGATACCCGATTTATTTTTTGCCTATATTTCCTTTTGGAAACTAGTTTCCACGAAGAAACTTATTGTAGAATCGATCCTTTAACGCCGTATTTTTGTGTTATGGTAATGAAAAAGAAAATGATACACGAGCCGGCAGCCTGCGCAGGAAGAATGCTGGCCATCCGGGACACTTTGGAATTGCTTTCCGGGAAGTGGAAAATTCAGATCATTGGAACGCTGATATTCGAGAACTCGATGAAGTTTATGGAATTGAAGCGAAATATTCCGGGAATCGGTGCCAAGATGCTTTCAAAGGAGTTGCAGGAACTGGAAATCAATCAATTGATCACGCGGACGGTTTGTGACACGAAACCAATTACAGTAGAATATAAGATCACCCCTTACGGGTTAACATTGGAACCAATTATTGCCGAATTGGCAACCTGGGGCTCCAATCACCGAAAACACCTGTTCAGCAACAGCTGAATTTAGTACATGTGAATGTTTTTGAAAACAACACGGCATTCACAGGTACCACCATTTTTCTTGTTGCGCTCTACTTCGTTGAATACGTAGTTCGTATCACTATTCAGGTCCAGGCCAACGAACAATAGAGTATCTGCGGCTCTTCCACTGATGGAATCTGCATACATTCTGCATGGTTTAAAGATATCCATGTTCTTATGACCGTTTCGCTCAAGAATAATGACTTCACTCTTTTTGGCAACCAGGAAGCTGTCTACCGTAAAAAATACTACGGAAGCAGAATCCGTGCGTTCATAGACTCTTACCCAGACATCATAATCAGAATCGTTTTGGATAACCTGGTTGTATTTTACGCTTGGGTCCTTGCATGCAGCAAGAATTAAAAGAAGTGCGATAAGGGGTAGAATGCTTTTCATGCTTCAAAGGTATGAAAACCAAACGGTAGAATCCAAAAAACAATTCATTGAAAATAATGTAGTGGCGCAAAGCATTGCGTCCCCACCAGATTATTTTCAATTTTTTCTTTAAAACCGGATGGTCACACCCACCATTGCCTGGAAGCCCTGAACCGGGTAATTGTACCATCTTTTATAACGCTGTGCAGCTACGTTGTTCAAATTGATGAATCCGGAAATGCGTTTATTGTATCGGTATTCCAACCCGATGTTTGCATCGGCAAGGAAACCAAGCTTCAAACCGTATTGGTTGTTTTCTTCCAATACATCTTTCCCCGGAGCAAATACCTGTGCTCTTCTTCCACCTTCAAGGTTCGCATCCACAGTTAAAATGAACTTATCATACAGGTTGTAAGTTCCTCTCAGCACGATTTGGAATTGAGGCAGGTTCCATGCAAAGATATTGTTTCGTGCATTGTAGGAATAATACCTTCCGATGACGTCGATCTTTACTTTTTCCTTTAATTGGTAGTAAATCGATCCTTCCAGTTTGGTGATGTTCATCGTATCGTAGATCACCTGGAAGCGGTTTCCACCCGAGTATAAAGTATCGGTCACAAAGAGGGCTTTTCCTTTCACATGTGAAAAACTTGCAAAGACATTAAACCCGATGCGCTTGGACAAAGTTCCTTTGATACCGATATAACCGTCTGCTGCTTTGTGCTCGTTCTGCAGAGAAACATTTGAAAGTGCGAATTCGTTTTCATCGGTAATTCGTTTGAATGACTGCTGGGTCAAACCTCCGGTAACACCAGCGTAAGGAATCAGGATATCATTGAACAGGGAATATTTCACTTCAGCGATCGGGTAAAGATATACTTTGTTTTTTGTGCCAAGACTTGCTGTCAAATCCACCCCGATCTTAGCCTTTAACTTCCGATTTTTTGAATAAGTACTGATGCTCGGTTTCAAACTGATAATGGTGTTCTTGTTTTCCAAACCGGTATTCAAGAAACCAGGCATGGTATCGTTCATAACCCCGTATTTATAAGAATTATGAAGAATGTCCAGGTCTGCTGCAAAAATTTCCGTGCCCCATTTGTATTCGGCTCCCGTGCGGATCGCAAAGAAGTTCTCGCGTGCATTCCAATCGCTCAAAGAATCTGCTTTTGGCTTTTTATCGTTGAAATGGCGGTATTCCATCCCGAGTTTCCAATTCAGGCCTAAACTGTCTTTTGCGTGCGAATGAAATCCACCTTTTAAACCGAAGGTGTTGAAACGCTGCGCAATACTGTCTTTATTGGCATCTTCATTTGGGAAACCGTAGAAATGAAGTCCCTGGTTGCGGTAATAGGATTCTGCATCCCAGCTGTATTTCTTTTCGTTTACACCCACGAATCCGCGAACATTTGTGCGGTCAAAATTTGCGGGCGCTACGTTACGCATTTTACCGAAAGAACTCAAATGCTGAATGTTTCCGCCATAATTCAATTTGCGGCTTCGCCCGTTGTTGTAGTAAACTTCGGCAAGCGGCATCAGCAAGGATCCGATCCCGATCCGTGCATACCCGTTATACAATTGCGGCAGCTTTTGCTGCAGGTTTACTTTTGCCGGTTCGATCTTCGGAATTTCAAAAGTAGGTTCGTAATTGATGGAAAGCAGCGGAAAAGAAGTCGTTGGAACCGGGAAAACCGTATCCAATACTTTTGGCTGCGAATTCAGACGGCTTGCATTTTCAACCGTTCTGCTTCCGGTAGTATTAATAATTACTTCATTGCCCTGCCCGAAAACAGTCGAGAAGGTTCCGATGAACAGGGCACTTAAAACCAATAATCTATTTGTATTTCCTTTCATTATTTCCCTGTTTTTTCATCCAATTCAATCACCGTAGGCTCACTCGGATTGGTTAAAGTTTTCGGTTGTGTTTTCAATTGCATGATCTCGTCATAGAGTTCGCCGGCTTCCTGCTGGATACCGTCATCTTTTACCGGATAATGATCGATAACTGACTTAATGGTATTCTCTGCCTGGAACAGGTCTTTTTTCTGAAGCAGTACTTTTGTTTGAAGGATCAGTCCTTTTGCAATCCAGTAATCATAACCCGGTTTCATTTTGAGTAATTCCCGGATGATGGTTTCCGTTTTGGTATAATCTGCCTGCTCAAATGCATTTTGTGCCAAAGTATATTTGGATTCTGCTGCCCAGGCTGTTGTTGCATTTTTAATCACATAATCCAATGAAAGCTGTGCTTCTGCGTAGCGTTTTTCTTTGGAAAGTGAAATTCCTTTGATGTATTCGGCTTCCAGTTTCAACTGCGTGGTTTGCTGAACACCCAATACTTTTTGAGCGTATTCAACCGCATTGGCATAATTTTCCAATAGGAAATGACAGCGCATCAACCCGATCCGGGCATTGTTCAGGAATTCCGGGTTGGAACTCGTTTCTTCGGTTCGTTTATAGTAAGGAAGCGCGGCTTCTTTCTGGTTTCCGTTGAACAGGAATTTAGCTGTTCGGACGGAGGCTAATTCCGTGTAATCGTCATTCGGTCCGGCAAGCGTAATTTGATAGATAGCAATGGCTTCTGCTTCCCGTTTCAATCGGTATAAAGCATCTGCCTTTTGGTTCATGGCGTCGCGGTAGAATTTACCGTTCGGATACTTATTCAAATACTTGTCGAATTCTTTAATCGAAGCTTCCCACTCGGACTTGTCATACTGATCGAAACCCAGACGGTAGTACTCGTCTTCCACTTGTGTGGCAATGGAATCAGCGCAGCTGTATTTTCCGGCAAGTAATTCAATTTTATTCAACAAACGCTGTGCGCGGTAAACCGAAACAAGGGAACTTACTTCGCGTTCACAAACCGTATCATTGATAGTAAATTCATTCAGCACTTTCAAATAAAATGTTTCAGCCTGGTTGTAATTGGCACGCTTAAAAGCAATGTCACCCAAACTGTGGTATGCATCCTTCACGTTGTTGCTGGACGGATAATCGGCAATGAATTGGTTGTAGTAACGCTCCGATTTATCCATGTTTTCGGCCTCAAAGTATGCACGGGCAACTTCCAGGATAGCTCGTTGCATGTAGCGCGATTTCGGATAATTGTTGATCAAATCCGTTAAACTTTGAATGCGCTCGTTCTGTTTGTTCATGAAGTTATATACACGAGCCATGTAATACAATGCCTGATCATCGTAACCAGCCTTCAGGTTATAAGCCGCCTTGTAATTATCAATGGCAGATTGATTGGTTGCAAGATCTGCATTCAAAACGCGGTAGTATTCGTCTCCCAAGCGCATGTATGCATCTGCTTTTTTAGGAATATCTGTTAAGTTTGGTTGTTTCAGGTAATCTCTAAAAGTTGCCTGGACTTCCTGGTAATCTTTCAAAGCCAGGTATGCATAACCCTTGTTGTAGATCGCATCGTTTCGCAGACCACTCATTTGTGAGCCCGACATTCCCATGAACTGGGAGTATTTTTTGACTGCTTCCGAATACCTTTTCAGGTAGAATTCAGCATCGGCACTCCAATACATAGCCTTTGCACTGACTTCAGTACTTATGGGATATTTTTCTACCAATTCGAAGGCTTTAATTGCATTGGCGTATTCAGATTTCTGGAACAATTCCACACCCCTGTTGAATGCGATCAGCTGGTAGGCTGATTTCAGTTTAATATCCTTGTTAGTAAGCTGATCTAAAGATTCCAGTGCTTTTTGGTAATTCTTGGTAGAAGTATACACGTTTACCAAATACTGGTAGATAACCGGTTTGCGTTTGGAATCCGGGTATTTTTCCAGGTACAGCTTGAATGCCTCAACAGCTTCATCGTAAGCATTCATGTCCAGCTTGTAAGAAAGCAAGGCATAATTGTACAAGGCGTCTTCCTGGATCATTTTGTCCATGTCCATCTGGCTCGCAGCTTCAAAGGCCGTTCTGGCATAAACCAGTTCATTCAGGTTGGTGTAACATTCTCCGGCATGATAAAGTGCGATCTGTCCCAAAACATCTTTTTCACGTGCCACCCGGTCAAAGTATTTCACGGCTTTCGTGCAATTCGCCGTGCGTGAGTAAGCCAAAGCTAGTGCATAATCATCATCCCGTGTCGTGTTCGATTTTGAGTTGTACAATTCCAGGTAAGGGAGCGCCTCATCATACTTCTCCAAATGGAAATAACTATCCCCGATAATGTGGCTGATCTCAACTCGTTCAGCAGGTTTGAGACTATCGACCTTGCCGGGTGCAAAATCAACCACTTCCTGATATTTGTGCTGGATGTAATAGATTTGTGTGATGTAATACGGAACGACGCGGTTGAAGCGGTTGTCGGTCAGTAATTTTTCAAATCCTTCCAATGCTGTCTGGTATGAGCTGTCCAAATAACAGATGTGTGAGTAGTAATACAAACTTGGAGCACCATACTGACTGGTAGAATCTTTTACTTCAAAGAAAGCCAGTTTGGATTCGGGATAATTTTTTTCGTCAAAGTAAGCATACCCCAATTTGAAGTAATATTCTTCCTGGTTCTCTTTATCTACAGTAGATCTGTTTAGCTGTTTGAAGTATTCAATGGATTTTTTGTAATCCTTTTTTTGGTAGTAATACCGACCGATCTGGAAAAGGATATTGCTGCGGTAAATGCTTTCCGGGTATTCCCGGTTGAAAGTTTCCAGCAGATCAATAGCATCGTTATTGAAGAGTTCCAAAGCTGAAAGACCTTCATAATACAAGGCTTTGATGTAGTATGAATCGTTTTTGGAACCTTTATAATCTGTGATAAACAGACGGAATTCTTTACGTGCTGCACTGTATTGTTCTTTCTCAAACAAATCTTCTGCTTTGTAGAACCCACTAAGCGGAGAATGGTACTTCTCACTTGCCTGGGACCATGCCGAAGAGCTTGCAACAAGTAGAAAAAGGATAAAAAGAAAACGCATTACAACTATTTTAAGATCCTAAAATTAAGTAGTCCCTAAGGGAGAAAGGGTGCGCGCGTTCAAAAGTTTTAAACTTATAACTGTTAAGAGATAATCTCGTTACACGGGAATTTTACGAATTGGAAACCCGAATTTTACAATGGAATTTAGCGTTCAAAAAGTTCAAAGGTTCAAAAAGTTCAAATTTAGACTTAACTCCTTTGAACACTTGAACCTCTTTGAACATTTAATCTCATAAGTGGTGGAGAAAGTTATTCGCATTCAAAACGGGAGAATTGATCAGCTGGGTCAGACAGTTCTTGATAACATCAATTTCGAGGTGGAATCGGATGAATTGGTTTTTCTAATCGGAAAAACGGGTTCCGGGAAAAGCAGTTTATTGAAAGTACTTTATGGGGAATTGGAACTGACTGATGGTTTGGGATCCATGGTAGATTTTGATCTGAAAAAACTTTCCAAGAGACAGATTCCAAGTCTTCGTCGCAAATTGGGGGTTGTTTTCCAGGATTTCCAACTGCTTTCCGATCGTTCGATCGCTGACAATCTGCGTTTTGTAATGAAAGCTACGGGCTGGAAGGACAAACGAGAAATGGATAACCGGATCCGCACCGTTTTGTCGATGGTCGGATTGGAAGGAAAAGAACATGTACAGCCTCACCGGCTTTCCGGAGGAGAGCAGCAGCGCGTGGCGATTGCAAGAGCTTTGATCAATCACCCGAAAGTAATTATTGCCGATGAGCCGACCGGAAACCTGGACCCGGAAACATCTACGGAAATCATGCACCTGATTGTTGCCGTAGCAAAAGAAGAAAAAGCGGCAGTGATCATGGCCACACACGATATGTCTTTGATTGAGAAATTCCCGGGAAGAGTCTACAAAGTAGAAAACCGCGAATTAAAAGCACTGGATACGATGCATCGTTTTGATCCGTTCCAGCCGCTGTTTGATTGAGGGATTAGATATAGAAAACAGTAGGGGCGAAAAATTTTTCGCCCCTACTGTTTTCCGGTAAAGTTTAAAATCCGATCTCTTCCAGAACTTCTTTCAATCTCTCAACTCCAAATGCTTCCTCTAATTCTTCCAAACGATTTTCCGCCAAGCGATTTTCTGCCAATACCTGTTTTATTTTTGAGGCTAATGGCAATACAGGGTCCCAGATTTCACAGTGCTTTTCCAAACCGCTTGTTCCGGTCATTTCTTTTGTGGCGATGCATGGTTTACCGGTCAGCAACGCCCGGATAACTTTCAATTTGATCCCGCTCGATTTGAAGCCGATCAACAAATGCAGCGAACAGCTTCTCATCAGATCATTCAATTCGGAATCACTCGGATTTGCAACGCATTTCCAGCCTTGTGACTCAATTTTCTTTACGAGGTTGGCACTTGGGTTTTTCCCTGCAATTACTATTGGAAGATCTAATTTCTCTCGTTTGTTTTCTTCGATCAGTTTCTCAATGGCTTCCCGGTTTTCGGGAACGGATAAATTTCCATGATACAATCCGAAAGGCTCCGCTTTGACGGGCGATAATACCAAATCAGGATGGATTGTAACGGGAAGATAAACAGCCTGGAAACCGAGATTCCGGTAATAATCCCGGTCGCTTTTCGAAATGCATAGAAGCGGAATTCCTTTCAGTTTCAATTCCTGCTTTCGCAGTTTTCGGGATTCCAAACTAAAAAACAAACGTTCGGAAGTAGTCTTTGCGTCAGTTGCAAGATCCCGGTAATACTGCCATTCAATGTTGTGCATGCGAACGGCCACTTTTCGCTTATTTTTGAGCAGTTCCTGAGCCCAAAAGGTACTGTGCTGTCCTTCCAGTAAAATGGGAGCATTATCCGCCAGCAAACGCTTGAGCAATTCTTCCGAGTTCCTGCTTTTTATAATGTAGGGAAGGCTCGACAGTGCCGATTTCACCCCGTTTTTTCGGTCGTAGTAATAAATTTCATCGGCGATTTCAGAAAAATCGTGATTTCTTCCGCGTCCGTATTCATAGCAATGGAGGATTACATAATATCCTAATGCCTTTAATCCTTTCGCTCTCAGGAAAACATCCAGTACACCGCCGTAATCGGGTGGAAACGGAACATCAAAAGAAACGATGTGGATTTTTTTATGCATGGACTTTCGGATAGAATTCGTTTAACTGCTGGACTTCAACCTCCCAATTCTCTTTGCCGGCAGCAATTTTACAGTTATTTTTCCAGCGTTCCATCAATTCGGGATTGTTTAGAACGGCCTGTACTTGCTGAGCCAGGTGTTGCGGGTCGAAATCGCTTACAATTTCCCCAACTTCGTAACCTTTTACCAATTTAGCAACTTCTACCAGGTCGGAGCAAATAATCGGGGTGGAAGTATGGATGTAGTCGAAAATTTTATTGGGAAGTGAAAACAGGTAATTCGGGTTTGTTGGCTGGTCGAAGCTCAAACCCAGGTCGGCTTGCTGCGTGTACTGAAGTAATTCCGAATAAGGCCGTTTTCCGAAGAAAAGTACCCGATCCTGCCAGTTTTCTTTTTCCACCAGTTTTTTCATGTCAGGGATAATATCGCCGTTCCCAACGATAATTAAAACAGCATTCTCCAGGAAAGGCATCATCCGGATCGCTTCTTCAACACCTCTGTCGACATTCAATCCGGCACCCTGCATGATCAGGATGTGTTTCCCTTCCGGAATTCCCAGTTCTTTTTTGGTGCGGATATGAGCAGGATTCCAAAGCGGTGAAACATTACGGACCACTTTGAGCGAAACGCCGTATTTCTCCCAATATTTTTCAGCAATCGATTGATTGACAGTGCTCACGAACTTCAGCTTGGGAAAAATAAAACGTTCGATCCGCTCCCAAACCGCTTTTACCTTCGGCCTGCTGATCAGCTCGGGAACTTCCGTGAAATACTCGTGGGAATCGTAAACCAGTTTTTTTCCTTTCAGTTTCGAGACCAGGTAATTCGGAAGTAATGTGTCCAGGTCATTGGATACCAAAATAGTTGACCGACGAAAAAGCAGGAACCAAAACAGGCGGAAGTTGAACCATGCATAAAACAAAGCCCCTTTTTCATAATACATCCGGAAACGTTTGGTGCGGTAACTACGGTATTCCATTTCCTGGCTCGATTTGAGTTTGCGACCAACGAGCAACACATCATATCCCTGGTTTTCAATAAACGAACAAACCTTATGAACACGCTGATCGGTGTTCAAATCATTGATAACGCTGACAATAACTTTTGGTTTTTTCAATCTATAGTTTTACGATGCGTTCCATGCGTTGCAGTGTTCCGTCAGAAATACGAATCTGGTAACTGCCTTTTGCAACTGTGCTCAAATCAAAAACGCTGATGCCCCCTGAAATAGTATGCTGAATTTGAATCCTTTTCCCGGTCATATCCAACAATTCAAGGGAAATGTTCTCACCGGAGATTCCGGATAAGTCAATTTTTACCTCATCAGATGCGGGGTTCGGATAAATGGATACCAATGCCAGGTGACTTTGCTCCAGTCCAAGCGGATTTGTAAGGATGATGTTGTAATCTTCCACTTCACCATAATTGGTGTTTCCACAAGGTTGTATCGGGCCTTCTCCTCCCTGCGCCGGGTTGAAAACAATCCGTGTGCGCATCTTAACCATTCCGGTCACCGCATTGGAAGGGACTGTAAAATTGAAAACCAGTGATGAGCCGGCAACAATGGATACAAAAGCGATACGCTCATCAGGATCATCGAAGTCAAAATCACTGTTGAAATCGATCCAGGCAGCAATCTCATCGCCAATATAAGCACTCCCGGGAGGTCCGCCACTGATTTGAGGAATGATTGCAATGCTATAGGTTTGACCTTTGGTCAATGTCGTACTTAAATTATAATTGGTGTAGTTGGTGCATTCGCTTTCATTGTTAATGGTCTCCAGGATCACTTGTTGAATGAACTCGTCACAATAAGTAGAAGTTGCCGTGCATGGAGACGTCGCAGTTGTAACATTGATATAGGCAGTTTTCAGCTCGGAATCTGACCCGGCGCTATTCGCAACCGTTAGTTCAACGGTGTACGATCCGACTGCAGTAAAAACAAGTTGCGGATTCTGTGAATTTGCGGTTGTTCCGCCTATAAAACTCCAACCGGTAGCGGGAGTAATTGTCCAGGACCAGGAAGAAGGAGTTCCGGTAGACTGATCTGTGAATTGAGAAGTGCCACCGATGCTGACAGTTGTTGGATTTGCCACAAATTGTGCCACGGGAGTTGAAGTAATAACGCACGGAGCAGCTATTCCATTCAGGTAGGTAGCTCCGGTACTGTTGGGATCCAACCAGGGTTTTAGCTGAGAATTATAAGTGGAACCATTTTGGTCCCAATCGGAATAGAACTTTCCATACAGATCGGGCATATCAGGTCCGGTTTGTCCGTTGTTCGAACAAGCAGATCGTCCTCCTGAAAGTTGTCCGACAATTCTTCCCGCAGCATTAAAAATCGGAGATCCGGAAGATCCGCCTTCTGTTACGCCATGACCATTTGTTGTGGCGGACCAGTAAACTTTCCAATGTGCGTTGGAAGCTCCGCCATTGTATGTTTCGGAATCCAATTCTTCCGTGTAAGTAGAGATTTTTTTGGAACTTCCCGCGGGATGGTGGATTCCTACTCCGTTTGAAGAAGTAGTATTCGTTCTGTCCCAACCGGCGTAAAATACTTCATAAGAGGAAGGTGGCTGTGCGTTTAGTTCTACGAGGTAAAAATCAGATCCCGCAACTCCGGAGGGTCCCGGGGGATTATTCAGTGTTCCGTTTCCGGAAGATGCCCTTACGATTCCTCCGGTCATTGTTTTCGATCCCTTGGAAGGGTCTGTGTAATTCCCCTGTCCGGGTGAACAGGTAGCTTTCTGGTATTTCCAGTACCAAACCCAGGTTGCGATAGATTGTCCTGCTACCCGTTCACCGCAGTGCCAGGCAGTCAAAATATAAGGTTTGCAGTTATTTGCAGTGTTATTGATGGTAGAAGCTGAACAAACATACGTTCCGGTCCCGTCATTAAAAGTATAATGTACCACTGACCTGATCTGGTTTGCCCAGTTATTTCCTTCGTAACAAGCCACATCTACTTCACAGCTCCCAGCTTTTTCAGAAGTTTGTTCACCGGGGATGAATGCGTTCACATGTTCTTCAACGCCGCGGTAGAAATAAACAACTTCCTGAATAGCGAAAACAGGAGTTTCCTGAACCCATGCCGGTGCACTGTATTCCAGGTACATGTCTTCTCCCTGGACCATTTCCATAGCCTGGAAGTCATCGGTTGCAGAGCTGTAAGCCCCCAACACTTGTTTTCCGTTTGCATTGTAGGCAAATAATTTTCCACCGGCGGGAATCTGAACAGCTTCGGAGAAATACAACCCGAGCGCAAGGGCACCTTTTCCTGAAATGACCAGTCTCCAGACTTTCGTTCCGTCAGGCAATAAAGTCCAGCCGCCCGAATTGTTCATGGTAATAGAAACCGGAACATTCAAACCAACCCGGTAAGCACCTTTGGAATCATTTACTGCATCTTCATTCTTTGCAGCTGCAATATTCGGTTTGCTAAGGATATAAACAGAAGGAGCATATTGAAACGGAGCAACGCCATTAGCGGTCACTTTTTGTAACCCAATCGGAAGTCCGCCCTCACTTATCTGTGCATTTAATGCTGCGCCAAGCGACAGGAATATGCCGAGCATTAAAAGATATTTTAGCATTGTGCTTATATTTATGTGTAGTTTTCTCAAAATTACACTCTTTTAACACAAGAAACCAAAATTGAAAACGCTTTTTTATTGAAGTTTGTCGAATGAATAAAGTTTTAGTCATCGAAGACGAGCAGAGTTTGCTTGAAATCATTCAATTTAACCTGGAATTGGAAGGCTATTCTGTATCTACCATTAACAATGGAAGAGAGGCTTTAACAATGAAAAACCGATTGGATGGCTATGACCTGGTGATCTTGGACGTGATGCTTCCGGAAGTGAGCGGATTGGATATTTGCCGTGCTTACAGAGAAGTGTCTAATGTTCCGATTATCTTTATCTCGGCGAAAGGAAATACTATCGACCGGATTGCAGGATTGAAACTGGGGGCAAATGATTACCTGCCAAAACCGTTTGACCTGGAGGAATTTATTCTGCGTTGCTCTGTTTTGGTACAGCCGAATAAAAAACAGATCCACATTCCTTCTGAAATAAAAATCGGAAATTACCGGATACTGCCTGCTTCTTTTGAAGTAGAAAGTATGCTTACCGGTGCGAAACAGGAATTAAGCAAACGCGAGATGGAACTTATTCAGCTTTTCTTTTCCCGGAAGGATGAGGTAGTTTCCCGGGACGAAATCCTGAATACATTGTGGACCAATGATCAGTTTCCAACAGGAAGAACGATTGATAATTACATTTTAAGCTTTCGGAAATTATTCGAAGAAGACCCGAAAAATCCGCAATTTTTTCATTCGATCCGCGGGGTCGGATATAAATTTACCTTACCTGATTAATCCTATCTTTGCAACATGGTTGTAGAACTTGACAGAGAAATAACAGAAGAAAAAAGACTGCGTTACGATAAAGCCTATTTGAGAATGGCTCAAACCTGGGCGGAACTATCGCATTGTGAACGGAAAAAAGTGGGCGCTTTGATAGTGCGCGACGGGAGAATTATTTCTGACGGTTATAACGGAACACCGGCAGGTTTCCCCAACTGCTGCGAAAATCAACAGGGAGAAACCGAATGGTACGTATTGCACGCGGAAGCGAATGCTATTTTGAAAGTCGCACGCTCTACCAATGACTGCAGCGGTGCAACCTTGTTCATTACACTTTCCCCCTGCAAGGATTGCAGCAAGCTTGTCCTGCAGGCCGGTATCAAAAGAGTTGTTTATATGACGGAATATAAAGATACGACAGGTGTTGATTTCTTAAAAAGCGCCGGCGTTGAAGTTGTCCATATCTCAGATCCGAACGAATGAATAGAAAATATGCCTTTGTTTATCCAATCCTGCTGATGGTTTTTTTAGCCATTGGTTTGCTTCTTGGATCCAAATTAAACCAACCCGCTCAGCAGCAAGTTTCCGGTAATTATTCCAAAATGCAGGAAATTATCGGCTTGCTGGACAGGGAATATGTAGATTCGATCGAAAGCAAGAAGTTATTCGAGAAAACCATCTCGGACATGCTTCATGAACTCGATCCGCATTCGAATTATATCCCATATGAAGACCTGCAGACTGTCAATGAACAAATTGACGGAAAGTTCGGCGGGATCGGGATCCGTTTTGCAATTATCCGTGATACCTTGTGCGTTACCAATGTGATTCCCAATTCTCCCTCTTTCGGTATAGGAGTTTTGGCCGGAGATAAGATCCTGATGATTGACGGAAAGAATGTTGCCGGTAAGAAAATCAAGAATGAAGATGTATTGGGCAAGTTGAAAGGCGAACCGAATACGAAGGTAAGCGTGCAGCTTTACCGGAATAAAAAGAAGATCGAAAAAAACATAGTGCGTGGAGTTATTCCAATACCGTCGATTGTATGTGCCCAGATGCTGGATGAAAAAACCGGGTATATCCGTTTGGATAATTTCTCGGTTACCAGTGCAGAAGAATTCCATTATGCAGCTCTTCAGTTAAAGCGGGATGGAATGCAAAAACTTATTTTCGACCTCAGAGACAATGGCGGCGGGGTTCTCGACGGAGCAGTAAAGATTGCAGATGAATTTTTACCCGAAGGTCAAAAGATCGTGATGATCAAAGGAAAGAAATTCCTGAATACTACCCGCTACGCAAGAGCAGGCGGATTATTGGAAAAAACGCCGTTGGTAGTATTGATCAATGAAAATTCTGCTTCGGCTTCTGAAATTGTAGCCGGTGCTATCCAGGACAACGACCGTGGAATGATTGTCGGGCGCAGATCTTTTGGAAAAGGGTTGGTGCAGCAGGATTTCTCGCTGATGGATAAAAGTGACCTGAGATTGACAATTGCGCGCTATTACACGCCATCGGGCCGATGTATCCAAAAACCATTCGGAGAAAGCTACGAGGATTATTACCACAGCAATGAAAAACGCAGGGATAACGGGGAATATTTCGCCCCGGATTCGACCATCTTCAAAAACGCCAACAAATTCAAAACCCTCAAAGGAAGAACTGTTTATGATGGTGGAGGAATCAGCCCGGATATTTTTGTTCCCCTGGACACATCTAATTCCACCATCTATTATTTGACTTTGCGTTATTCGGGAGTATTCCAGCAGGTCGCTTTTGATTTTGTAGCAAACAAACGACACAAGTGGTCTTCGATACAGGAATTCACGAAGGAATTTGAAACAACCAAGCCGCTTTTGCAAAAGCTGATCAAAGAGGGCGAAAAAATGAAAATTCCATACAGTGCGGCAGATTACAAACGAAGTGAAGGATTGATCAAACAGGCGATGAAAGCAGAAATTGCCCGTCAGCTGTTTATTGAAGAAGGATATTTCTTCATTGTAGCTTCGTATGACAAGGAAGTTCAAAAAGCACTGGAGTATCTGAAACGTTAAAATATAAGATTAATGGTACAATCCCTCTGTTCATTGAACAGGGGGATTCGCTTTTTAGGAGACTTAATTCCTCAAAAAGTAGTATTTTCAATCCATCAATCAGACAACATGAAGTATCTCCCATTAGGTGCTGTAAAAAAAGAAAATCCGAACCTGCAGTTTCCGCTTTCCGAAGATCAGAAGGAAGAGTTCCTGGAAACAGTTAAAATACTTTTCCCTGATGCTTCCGAAATGGACGAAGTGCAGCTCTGGAGCGTATGCTCAAATCCGAAAGGAGTCATTTTTGCTTCATGGACGGAGGAAAACACCGGTTTGATCAATACTCTCAGGAAGCAGGATTTTTCAGAACTGTTCGTAGATTCCTCCAAAATCAGTGAACACGCACTTTTCGAAGAGTACAAAATATTCCTGGAATTGTACCTGTTCCCGATTTTCACCGCTCGATTTTCAGCTGTTTCTTCGAAGAACATTCATTTTTTTATGAGTTACTCGGTTTTGTTGCCCGATTATCAGCAGAATTTGGTGCAGGATTCCTTATCCGATTGGATTTTTAAGCAGAAGGAGGAACTTAGCCTGGCAATTAATAAAGCCAAAAAAGATACGGATCTGCATCGCCTGGTTCATTCATTCCTGAGTTCGAATATGATCGCAGCCCTGGATTTATTGAATGTGAACCACTACCGCGTAAAGACCCAATTATTGGAGTTCTTCATGAGTTTGGCCTATCACCCGAAAAGTTCTACGCGGTTTTTGATGTTTTTGACCAATAAATTGTTGGAGATCCGGTTTACGGATGAACACAAAAAACAGCTCAGCAATTTTGGAACAGATGTAAAAAAAGGAAAGATTGTGGTTGAATCTACACGTGTTTCCTGGCTGCGGCTGAGCCTGGTGATTTTGATCCTGCTGCTTTGCGTTGGGGGAATTATAGCTTTGTTCTATGTAGAAGCTGATCCGGAAACCGACATGCTCCAGGAAAAGACAGCTTATATGGAGTTCAGCAAGGAAGAGCGCCTGAAATTGGATTCTTTGATCACAGAAATAAAAAGTGAAGAACGGATGATCAACGACGCACAGCTCGACTCAAATTTACCCTTTGTTGGGATTGATCTGGTCCAAAAGCGCGAGTGGAGGAATGAACTTTTCAATAAATTGTACCAAAACTGGGCAAATAATGATTCTGTTCCGTTTACAAAATTCTTCACCCAGGGAAAAACCTTCGGGAAACCTTATATAAAGACAAAGGATTTGGACCGAAAACCCGGGGAAATTGCTGTGGAATTACACAATGAAACAGACCGAATGGTATTGATCGTGGTTTTTCAGAACAATAAGCAAGAACCGGTTTATACTTCCTATGTTGCTGCAAAAACACTTGCGGAGTGGAAAATCAATATCGGGGAATACCTGTTTGTTTTGCCTGGGAACAAAGTTCCTTCCGATGCAGCGTTCGGTGATCTTCCATTTAAAGAGCTGGATGCCCATTTCTTTGAAAACCTGGGAATTGCTTACCGGGTAGATTACATCAATACCAAACGCATCAAGCTGGTTTGGGAAAATCTGGGGAATAACGAATCCTATTTGGTGGATTTATCAGGAGCTCTGGTAAAGGAGTAAAAAAGTTCAAACGTTCAAAAATTGAACTGTTTAAACTTTTGAACGTTTTCAACTTTGATAAAAAAAGAAGAGAGACCGGAAATAAGATCTCTCTTCACACGCTACCTAACTAAACCTAACTACTACTACTTATACTTCTACTAACGCATGTTTTTGCCTTTTGGTACATGTGAAAGGTGTAATTAACGTCTTTTAACTAATCTTGCAGGTAATAAACACAACTTGTGTCTACAAATGGGAGGTCATATGCCTGCCACATCTCTGTATTAATCTTCTATAGGTGAGTATTTTACAATGTCGATACCAATTCCGTTGGGGTCCTGAATCGCAAAATGCCTGTCACCCCATGGTTCATCGCGTATATCGATTTTTAGTTCAACATTTTTTTGTTTCAGTTCTTTGTAAAGACTGTCTATATCGTCTACTTCAATGGTCAGATAAACCCCTTGGTTTTGAAAAGGCGATTGGAAAATTGTTTGCTGACTCGGATGATTGGGAAGTAAAAAACTGATTTCCGCCTGGTGATCGGGTGTGTGCAGCAAAAGATAGAATTCATTTTCAAATGTTACGCCAAAGCCCAGGATTTCTGTGTAGAATGCTTTTGTTTCTGCCAATTTTGGTGTGATGATTCCGGCATTTAATTTCATACTTATGTGGGTTTTAATTGTTGAACTTGTTTGCGAGAACATTGTTGTAAGGAACAAAAATGTTGTCAGGAATAAAACTGTCTGCTTCATTTCTTCGAATTTGATTACGTTGCAAAGTTTGCTCAAACGAAAAGGAAGAAATAGTAAAAATCGGACAAGTTTATCTGCCGAATGCCTTTCCGGGAGTTACACCGTAAAAATTCTTGAACTCTTTGATGAAGTGCGACTGGTCATAATAACCTGCATCGAAGAACAATTTGTTTTGCTGTAAACTTTGTTTGGAAGGTTTGGCTCTCAAAATGTTTTGAAACCTTACAACCTTGCTGAATGTCTTGGCAGTGTCGCCGATATAAAATTCAAAAAGTCTGCGGAGCTGTCTTGAACTGATGCCGGTATCTAAATCCGTTTCGATGTCGATCACACCAAAATTTTTCAAAATGATTTCTAAAGCATCATATAATCGCTTATCGTGATCAAAAGATGTTTTTGAAACCAAATTCAGGAAATACTCGTCGAGTATTTTTTTCATTTTTTCGGGTGGGAGTGCTTCGTTAAAATGGCTGTAAATAAAATCTGATGTTTGCGGAGAAACAACTTTCAAATGTTCGTACCGATTACTCAATTCCATTGCATTTATTTTGAAAAGCTGCGGAAACATCGTTGGAAGAAAACGAACCCCCACATAATTGAAGCTGTTATCAAGCGGGAATTCCGTAAACTTTTTGCAGAATCCCATTACATAATTCTGCTCCGGATTAGTGAGCTCAAAGTAAATATCGATACAACCGTCAGCCACAACCCGGTAATTAAATGGTTTGGAAAGTTCCCGTGTGGTTTTAAGCTGCCAATAGCAATAAATGAAAGATTGAAGCCTGAGTTCCGGTAGAAATTCGGCGTAGGTAACGTTATCGTCGGATTGCCTGACTGTTGGTTGAACAGGTATATAAAGCGTTCTTAAATTGGTATCCATCATGTTTTTTATCCCTTAGCTTTTTCCATTCACGGGGTAAGTCCAAACTTCCTAAAAACAACAAGAGAGAAGCAGGCGCTCCTCTCTTGTTCCAACCTAAACTACTACTACTTATGAAAACTAACCTCTAAAATCAGAGCAAATAACGTACCAAAGTATTTTATTTGTTTCTGATGATAGCGTATACAAAGATAACGGACGCATTTCGATTTTGTTTCATAACTAAGTTCTTTTTAACATTATTTGCAAATCGGGAAATTTAATGAAATAGGCACTTTAGATAAGATTTCATGTATCTTTGGCGACGAATTATAATATATCCTCTCTGAAGGCATGAAAGTTATCGATCATTTAAACGCAGCGAAAGACACGCTATTTTCATTTGAAATTTTACCTCCGTTAAAAGGAGCGAATATTCAATCCATTTACGACGGTATTGACCCCTTAATGGAATTCAAACCGAAGTACATCAATGTAACCTATCACCGTGAAGAATTTATCTACAAAGAGCGCGAGAAAGGTTTGCTTGAAAAGATCGCCATCCGAAAAAGACCTGGAACGGTTGGTATCTGTGCGGCGATTATGAACAAATATTATGTAGATGCTGTTCCGCATTTAATTTGCGGAGGATTCTCCCGTGAGGAAACGGAGAATGCCTTAATTGACTTGCAATTCTTAGGAATTGACAATGTACTGGCGTTACGTGGTGATTCTATCAAGACGGAATCGACCTTCAAACCGGATCCGGAAGGACATAAGTACGCGGTTGAACTTATTGAGCAAATCGCGGAAATGAATAAAGGAAATTACCTGGTAGATGATATTCAACTGGCACCGACGGATTTCTGTATCGGGGCGGCCGGCTATCCTGAAAAACATTTCGAAGCCATGAACCTGAGCACAGACTTGCTTTATCTGAAAGCCAAAGTGGATGCAGGAGCCGAATACATTGTAACGCAGATGTTCTTTAACAATCAGAAGTATTTCGATTTTGTGGACGCATGCCGCGCCATTGGAATTACTGTTCCGATTATTCCGGGAATCAAACCGATCACAACGCTGAACCATATTTCCTTCTTGCCAAAGGTTTTCCATATCGACTTTCCGGAAGAATTGAGCAAGGATTTGATCAAATGCAAGAGCAATAAAGAGGTTTTTGAAGTGGGTGTTGCATGGGGAATTCATCAGTCGCAGGAACTCAAAAAAGCCAATGTACCCGGAATCCATTATTATACGATGTCAACCTCTGAAAGCGTTAAAGCTATTGCAGAACAAATATTTTAATTATGAAGAGATCACTTTTAAGTTTCTTGTTTTTAAGCGCCTGTCTGCTTGGATTTTCACAGGCAAAGTTTCCACCGTTGAAACTAAACAACGCGCTTGTTGTTAGTCATCTGGATAAGGAATCAGATCAATTTTCATTAGAAATTGCTGTGTCGGATGTGCTTTCAAAAACCAAGATTAAGAATACAGTTTCGCTGAATGTATTGAAGGCCGGTGGAGATCCGCAGGTTTTAATGACAGATTCTTTGACACAGGTATTGAAAGCTAAGGGGATTAATACCCTGATGCTGGTTTCGGTTCGTGGTTTTGACAATCGTTTCAGACCTTCAAGCGGAAATATGACTTTGGCGGAAGACCTGGCTGCAGACAACCTATTCCCGATTTATAAAGAAGACATTGTTTCGGTAACCTTCGAATTCCATTTTTACCGGGAAGGAAAATTGGTTTACACGGATTTATTGAAAATCGGCGGGATCAACTCGCGGGATAAAGTATTGCGAAAACTGCGCAAGAAACTGGCCAAAAAAGTGGTAAAAGACTGGATATAAAAACAGGGGTGAAAAATTTTTCACCCCTGTTTTTTTATTGAAATTGTTTTTTGATATGCTTCACGAACACGCTCATTATTTGGATCGTGGATGAGGTAATAATCAAAATCTGCCAGCGCGTCGGAGTATTGTTCCAACTTCAGGTAAGATAAACCGCGTTTTTCATACAGCTCTATATCGTATTTGGAATACGGTGCTGCTAATGAAAACAGGCGAACGGCTTCCCGGTATTCTCCCTTTTCAAAAGCTTCCAAAGCTTCTCTTTTAAGCGTTAAAAATCCAGCTTCCCGGGCAACCTTACTTGCTTTTATTTTCCGGAACTGAATGATTTCCTTTTGCTGTTCTGACGTAATTTCTTCCTTCCCGATTTCAACCAACTCGTCGAATTGCTCGTCAAATTCCGAACAGGCGCTTTTAACATCGAATTGGTAGAGCTTGTCCATGGATGGAACGTTGGTTGTTGACCAAAAAGTTTGCACCAGTACTTGATTGGGAGAAAATTCCAGCAGTTGGAACAGGTAGTAAAGTGAATCCTTACGAAAGTAAAAGTACGTTCCGATCGGTAATATTTCCAGTGCAGATTTCATATCCGAAAGATACAACTAATTGAAAATGGAGAATTTTAAAATTGAAAAGATTTTAAATCCTGCTTTACTTTTCAATTTTACGTTTTCAATTCATAATCCGATCTAAAGCAGTAATAAACAAGCTCGCTGCTTTATTGAGGATCTCGTCTGTATGTGCCTGAGAAATGAAACCTACTTCGTATCCACTCGGCCCCATGTAGAATCCTTCTTCCAGCAATGCCCGATGTAAATGCTTGAAGTTTGTCATATCGGGATTAATCTCTTCTGCCGCACGAATGTGTTTGGAGTTATCAAATGAGATCCAGAAAATAGAACCGATCGTTACCAATTCAAAAGCATATCCTTTTGTTTTCGCGTGCGAGTTGATTTGGTCTGTGAACAATTTAGTTCTGCGCTCCTGGTCTTCGTAAAATCCGGGTTTACTCAATTCGGTCAACTGTGCCAAACCTGCTGCCATGGCAACCGGGTTTCCGGATAAGGTTCCTGCCTGGTAAACCGGTCCGTCGGGAGCTACACTTGCCATGATCTCTTTTTTCGCCCCATAAGCTCCAACAGGCAGTCCGCCACCAATGATTTTTCCATAGGTAACCAGGTCGGGAGCAATTCCATAGTATTCGGCCGCTCCTGAAAATGCTACCCGGAATCCGGAAATAACTTCGTCGAAGAACAGTAAAACGCCGTATTTGGTACATGTTTCGCGTAATTCTTTCAGGAAGCTCAATTCTTGTAGTAACAATCCGTTATTCGCGGGAATCGGTTCTATGATCACACAGGCAATTTCTTTCCCGAATTGCTCGAAACAACTTTGTAAAGCTTCGGAATCATTCAACGGAAGAACCAATGTTTCATTGGCAAATGCTTCAGGTACTCCGGCACTGGAAGTATTTCCGAAAGTCACCAAACCGGAACCTGCTTTTACCAGTAACGAATCACTGTGACCATGATAGCATCCTTCAAATTTTACAATCTTGTTTCTTCCGGTATAACCTCTTGCCAGGCGGATTGCAGACATCACAGCTTCTGTTCCCGAACTGGTAAATCGAATCTTATCGATAAACGGATTCCTCGAAAGGATCAATTCTGCAAGTTCATTTTCAAGGCGAGTAGGCGCCCCGAAACTCGCTCCGTTTCCAAGAGCAGCAATGGTTCCTGCATATACGTTCGGATGGTTGTGACCTAAAATAAGAGGTCCCCAACTTCCGCAAAAATCTATGAATTGATTGTCGTCTTCGTCCCAAATGTAAGCGCCGTCTCCCTTTTTAATAAATAAAGGAGAACCCTCAACAGATTTAAATGCCCTTACAGGTGAATTCACTCCTCCCGGGAAGTAATTTTTCGCTTTTTCGTAAAGTGCTTCGGAGGTTGCTCTGTTGAGTTTATTTGCTGCCATTGTGACGGTATTTTAATTTGATGCAAAGGTACTAATCGATTGGCAGACTTATGGAAGAAAGGTGGAATTTTGAATGATTCTAAGTTAAAAAAGGGATCTTGAAATTCTAAAGACTGTGAGAGCAGGGTCTTAGTGGATTTAAAATCCCGAATAGTCACGTCTGTTACGCACGACGTAATTCCGCAATATTCCGTCCCAACGAGTTTATTCTTGAAAGACTGATTTATACTTTGAATCATTAAAAAGAAATTGCTTTCAAAGCATTGTAAAGAAACATGCTCCTTCTGTCGTTAAAAAATCATGAAGATTGGTTACATTTGAAACATATTTTTTACCCGTTCTCAACAGAACAATCGATTTATCAGATGAAATACGAATTTACTCCCGAGTTTGCTGCACAAATGGACGCAGCAGATCCATTGAAAGCCTATAGAGACCGTTTCCACTTTCCAACTTTCACAAGCAATCCTGTGAGATATTTCACTGGAAACTCGTTGGGTTTACAACCGAAGACTGTTCGTGAAAAAGTAAACCTGGAATTGGACGACTGGGCAAAGTGGGGAGTAGAAGGGCATTTCCACGGGACAAATCCCTGGTACAAATACCATGAATTCCTCACAGATGCTTCTGCGAGAATTGTGGGTGCATTGCCAAAGGAAGTTGTGGTAACGCATTCCCTGACAACCAACCTGCACTTATTGATGGTTTCATTCTATCAGCCAAAAGGGACAAGAACCAAGATCTTATGTGAAGCAAAAGCGTTCCCGAGTGATTTGTACGCTTTGGAATCCCAGGTACGTTTCCATGGTTTGGACCCGCAAACGGATTTGGTGGGAATGAGCCCGAGAGAAGGAGAACATACTTTGAGAGATGAAGATATCCTGGCGAAGATTCTTGAATTGGGAGATTCTCTGGCACTTGTTATGTTTGGGGGAGTAAATTACTATACCGGACAATTGCTGGATATGGAAGCAATTACCAAAGCCGGAAAGGGAGTTGGAGCAATGGTCGGATTTGACCTGGCTCACGCTGCCGGGAATATTCCGGTTAAATTACACGATTGGGGGGTTGATTTTGCTGCCTGGTGTTCCTATAAATACTTGAACTCAAGTCCGGGAGGAGTTTCCGGGATGTTCGTTCATGAAAAACATGCGAAAAATGCATCACTTCCACGTTTTGCAGGATGGTGGGGATACGATAAAAGTACCCGTTTTCAAATGGAGCCCGGTTTTGTTCCGATGGAAGGAGCAGAAGGCTGGCAGCTGAGTAATGCACCGGTTTTGGGAATGGCAGCTCATTGGGCATCCCTGGAGATTTTTGACGAAGTCGGAATGGACAAGCTAAAGGCGAAAAGTGAGGTCCTGACCGGTTACCTGGAGTTTATTTTGGATGGATTATCGGAAAAATACGCTGATAAATGCCGTTTTGAAATCATCACACCGAAAGAACCGAAACGCAGAGGAGCGCAGTTATCTATCCTGGTTCATGGAAAAGGAAAGCAAATTTTTGATGCGATCTCTGAAAAGGGAGTAGTTGCAGATTGGAGAGAACCGAATGTCATTCGTGTAGCGCCGGTTCCGTTGTATAATTCGTTTGAGGATGTTTATTTCCTGGGGAAGTATTTGGAAGAAGCAATCATAGAGCAGCAGTAGGAGCAGCATATATTTTAAGTATAAAAGGCATTTAAAAATCTCCCGCAGAGGACGCAGAAGAACGCAGATTTACTATGTGCTCTATGTGACCCATGTGGTAAATGAAATACATATGAAAAAAATAGCAGTAGTAGGAGCGGGACTTGTAGGAAGTTTACAAGCCATTTTACTGGCACAGAAAGGATACCAGGTTTCTGTATTTGAAAGAAGACCGGACTTAAGAAAAGCAGCTTTGGTTGGTGGGAAGTCAATTAACTTAGCACTATCGGACCGTGGGTGGAAAGCACTTGAAATTGCAGGTATCGCCGAAGATATCCGCAAAATTGCCATTCCGATGTATAACCGCTGCATGCATGCCCTGGACGGAACCCTGACTTACCAGCCTTACGGGGTGAACAACGAAGCAATCTATTCCGTTTCACGCGGAGGGTTGAACCAGAAGTTGATGAACCTGGCAGATAATTATCCGAATATTGAATATTTCTTCGACAGGAAATGCCTGGATGTAAACCTGAAAACAAATACACTTTCATTCCAAAACGAAAAAACGAACCAGGTAGAACAATTCGAATCGGATAAAATCTTTGCTACCGACGGAGCTTATTCAGCAGTTCGTATGCGGATGCAGAAATCCATGACTTTTGATTATTCCCAAAAATATTTGGATCACGGATACAAAGAATTGGTCATTCCTGCTAACGAAGACGGAAGTCATAAATTGGACAAGAACTGTTTGCATATCTGGCCGAGAGGTGAATTCATGATGATCGCATTGGCGAACCTGGACGGAAGCTTCACCTGTACTTTATTCTTCCCGATGGAAGGGGAAACATCTTTTGAAACGCTTGAAACACGTGAGCAGGTTGCGGCCTTTTTTGATAAAACATTCCCGGATGCGGTGGAGATGATGCCGACTCTGTTGGACGATTATTTTGCGAATCCGACCAGTTCATTGATTATGGTTCGTTGTGAGCCGTGGAACTACAAAGACAACATTGTTTTACTTGGAGATGCGGCACATGCTATTGTTCCGTTTTACGGACAAGGAATGAACTGCGGGTTCGAGGATTGTACCGTTTTCAATGAAATGTACGATGAAAGCAAGGGAGACTGGACCGGTTTGTTGAGCCGTTTTTCCGACCAGCGGGTTCCGGATGCCAATGCAATTTTGGATCTGGCTTTGGATAATTACGTGGAAATGCGAGATAAAACTGCGGATCCGGAGTTTTTGCTGCAGAAAAAGATCGAAGGAAAATTCTCCCGACTGTATCCGGATAAGTGGACTCCGCTTTATTCGCAGGTTACATTCAGCAACACGCGCTACAGTGATGCATTGCGAAATGGAAAAAAACAAGATGCCCTGATGCAGGAGATTTTGAAGATTGAAAATATTCATGAAAGATGGGATGAACCATTCGTTATGGAAAAAATGTTGGAACTTATTTCGTAATGCCGCGAATAATGAAGCAAGACCCGAAACGGATCCTGAAGAGTATTTTACTATTCGGAGGAATCCTTACAGTCTTGAACATTGCTATTTCATTGGGTTTAAAAAAGTTTCATACCGGAGATGATCAGGTTGAATTGATGGCTTCCAGTACGATTGATTTGATGTATTGGGATTTTATCCGAATTGGTGTATTGGTTTGGGCGTTAATATATGTTACACACAAACTGAATGAACTTCGTTATTGGAAACTTGTATTTACTGCTATTGGATTGGTGATATTGAGTTATCACCTGTTTTACCTTTATGAGGTAATCGATTACTACTTCATTAATAAACCTGCACTTGAAACTCAGTCTTCAAGGATAGAATTAATGGTAGGTTTGATTGAACAGAATAGAGAAAGCCCGCCTTTTTATGCGCCGATTGATCACCTTACGGGTTGGCAGATGATTTATGGCGGTCCAACCGGAGCGCTATCATTTGGACGAGTAGTTTTCGTATTGCTTTATGGATATCTTACAATGCCTTTCTGGTTAAGTGCGGTTGTTTATTTCTTTTTTTGGAAAAGAAAGCAAAAGGTGCAATGAACAACTTGTAATGGAAAAAATAATGAAACTTATTTCGTAACCAATCCGGAAACTTATCATATTTATAAAAAATTAGACCATGAAATTTGTCGTTTGTATTTTGTTCATTGCCATTACCGGACTTTCGTTTGGTCAATCACGAAATCTGAAAGGGAAAAGTCGAAAGGACTTTTTTGGTGGTGCGCGTGATTACCGGCAATTGACAAAAGATGGGATTCAAATCTCAATAGGACCGAATTATACCTTTACCAATCCGAAAATTACCGAATATTCAGGTACGGATGTTAATGGAAGACCGGTTACGGCGCAAGTCGACCCAATTGGGAAACCAGGGGCATTTATTGAAATAGGAGCAGCACATTACCGCTTGAAAAAGTCGCGTGTTTTGGATGCATGGTACAAAAAACGTGGAGACAAGGGAGAAATCAAGTGGATTGGAGCAAATTTGTTCCACCGCCTGGATTGGGGTTTGGGCTTTAATTACATCGGCGGAAGTGAGCGAACACGCTTTGAATTATTCAATCCGGGTACGGGGGCTTCTTCATTTGATGAAAGTACAGGTTCTTTCTACAACGGATATTTGACGGCTCGCGTGACGATCGACCGTTTTACCAAGATTGCAGATGGCTGGCATTTGGAAACCGGTTTAGGCTTTAACTTCCTGTTTAATGCGCTTCCGGCTCCCAAAGCACCTTACGCTCCCACAGTCGCACCTTTAAAGTTCCAACAGGATTTTATGGCGCAGTTCCACCTGCATCTGGGCTTTACAAGAACGATCCGAAGAGGTGATTATTTGACATTCGGGTTCCTGGTTCCTGCAATCGGAATTTACGAGCCGAACCATGCAAGACCAACTGTTCAGTGGTTTTCAAGTAACTACTGGCCGGTTCAGTTCCAAATTCGCTGGATCCACCATTTCACCAAAAAATCGAATGGTTGTAACACGGGAACACCGGAAGACCGAAAAAGAAACGACGAATACATGCAAAACCGTTAATAGCAGATTCCATGAGAAGATTTTACTACTTAAGCTCTTGTGACACCTGTCAAAAGATTATGAAGGCTTTAGACTTGCCAAAAGATGTGGAACTGATCGACATCAAACAAACCAATATTGATGCAGCAACCCTCGATTGGTTGAAGGAAAAAGTCGGCTCTTATGAAGGAATGTTTTCCAAGAGAGCGATGAAATTCCGTTCTCAGGGATTACACGAAATGAATTTGACGGAAGCGGATTACCGCAAATACATGCTGGAAGAGTATACTTTTTTGAAGCGCCCTTTCGTCATTTATGATGATCATATCTGGATTGGAAACGCAAAAAAGGAAGTAGAATCCGCACAAGCTTTTTTCACGAAACTAAAGTAATCAGAAGAAACGCAGACGACTGTTTAGTACGGAGCTGCGGTAATCGTCCAATTTTTCATCCAGGTTTCGCTGAATGAATCGGCGTACAAATTTTTGCGTACCCTTGCCCATCTTGAAATCTAATTCGTCTCCGAAAATAGGAACGATGCTAAGGAAATGAATGTTTTTGCCAGAGACAGAAACAGGGCTAAGCTCTTTTTGAAGTAAGATAGGGTCCAAAAAAATGAAATATTCCTGCTTCATCAAGCTGGAAATCGGAACTTCCGGATTTCCGGTTGGAATAGTATGCCCGGGACCGAACCAAGTATTTTTGTCCCGTACAAAACGTTCCAATTTGTAGATCCATGTGTATATCCAGGAAAAATTGGGATTGTCATAGTCCTCAAAATTCCAATAAGCAGGTAAGCAAAAATAAATCTCGTTAAACTCCCTGCCGACCCATTTATCAAGCACCGGCATTTGGTATTCGGAAAGTCTGGCAGTCATTAAAACAGTTACAGGAACATCCAGTTCAAGAAAAAGAAGGATTAATTCCTGTTCGTTGTGCAAAGGATTTCGGATAGCTTTCACCCTGTGAGCTCCAAAACGATTTTCAAATGCCTTGATAAGTTCCATGAGGACAAATATAGTGTATCCGTCTTGCTTTCTGTATATCCTTTCCTGAAGTATCTGCAATAAAAAAGGGGCCGAAGCCCCTCATCGGTTATTGGTTTATATTGTTTATTTCGCCTTAAAGAAATGGTCTATTTCAGAAATGCGCATCGTCATATCATCTCCTTCAACTTTTGAGATATTGAAAATGATTGACTTTTTTTGGTTGGGACCATAGAATAAGAACAGATCGATCTTATCATCATATTGAGTGCTGAGCCACTTTCCTTCCATTTCGATAAAATCTGTCATGTTGTTTTGATCATACCAACGACCCTTAAAAGTTTCGTCGTCTTTCAGATCAAAATAAATATTGTTGATCCCTAAAATCTTGTCTTTATCGGGACCAAAACCGTCTACTTTTACAAGTGTCCATTTCTTGACCAGTCGATCATCTATATTGGAGTTTGAGCAAGCAGAAAGGACTAAGAAAAGTAGTCCGAATAGTAAGTAAGTAAAACGAATTTTCATAATAAATTAAGTCGGGGTGCTTGGGTAAAACTAAGCTTTCTCAACAGAGTTCCAATTACTTTTTTTGCAGATTGTATTTAAGCAAATTTTGAGTGAGTAATTGTCTGATTTGACTGTGCAATTTACTTATGCTTTCCTAGCATTGGGTAAAATCCTACAAAATTTCCTTCAGAGAATTCCAAAAAACAGCATCCGACAGAACGGCACCTTGCGTGATTAACTGGTGAATTTCCATTTCCCGCGAGTCGTTGTAGTTTTTCTTACTGGTAAAAAAAGAAAGGTCCTTAGGTTTATTGGTTAATGCTTCATGAATTCCATTCACGCTTGAAAGGTCAACGGCAGATCCGGGATTCTTCTGAATAGCAATTAATTCCTGCTCAATTTCTCCCAAATGGAATACGATACAGGAATCCGGGGTGCGGTGTTCCAGGAATTTCACCTTTTCATAAACCGTCTGCAATACCTGGTCCGAAAAAAGTTCAACGAGTTCCAGGGCCTTTTGAGGCTCCTTTTGATTGAGTTCGGCCCATTCTTCGCCATGAACGCCGTTGATGATCAAAAAAGCTTTTAGATCGCCTTCCAGGTGCTGCAGTTCTTCGTCGGATAAAATGCGGTATTTCATACAGCAAATTTAGTGTTCCCTTTAGAAATAGGTATACTCGAATTGTACTTTCCTTCCGTCGTTATAAGTTACCTCCCGGATCAGGTTCTTTTCCGAATAAGCGGAGGTGGTTGTAATGGTGTGTTTATCCGATCTTTTGTAAAGGTCCATGCGTTTCACAATATTTCCATGATCGTCTTTTTCTTCTATCAGCCTGTAACTCCGCTTCCCTTTTTTGGAATACCCCTCAAATACATCTTTTTCTTTTGAGTATGTATTGTGATTCACCAAAATGGAATCGTGCAGGAAGCGTTTGTATTCGGTAAGCACGGAGTCTTTGCTGAATGACGTTTCCTGTAAATAGTCTTTCCCGTCTTCGATCGTTCGCATATAATTGATGTATGAACCGTCGTTATTGGAGCTGTAATACTGGCACTGGGTAACCTCTTCAATTTTTGTTTCCTGGATCTTTCCCTTTTCGTCACAGCTGTAAGTCCATCGCTTTTTCAATTCGCCGTTGATCAAATAACGGGACTCCGTAGTTTTTTTCAATAATTGATCGTAATCGGTTTCAAGTCTGTAGGTTTTTTCTTTCTTTCCAAAGATCTTCTTTTCGACCAATGAGGCCTGGTTTCCGTTGAAATAAACATAATTGGTTTCTGCGGTTAACTTTTCATCCTTGAAGGATTGGACTTTTGTAATCCGGGACTCGGAATCATAGGAAATCAGTGTCTTGAAAGCATACTTTTTCGTGGTGTTATGGATTTCGCTCAATAAAGTATCCGTGAATTTGTAATTCACAGTACCATATTCCGTTTTCATTTGGACTAATCTTCCTGAAATATCGTAGGTGCGTTCATACCAATCCTTTTTGTGTCCTTTTTTAGTGATGTTGAAGGCTTTCACTGTCCGGACTTTATTTTGTTTTATAACTTCAGGTTTCGCACCGTAATACATATTTTGCTGATACGCATTCCCAAATTCATATTTAACTCCCCAACGCAGGTAATTTAACATATAGGAATCTGAATGAGGGCCTTTCCAGGCAAAAGAAACACTTGGCAGCAATAAGGCTAAGAGAAATACTTTTTTCATAAGTAATTGTTTTAGGTTTCGTTCAATAACTTGAAATCAGGTTTTGGTTACGATGCAATCTGACTAAAATAGGTATTTTTGTTATATGCAGAAAAAAGGTGTTGCAATTCTTGGTTCCACGGGTTCTATCGGGACACAGGCTTTGGAGGTTATCCGGGCTTATCCGGATAAATTCGATCTGCAAGTGATTACCGCTCAGTCAAATGCAAAACTGTTGATTGAACAGGCAAGACAATTTCAGCCAAATGCAGTAGTGATCGCTGATGAAAGTAAATACCAGGAAGTAAAAGAAGCACTCTTTTCAGAAGATATTCACGTTTATGCCGGAAACAAGGCACTCTGCCAGGTAGTGGAATTCCATGAAGTGCATGTAGTCCTGACAGCATTGGTTGGATATGCAGGACTTAGACCAACACTTGCAGCAATAGACGCAGGAAAGGATATTGCCCTGGCCAACAAAGAAACGCTTGTAGTTGCCGGTGAATTGGTCACTGCACGGGCGCGTGCCAAAGGAATCAATATTTACCCGGTTGATTCGGAACATTCTGCCATTTTCCAATGTTTGGTAGGAGAGTTTCATAATCCGGTGGAGAAAATTTACCTCACAGCTTCAGGCGGACCTTTCAGGGGCTGGAAAGCAGAAACATTGAAGTTGGTAACCCCGGCCCAGGCATTGAAACATCCGAATTGGTCTATGGGAGCGAAGATTACCATTGATTCCGCTTCAATGATGAATAAGGGACTGGAAGTGATTGAGGCAAAGTGGCTGTTTGGGTTGAAGAACGAACAAATCGATGTGATTGTTCATCCGCAGTCGGTTGTTCATTCGCTGGTGCAGTTCCAGGATGGAAGTTTGAAAGCGCAGATGGGCCTTCCGGATATGAGATTGCCGATTCAGTTTGCTTTAACCTACCCGGAGCGTTTTAAAACAGATTTTCCGCGTTTCAACTTTTTGGATTATCCCCAGCTTACCTTTGAAAAGGCTGACCCGGATACTTTCCGGAATTTGCAATTGGCTTACGATGCTTTGGAAAAGGGCGGAACAGCCGCTTGTGCTTTGAATGCAGCCAATGAGATTTCCGTGCAGCTTTTCCTGGAAGAAAAAATCGGTTTTTTGGATATCGCACGGATCAACGAGCAGGTAATGATGCAGACTCCATTCATTGCGGCACCAGGCTATGAAGATTATGTGGAAACAGACCGGATTGCACGTGAGATCGTATTTAAGCAATTGTAAGATAGGCCCAGAAAACTACCAAATAACGAACAACTTTTCCAAGACACATTAAAGTCATCGTTTTCCTGAAAGATACCCGGTAAATTCCCAGTACAACTAATAAAGGATCGCCGATAACGGGCACCCATGAAAACAGGGCTGTCCAAAAACCATAACGCTGAACCAGTGATTCACTGCGTATCAATTGCTTTTTTCCGAGTATTTTACGACCATAATATCCAAGCAGGTAATTGGTACTTCCACCCAGGCAGTTTCCAAGACTTGCAGTAATCAGAACAGAAACCGGTGAATAGTCTCCCGAATTCAGAAAGAATAAGAGTGTGGCTTCGGAAGGAAAAGGAACAATGGTTGATGCCAGAAAGCACAACCCGAACAACCCGATTAAACCCCATTCGATCATACTGCAAACTTACGAAACAAAAAATGGGGATCCACCGCGGCAGATCCCCATTTCGTTCTTTCAAAAGAAATTATTTCTTAACGATACGTTTTGTTGTTGTTTCGTTACCAACAGTCAAAGTTACGTTGTAGATTCCAGCCTGGAAGCTAGTACCATCGATAGCGATAGTTTGAGAACCAGCAGCCATTTTAGAAGCAGGAACTGTTGCAACTGTGCGTCCTGAAAGATCTGTAACAACAGCAGAAACGCTAGCGTCAGCTTTCAAGTCGAACTTAACTTCTGTTGTACCAGCGAACGGGTTCGGGTAAACAGATAAGTTAGATGCAGCAGTCAATTCCTCAACACTTAATGAAGGATCGAAGTTCAAACGAACCCATGGAGTCTCCAATTGGTAGTATCTGTTTGCTTGTACTGTGATATCATCTCCGTCTACGAAGAATGAAGTTTGAGGAACTGAAGTTCCAGCGTTTGCAATTCTAACATCAGGAGAGTAGCTACCAACCATTACGAAGTAAGTTGTACCTGCCTCCATTTGAATAGGGCTAGTCAAAAGAAGCGTAATGTTAGTACCGATTTGTGCAGCTGTCAATGAAATAACGGCAGATTCTCCAGCGTAAACGATATCTCCGGATACCGGATCAATTTTGTGAATTCTAGCATAAACTTCAGAGTTTACCGGAGTTCCTGTAGCAAAACGAACATCAACACCCTTTACAATTTGAGGAGTCCAGATATCATAGAAGTTTCCAGCCTGGAACAAGTCTGCACCGTTAGTTGTATATCCGTTAGCAACACCATTGTCTCTTGCATAGATGTGGTTTGTTACATCGAAAGAGAAGTTTGCTCCCAATGCATTATTAGCAGGAACATCATCAGGGTCTGCTGAAGTCAAAGTTCTTGCTACGTTATAAGTACCAACAACGCTTGGAGTAAACTGAGTGGACATGAATAAGCTGTCATCAGCTCCGGCAGCGATAGTTGCAGGAGTATTTGCCCCGTTGAAAGTAGCAGCACCAGTTATTGCAACATTGTATACTACGTTTGTCATGGACAATGAACCCTCGTTCTTAACATTCAAAGAGAAATCGATAGGAGCGATTTGAGTGGTAGGGATTTTGAAATATGCCAATCCTGCAGTACCCCAGTAATCATTAGTGATTGCTAAATCGTATTCAGCAGGAGTAGTAATTTTTACGTCATCGATGTTCCATCCGTAAGTAATCCAAACGTTAGGATTTGTTGCGGATTGAGGAAAACGAGTTGTCCAGTGGAAACGAACCCAAAGGTCAGTTGATCCGTTTGGAACGTAAGAAGTGATGTTAATTATTTCCTGAGTTGGATTCGCATAAGCATCTCCACCTGATTGAGATAAAACTCCTTTATCCGTGTTATCACCTACAGTAACCCATGTAGTACCGTCCAAAGAGATCTGGAATTCCTGCAGGTCATTGAACAATGCACCGTTCTGCATGAAAGATAAAATAAGGTTTGGCTCTCCTGTGATATCGATCGGAGCCGCAGTAGTTAAATAGTAATCAACATCCAATTTCTGAGTTGCAGGAGTTGCTGCCGGGTTTCCATTCCCTAATTCAGCGAAGTTACCTCCGGAAGTGGAAAGGATAATTCCTTGCGTAGCATTGTTTGCCCAACCTTCTTTTGTTGCGTTGATATTCCAACCGAAGTTACCACCCGTTTGGTTGTCGTTGTCGATGACCCAATCACTAGGAGTTGAAAAGTCACTTGACCAGACAGTAGTTCCCAAAGCTTTTGGTGTCGAAACCGGAGCTGCTTTGTGGTTTGCAGTACTAATTGTTTGTGCCATTCGAGGTGATGCCGTTACTTTCGCATTTTGAGCAAAAGCACCTGTAACCAGCAACAATCCCGATAACAAAGTAATTTGTTTTTTCATGTTTTCTTTAATTTACGAAGTTTTAAATTTAATTATTTGACCCATAAAAGGTCCGTTTATTTATTAAACGGTATTAATTACGAAATAAACGGTAATCACTGTCCTTTAAGAAAGGTAATTTCTCGCGAAGTTGAACCAGTTCATCGTAGCTAATGTCCTGTGTAATGACGCTTTCGGAATTCAAAAGGTTGGAAAGTTCCTCGCCAAGGAGGTTAATTAATTTGCTCTGTCCGCTGTAAGATAAGCCCGAATGATCATTCCCAACACGGTTCAGCCCTGCAACGTAGCATTGGTTCTCAATTGCGCGTGCGGGTAAAAGTGTTGACCAGTGATGAATCCTTCTTTCCGGCCAGTTTGCCACATAAAGCAAAAGATCATAAGCAGGCTTTCCATTCGTTTCTCCATTCCGGATGTTTTCCGGAAAACGAAGGTCGTAACAAATCTGCAAGTTGATTTTCCACCCCAGGTAGTCCACAATGACTTCTTTTGAGCCGGCGGTGAAGTAAATCGATTCCTCTGCCATTCCGAATAGTTTCCGCTTGTCATAACAAGTGATCTTTCCTTCAGGCTCAATAAACACTCCACGATTGTAGTATTTTCCCTCCTCTTCAATAATAAGCGAAGTATAGAACGCGGCTTTTTTTTCTTTTGCCTGCTGCTTCAACCAAGAAATGCTTGCACTATTTTCCATTTTTTCGGAAAGTTGTTTCGCATTCATGGAAAATCCGGTTTGGAACATTTCAGGTAAGAGGATAATATCCGTTTCCGAAACCGCTTTCAATAGTTCCTCGTAATGGTTGAAGTTGGCAGATTTGTCTTCCCAACGCTGATCTGCCTGGACGAATGTTATTCTTAGATTTTGCATAATCTTTCTGCTGCCTGGATTAATGTTTCATCTGTTTTCGCAAAACAAAAACGAATGGTGTGATAGTCGTTCAACTCCTCGTAGAATACAGAGAGTGGTATAGCTGCTACCCCGATATCCTTTACAAGCCATTCGCAAAAGGAAACATCCGGAAGATCGGAAATGGCGTTGTATCGCACCGTTTGGAAATAAGTTCCTTCGCTGGGCAAAAATTCAAACTTGCTTTTAGCCATGAGTTGTTTAAAACGATCGCGTTTATCCTGGTAGAATCCACCGAGGTTTGTCACATCGGTTGTGGAAATATAGTCCGCCAATATTTTTTGCGCCACGCTGTTCACGGAAAATACCAGGTATTGGTGTACTTTTTTGATTTCTTTCAGAATGGGTTCCGGTGCGATGAGGTAACCGACTTTCCATCCGGTTAAGTGAAATGTTTTTCCGAAAGATGAAACGATGATGCTTCTATTCCGCAAAATTTCATGACGATGTGCGGAAAAATGCTTCTTTTCAAAAGTAATGAATTCATAAACCTCGTCGGAACACAGCATCAGGTTGGGGTGGTCTGCCATGACCTGTACCAATGCATCAAAATCTTCCTGGTCCATCATTTTTCCGGAAGGATTGTGCGGGTTATTGATGATCAAAATGCGCGTTTTTTGGTTCACTGTTTGTCGGAGCTCGCGCCAGTCGATAGTGAAATCTTCCCGCATGGGAATATGGATTGCCTTTCCACCGGCCAAATGAACCGCCGGACTATAACAATCATAAGCCGGATCAAGGATAACCACTTCGTCTCCGGGATGCACCAATGCCTGAAGTGTTGTAAAAATTCCCTGTGTGGCTCCGGCAGTAACCAAAATTTCGGTAGACGGATTGACTTCTCGGTTGTAAACACGGTGTACCATTTGTGCAATTCCTTCCAATAAAGCCGGAAGCCCGGCCATTGGGGTATACTGATGCACGTTTTCAGTACTGTTTTTAGCCAATAATTCTTCAATCAAAGGATCAATCGGGAAATTTGGAAAGCCTTGTGAGAGATTAATTGCCTGGTATTGATTTGCCAATTGGCTCATCGTTGAAAATATGGTGGTTCCTACTTTTGGAAGTTTTGTCTGCATGGATTACATTTGTTTGCAGTAGCAAAGTAAATCATTCCTGCTTTATATGGTATGCAAACAGGCATATTTTAACGGGAATTCACTTAAAATGAACTGAATGAAACTCCGTTTTTTAGCTTTACCGGTATTTTTTAGCCTGTTATTCACCTCCTGTAGTGAAGATTCTATCTGCGATTGTATTCGCGCCAGTGATGAGCTCAATGCAAAATACGACGAGCTGCGTACAAAAAAGCTGAGTGAAAAGGGCCAGAAAGAAGTAAAAGAATTGATCCAAACAAAGAAGGCTAAATGCAAAGAGTTTGAGCAAATGAGCGGTCCGGAAATGCTCGAAAGAAAGGCAAGCTGTAAGGAGTAAGCCACAATCTTTTTTGCCTGGATTTCAGTTCGGTCAATGATTTAAAATCCATTCTTGAACGGCTATGGAAAGTCTCCATTTCCGGTTAACAAATATTCCAAACTAAATCGAAATAATAAAACGTGAAATTCGCTATCTTTGCACCTGCTTACTAGTAAAAGTAAGTTTCAAAAAAGAAGTGAAATTTTTATGAGTGCATTTTCATCCCGCCACATTGGCCCTGATTCAGCTGAGAAATCTGAGATGTTAGCTGCTATTGGTGTTAAATCAATTCAAGAATTAATCGATAAAACCATTCCTTCACACATCCGTTTATCAGGAGAATTGAAGATTGACAATGCGTTGAGCGAGCAAGAGTATTTGCAGCACATCACAGCATTGGGTGCTCAGAATAAAGTGTACAAGTCTTTCATCGGTTTAGGATACAACGAAACGATCGTTCCTTCCGTGATTTTGCGTAACGTATTGGAGAATCCGGGATGGTATACTGCATATACTCCGTACCAGGCTGAAATTTCCCAGGGCCGTTTAGAGGCTTTGTTGAACTTCCAGACGATGGTGATGGAACTAACAGGAATGGAAATCGCAAACGCATCGTTATTGGATGAAGGAACAGCGGCTTCCGAAGCAATGATCTTGTTCTGGAACTCACGTTCCCGCCAGGAGATTAAAGACGGAGTGAATAAATTCTTCATTTCTAAAAATGCATTCCCACAAACAAAGGAAGTGGTGTTGGGCCGTGCATTGAACCTGGGGATCGAATTGATCGAAGGTGACGAAACAACCTTTACAAACGACGGAACTTATTTCGGAGCAATCGTTCAATATCCGGATGTTCACGGACATATTACTGATGTTGCAGGATTTATCAGCCGAAACAACGGGTTGAGAACAGCAGTAGCTGCAGATATTTTATCCCTTGTTCTGTTGAAATCACCTGGATCACTGGGAGCTGATGTCGTATTCGGTTCTTCCCAGCGTTTTGGAGTTCCGATGGGTTACGGAGGACCTCACGCAGCATTTTTTGCGGCAAAAGACGAATACAAGCGTTCCATGCCTGGCCGTATCATCGGGGTATCGAAAGATGCGGATGACAACATGGCTTTGCGTATGGCTTTGCAGACACGTGAGCAGCACATTAAAAGAGATAAAGCAACATCCAATATTTGTACGGCGCAAGCATTGCTTGCAGTAATGGCTTCCATGTATGCAGTGTACCACGGTCCTGCAGGAATGAAAGAAATTGCTGAGCATGTAAACAGCCTGGCAACTTCAACTGCTCTCGGATTAAAAGCGGCAGGGATCCAGATTGGTTCCGATTCTTTCTTCGACACTGTTTGGGTGAAAGGAGTAGATACGGCAAAAATCAAAGCGGCTGCAGAAGCGAAGGAAATGAACTTCCGCATCATCAATGACTCTGAATTGACTATCAGCTTCGGAGAACCTCACACAAAAGAAGATGTGGCAGCGATTTTGGACATTTTCGGAGCAAGCGCACCAACGGCAGAATCAGCATTGAGTGCTTCGGTATTGCGAACAGATGCAGTATTCACACACGCAACATTCAACAAGTATCATTCGGAATCCAAAATGATGCGTTATTTGAAGCGTTTGGAAAATAAAGACCTTTCATTGGTTCACTCCATGATTCCGCTGGGATCTTGTACCATGAAACTAAACGCGGCTTCCGAGTTGATTCCGATCACGAATCCTCAGTTCGCAAATATGCACCCGTTTGCTCCGGTTGAGCAGGCAGCAGGGTACCACGCTATGTTCCGCCAGTTGGAAAAAGACTTGTGTGAATCCACCGGGTTTGCAGCCATGTCTTTGCAACCGAATTCAGGAGCACAAGGTGAGTACGCCGGATTGATGGTAATCAAAGCATACCATGAAAGCCGTGGCGACAAGCAGCGTACAAAAATGATCATTCCTTCATCGGCACACGGAACGAACCCGGCTTCTGCAGTAATGGCAGGAATGGAAGTGGTTGTTACAGGTTGTGACGAGAACGGAAATATCAATATCGACGAATTAAGAACCGTTGCGAACCAAATCGGGAACGAGTTGGCAGGTTTGATGGTGACTTATCCGTCAACACACGGAGTTTACGAAGAAGGCATCCGTGAGATCACGTCTATCATCCACGAAAACGGTGGACAAGTATACATGGACGGTGCAAACATGAACGCACAGGTTGGATTAACGAATCCGGGAAATATCGGTGCTGACGTTTGTCACCTGAACTTACACAAAACATTTGCGATTCCTCACGGAGGTGGTGGACCCGGAATGGGACCAATCGGAGTGGCAGCACATTTGGCTCCATTCTTACCAAGTAACCCGGTTGTTGCAGCAGGAGGAAACACACCGATCCACGCAGTTTCCGCAGCACCTTACGGAAGTGCATTGATCTTACTGATCTCTTACGGATACATCAAAATGCTGGGAGCAGATGGATTGCGCCAATCTACAGAAGCAGCGATCCTGAACGCAAACTACATTGCAGCGAAATTGAAAGGTCATTACGACGTATTGTACACCGGTAAGAACGGAACAGTAGCACACGAAATGATCCTGGACTGCCGTGATTTCAAGAAAACAGCAGACGTAGAAGTTGCAGATATGGCGAAGCGTTTGATCGACTTCGGATTCCACGCACCAACGGTATCATTCCCGGTAGCAGGAACATTGA
Source organism: uncultured Fluviicola sp. (assembly GCA_966248825.1). Lineage (GTDB taxonomy): Bacteria > Bacteroidota > Bacteroidia > Flavobacteriales_D > Crocinitomicaceae > Fluviicola. The sequence goes on from CBINBC010000001.1 coordinate 272,288, forward strand.
TGGTTGAACCGACAGAGTCTGAAGACAAAGAAGAATTGGACCGTTTCATCGAAGCCATGATCAAGATCAGAGCTGAGATCAAAGAAATCGAGAACGGTCATGCAGACAAAGAAAACAACCTGTTGAAGAACGCTCCGCACACAGCAGACTGTATCATCAACAAAGACTGGAACTACCCATACTCTCCGCAGGAAGCAGCTTACCCGGTTGCCTACCTGAAAGAGTGGAAGTACTGGGTGCCGGTACGCCGTGTAGACAACGCTTACGGAGACAGAAACTTAGTGTGTTCTTGTCCGAGTGTTGAGAGCTACATGCATGTGGAGGCATAATTGAGCATTATTAAATTGTTATAGTGAAATCCGTTCATCTGTTGGTGGGCGGATTTTTGTATTTTTACAGATGTAATTTCTTAACTATGAAGATAAACTACCTGATTTTGTTTTTGTGCCTGAGCTTTAATCTAAGTGCACAAACTACTTCTCATCCCTTTTGGACTCCAACTTCTGATGTTTACGACCTGGAAATGGATACTACCAGTAACTTATTGTACATAGGGGGTAATTTCACGAAGTTTACACCTCCGACGGAGCCGAATGGTTCATTGGTCAATCTGCAAACGGGCTTGCCCAATTATGAGTTTGCAAATCCGAACTCCAATGTCATGTGTGCTGTTTCGGATGGAAATGGCGGCTTTTTCATCGGAGGTAATTTCACACAAGTTGGGGACAGCCTTAGAAAATTTGTAGCACATATAGATGCAACCGGAAATGTTACATCCTGGGATGCTCATATGGAAGGAAATCCACCATCCATAGTTCGATCAATGACATTAGTTGGAGATTCTCTCTTCATCGGAGGATCTTTTGGACAAATTGCCGGAGAAACCCGTTATTGTTTTGCAGCATTAAGTGCTTCGGATGCCTCTCTTTATAATTGGGCACCGGGTTTTTCAGGGAGCATTTACTCCATTGTAGCTAAGAATAACGGACTGTATGTCGGAGGGACCTTTACACATTTTACCGGTTCAAATACTTATAACAATCTTGTTCGTTTTGATTTACCAAGCGGAACAGCTTCAATCTGGCAACCGGATATTACCGGGTATGTAACAGATATCGAAATTATCGATTCAACGGTATACATTAGTGGCCCGATCTTTACAGTGAACGGTCAATCGCGAAGTGGATTTGCATCCATTTATGAAATGAGAGACTCTTTTGGGACAATTGTAGGGGATAGCTTAAGTGACGTGGAAATCAGTACGGACGGGAATATCTATGATCTTTTGATTAAAGGCGATTCATTGTTTATCGTTGGTCAGTTCAACCAAGTGGACTCCCAACCGAGAAATAGTTTTGCGGTTGCCAACAGGCATGATGGATCCCTTTATCCATGGAGCGCTGATGTAACCGGAGATGTTGAAAGAATTAGCCTGAAAGATTCGATCATCTACTTTGGCGGGAACTTCTCCCACGTTGATGGCATTGAAAGACAAGGCCTGGCGGCATATAACCTAGAAAGCGATCAATTAACGGACTGGAATCCAAGTATATTGTCAGGAACAATTCGTTCCATCGAGATTGCCGGTTCAACGGTATATATCGGGGGGAGCTTTTATAGTATAGGAACAAAATACAGAAGCTACCTGGCATCAATTGATCATGCAACAGGAATTCCAACAAATTGGAATCCTCAGATAAACGGATTGGTAAATGCTGTACACCTTACAACAGACAAAATCCTGATAGGAGGAGAATTTACAACTGTAAACGGAGTTCCCAGAAATCACTTTGCGTCATTTGACCGTGCAACCGGCAATTTACTTTCCTGGAACCCATCTGTAAATGGTGCGGTTTATAGCATCCGTTCATTAGATTCGATGATTTTTGTAGGAGGAGCTTTCACACAGGTAAATGGAACTTCTTATGGGAATCTTGTAGCAATCAACGAAACTACCGGAAGCATTCAATCGTGGAATCCACAATTAAATGATACTGTTCATACAGTCTATATTTCAAATGGTTATTTATACGCGGGAGGTGATTTTACGAGTTCCGGAGCATCTTCCAGAATGAGAATTGCACGATTTAATTTAGGGTCTTTAACTCTTGATTCCTGGAACCCGGAATTCAATGGAAAGGTACGTGCGGTCTCCCAAAACGGAAATGAAATTCTGGTTGGAGGAGACTTTACAACCGTTAATTCTACCAATCGCAATTACTTTGCTTCAATACAAGTGGCAACCGGCAACTTGAATTCATTGGATGTGAATCCGAATGACTATGTAAGAAGTATTGAAACATTCGGAACAAAATCATATTTGGGAGGACGTTTTACCACTATTGACGGGCAACAACGAAACTATGTGGCAGAATTGGATCTGTTTAATGATATCATTAGTCCATGGAATTTAAACCCGACGGGTCCTTACGGGCCTACAGGAGCGCTGTGTATTTTCGACTCAACCCTGGTTGTTGCGGGATCGGATTTCGGACCTGCTCAAGGTGCAACGGGGCATATCTATGAAGTACATGATTTTGCAAGCTTTACACCGCTTCCGTTTACTGTTAATGTATTTACACATCCGAGTTTTTATAATACCTGCTCCGGAAGTGCACTTATTGAAACAACCGGTGCCCCTGGCTTCACTTTCGTTGTGGACAATGATCCCCCGAGATATTCAAACGGATCAATCACTATTGACTCGTTATGTGCCGGAATTCATAATTTAAAGGTATATGATTTTTACAATGATTCCATTATACAACTCTTTGTCATCGGACAAGATTCGGGGATCTTTGTTTTAGACACACTTTCAAATTCAGGTTTATACAGTTTGTTTGGAATAACCATTGAAAATTGCAATATCGATTATCAGACGATTGATACCATGTATATAGTAAGTGGTACAGTGATTGGGAATCAATTAAATTTGGTTTGGACAGTAATTGATTCGACGGGTACGCACACAGATTCAACCTTATACGATTTGTTCCTGGGACCAGGAATGTACTATATTCAAATCGGGTTCTACTGTCCGTTTAAATCACAAGATGATTTTTATTCATACACACAATTGGTGTATATAGCGGACGGTGCCGGAACAGCATCTGTTGTGAGTCTTGCCTCTTCAGTTTTTGAAATCTACCCCAACCCAACCAACGACCAGGTCCACATCAACTTCTCCGGTTCGGATGCAGAACTGACGGTCTACGATGCACAGGGGAAAATGGTGTTGAAAGATCAGATCCAAAATCAGGAAATCATTTCGCTGCAAAACTTCGAACGCGGGGTTTATTTGTTTGATTTTAGAAACTCAAACGGACATAGTGTTCAGCGTGTAGTGAAGCAGTAATGTCTTGTTAAATAAACTATTGAAAGTCCGTTCATCTTTTGGTGGGCGGATTTTTGTATTTTTGGAAAAATCAATTTAACACTATGAATCGTATTCTAACTATTCTGACCATTCTCCACCTTTCAGTTGTGAGTTTCTCACAATCCGTCACGAATGATTTAACATTCAATCCAAGTGATCTGGGATATAATCAAGGATATGGATGTGGCGGAGAGATCTTTGCTTCAGATATCCAAACAGATGGGAAGGTGATTATCGCCGGAGATTTGCAATCGATGAATTTAACCCAGTTAAAAATTGCAAGGCTGAACACAAACGGATCGGTTGACACCAGTTTTCATCCTCCAAGTTATAGTATTTCAGTTGTTAACGACTTGAAAGTACAGAACGATGGTAAAATCATTGTTGTAGGGGATTTCATTATCGATGAATTTGGATTGGACCACCGTGATATTTCAAGATTAAACCCGGATGGCAGTCCGGATTCAAGTTTTCAGTTGAATTTTTCTACAAATGGCTCCATTCGTAACGTATTGATCCAACCGGATGGAAGCATGATCATTGCAGGAAATTTTCAATTGGGATCCGGATCACAGGTGAGGCATCATATTGCCCGCATACTTCCGGATGGTTCTTTGGATACTACATTTATCGCTTCTGGTACGGATTACCAAATCCTGTCAATTGCTTTGCAGAATGATGGTAAGATACTATTGGGAGGTGCTTTTACGGTAGTAAACGGAAGTTCGCTGTATTGCCTGGCGCGATTAAATTCCGATGGGAGTTTAGACGCATCCTTTCCAACTAACCTGGGAATTGCGGGTCAGGTTAAAGATATTGCCATTCAAAGTGATGGTAAAATAGCGGTTGCAGGAAGCTTTACATCTTTTAACGGGTCAAATTATGAAAATATGTTTCGTTTATTGCCGGATGGTACTGTTGATAATTCCTTTGACCTAAGTGCGTTATTAGGCACATCGGTTGGTGTATCCAGAGTGATTGTTCAGCCGGATGATAAAATACTAATGGTTGTAGAATCGGAAGTAATAGTGCCGGGTTTTCCCAATACTATTACTAATGCCCTTGTCAGATTAAATCCGGATGGGGTGGAAGATAGTACCTTTACAGAACTGACCAATATCGCCAGAATATATAGTTTGTTGCTTCAGCCTGATGAAAAAATAATTATCGGAGGAGGGTTTTCACGTATTACGGGAGTTTATAAAAACAACATTGCTCGTTTGGAAGCGAATGGCTTATTAGACCTGGATTTCAACAGATTGACAGGGTTGGGCGGGCCAGGTGTCTGTTCATTACTGCAGCCTGACGGAAAGATCGTAGTTGCCGGCAATTTTTTGACAATAAATTCTATAAACTATGGAGGAATTGTGCGACTGGAACCAAATGGATCAGTAGATACCAGTTTTCAGGATTCCGGAATAGGCTATCCATGGATTCAGGCTATGGAATTATTGCCGGATGGGAAAATAATGATAGTTGGAGATTTCAACAATTATCAAGGGGTTATTTGTCCGAAAATCGCCAGGCTTCACCCTGACGGAGCAATCGATACAACCTTCATTTCACCCTTTCAAAACTATTCCGGAACCATTTATACGCTTTCATTGCAGCCGGATGGGAAAATAATTGTGGCGGGCGATTTTAATAACACAAGTTCTTCTCAGTTTAAAAAAATAGCCAGGTTATTGCCAAATGGTTCTTTTGATATGAGCTTTAACAGTAGCATAGCACCAAACGCAAAAGTACTTACCAGTGAGATCCAATCGGATGGGAAAATAATTATCGGCGGACAGTTTACGATAGTAAACAATGTGTTTCGTTTTCGTTTGGCAAGATTGTTACCAAATGGGGATTTGGACAACTCATACGATGTCTCCTGTAATGAAGAAGTTTCAGCATGTAAGCTACAACCTGATGGAAAATTGATCATTGGCGGCCATTTTTGGACGGTTAGCAATCTGGATCATAGAGGTATTGCCAGGATCAATGAAGATGGAACCGTGGATAATTCCTTTCAGACGGGTAATACTGTTTCTTCAACATTTATCCGGGAAATTTCAGTTTTACCTAATGGAAAGCTTTTGATTTGCGGGGCTTTTTATACGGGTGGATTTCTACAGCTGAGAAACCTGGCACGATTCCAATCTAACGGTGAATTGGATTATACCTTTAATACCGCTTCCGGCCCGAATCAAACAGTTAATTCCTTTGAAATCCAACCGGATGGGAAAATTATAATTTGTGGTAATTTTAGTGCATTCAATAATGTTGGTCGAAATAGAATATCCCGTTTGGAGGTATGTGAATCTACTTTGGGGCCGGATACCAACGTTACGGAATGTGGTGATTTTACCTGGACCAACGGGATAACTTATAATCAGAGTGGTAGTTATATTCGGATCTTTCCGAATCAGCTGGGATGCGATTCGATCCTAAGATTAAACCTCACACTCAATAATAATAGCTCCATGACAACTATTACTGCCTGCGATTCTTACACCTGGACAAACGGACTGACCTATACAGTATCGGGTTCATATGAGCAAACGCTGGTTAATGCTGCGGGCTGTGATTCATTGGCAAGTTTGAATCTGACACTATTAAATACACCGAATGCCCAGGCTTTCTTTAATAATGGAACAATGTCCGCATCGGGTGGCAGTTCTTATCAATGGATAAATTGTACAACGGATTCCTTGATTCCGGGCGCATCGGGTAATAGTTTCATCCCTTCTCAGAATGGATCTTACGCGGTTGTTGCTATGAATGCTGAGGGCTGCTCCGACACCTCAGCCTGTATCACGATCATGGATTTAGGAATCGATTCGTTTATGGAATGGGAATTTTCAATTATTCCCAATCCCAGCACCAACCAGGTACACATTTCTTTCTCCGGATCGGATGCTGAATTGGCGGTTTACGATGCCCAGGGGAAAATGGTGTTGAAAGATCAGATCCAAAACCAGGAAATTATTTCCCTGCAAAACCTGGAACGCGGGGTTTATTTGTTTGACTTTAGAAATTCGCAGGGACATAGTGTACGGCGTGTAGTGAAGCAATAAAAAATGGATTACCGTTATGTAGAAATCCGTTTACCGATTGGTGGGCGGATTTTTGTATTTTTGGGGAATCATTGCACCAAGTGGATCAGTGATCTTAAAATTAACAACGTCTTAATATCCATATGAAAAAAACCACCTTCTATCTTTTTCTGGCGATTTGCCTGTCAGCTTCACAAACTTTGGCTCAAACCTATTCCGGGGGTTCCGGAACACAAGCAGATCCTTACCTGATTTCCACAAAAAATGATCTGAAATATTTGTCTGAGAACAATTCCGAATGGTCGAAACATTTTATACAGGTTTCTGATATTGTTTTTAATGGTACGGATTTCCAATCATCCGGTGATTTTTACAATAATGCAACAGGATTTAGACCAATAGGTACGGATGCAATTCGTTTTACCGGAAGCTATGACGGGAATATGCATACGATCGACGGTGTTTACATAAATAACCTGCTGCTTTCTACAGTTGGATTTTTTGGTTATACCGGAATGAATGCTGTAGTGAAAAAGATACGAGTTACGAATGCAAACATTACCGGAATGGCCGATGTCGGGATTATTGCAGGGACGAATAATGGATGTGCAATTGACAGTTGTTTCAGTAGCGGAACCGTTTCGGGTGGAACATCTATCGGCGGGCTGGTGGGTTCACATGTTTATGGGACAGTGCGTATTTGCCATTCTTCTGCATCAGTACTTGGTGACCAAAATGTGGGCGGATTGATCGGTTATGATGGTGACGGTATAATAGGTAGTTGTTATGCAACAGGTAGCGTTGGGGGAAATGGAAACGTTGGTGGTTTAGTAGGTTCTATTTTTTCCGGTACAACCGTGAATAACTATTCTACCGGTGAAGTTACGGGAAATACAGGTGTAGGAGGATTAATAGGTTCTGTTATTCCATCAGGCACATTTCCTTATTTTTACAGCAACTATTGGGATGTAACAACATCCGGACAAAGTGCAAGTATCGGAGGTACGGGAAAAACTACTCAGGAAATGCAGACACAAGCTACCTATGTTGGATGGGATTTTACAAACACATGGAGAATGAGCTGCTATTCCGGATACCCGGAATTCCAATTTGATCCGTCTTTCTATTCGGTGCTTGTGAATGAAACGTCGAGTTGTGATTATTACTGGGTGCTTACGGGTCAGACATATAGCATGTCCGGTCAGTACCAACATACAACAAATAACCCTGGCGGATGTGATACGTTAACAACACTCAACTTAACGATCGTTGCTTCTTACCCGATTGAGGTTGAGAACACTTTTGTTTGGCCATCAAACGATATGACTTGCGATGGAGGGATCTTTTTTACACTGACTGGGAATGCTGATTTCGAAATCGATGTCGATAATGGATCACAATTGCTTACTTCGGGTGGTAATAGCCAGATCAATGGTCTTTGCGAAGGATTACATAATTTGCACATAGCGGACCATTGTGGCGACACACTTTCCATTCCGATAATAATTCCTATAGACTCTGGGTATGTGTTTAATGACCCTTTTTCAGATTCTATTCCGGCAGATTCATTAGGACTTATGCTGGAAAACTGCGAAATTGATTTTGCTATGATTGATACGGCGTATATCGATTCAATCTTTGCGAACGGAAATACCGTAAATGTGATCTGGAATATCTTGGATTCCAACGGATCCAATTTGGATACAACAAGCTACATTTTGAACAACGGAAACGGTGTTTACTGGCTGCAGTTGAGTGTATTCTGTCCATTCAAATCGGTGGGTGAATACTTCACCGTAACGGAAGCCATTTACTTTAACAACGGTCATGTGAGCACGGCAGGATTGGCGGATTTCGAGAACAATTTATTCGAGATCTATCCGAACCCGACCAACGACCAGGTTCACATCAGTTTCTCCGGTTCGAATGCTGAATTGACGGTTTACGATGCCCAGGGGAAAATGGTGTTGAAAGACCGAATCCAAAACCAGGCAATCATTTCGATGCAAAATCTGGAGAGGGGAGTTTACCTGTTTGACTTTAAGAACTCAGATGGACATACCGTTCAGAGGGTAGTGAAGCAATAAGAATTTAACATATACATTGCGATTCCGCATGTCATCCGACGTGCGGATTTTTGTATTTTTGTAGCCCCATTTTAACCTCCAGTGATGAAAATCTTGATTGTAGACGACGAAAAAATGGCAAGGGAAAACTGCCTGATGGTATTATCCCGAACCGGTATTGATAACCTGGTTATCCGTGAAGCGGACAGTGTTCCGGGTGCATTGAACGCAATTAACGAGTTTGATCCTGATTTGCTTTTGCTGGATATCCAGCTGCACGACAAAACCGGCTTCGACATCCTCCAAACCATTGCACCGCGTTATATTCCCACGATTTTCATCACGGCTTACAATGATTTCGCACTGAAGGCCTTCCAGGTTTCTGCCCTGGATTACCTGTTAAAACCTTTCGATCCGTCTGATTTGACTGCCGCCATATTGAAAGCTCATAAACGCATTCAGAATGATAAAATCCTGGAGCAGTTGGATGTGTTTCGCAACCAGTTTAAAAGCTCGGAACCTAAGCGGATTGTATTGAATACGGCAGATATGCTCCATATTGTGGACGTCGATGACATTACTTACTGCCTGGCAGATGGTGCTTATACTCATTTTTTCTTCACGAATCGAAAAGAAATCCTGGTTTCCAAAACCCTGGCCCATTTCGAAAATATCATTGACAACAGTCACTTCATCAGGACCCATCAGAGTTACCTGGTAAACATGCGTCATGTGACCCAATTTGACAAACGGAACGGGGGATTCCTGATCCTTCCGAATGACATTGAAATACCTGTTTCTACCCGTAAGAAAGAAGAAGTTTTGGCTCATTTCAAGTCGAACTACCAGTAATAAAATACAATACCCATGTTTTTTTCTAAAAGACCAAACTTACTACTCGTAACAAGTCGGTTGACGGCATTAATTCTTTTATGCCTGTTTGCAGGGACTTCTTACGGACAGCCGCCGTTGGACAGTTTGTTGACTAAACTTCGTTACCAGAAGGAAGATACCCTCAAAGTAAACCTGTATTACGATGTGGGAATCCGGTATGCTCAAAAAAACAATGCTTTGTTTAAGACTTATAGTGACAGTGTCCTGAGATTATCCCGGAAATTGAATTATCCGAAGGGAATCGGGTTGGGTCATTCTGCTCATGGCTACTACTACTGCATGGAAAGGGACTGGTCGAAGTCGAAGTACAACCTGCAAAAAGCAGACAGTATTTTTGAACGACTGGGAGACAAACCCGCAATCATGACAAACAAAGGGTTTTATACGCTTTACTATTTCTACCAGAAAGAATTTGATAAAGAACTTCAGCTGCTATTTGAGTTGTTGGAATATAACGAAAAGAAAGGTGCTAAACCCGATGTGGCGAAGATCTGCGGAAGGATTGCGATAGCTTTAACTCAACTGCAGCGCTACAATGAAGCAAAGGATTACTATTTGCGCGCAATCCATATACGGGAAGAATTGAAGGATTTTGTGGGGAAATCCATGATATTGATAAATTTAGGTGGAATGCTGGCTCAGCAGGACCGTTTTAAAGAAGCCGGACCTTACCTGGAAGAAGCATTGAGCATCCAGCAAACGTACAAGCAGCAAAATGTGATCATGTACTGTCAGGCGAACCTTGCACACGTATATGTAGAAACCGGAAAAGCACACAAAGGCCTGGAATTGGCGGCTGAATGCGAAACGTATTTTCAAAAGCAAAAAGACACATTTAACCTGGCAAAGTTATCGCTCATTCAAGCGATTGGTTACACGAAACTTAAACAGTTTGACAAGGCACTTTCGATCTTGGGAGAAAAACATAAACTGATCAAAGGCAATAAACTTTATGCCATACAGGAAGGAAACCTGCTGTGGGAATATTACAAAGTTTATAAGGCGATGGGAAAAACAGAAGTGGCTTTACAATATTTTGAACAGGCAAACGAAGTTCGGGAACAGAATGACCAGCTGGATGTACAACATGGAATTTCCCGGATGAAGGAAGAATACGAAACGGAAAAAAAACAGGCAGAAAACAGACAGCTTAAAAGGGATAATGAATTAAAAGACCTACAAATCAGACAACGCAATTACCTGGTTTTCGGTGCAATCCTTTTACTGATCCTGATCTGTATTATGGCTGTTATTATTATCCGCAATAACCGGTTGAGGTCGGAAAAAGCAACCATGGAAATGGAGCAGCGCCTGCTTCAAAGCCAGATGAATCCGCACTTTACGTTCAATGTCCTCCATGCTATCCACACCTTCATGCTTCGAAAGGACACGGAAGAATCCGGGAAGCTGCTTACTTCTTTTGCACGATTGGTTCGTGCCATTCTGCAACATTCCTCCAAAGACAGTATTCCGCTTTCCGATGAATTGAATTGGCTGAGAGATTATATCCGTTTGCAACAGCTGCGTTTTACCGATTCATTCAATTACACCATTGAGATTGATGAGCAGTTATCCTCAGACAATGTGCTTCTGCCGCCAATGTTGATTCAGCCATTTATTGAAAATGCGATTGAACATGGTTTTTCGGATTCGGATAAATCGGGGGAATTGCACATTTCGTATAAAAAGACGGATAAAGAGCTCGAGATCCGGATTTCGGACAATGGGAAAGGATTTTCCATGGAGGATCAGCCACGCGAAAAGAAGAGCCATGAATCGGTTGCCATTCAAATCACGGAAAAGCGCATTCAGTTATTAAATAAAAAACGGAAAGGGGCTTTCAAATTCGAGATCAGTTCCGTTCCAATGCAGGGAACAACCGTCTTTTTTACCATTCCGTACGATACGCTTTTTGATTAAAGTACAACCTTCGGATAGCAGCTGATGACACTTATTTGAAAAACAGGCGCGCTTACCAATTGGTACAGTTCGAACACCAAAACAGGGCGTTTCGTTCCTGTATGTTGCCATACTTTTGTGGCAAATACACACGAATGATGAAATTATTTATTTTACCGGTTGCAGTAGTTGGATTATTTCTTGGATCCTGCACGGCAACGCCACCCGTATCCATTAAGAAAGGAACAGAGGTTACATTTGACGAACAAAAAATGACCGTTGATTTTAAGGCAAGTTCTGTTTTGGTAAATGAAGAAGAACAACAAACATTGATCGCTCCGGAAGGTAAGATCTACGTAGTGGTTGATGTAAAAGCAGAAAACGGCGATTACTTCCTTTCCGTGAAAGAAGGAGATAAAGAAGTTGAAGAAGTGGATTTCCTGGTTGCGGGGCCTTTCGTAAGAGATTTAGACCTGACAACAAGCCCGGATAAAAGTAACTTATACCTGCTTGATGTAAACGGAAAATATAACATTGAGGTTAAATCATACACTGATGCAACTGCTACATTGGACATGGGTACTTTGAAAGATGAAGCAACAGTGAAAGTGAGCGACCGCATGAAAGCATTCCTGAATGAATTCACAGAAGGAGGACGTGTTCTTGAAGCAGCGAAGAAATATGTAAAAGAAGGAGTTAATCCTTACGACATTACTACTGAAAACGGACAACCAATGATCGGTGATCCTGCAACTCAGGGACTTGCAATCTCCAATATCAAAGCAGACGGAACATACGTTTGTTCGGCAGAACTTTGGTACGAAACAGTTGAAGTAACATGGGACGGTGACCACATCTCCAGGATTGCTGTAACCGTAAAGTAAGATACTCAATAACCAATCCTACTTAAAACAAGGGCGCTTCTGTAACTCAACTCAAAGCCCGAATCCGTCTTCCGTCTGTTATGATGGGAGACGGATTTCTTTTTATATTCGCATATGAAAAACTTGATCATTCTTCACGGGGCACTCGGCACCAAATCCCAGTTTGAACAATTAGCGTCTCAATTAAAGGATCATTTTAAGGTTTATACGTTCGATTTTTCCGGGCATGGTTCAAAAGCCGTCGATTCCGTTGATTTCACCATCGAATTGTTTGCTCAAAACCTGAAAGAATTCATGGAGGAAAATGAGATTCAAAAACCATTAATCTTTGGCTACAGCATGGGCGGATACGTAGCTTTGAAATTGGAAAGCCTGCACCCAGGTTCGATTGAAAAACTCGTGACTTTGGGAACCAAATTCGACTGGAATCCGGAGAGTGCTGAGAAGGAAGTAAAAATGCTGAATGCGGAAAAAATAGAAGAAAAAGTACCTTCATTTGCTGCTTATCTGAAATCCCTTCACGGAGAAAATAACTGGAAAATGGTTCTCCAGCGTACAGCAAAAATGATGCTGGAATTGGGAAATAAACCGGCCCTTAAATCGTATGATTTTCATCATATTCAAGTTCCTGTCCACTTGTTGAGAGGTGAAAAAGATGTGATGGTAACCAAAGAGGAAACGGGGGAAGTTCAACACCTGCTGAGAAATGGAAGTTATGCTGAGGTTGCAGATTGGGTACATCCGATAAACTTAGTTCCCTCCGATCAACTGGCCCAACAATTGTTAAGTTTGTATTTACCAGGGTAAATTGATGTAACTTTGCCACATGAAAATCGAAATTTGGTCGGACATCATGTGTCCATTTTGTTATATCGGGAAAAGACATTTGGAAACGGCTTTGAGCCAATTTCCGGATCAGCATTTTGAAATCGAATGGAAAAGCTTTCAACTGGACCCGACAATTGTTCCGCAGCCTGGTAAGAACGTGTATGAATATTTGGCTGAACGAAAAGGCGTGTCCGTGGAAGAATCCAAACAAATGCATGCAGGTGTAGTAGCTCGTGCAGCGGAAGTTGGATTGGATTACCACTTCGAAAAAGCAGTTATTTCGAACTCTTTTGATGCCCATCGTTTGATCCAGCTGGCTAAAACCAAAGGTCTGGGTGATTCGATTGAAGAAACATTCTTCAAAGCTTATTTCACAGAAGGAAGAGATTTGAATAACAAAGAAACTTTGATGGAGCTTTGTGTTTCAATCGGGCTGAACGCACTGGATGTAAAAGAAGTCCTGGAGGATAAAACACAATTTACCAGTGCAGTAAGAAACGATATTTCGGAGGCTCAGCAAATTGGTGTCAGAGGTGTTCCGTTCTTTGTTTTTGATCGAAAATACGCCATTTCAGGAGCTCAGCCGATCGAGCATTTCGAACAAACCATCCAAGAGGTTTTGAAAGGATAATACAATCAGATTATCCATATTTTATGTGATATAGGGACGTGAAGCTTCACGTCCCTTTTTTATTGAAAAAAGGAAAACGAGGAACAATTGGAAATGAGGTATTCATAATTGTGCGAAAATTGATTAGTTTTACCCTGTGAAATTCATTTCGACATATCGAATTAGCATGCGCCAATCCTTGTGGCGCTTTACCCGTTTCTGTAGGGTCTGAATTCACCCGTGAGGTTGCTGAACCTCTGAAATCCATCAGTAAACAATCCATTTTCAATCTTATTTTTATACGATGAACACGCTCGTTTTGGAAGAGCAGGTTCCGGTATCAGAAACCAGTTTGGTTTCCGGAGAACTTGCCAGTCGAATTGCTTATTTGGAACAACAATCAGAAACCTTGCTTGAAAGCATGCGCTATGCAGGAAGTTTGCAGCGAAGTATTTTGCCGAATGAACGCATTTTTCAGAATATTTTTTCGGATGCCTTTGTCATTTTCCAGCCAAAGGACATTGTAAGTGGCGATTTTTATTGGATCTTCCAGCATCACGACGATGTTTACTTCGCGGTTGGCGATTGCACCGGCCATGGTGTTCCTGGGGCGATGGTCAATATTGCCGGTAATGCTTTGCTCAGACAAATTATCCGTCTGGAAGGACTTTCGGATCCGGCAAAAATTGTAGCATTGCTGGACAGTGAGTTGACTAGCCTGTTCAATGAGCATTTAACCGAAGGAACAACCCGGGACGGGATGGACCTGGTATTTTGCAAGTTCAATCTTTCTCAAATGAAGGGATCGTTTTGCGGGGCAGGAAGACCTTTGATCCTGGTAAGGGACGGTGAATTGGTAGAATTCAGGAAAGGTCCGGATGCCATAGGACATGCTTCCAAAGAAACCAAAGAGTTTGAAACCATTCACTTCGGATTACAAAAGGGCGATCAGTTTTATCTGTTTTCAGACGGTTATACCGACCAATTCGGAGGCGAGAACGTGAAGAAATTCAATCGGCAACGTTTCCGAAATCTACTGATTTCCATTCGTGAGTTCGAATTGCGTGAACAGCGCAGGGAGTTGCTTTTAAACTACAATAACTGGAAGGGAAAACAGGAACAGGTGGACGATATCTGCGTGGTTGGAATCAAAATTTAATGATCAATATAAATTATCAGGGGGTCGGCTCCGCTCAGCCACCCTTGATAATTAACTTGTTTATAATTGATAATTATCTGATGATCAGCTTGTAATTTTCATCATTCAGCTTTATCCAGTACATTCCGGATTCAAAAGTCTCAGTATCCAACAAATAAGTATCATCCGAATCGATTTTTGCTTCGAAGACGATCTTTCCGAGAGCGTTATAAACCAAAAGACTTGAAATCGGCTCATCGGAAACAACGGTTACCAAACCTTTATCCGTAGGATTCGGGTAAATTTTTACCTGGTTAACTTTGCTGCTGTTATTGATTGACCGGATATCAGACAGGTGGAAATTGCCGTTCAGATCGACTTGCTTTAAACGGTAATAAGAAACACCATTTAACGGAGAAGCGTCTACCAGGGAATAATCAATAGCAACTTGCGATGAACCTTTTGCGGGAACAGTTCCGATACTGGACCAGTTCTGGCCATCATTCGATCGTAAAACATCGAAATAATTGCTGTTCAGCTCACTGGCTGTCTGCCAGTTGAGAATAACTTTTCTATCCGCCAATGTTGCATCAAAAGAAACCAATTCAACGGGAAGTGGACTCAACGTGAAATCTTTCGTTGCCAACGTATAATATCCGTCAAGCGTAATAGATTGGTTGGCAAATACGATCTGATCTCCTACAATTGAATTTGCTGTTGCGATCTCTGTCCATGCTCCTGTTTGCCCTGCCCTGTATACCAAAATGTAATTAGAAGTTACTCCCAGATTTACGCCCGCCATACCGCCATCGCTCATATCAAAGGAAATAGTGGCAACATTTGTCGCTCCGGTATTCGTAACATCAAAATACCAGATGCGCTGCCAGCGGGAAACATTGGTACCAACAATGCCTGCAATATCAGAAGTAATGTCAGCGTTCGTTGTAAATGCATGTCCTGCAAGAATATAGTCGTTGTTATCCAGGCCTGAAACCGATTGCATTCCCAAACCGGCACAGGTAGACGGATCGAATGAGGAATTTGTTAAACCTGTTGCGTCTCTCCCGATTCCGGAAACGTTCCGGTCGTAGTTCCCGTTTGCCGGATTATCACCAACATACAAATCATTGGAACTTAAGGGCACATCGTATTTTGCGGATAAGTGGTTATTGATGATTGTGCGTTGTGCGTCATTTAACTTCGTGCGGAACATAATGATCTCGGAAATATACCCGTTGAATGGTCTTGGATCCCCCGTGTGAGTTGCTCCTACAAGCAGCGGGGAATTTTTATCTGAGATCGTTGCGCTGCTTTCCGTACTTGTGGTTTGCAAAACTTCCTGGTCAAAGATTGTGGAACGCTGAGTCGGAGTTAAAGTACCGTCGTAAAAGAAATCATAAATCTTAGTAGTATTGATCGTACTAATTGTTGAGTTTGAAAAACGATTGTTGTCGTTGTCAAAATCTACGAACAACCGGTTGCCGGTATAATAGAAAAGCATAAAAGCTTCTTCATTTCCAACATTGTTTCGTTTACTGATAATGGACTGTGCATCTCCGAATCCTTTCATGCGGGTTACGGTAAAGAAACTGTAGCCGTTCGTATTATCAAAAATCGGGTTGTCCGGAGTAATCAGGTAGTCGTTTTGTCCGGTAGAACCATTGTTATCAAATTCAATGGCAGGAAATCCATTCATGAAAGAACTCACGAACTGTGGCTGCTGCGCTGCATTTGATTGGCTTAAAACAACTCCGTTTCCGGACTGATCAGCCCAGGATGCTAAAGGAGAACCATTTGTTGAAGTACTTGTTCCTGCGTCGGCTTTTAACCATAATACGTTGGTGGCGGGGCTTCCAACACCCGCAGGACCGGTTTGCCCCAGGGAAGAGAAGGCAGCCAGCCAGCTTAGAAGAATTAAGGAGGAAAAGTTGTTCATACACTATTTACATTAAAAATCTTAAAGTAGAATAGTGGTCTCTTACGCGGATGCAAAATTACTTTAAAATGCCGGAACAATGCTTATAAAAGACGTTAAATGAGCCAATTGGTCGAACTGGCTATTCAGCATGGGTTGTGAGTGAGTAATCTACAATAGGATTTCAAGGAAAAGAAACTTGGTTTCCTTTCTGTACTTTGATTACATAGCCAGCCACAAAGTGGGATTGATGCGTTGCACATTTCCTTCCACCACCTGGTGAATTTCGAAATGAGATGTGGAAAGATTCCCTTCGTCATCTGCAAGCAGGGAACCTATTGCTTGTTTGGAACTTACTTTATCACCCACGGAAACATAAACTTCCTGCAGATTACTGTAAACTGTACGGTATGCTCCGTGTTTAATAATGATAACCTTTCCGGCTCCCGGAATATTCAGGACGCTGGTAACTTCTCCGTCAAAAACAGTTCTTACCTGTGAGTTTTTCGGCGCACCGATATCAATCCCATTGTTGTTGGTAAATACATTCGGTAAAGTAGGATGGGCATTTTTACCGTAGCCTTCTGTGATGGAACCCTTGGCCACAGGCCAGGGCAGCTTGCCACGGTTTGATTCAAAACTTTTCCCCAGGGCAATATTTTCCTTGGTATCCGTAAATGTTACTTCCTTGGTTGCAGTTGATGTGGTAGTTGTTTTGGTTGCAGTAGAAGTGTTTTTAGAAGCCAGCGAGGCCTTTTTCTCAGCTTCTTTCCTGGCTTTGGCTTCCGCTTCTGCAATTTCTTTTTCGATAGCTAGCTTAATGCGGCGTTTCAATTCTGCTTTCTGGCGTTCCTGTTCCTTCATTTCTGCCATTAAGGAACTTTCATCCTTGCGCAGTTTTTCCAATGCAAGCTGTTTGGCGGACTTGTCTTTTTCGATTTGTTGTTTCTCTACAATCTTTTCCTGTAACAGGATCTTTTTATGCTCTTTTTCTTCCCGGATCGTTTTGATCTCTTTGTGAATCGTTTTTTCGCTTTGAAGGATAACCTTGAATTGCTTTTGCTGGATCTCCGAAAGACGTTTTAAGTAGGATGTTCTTTTTACCGCTTCAAAGTAATTGGAAGAGGAAAAGATGTACATCATTTTTGCACTTTTACTGCGGTGCTTGTAAGCATAAATAAGCAATTTCTTGTATTGTTCCTTTAAGCGTACCAATCGTTTTTGAAGCTCTTTGATTTGATTGTCTTTGGAAGAAATAGTCAGTTCGGCACTGCGGATCTGGTTATCAAAATTGCGGACAAGCAATTCCCGGTTTTTGACCTGGTTTTCGATCAGTTTCAATTCATTCAAAGAAGATTGTGTTCCCTTTTTAACTTTATCAAGCAGAGATTTTGTCGTAGAAAGTTTCTTCTCCAGCTTATTTTGCTCGGCCTGGAGCTGATCACTTTTCTTCTGTGACCAAACAAAGCCTGTACTTGTCAATAGAAGGATAAACAGGCTACTTTTCAGAATTGCAGGTATCATATTCTTCCGGTATTACAAAATAAATTTCCTGAGGAGTGTTTATTTCGGTTTTATCGTAATCCATTGTTAAAACGATATGATTACGAGCCGTTACAATATCAATGACGACTTCCTTTGGCAACAAATGGGTATCAACGGTGTCACGACCAATATAATCTACAGAAATGTGTGTGGTATCCTCAGGGCTGTCAATGACCATGCGATTGATACTTTTCAGTGAAGGGTGGATGAAATAACGGATGATCACGTTGTCTTCATCGTTGTCTTCATCGTTTCCGTTTCGATCCCGGCGTAGCACATTATCCCTGTTATTTTCCTTATTCTCTTTCTCGTGCTTGTTCTTATTTTCTTTTTTTAGAATGCGTTTCCTATGGGAAGAAATGATGTAATTATAAGGGTCGTTAATCTGGAAATACTTTTGAGTGGTATCGTATGCAACCGGCAATCCAAGCAATAATTCTTCCACATTTCGGAAATCGAAATCCACACCGAAGGATTCTTTGATGTAACCCATGTTTGTAAGGATCTTACATTTGTCTTTTCTGTTGGAAATAAACAAAGAATCAGGTCTGATCAGTGAATTAACGATTGGTATCCCTGCGTAAGTAATGATGGGGTTGATGGCACTGTCTTTTACTGCACGAATGGAAGTCTTAAAACTCACTCGTCGATTGGTATCCGAGAAATGGCATTTGATCTTTGTGTAAAACGAATTCGGACGGAGCCCTGCAAGGCTATCCATTGCGTTGATCAACTCGATCGTTTTTCGTTTTTCAAGTTTGACAGGTTTGTCTGCAACAGGCCTTCTTACGCAAGAAGCCAAAAGGACCAGCAAAGCAATTCCCAACCATTTAATATTCGGGATCGACATACGTTTTTGATTGAATTTTTTTGGTGAGTAATTTATTCTTTGATCCAAGTGTAAGTGCTTTTTTCCACAATTCGAGCGCTTTGGCAGTGTCACCTAATTTGAAAAAGGCATCTCCCATGTGTTCGATGTAATTTTTGTTCTCTTTATCCAGTTCGTCCGCAATGGTAAACTGCTCCAGGGCCTGTTTGTATTTTCCTTGTCTGAAAAAGATCATTCCTTTTGTATCTACATAAGGAGCCTGGTTGGATTTACCTTCAAGCACTTCGTTGATCAGTTTTTCAGCTTTGGGAAGATCCATATTGGCCAATGCCAGCCGCATGGCATAATTATTCTTTGTCAGGGAATTCGAAGGGAAAATGGCCAATGCTTTATCGTAAGCTTCAGCTCCTTCCTGATACCGTTTCAAACCGAATAGTGCATCTCCTTTTTGTGCGTAGAACTCAGATTCCGTTGCCGGATCGTTTACCACCAAGTCTTTTCCCATATCAGCAGCATCAATAGCTTCCTGGAAATGGTCGATTTGTACACAGGCAATCGTGTAGAGCAATTGCACGCTTGAAATGGTCGGGAACAGGGCACTGCAGGCACGGGCATCTTTATAAAGGTCCTCGAACTTCATTAATTCATATTCCAGGATCAGTACCTGGTTCCAGATCGGGAATTTACCGTCTTCGTGTTTCAGTGCTTCTTTATAAGCCGCGAGAGCTTCTTCCTTTTGGTTATTCCGAAGCAGTAAATCACCTTTTACGGAATAACCTTTCGCATCATTCGGATAACTGGCAATCAACAAGTCTGCCAATTCGATGAGCTCTTTATCCACAACCACCTGCTTTTCGTACATTTCAAGCAACACCGACATCTTCGTATCGACATCAATGCCCGTTCCCTGGAAAGCAGCTTTGAAATATTTGTACGCTTCCGGTTTGTTCATCTGGCGGTAGTATAAATCACCCAGTGCCAGGTTAGCACGCGCGTTGGACGGATCGTTTTTCACCAATTCAACCAGCATGTTTTGTGCTTTGGCAATTTCTCGTTTGGAGAAGTAATAATCTACCAGTGTTCCGATCAATCCCAGGTCGTCCGGGTAAACTTCACGTGCTTTTTGAAGCTCTGCTACTCCCTTTTCGTCTTGCTTCAATGAAACATACAGCTCGAATTTCTGGATAGAAAGATCAGGCAAAACGCCCAATTGGTCTTCCATCTTATTCAAGGCATTGATAGCATCATCCTGCCGGCCTAAGCGTTTCAGGATCTCGGAATGAGCAAATAACCAATCCACATTATTAGGCTGGGCTTTGACCATTTTCGCGAAGCATTTTTCGGCCTCTGTAAATTTGCCCTGGTTGTAATACATATACCCCAATTCCTGGGTATACCAAATATTGTTCGGATCCAGTTTACTGGCTAATTCCGTATATTCGGCAGCCTTGGCCTTATTGTCGAGCTGCAGGTAACACTGGCTTAATCCGAAAGCAGCTGCGTCGTCCGTCGGACGGATCATCAGGCAGGAATCGAAAGCCTGGATGGCATTATTCGTTTGTCCTTTTACTTTGTAGCGCATGGCATTGTGGAAGGTCTGAATATAAGCCAGGTCATACCGGGTATTCGTTTTTCCGGATGTTGCCGCTTTCCTGGTTCCACAAGAAACAAGAACAAGCATCAGCCCACAGAAGTAAAAGAAATGTTTCATCAGCTAATTATTGAATAGTCGCTTAAGCTCAAATCCCGAGCCAAACCTTTGTATTTTGAATGTGAGCCCAGCATCGAATCTTTCAAATTGGCGTCAACGATAATGGAATATTGCTGTAAAATACTGTTTTTGATAATGGAGTTGGTCACCATGGAGCCTTTTCCAAGCGAAACATGCGGTCCTACAACTGAGTTCTCAAGGATCACATCCTTCCCGATGAAACAAGGAGGAATAATGATAGAGTTCAATACTTTTGCAGAATCATCTACCATATCGATCCCCTTTTCCTGGTCGTATTCCAATACACGCTGATTCGTGATAACCGTAACTTCTTTATTTCCGCAATCCAGCCATTCATCTACTTCTCCCGGTTTAAAGCGCTTTCCTTTTTCCGTTAGTCTGCGCAATGCATCCGGAAGCTGGTACTCGCCGCTCTTTATGATGCCGTTTTCTACTAAAAAGTTTAATTCGTCTCTCAAAGCCAAACCGTCTTTGAAATAGTAGATCCCGATCATAGCCAAATCGGAAACGAAATCTTTCGGTTTTTCTACGAAATCAACGATCTCGCCACTGTCGTTCAGTTTCACGACTCCGAAAGCACTGGGGTCTTCGATCTGTTTCACCCACAAGATCCCGTCGGCATTCGGATCGATCTTGAAGTTTGCGCGGAATAAAGTATCTGCAAAGGCTACTACTACCGGACCTTCCAATAGTTTTTCGGCACAAAGTACGGCGTGTGCAGTTCCAAGTGGTTTATCCTGGTAGAAAATACTTCCTTTTGCACCTAATTTCTCCGCTACTTTGATCAGTTCTGCTTCAATTTCAGGACCGAAATCACCAATCACAAACCCAATCTCATCGATGGGTTCGCTGCACAAGGCAGCAATGTCTTCTACCAAACGATGAACAATTGGTTTCCCGCCAACCGGTACAAGTGGTTTCGGAACGGTTAATGTATGTGGTCTTAATCGGCTGCCACGCCCCGCCATTGGAACGATTACTTTCATACTATCCTTTAATTTTTTCCTGTACTTCCGAAACCGCCTTCTCCGCGGCCTGTTTCCGAAAGTGCGTTTGTTTCTGTTAATTGTGCCTGTACAAATGGTGCTACAACCATCTGCGCTACGCGTTCACCGCTTTCGATGACCACATCTTCGTTTGACAAGTTAATCAATAACACGCCAATTTCACCACGGTAATCCGCATCAATGGTTCCCGGGGAATTCAAGACAGTTACACCTTGTTTAAATGCGAATCCGCTTCTGGGACGGATCTGAACTTCAAATCCGCTTGGGATTTCCAAATACAAACCTGTCGGTATCAGCTTACGCTCCAAAGGCTTCAGTGTCACCGCTTCATTCAAAAAAGCACGAATATCCAAGCCTGCAGAATCTGCGGTTGCGTAATGCGGCAGCTCGTTGTTCGATTTATTGATGACTTTGATTTCCATATTATTCTTTCGTTGGGTTTTTGGTCACAGCATAGCTGATGTCCATGACATTTTTTGCACTTTGTTCCGTGATTCCCTGTTCGAAAGTGAAGGTATAGTTTCCTTTCTGAGGGAACTTGACATGCCTGAAATACACGGTATTCTCCACAATCGTCCCGGAAGTTTCACCGATCCAGGAACCGTCCGGATTGGCAATTTTTACCTCTACGGGTTCTCTTCCTGCCTGGCCTTTTGGTGTTTTGGAGTGAATGAAAAACCACAGGTTATTGTAGCCGTAATCCGTTGTGGTGCGAAGTGTTATCTGAACGGTATAAACCGCTGTTGTATCTTCAATATGAACCTTGAATACCGGCTTTACGTCTTGTTCCCACGCGTTATTGGCGAAAGAATAGGATTTGTTGTAAAGCGGTGAATCTCTGCATGAGCAGATCAGGACCAATAGAATCACTATCCAGCTATTTTTCAGTGCCCTCATTTCCTCCGTTGTTTTTACGCGGTGGTCTGCGACGATTGTTTTTCTTCTTATTCGGATTTGCCTGAGCCTGTGGAGCATTTCCTTGCGCCGTCGCTGAAGCTGCAGGCGACATGCGATCTCCGCTCGGAGCAGGTTTTTGCTGCTGCGGTTTGTTGTTCTGTTGTTGCGGTTTGCTCTGTTGTGGCTGTTGCTGACGATTCTGCTGTTGTTTATCCTGCTGAGGCTTATTTCCCTGAGGTTTGTTTTGCTTTTGAGCAGGTTTCGGAGCTGAAGCAACCTCAGCCTGAGGTGCATTTCCTTTCGGTTTTTTCTTCTTGCGTTTCTTGTTTTTACTGAACGTATTGTCGAAACGATTCAAAGAATCCTGGCCTACCACATTGTCGTAATCCGGTTCTTTTCGTGTGACGATATGTGAATCGAAGTCTTTCAGATCTGCAGGTTTTTTGCCCGATTTATTGAGCTTGATGATGTCCTGAACACGTTCGGGACTCAAAGCAACCAATCCCACTCCGATAGAAGCTTCGCCTTCATACATGTACCACAATTGTCTTTTGAAAACATCCGTTTTGATGTGGAAAGCAGTTCCTTTTTCGGTTTGAAGTTTTACATCCGTGCTTGGGAAAGACTTGATTGCATCTAAGTACATATCCAGCTCGTAATTCAGACAGCACTTCAATTTTCCGCATTGTCCGGCTAATTTTTGCGGATTCAGCGATAATTGCTGATAACGCGCCGCTGAAGTAGAGACAGAACGGAAATCAGTCAGCCAGGTTGAACAGCATAACTCGCGTCCGCAGGAACCAATACCACCCAATCGCTGAGCTTCCTGGCGCGAACCGATCTGGCGCATTTCAATACGGATCTTGAATTTATCGGCCATATCTTTGATCAGCTGGCGGAAATCCACGCGTCCTTCGGCAGTGTAATAAAACGTTGCTTTGGTTAAATCGCCCTGGTACTCTACATCGGAAATTTTCATTTCCAAACCAATATTTACAGCTAAAGTGCGAGCCTGGAACATTACTTCTGACTCCAGAGAACGGGCCTGCACCCATTTATCAATATCTTCCTGATTTGCAATGCGCAAAATCTTCTTGGTCTCCATAGGTTTTAAACCCGGAGATTTCTTTTTGACCTGAATTCTGGCTAACTCACCTACTACGGAAACAACACCGACATCGTATCCCGGGCTTGCTTCAACTACTACCACATCACCCACTTGA
The DNA here is from genome assembly GCA_966248825.1 of uncultured Fluviicola sp. Classification (GTDB taxonomy): domain Bacteria; phylum Bacteroidota; class Bacteroidia; order Flavobacteriales_D; family Crocinitomicaceae; genus Fluviicola. Next base: position 296,172 of record CBINBC010000001.1, read on the forward strand.
AGCGAGAGGTTTTTCGCGTTCCTGTAAAACGTCTTGCGACTGTTTTTGAAGCGAATCTCAAGTATATCGTAAGATGTCTGACCTGCCGGCAACTGCATGTTTGCCAGCCAATCAAATACACCTAGTTTATTACATCCACCAGAACTACAGGTCCCATTATTTTTACAGCCGCGTGGCGTACCACCACCGCTACTACACGAGGAACATCCCATAGTTTTCGAATTTGATGTAAAAATACGAAAATTAAAAGTTACATTAGCATTTTGTCACCCGACTTGACAACAGCCCTTTGTGAAAAACTGTAAGGACGAAAAATTTTTCGCCCTTACAGCCAAATTTCTTATTTTCGAAAACAATTTAAACACAAATCTACAGATGAAATTCAGCTTTATTTTTTCGGCAATGGCAGTTTTGATGCTTGCGGTATCTTGTAATGTAAATAGTGACAAGAGAAAATCATTTACTGACGTAGTTGAATACAATGATTTCATCGTGGACCACATCAACGCGCTGGATTCTGCCTATATCTTAGCATTGGCAACAGATAGCGGGATTGATGTTTGCATGAAGAAATGTGATCAGCTGGTAGAGCTGTGCGACAAAACAACGGAAGAATTTAAAGGAATTCAGCCTTACCAGGGAGACAGTACGCTTACTATGCAGGCTCTGGCATACACGCAATTTATGCGAAACAATGGTAAAACGGAGATCAAAAAACTGCTGAAGTTGATCGATAAGTACCAAAATGCAAGTTTTGAAGAACAGGAGCAAATGGTGGAAGAAGTTCAGTCAACAGCTGAAAATATTGACAAGCAATACGATATCGAGATCAACAAAGTGGATAAAGTGCAGCAGAAGTTCTCTGTAAAACACAACTTCAAGGTCTTAAAGACAAGATCCTAGAAATAGGAAAATTAGAGGGACCTATTGGAAACTCTTTGCGGTAAAATGAAAAAATCTGCACGATCAGCGAAAATTTTTTCTATGCCCTGTGAATAAAACGCATTACCTGGAAGCAGAGCTGAGTAAACAACAATTTCCCGAAAGCATTCCGGTCTAAATGGTAATGTGCATCGTTGAAGATATCCATGAAATCCAAGGCATTATTATTCGAAATGAAGCGGGCAAAATTAGCCAGGAAAGCAGCTTCCTCCTGCGAAACACGCGTTAGCATGTCTTGTGTGTAATTCTTCAATAAACTCTGGCGTACCATGTGCAGCGCATACTGAACAAATTGCTTTTGTCCTTCGCGGGAAAGTGCCGAAACCTCATCCGTCCAGTTCAACATGGCGTTGACATCTTTTTTGAAGCAGACACGCATCAGTTGGATGAATAATTCCCGGAACAGGTTTGCTTCGGATTGATCTCCCATGATTTGTTGTGCATCTATCAGGTTGCCGTTGCTTCTTGCTGCAATGCTTTCTGCCAGTTGACGCCCAACCCCGCTTCGTTCCACCACCTGCTGGATCACATCCATCGGGTAAGAAGGGATGCGAAGGATCTGTGTTCTGGAAAGAATGGTTGTAAGCAATTTATCCGGATTGTCGGTAACCAGCAGGAAAAGTGTTTTTGCCGGTGGTTCTTCCAGGATTTTAAGCAGTTTATTGGCACAGGTCGCGTTCATTTCTTCCGCCATCCAGATCAGCATCACTTTGTAGCCGCCTTCGTAAGATTTCAACGACAGTTTTTTCACAATCTCGAGACTTTCTTCCGTCCCGATAATCGGCTTGCGCTCCTTGTCGTCCATGCGTTTGGTCCAGTGGTACAGGTCAAAGATCGGCTGCTCCTGGATCTGGGTTCTCCATTGTGCCAAAAGCGGGTTTGTTGTCTTGGAAATGGTCTGGACCGTTGGAAATGAAAAGTGCATATCGGGATGCTGCAGGTCGGATACTTTTTTACACGAGGCACAGGTTCCGCAGCTGTCATTCTCTTGTTTGTTCTCACAGAAAATATACTGAACGAAAGCCAGGGCCATCGGAAGTGTTGCATGTCCAGCTTTTCCGGCAAACAACTGGGCATGACTAATCTTTCCTCCTTTGACCTCTTCGATCAAATGAGTTTTAATTTCCTCTTGCCCGGGTATTGAATGGAATTGCACGTCGTAAAGTTACATGTTCTAAGCACAATGCGTGGTAAAAAAGCGACAAAAATATTGGAAAGTGAAACAAAGTTTATACCTTGGTAAGACAAAATACTGCTCGATGAGATCATTCTTCTTACTAATCGGATTTATTGCCGCTTCTACTGTTTTTTCCTGCGCACAGGAAATGAAATTGGAAGATAAGCCTGTCACCTTTTCTTCGGGAAACTACCAGTCGACCATTGCGGAAATTCCTTTTGGAAAACGATAACGAATCAGCCTCAGATTGAAAAACAATAAATAAACAACTAATACATTATGAAACAAGTAACACTTTTCGTTGCCGCTTTGTGCACTACCTGGGCAATCGGACAAGAAGTAAAAACATCGAATGACAAAGTGAGTTTTTCACACGGATCCTTTGACGCAATTGTTGTAAGCATTCCTTATGGGAATAAAGACATTATTGAAAAAGAGCTTAAGTCCGAAATGAAAGACTGGGGCGGAAAATACAACAGTTCGAAAGGCGAATACACCGCAAAGGAAGCCAAAATGAAAGATATGGGCGACAAGTATTTTGACGGATACGCTAAAATCATTGAAAGCGGTTCGGAGATCAAAGTTGCTTTTGCTGTTGATTTGGGCGGGACCTATATGAACCAGGGCGACCACAAAGACCAGCACAGAACGATCGAAAGCCGCGCGAAAAAATTCGGACAGAATGCTTCCAAGGAAAGCGTTAACGGAATGATCGAAGCAGAAACCAAAATACTGAAAAAACTGACCGGCGAAAAGGAAGACATGCTGAAAGAGATCGAAGATTCCAAGAAGGATATTGAGAACTACAAAAAGAAGATCGCTGAAGAAGAGCAGAACATCAAAGACAACGAAGCTGCTTCCAAAAAGAAGGAAGAGGAGATCGGTGCACAAACAACCAAACTGAACGAAACGCAGGGCTTGTTGAAGAAGATTAAGTAATCGGGAAATTTGATAAGGCAGGGACACCATGCATGTGTCCCTGCCTTTTTTTATACCTTTATCCCCATGAAAATTCTCGTTGTCCGCTTTAGTTCCATCGGCGATGTGGTGTTGACCACACCTGTTGTGCGCTGTCTCAAACAACAACTGAAAGACGCCGAGATCCATTTCATTACCAAAAAAGCATTCCAGTCCGTATTGGACCGAAACCCCTACATCGACCGCATCATTACGATTGAAAAATCGGTGGATGAGGTGGTGGATCTTCTGAAGAATGAGTGCTACGATTTTGTGGTTGACCTGCACAATAACATCCGTACTTTGCGTTTGAAACGTGCATTGAAAGTGAAGTCGGCAGCCTTTCCGAAGAAGAATTTCTCGAAATTGCTTTTAACTACCTTCAAGATTAACCGCATGCCTCAAGTGCACGTGGTAGACCGTTATTTCGAAGCCGTGAAAGAATTGGGCGTTGTAAACGATCACAAACCCTGCGATTTTTTCTTGTCAGACGCGGATATCGTTTCACTGGAATCCATTGCGCTTACTTCCAAACAATTTATAGCAGTGGCCATGGGCGCGCAATTCGCTACCAAACAGATGCCTGTTCCGTTGATGGCAAAAATCTTGCAGGGAGTTCAAATGCCGGTCATTTTATTGGGCGGGCAAATGGATTCTGAGCGCGCTGCCGCATTGATCCAACAACTTCCGAACCAGCGGGTGGTAGACCTTTGCGGGAAACTGACCCTGCGCCAATCGGCTTTTATGACCAAACACTGCGCAAAATTACTCACCGGTGACACCGGATTGATGCACATCGCAAGTTGTTTCGAAACACCGATCGTGAGCGTTTGGGGGAATACCGTTCCGGATTTCGGTATGTATACCTATGCTCCGCAAAACAAATCCTTGTACACGATTCATGAAGTGGAAGGCCTGAGCTGCAGACCATGCTCGAAGATCGGTTATAAAGAATGTCCGAAGAAACACTTTAATTGCATGAACCTGCAAAACCCGGAAGTGATCAGAACAGATTTGAGCAACTAATTTTACGCGGACGTAATATTACAGAATTACATTTTTGTGCCTAAACGAGGGATTTAATCCAGAAACAATTTACGTAATTCCGTAGCGTCCTTTGGAGTCATTTTCTTTGCCAAAATCAAAGCCAGCTGCCTTCTTCGCAATGCTCCTTCAAAACGTTCGATCTCCTCTTCAGTTTCAGGAACCAGTTCGGGAACCTGGATCGGGCCACCATGCTGGTCAACCGCAACAAAAGTGTAAATCGCCTCGTTCGACTTGCTGCGTTTGCCCGTAATGTTGTCTTCCACAAAAACATCTACAAAGATCTCCATGGAGGAATTGAATGCACGGGAAACTTTCGCCTCCAGGGTCACAATGGACGCATGATTGATAGGAGAATTGAAGCTTACATTGTTCACGTTTGCCGTAACAACCACTCTGCGGCAATGTCTGTGTGCAGAGACGCTTGCTATTTCATCCATCCAGGCAAGCAATTGACCTCCGAATAAATTGCCCAGCGTATTGGTGTCATTCGGCAAAACAACCTTTGTAGTAATAGCCAGGGTTTCCGATGCAAGTCTTGGCTTCATGTTTTCCTTTTTTCGGTAAAAGTACATTAAATTACCAGGAACACAGGTTTAAGAATGTTTTCTGGGTTCAAAAAATTTCTCCAGTTCAAAAAAGCCTTACTATATTTACAAACTTCAAAGAGAACTATGGAAAAACTCATTCAGGAATTTTCGTCCAACATCAGCGAAGCACTTAAAATCGCTGCAGGAGCAACTTTTGCAAAACCAAATCAGGATATCCGAAACATTGTTATTTGTGGCATGGGAGGATCCGGAATTGGTGGAAGAATCGTCGCTCAATGGGTCCAAAATACCTGTTCGGTTCCCGTAATGTCTGTGCAGGATTACACCTTACCTGCTTTTGTTGATAAACACAGTTTGGTAATAGGGTCTTCTTACTCGGGGAATACGGAAGAAACCCTGTTTGCTTTGGAAGATGCAAAAACAAAGGGTGCAGCGATAATCGGGATTTGTTCCGGAGGAGCACTGGCTGAATTCTGCAAATCCAATAATTATCCGTACGTAATTGTTCCGGGTGGAAATCCGCCAAGAACAGCATTGGCTTTCTCTTTGGTACAATTAAGTAACATCTTCATGCAGCTGGGATATGCACATGCGGCGATCCTGGATGAAATTTCGAACGGAAAGCTTTTAATTGATTCGGAATCGGTGCACATTAAGTCGGAAGCGATGCGTGCTGCCCATGAACTTCAGAAAAGAACAATCGCCGTTTATGCCGGTGCAAATTATGAAGGGATTACGATCCGTGCAAAGCAGCAATTCAACGAGAATTCAAAAGAATTGTGCTGGCAGCATGTTATTCCTGAAATGAACCACAACGAATTGGTCGGATGGGGCGGAGGCGACAATCGCTATGCATGCTTGTTTATCCAGACCGGTGATTTGTCGATGCGAAACCAAAAACGTTTTGACATCTCCATTGAACGTACGAGATCGAAAACAGATAAGGTTGTGGTAATTTCCGCAAAAGGTTCTACGCCGGTTGAGAAAAGCATCTACCTGATCCACCTGATTGACTGGATCTCGCTTTACCTGTCAGACTTGAAGCACGGTGACCCTATCGAAATCGAGATCATCGATTACCTGAAAGAAGAATTGGGAAAAATCAAATAGATATAAAATAGTAGGGGCGGAAAATTTTCCGCCCCTACTATTTTTACACATATAGAATCAATCAACGAATTTCCCGCCTGCATAAACCTGGAATTCAAAGCCTCTGTCGTTGTGAACCTCAAAGTTTACCTTTACGTGCACACCCATGTATTTTTCCGGGTCCGATGCCAGGATGTTTACCAATTGATCTTTGTAATCCAGTCTCAAAGCAGTCGTGAACCCATTCGGGTCATCCGCTCCTAAAATGATGTAGCTGAACATATCCTGGTTCACAAATCCCTGGAAAGTGGTTGCAAATTCTTTTTGTGAATTCAGGGCATCCATCGCTCTTTGTGAACTGATGGGGTGAAGCGCCGCAGGTTTGTATTTCATTCCGTTGATATCATCCTGGAACGAAGCACTGCGTTCCTTGGTCTTGATGATCTTTCCTTTCGAATCATAATAAGAAATGCGGTCAATGAAAACAGCTTCATTTTCACCATTGACCTGGTCAATTAATTCTTGGATTACAAATGGTTTTCCATTGTTCAGGAAATAATAGCGTGTACCATTTGTTTTCCCGTTCCCTTCTGAAAATTGTTCTTCCAGGATCTGAAGCACATTGGCGGTATCCAAATGTCCGATTACTTCAATCATCTGTCCGTCTGCCTTTTCATAATGCAGTGAGTTTGCAACCATACCGGAAGATTCGGTTATTTTTTTCAATTCCAGCACCTGCTGATCCATTTCAGCTTCATTTTTGAAATGCTTTACGATGGTTTTATTTTCTTTCGGTTTTTCCTTACCGGAATTATCAGAACCACAAGATACCAATCCGACAAGCAATAAAGGGAAAATATACTTTTTCATAGCGTTTGTTTCATTCAAAATGACGTGACATGTAAAAGTAACAGCTTTATAACAAATGTCACCCTTTTTTTCACTTAAATTAGGTCCCGAAAACAATTCAGTGTATGGAAAAGATCGTTATTGCGGGAGGTTCGGGATTTATCGGAACAGGATTGGCTAATCATTTGAGAAAAGCAGGAAATGAAGTTTGGGTCCTTTCGCGAAAACCGTCAGATCCGGAACGTTTCTTCCTGAATTGGGATCCGGAGTCTGGGAAAATAGATCATTCGGCAGTTGCCGGAACAAGCATCCTGATCAACTTGTGCGGTGCCGAACTGGCGGCAAAACGATGGACCAAATCCCGCATCGAAGAATTATACGATTCCCGGATCAACACCACACATTTTTTATTTGAATCGTTTAAAAACTCAGCTGCATTGAAACAGTATGTTTCAGCATCCGGTGCGGTTGCTTATGGATTCGAACACCCACAGAAGACTTACAAAGAATCCGATCCTTTCGGGAATGACATCATTTCAGACATTACCCGTGAATGGGAAAAAGCAGCAGATCGATTTTCATCCGTCTGCACGGTTTCAAAAGTGAGGATTGCGGTTGTTCTAAGTGAGTCCGGAGGTGCTTTGCAAAAATTAGCCAATCCTGTTAAGAAAGGATTCGGTGCCGTTTTGTCTTCCGGGGAACAGGCTATTCCATGGATTTACAGTGAAGATCTTTACCGTGTTTTTGAATATGTAATTGCCAATAAACTGGAGGGAGCTTACCATGCTTCGGCCGGAAATACAACCAATAAAGAACTCACGAAACTGATTGCTAAAACACTGAAAAAAAGATTGTTGCCTGCAGTTCCTGCATTTATGATCCGGATCTTATTTGGAAAAATGGCAATGATGCTGCTATATGGAAATAAAGTTTCCAACGAAAAAATTCATTCCGAAGGATTTTCTTTCTTGCATGGAAATCTTAATTCAACAATTCAGCGTATTTTTGAATAAAATAAAAAATCCTCTGTCAAAAAGACAAAGGATTTTGCTATTAATCGAAAAAACAAGAGCACCCCTACTCCTGTTACTCAAAATGAGTACTTTATTAAAAGAATGACTGTTGAAATCATTCGAACAGAACAAAGATGAAACATGAGCTTGATTATCCGAAATCAATCTTTTTAAGATTTACGATACCCAAGCTACAACTTAGAAGGTTTAATTAGTTGCAAGTCAATAAGTTATAAACATTATTTTAAGCAAAAAATTACAATGTCCACAGGATCAACAGATAGTTTAGTTCGTTTGATTGCTTCCCTATCGAAGGCGGAAAAGCGAAGCTTTAAGCTTTATGCAAATCGGAATTCTTCCTCCCAGGAAGAGATCAAGTATTTGCAGTTGTTTGATTTTATTGATAAAACCGAGAATTACTCCGATGAGTTGGCTATTTCCAAGATCAGCGGGATCAAAAAAAGCCAGCTTTCAAACATTAAAGCTCATTTATACAAGCAGCTGCTAACCAGTTTGAGGCTTCAGCATGCACCACATTTGCCTACGATTGAGATCAGGGAGTCCATGGATCACGCCTTGATCCTGTATGAAAAAGGATTTTACAACCAGGCCCTGAAATTATTGGAGAAAGCCAAACAGCATGCAATCAAGATACAGTCGACGGTCCTTCACCTGGAAATCCTGGATTTTGAGAAATTTATAGAATCGCAGCATATTACGAGAAGTGTTTCTTCCCGCGCGGATGAATTAACGGCAGAAAGCAGGGAGCTGAGCAAACACGTTCAGGGAAGCATCCAGTTTTCGAACCTGTCTTTACAGTTATATGCGCTGAACGTAAAAGTAGGGTTCGTACGCGATGAAAAAGATTACCGTTTTGTCAAAGAATTCTTTGCCAAGCGTCTGCCCGAGTACAATATGGCAGAACTGAGCTTCGAAGAAAAAATGCACTTATACAATGCCTATGTTTGGTATCATTATATGACTCAGGAATTCCTGATGTGCTTCAAATATGCAAGTTTGTGGGTGAAATTGTTTGAAGACAACGAGCATGTGAAAGACCATTACCGCGAAATGTACCTGAAAGGGCTTTACAACCTTCAAAATGCATTGTTTAACCTGAGAAACCACAAGCGCTTGCTGGAATCCATCGAGAAATTGGAAAGTGCTGACCTGGGAGAGCGGGAGAACGAGAATATTGCTTTGCTGCACCGCATGTATTGGTTGACGGCAAAGATCAATTATTATTATTTGTGCGGGACCTTTTCCGAGGGAATCGAAATCGTTCCGAAAGTGGAGCAGTTTATTTCCGATCACGAAGACCGTTTGGATAACCATCGGATCATGATCCTTTACTATAAAGTGGCTTGTTTGTACTTCGGGAACGGAGACAACCGGATGGCGATTAAATACCTGAACCGCATTATTCAGCTAAAAGATGTTTCCCTGCGGGAAGATATCCAGGCTTTTGCACGTATTTTGAACCTGATTGCACATTTCGAACTTGGAACGGACGATCATTTATTGGATTACCAAATTAAATCTGTTTACCGCTTCCTTCGGAACATGGGAGATTTGCATGGTGTTCAGCAGGAGATCCTGAACTTCCTGCGCCAGCTTCCGTTTGCAGATGACCGGTCTCTGATGCGGGCATTCCGTATTTTACATGGGAAACTGGTAAAATTATCCAAACTTCCTTACGAAAAACGGCCATTTCTGTACCTGGACATTATCTCCTGGCTGGAATGTAAGATCGAAAAAAGGACCGTTCAGGAAGTCATCCGTGAAAAATTTCTGTTGGAACAGGAAACAGGGCAAAGTGTTTATTTTCCTGAATAGGAAAGGGAATCCAAGATTAAATCTGCTGTAAAGAGACTCATAAAAGCAACGAATGACGAAAAATTAAGCAAAAAACACAACAAAAACTTGTCGGTTTGAAAATTAGTTGTACTTTTGATTATATATTCGTCAGTTAAACGTTTAAATACTCAACAATTAAATGACAGGATTAAAAGTAGGTGATCGAATGCCTGATTTCCAGGGAAAAGATCAAAATGGAAAGGAAATTACAAGTCGCGATTTTACCGGTAAAAAATTAGTGATTTATTTCTATCCGAAAGACAATACACCGGCTTGTACGAACCAGGCATGCAGTTTAAGGGATTCGTACGGAGAATTAAAGAAAGCAGGATATTCGATTTTGGGAGTAAGTATGGATACGGAAAAAGCGCACACGAAGTTTATTGAAAAGTTTAGCTTACCTTTTCCATTGATCGCAGATACGGAACGGAAAATGATCGATGCATTCAAAGTTTGGGGTCTGAAAAAATTTATGGGACGTGAATACGATGGAATCCACCGGACCACGTTTATTGTAAATGAAACCGGCATTATTACACATATAATAGAGAAACCGAAAACAAAAATACACGGTGAAGAGATTTTAAATTTAGAATGACCTGAACATCGTAAGTAGTTTACGACCTACTGGTCATACATTTGCAGAAACGATAATTAAACGATTAAAAATTAAGCGATATGGCAGTTAAAGAAATCAACCCGGAAAAATTGAAAGCACTTCAGCTAACAATGGAAAAGTTAGACAAGACTTTCGGAAAAGGATCTGTAATGAAATTGGGAGACAATGCAATTGAAGAAGTAGATGTTATTCCTACAGGATCAATTACATTAGACCTTGCTCTTGGAGTAAACGGTTACCCGAAGGGAAGAATCGTCGAGATCTACGGTCCCGAGTCTTCAGGGAAAACAACTCTGGCAATTCATGCAATTGCAGAAGTGCAGAAGCAAGGAGGAATTGCAGCGATTGTGGATGCGGAACATGCATTTGACCAGTTTTACGCTCAGAAATTGGGTGTGGACATCGACAACTTATTGATCTCTCAACCGGACAACGGTGAGCAGGCTTTGGAAATCGCAGACAGCTTAATCCGTTCGGGAGCAGTTGACTTGTTAGTAATTGACTCCGTTGCGGCATTGACTCCAAAAGCAGAAATCGAAGGAGAAATGGGGGATTCTCAAATGGGATTACAAGCTCGTTTGATGTCCAAAGCACTTCGTAAACTAACAGGATCTATCAACAAAGCAAAATGCTGTTGTATTTTCATCAACCAGCTGCGTGATAAAATCGGTGTGATGTTCGGTAACCCGGAAACAACGACAGGAGGAAACGCTTTGAAATTCTATGCTTCGATGCGTATCGATATCCGTAAGTCAAGTCAGATCAAGGAAGGTGAGGACGTAATCGGTAACCGCGTGAAAGTAAAAGTGGTGAAGAACAAAGTAGCTCCACCGTTCCGCAAAGCTGAATTCGATATCATGTACGGAGAAGGAATTTCGAAAGTAGGTGAGGTAATTGACCTGGGAGTGGAATTAAATATTCTGAAGAAAAGCGGTTCCTGGTTCTCGTACGGGGAAACCCGTTTGGGACAGGGAAGGGATTCCGTTAAAAATATGATTGCTGACAACCCGGAATTAATGGACGAGTTAGAGGCAAAAATCAAAGAAGCTCTTGGATCTACTGCTACTGCAGTGGCGGCAGACCAGGACTAACTGCATATCGTTTCCAATGAGTCCCGTCCCTGCCAAGGCGGCGGGACTTGTGTTGGAAATCATCTTTTAACCGGATAGGAACAGAGAGCACATCATTTTTCTATGTGTTTGTTGTCTGCGGTTTAACTCAATAAGAGTAGATTAAAAAACCAATATTTCACTTCACTATTAGTTGAGAAATAATCTGATTAAGAGGATCTCTCTATGTTTCTATACGTCCTATGTGGTTAAATTAACACCTTCTCGACAATATTTCCTTACTTTTGCCCAAACTGAAGCAAATGGTATTATCAATGACCGGCTACGGAAAAGCAAGTGGTACCTTCCAGGGGAAGAAAATCGTTGTGGAAATCCGTTCCTTAAACAGTAAAAGCTTAGATCTGAATATGCGTGCAATTCCTTTGTACCGCGAGATCGAGCTGGAAAATCGTTCGATTGTTGCTGAACTATTGGATAGGGGAAAAGTGGAGCTTTCCATTTCCCTGGAGAATTCCGGTGAGACAAAGAATTACGCGATCAATCGTGATCTGGCACAGGCTTATTACAAAGACATTAAGGAAACGGCTGAGTTATTGGGAGAACCCGCAGATGATATCCTTTCAATGGTATTAAGAATGCCTGAGATCTATTCCAATGAGAAGGAAGCGCTTTCGGATGAAGAATCAACCTTTGTACAAGGTTTGGTGCGGGAGGCTTGCCAGCATTTGAACGAATTCCGCAAACAGGAAGGTGATCAGTTGCGAAAGGACTTTGAAGGAAACATTGGTCGCATCGAGGAATTATTGTCTGAAGTTCCGAAATATGAGGCAGCGCGGATCGAAGCAGTTCGTGAACGCATGAAAACCGGATTAGAGAAGATTACCAATATATCGATCGACCTGAACCGATTGGAGCAGGAAATCATTTTCTACATTGAAAAGATGGATGTTTCGGAAGAAAAAATGCGTCTTTCCAATCACCTCAATTACTTTTTGGAAACCATGAACATTCCTTTATGCGGAAAAAAACTGGGATTCATTACGCAGGAAATCGGTCGTGAGATCAATACACTGGGAAGCAAATCCTATCATGTGGAAATGCAAAAACTGGTGGTTGAAATGAAAGATCACCTGGAGAAAATCAAGGAACAAGTTCTAAATACCCTGTAAAATGGTCTTTGATTCGAGTGGTGGTAAATGCGTTATTTTCTCAGCTCCTTCAGGTGCCGGAAAAACAACCATTGTTCAATACTTGTTGGGCGAATTGCCTGAACTGGCTTTTTCCATTTCGGCATGCAGCCGCGAACCGCGTGGTGAAGAAGAGCATGGAAAGCACTATTATTTTTTAGGGATCGAGGGATTCAAACAAAAAATTGATGGTGGTGAATTCATTGAGTGGGAAGAAGTCTATACGGATAATTTCTACGGAACACTATCTTCGGAACTGGATCGAATCTGGGGGGAAGGAAAGACCGTCATTTTCGATGTTGATGTAGTGGGAGGATTGAACCTGAAGAAGATCATGGGCGAAAATGCGCTGGCAATTTTTGTACAGCCGCCTTCTTTTGAAGAACTGGAAAACAGGTTGAGATATAGAAGCACGGAAACGGAAGAGAAGATATCCATGCGCCTGGCAAAAGCACAGATCGAATTGGCCAGAGCTCCGGAGTTTGATTACATCCTTTTAAACGATGATTTACAGAGAGCCTGCAAAGAGGCTGAAGTGATCGTCCGCAAATTTATTTCGGCACCATGAGAGTAGGTTTGTATTTCGGAACATTTAATCCGATTCATGTGGGACATTTGGTCATTGCAAATTTCATGGCGGAATACACAGATATCGACCAGGTTTGGTTGGTTGTTACTCCGCAAAACCCTTTGAAGTTAAAATCGTCGCTGCTTGCGGATTATCACCGCCTGGCAATTGTCAACGAGGCGATTCAGGATAATGTGAATTTAAGAGCTTCGGATATTGAGTTTAAATTGCCACAACCAAATTATACGGCAACTACTCTTGCTTACCTGAAAGAGAAATACCCGACTCACGAATTTTCCCTGATTATGGGAGAGGACAATCTTAGAACATTCCACAAATGGTACAATCATGAGCATTTGCTGGCAAATTATAAATTCTACGTTTATCCGCGTGTTCTAACCGTCCAGGAAGAAGAGGAAGTCCAGGAAATTGGTCATCACCCCGAAAACGGATTCAAGAACCACCCGAATATCATCATGTGTGAGGATGCACCTGTAATGAAAGTATCATCGAGTTTCGTGCGACATGCGATCAAAGAAGGAAAAGATGTGCGCTACCTGCTGACCGACCCGGTTCGCAAGTACATTGACGAGATGAATTTTTACCGTTAAGCTTTTGCCTTTTTACTTCTGAATAAGCGTGCAATCTGCTTGCGGAAGAAAAACATCAGGATCAAATAAGGTATTGCGATCAGGAATAAAATCCCGGTATTGATCGAAGAACCGAATGAATTTTCATTCAATTCGCTTCCCTGCTGCGCCAATAATTTACATTGGGAACAACCCTGTCCGAAAGCGAAATCCACAGCGATCAATGCAATTGCCAATAAAAACAAGCGTTTTTTCATGGTTGTAAAATTACGAAACAAACGGATAGACTGTTCTTGGTTGTTGGGGATTTAACATATTGCTAAGATGAAAAGCTTTCCTCATTCTGTTTTGTTTTCATTCTCTTATGTTACAACAAATCAACCAAGTCCTTCCTGCTCAACTGCTTCAACGTACTCACATCCGTATGTACCAGGTCGCCTACCAATTCGTGCTTGCGTTTTTGTAACTCCAGGATTTTCTCTTCGATTGTATTTGGAGTGATAAACCGCACGGCAACTACTTTCTTGTCCTGCCCGATCCGGTAAGCACGGTCTATTGCCTGATTTTCCACCGCCGGATTCCACCATGGGTCCATGAGATAGACGTAATCTGCCTGTGTTAGATTCAATCCCATTCCGCCGGCTTTTAAACTGATCAGGAAAACCCGGATGTGCTCATTTTCCTGGAAATCAGTAACCACTTCCTTGCGCTTTCTGGTCTGGCCCGTTAATTTGGAATACGGAATTTTTCGTTCCTCCAATGCTTTTTCGATCAACTCAAGCATTCCCACAAATTGGGAAAACACCAGGATTTTATGGTGTTTCTTTTTGTCTTCGATCTGTTCCAGTAATTCCTGGATTTTGGCCGATTGATCTCCATAAGAAACTCCGTTTTCATTAATCAATGCCGGAGAATTGCAGATCTGGCGCAATTTAGTTAATCCGGCTAGTACATGCATGCTGTGCTGACCATCCGTGAAATCCGGTTCGCTTAGCAGGTATTCCTTCAATTCCGTTTTATAAACATCGTAAACGCGCCGTTGTTCATGGTCCATTTCACAATAAACGACCATTTCGGTCTTTTCCGGAAGTTCCGTAGCTACTTGTTTCTTGGTACGCCGCAGCAGGAAAGGATGAATGCGTTTCTGCAGTTCTTTCGCCCGCTGGCTGTCCTGGAATTTGTCGATTGGAAAAGCAAAGTGGTCCTTGAATTGTTTCAGTGAACCGAATATTCCCGGGTTGCAGAACGACAGAATCGAATAGATGTCTAATGTATTGTTCTCGATCGGGGTTCCAGTGAGTACGAATCGTTGTTTGGACTGCAGCAATCGAACCGTTTTGTAACGCTTGGAATCCGGGTTTTTAATGGCTTGACCTTCGTCCAGGATGATGGTGTCGAACACAAAATCTTTCAGGTAGCGGATGTCCGAAAGCAAAGTTCCGTAAGTACTTAAAAGAATATCAAATTCTTCGAAATGGTGTACAGATTTGAGCCGCTTAGTTCCGTGAAGATCTAAAACCCGTAAATGTGGAGTGAATTTTGCGATTTCATCCTTCCAGTTGAAAACCAAAGAAGTCGGAACTACAATCAGATGAACGCCCTTTTTGAACTCCTGCTTTTTAGAAAGATAAGCCAAAACCTGGATGGTTTTTCCAAGTCCCATATCGTCGGCGAGGATTCCTCCGAAACCAAAATCGTTTAAAAAATGCAGCCAATGATATCCTTCCCGCTGGTAGTGTCGTAATTCCGTTTGGAAATCTATCGGGAGCTCAATTTCAGGAATGCGCTCGAAATGCGTGATCTTTTCTTTCAGGTCTTCTATTTGCATGCGAACATCGCTGTCGATCTCTTCTGCTTCGAACCACTCATCGATAAATTGATAAGAAGTTTTCGGAATCCGGATGACATCATCGACCAATTCGCCTTCCTGGAAAAAAGCTGAAAACCGCTCCAGCCATTGCTGTGGAAGCAGTGCCAGCTGACCGTCGCCCAATTTCACATAGCGTGATTTTTGAATAATGCTGCGCTGGATTTCTTTCAGGCGTACCCGGTTGTCACCAACTTTGACATGCGCCTTTGTTTCGAACCAATCAATTCCACTGATGATCTGAACCGAAACTTTCATGCTCTTCGGAACCAGTTTTAGTTTTGTTAATTCCTGGAAACCGTGAATTTCCAGTTCAGCTTCGTTCCAGGCTTCAAAAGCATTCAAAAACCAATCATTTTCTAAAAACCGGCTTTTATGGAGGTAGAAAAAATCGCCTCCAAGCTGGTATTCGAAATCTTTGTGCAAACGGATAATCTGTCCCAGGAAACCAACTTCCAGCTCTTCGTCCCGCGGGATTTCAAATGAATTCCCGGTTTGATCTATGGTCAGCAATTTCCGTTTGGAAAGGATCGGGATTTCCACGTTTCCATATTCGATGATCGGTGTGATGTGAATGTAATGTTCGCTGTCGGTCAAATAAATGCGCTTTGCCCGGACACTTGCAAGTTCCGTTTGTTTGATAATGGCACGGGTAGCCTTTTTGACATAGGAATAATTGATGCTGATTACATTTTCCAGCGGCACTAAAAAGCTGGCCTGGAAAGCATCAAACTGCGATCGATGAATAATCAATTTGTGATGGTTCTTCCGGAAATAGCTCAGTGTCCGCAGGTAATTCCAGTTCTTGATCAGGTACAGATCCTGTCCGCGGCGTATGAACAATTCACTTTTCATTTTTACCTGGTCGAAGGCAATTTTGTGATTGTCTACCTCAATGAAGCCTGTTATTTCGAAAAATTCTTCATTTTGATTGACATCCAAATGAACCAGCATGGGTTTGTCGTGGATCCGGAGGGTGAGATCTGTGTCTTTCGGAGGTTTTGTGTCCCAAACTTCAATTACCTGGAGCGCTTCAAAAAGCGGTTTGGCAATTCCTATCGACCTGACTACTTTCAGAAATGTCTCCTCATCATTCACCAGGTTCCGGTACAAATGGTGTTTTGCTCCCAATATCCCCAAAGCTGTGTAAGCCTGGATCATTTCAGGTTTGGTTTCCTGCAACGCCAATTCCAATGCGTTCAGGATGCGGATCGGATGCTTGATTTTCCCGGTTTGAGTCAGAGCACTTTCACTGATCTCAAATTCGAAGTGATTTTCATTCGGATGAGCACGAAATGCGATGTATCTGTTTGGTAAAGGAGCGTTTAATTTTTCCGGTGAAAAGGAGACCGGCGCAAGTTTTCGGTTTAATTCGTCCAGTTTATCCGGAGTTAAGCGGATTAGTTCCGGATTCCTGGAAGTTACTTTTAACTGTCTGTTTTCATAAGAGATCCGGAACAGTTCGTTCCATTTTTCTTCGCTTGAAATTCCATAGGAAAGTGCTACTTCCGAAATACGCTTTTTTCGGTCTGATTCATCGAAGAAAGCGCGAAAATCGCCCAATTCCATCACCCGGTAAAGCACAATTGCCTGGTGATCGCACAGTTTTTTACCATTCCCGCCGCAGCTGCAGGCAAGAACAAAATTCCTGTTTTCCTGTGTCAGGATTACTTCGTGTTCTGCACGAAATCCGTAATTGCACAAAAAGATGCCTTTATTGATGGAAAGTTCGACCGCATGAACAGAATTCCCGCTAAAATTCAATACCTGGATGGCAGAAGCTTCCGCGAATTTCAAAAGCGTGCCGTAGTTGAGTTCAGCAAAGGTGGAATCGCGAAAAATAAACACATCTTCGCCGTTTTCCGGGTCATCCATTTCTTTTGAACTTAACATCTCGTGAAGATAATTAAAAGCAGTCGGTTTTCTGTTCCGGGAAAGCCGTCAGCATCAATTTTTAAGTAAAATCGTTCGATTGCTGTTGAAAACGATTGATTCCGGGAATAGTTTGATATTTTTACGTGATTATTCTAAGTAATTTGGAGTCTTGAAAAAAAGAAGTTTAACAAATAGCATTGCATTTTTGCTGATCACATTCCTAACGTTGATCTTTCAGTTCAGGCACCTGAATGAAATGCCTGCGTACACGCACACCTGGGCTCAAAATGACCGCTTGGCACTTGCAAATGGCTTCGTCCGCAATGACCTGAATTTTTTCAAGCCACAGAATTACATTCTTAACCACCAATTCCCCAAAAATTGGTCTGATCCCAGTTATTCAACAATTACAGCGGTAGAGTTCCCGATTCACGATTATGTACCCGGAGTTTTTATGAAAGCCTTCGGAACAAATGAACCGTGGGTTTTTCATGCTTATGTTTTGATTTACAGCATAGTCGGATTTTTCTTTCTGTACCTCCTGTCTGAGAAAATATGCGGTTCTAAAATAAAAGCGGCATTGGTGGTCATATTCGCAATGACCTCTCCGATCTATACCTTTTACCAGGGTGGATTTCTGCCGACAATCCCAAGTATTGCCAATACGATCATAGCACTTTATTGTTATGCCTTGTATTTTGAGGGCGGCCGGAAAAAATGGTTTCGATGGGCTTTGTTCTTTTTCACTTTTGCAGCACTCGCCCGTTTTACCTTTGTTATTCCTTACCTGGCGGTTCTTGGTTTCGAACTCATTCGCATTTTTCAAAAAAAGGCGAGGTTTTGGCCAAATGTTTTGGGAGTGGGAATTTCTGCATTGATCATTGCGGCAGCGCAGTATTACAACAGCACGTTGCGTGCGAAATACGGATCAGATTTTTTAAGTCAGCTTTTACCGGCTGAAAACAAGGAAGAACTGAAAACCATTCTTGAGCACATGTGGGAAGTGATGGTGCTGGCATACCTCTCCATGAAGCATTATTTCCTGCTTTTCTTATTGGCAGTGCTGGTTTTGATAGCCTTTCTTGTCAAAGAACGAAGCACTTATAAAACGTTCAATGCATGGTGGATTATTTGTTTGTTCTGGTTTATCGGTGTGATTTTATTCTGGTTTGCCATGGCTAAGCAGTTCTTCGCGCACGATTATTATTTCCTGGATACTTTTTACCTGCCGATCGTATTTTTTGTAGCACTTTGCCTGGCGATTCTTCCAAAACCTCAGTGGTATTTCGGGGAAACAGTCATGGCTTTGTTCGTAATCTATTTCGGGATAGTTTCGTTCCGGGAAACCTCCGAATTTCAAAAGCAGCGCCGACTTTTTACTGCCAACGATCATTTCACCGGTTCGGTGATTCATTTTGAAGGTGCTGACGAGTTTTTGACCAAGTCAGGGGTGGCAAGAGAAGATACGATCCTGGTGATTCACGCCTACGGACCAAACATTCCCTTTATCCGTATGAATCGTGTGGGGCTTGCAGTTGTGGGCCATGAACCTGATGATATTGATAGAGGATTGAATTGGAAATGGGATTATGTGGTATTCCAAAAACCCTATTTCATGGATGAGGTCTATGCCATTTATCCGGATATTCTTAAAAAGGTGGAATCAATCGCGGTGAATGAAAACCTGATCTTATGTAAGCGCAAAACAGACACTATTCCGCAATCCCTGATGGAATTTATGGGTGTCAAAAAAGCGTATAAAACAATCCTGACAGATTTCGAAAAGAAAAATGACTCTCAGCCGGGAATCCTGTATGAAAAAGATCCTGCTGATGATAAAAATGGAATTGGCCTTGTAGGTGAAAATGAAGTGTATGGTTTTGCACAAGATTTCACAAGGGACGTAGGACCTGATACGAAGGGAAGAGTCTTGAAAATAAAAGGAAAATTCCTGCGTAATAATGACAACCAGGCTTCCGTCATTGTTGCATATTCCAAAGGAAATGATCTTACCTATTACCAGACACTTGATTTAATCTCCGTGACAACGTTAAAGAAATGGTCGGAAAAAGAGTTTGTACTTTTCCTTCCGAAACGCTCATCAGCAGATGAAAAGTTGAGTTTCTACATTCACAATCCCAACAAGAATGTGGTGTTGCTGGATGATCTGGAATTTACCTTTTACAGGAACTAGACCTTTACCACCTGAAAGGTGGAATGAATATGGAAACATTTGTAAATAGAATTGTGCGCTACATGGATGAACATGCACTGAATCTTCAGAATGCATGCATCGTTGTTCCTTCTGAGCGTATGATTGCTTATTTGCAACGAGCTTTTTACGAATACTATCAAAAACCCATTCTATCGCCCAGAATTGTTACGATCGATCGCTGGATCCAGGATATCAACCCGATTCCCGTACTCGATAAAACCAGTCTGCTGTTTGAATTGTACGCCATTTTCAAGAAGGATCCCGTTGAAATTAACGTGGATTCTTTCGATTCCTTTATGACCTGGGGGCAAATATTGCTGAGTGATTTTGACGAAATAGACCGTTATTTGGTTCCGGCCGATCAATTATTCAAGAATCTGAGAGATATCCGGGAAATTGAAAATTGGTCATTTAATTCGGAAGAACTGTCGAAAGGCCAAATCCAGTTTATGGCTTTCTGGGACAAATTGAAACCCTATTATTTTGCGCTCGAGGTGCAGTTGAAAGCGAAATCACTTACCACGAAAGGGAAAGCATATCGGTACCTGGCAAACAACATCGATCTGGCGTTTGCAAGTGATAAAGATACTCAATTCGTTTTTGCAGGTTTTAATGCTCTTTCCGAATCGGAAATTTCGATTATGAAGCAGCTTTCCATCATGGGAAGAGCTTCAATCTTAATGGATTCGGATGCTTTTTACTTCAACGACAGCATTCACGAAGCCGGGCAGTTTCAACGGGATTTGTGTAAAAGACTCGAATTGAAATCGCTGCCATTTATCGAAAACCACCTCAGCACGAAGGGAATGAATATCCGGGTGGTCGAATGTCCGCAGTTTACTTCTCAGGCGCAGGTTGTAGGAAGTGAATTAAAGAAATTGAATTCCCGTCAGCTGGATGAAACACTGGTTCTTTTGGCTGATGAAAGTTTGCTGAGCTCTATTTTGAAACACCTTCCGGCAGAGATCGGTCATGCGAATATTACTGTTGGTCTGCCCTTAAGACAAACCTCCCTGCGTTCCTGGGTAGATCTTATTTTCAGGTTGCAGGAATCCTTTTTAAGAAGAGGGAATTCCAGCATTTATTACCGCGATTTTATCCAGTTTGCCCACCATCCTTTTATTTTAGGTGTGCTTTCAGCAGAAGAAAAGAAGGAAATCCAGGATATTGAATCCCGCATCATCAATCACAACTGGCATTTTCTGGACCGCAAAAAATTGGATCTGAGCGAGCGTTTGTCGGAATTGAATAAACTGATCTTTGAACCCTGGAAAAATGATTGGCTGAAAGGAATTCAAGTCATTCAGCTCTTAAATGAGAAGCTGGACCTTTGGCTGGAGGAAAAGAATGAATTGGAGCGCGCTATCGTACGCCGATTTTCTCATGCTACGATCGTTTTGCAGAATATCATGACCGCTGAATCTCCTTTGATGAGCATTTCGTCCTTCCGGAACCTGTTCAATGGCAATTGGAGCAATGAAACCATCGCTTACTTTGGAAATCCGCTCGAAGGTCTGCAGATCATGGGACTTTTGGAAACCCGCGGACTGGATTTCAAGCGGATCTTCGTGTTTGGTCTGAATGAAGGTTCTATGCCTCCTCAAAATGCCATCAACACCATTATCCCGATGGATTTGCGGAAGTATTTCGGACTGCCGACTCCGCGTGAAAAACAAGGACTTTTTGCACATCACTTTTACCGGTTACTGCACCATGCGGAAGAAATGCTGATCACTTATTCGAGTGCTTCTGAATCGGTTGGATCCAGTGAACCCAGCAGGTACATTCAGCAGATTGAATTGGAATTGGCCCAGATCAATCCGAATGTGAAGATCCAAAAATCCTTTTATACGGCCGGAAATAAAGAAAAAGTAGGAACCACGACCATTGAAAAGACAGAGGAGGTTATAAACCGCATTTACGATGTACTCAATGGCGGGATTAGTTTCTCAATGCTCGATAAATTCATGAGCTGTCCGCTGGATTTCTATTACCGTTATGTACTGCGTTTCGGGGAAGAGAACAAGGTGGAAGAAGATATTGAAAGCAGTACGCTGGGAACAATCATTCACTATGTGCTGGAAACATTATTTTCGCCGTTTATCGACCGCTTTGATGAGAGTGGAAGAAAGATTTCCGGGAAAGTAGTCACCGAAGAAGACCTGCTGAAAATGGAGAAAGAAGTGCCGCTTTTGGTGAGTAAAAGTTTTGAGTTGCATTTTTCGGAAGACCGCAATTCCTGGCAAACGGGTACCAATCACATCAATTTCGAAGTAGCCAAAGAAATGGTCCAAAATGTACTTCGAAGAGACCGTACAATTCTGAAAGAAAATCCGCAGAAAGCCTTATTTATTTTGGGATTGGAGCGAAGATTGGAAACCTTGATCCCTATTATTCCCGATTCTGATCCGACCAAACACATCGAAGTGCGCCTTTCGGGAATTTGTGATCGTATTGATCAATTTGACGGCGTGCACCGGATCATTGATTACAAATCGGGAAGTGTGAGCCAGGACAAAGTAGAGCTTAAAAAAACTGCGAACCAGGAAAGTTACGAAGAAGCAATTCTTACCAATCGCCGCAAGGGAAATTCCATGCAAAAACATGTATTGCAGTTATTGATCTACTGCTACCTCTATTACAAAGAAACCGGGATTCTGACCGATCAGGCCGGGATTTTCTCTTTCCGTTCGATCAAGGAAAGCCCGCACTTTTTGAAACTTCCCGATGATATTCGCAAGGAAGACATTCCGGAATTCCTGGAAGGTTTCCTTAAACAAACCATTTCAGATATGCTGGACCAGAGTGTTCCGTTTGAGCATAACAAAGATTCCAAGTTTTGTGCTTATTGTAATTGATTCGGAACAAAAGAATTGTTTTTCGGATAAATTCATCTGCGTGCTTCGGTGAATTTATAAGTTCCTATTGCGTGACACGAAGATTTCAACATTTTTTAAAAATCAATACCCGTCCGGGATATTATAGGATCGAAGAATAAAGTCTTCCCTTTCGGTTGTCGATTCCGGAAAGTGCTTGTCATTTGGGATCCTGATCCCCTCTTTTCGTGAATCGACCCGAAAGGGAAGGCTGCTTGAGGGCTGCAATAGGAACAAAGGCATTTTTGCCTTGGAAAAAAGTAGGAATAATAGAGATTTATGTGTAGAACACGTATTTTTATGTAACGTTATCATTGTCTGAAAGTTAAACTAAAACCATGCAGCTAAGATTCGTATCGCTTTTTGTTTTGTGTTTTTTATTTTTCGGGTGTTTCCAGTACAAGTCGAAACTAAGGGGAAATTTAAAATTGCCTCCTTATGAAGAATTGATTGCTGAAGTAGAAACCCAGCGTTTAGCTTTTCAAAAAGAATACACCAATGCAGATGAAGAAGTTCGAAACAAGCTCGAAGCAAAAGCAGCGGACTATTTACTGAAGAAGATTACGCACGATTTCTTTGATCAGTGGTATGGTACAGAATGGGATTTTAACGGAACGACACGCACACCTCGAAAAGGGAAAATAGCCTGTGGTTACTTCATCACAACTGTACTTTTAGATGCGGGGTTTAAAATTCCACGGGTCAAATGGGCGCAACAGGCTTCCGAATATTATATAACGAGAATGACCTCCGAAGTAAAGCGTTTCAGCAACAAAACACCCGAATATATGAAAGGTTATTTCCAGGATCAGCCAGATGGCTTATTTGTTGTGGGTCTTGACAATCATGTGGGTTTTGTGTACAAATCAGAAAACAAAGTCACTTTTACCCATGCCAGTTATTACGATCCGGAAGTTGGAGTGCAAACCGAAGAACTGGACGGTGATAATCCTTTTGCCAAATCGGCTTACCGGGTTGTTGGCCGCATTCTGAATAAGGAAATGATCCGAAAGTGGATTTTAGGTGAAAGCTGGAGTGTGTAACTAAATTTCACCGCAAAGGCCGCAGGGTGCGCAAAGTTTTATTTTACATGTTTCTTTGCGTTCTTTCATGCTTTGCGGTTTATATAAAAGAGCTATGTCCGCAGTGGTGGACGTGGATAAAACCAAACTAATATTCTTAATGCTCCTTGCGTGCTTAGCGGTCAGCTTCTCTTAGGGTCTTATCGATTCCTTCCAGGTCCGCATAAAACTCTTCTCCGAATGCCCGGATAAGCGGTTCACGCAGGAATTTGTATACCGGAACATCCAGTTTTTCGCCGCAGGCGCAGGCAGGTTTGCAGATATTCCACTCTTCGTAGTTCAATGCAATGCCTTCGCTCAGTTTTTTGACACGGATTGGATACAGATGGCAGGAAATTGGTTTCTTCCAGGTTGTTTTACCCGATAAATAAGCTTGTTCGATGGCACATTTCGTGATTCCCTGCTCATCAAAATAGACAAAAGCACACTCTTTTCCGTCTACCAGGGTAGAAGCCGGTTCGTTCCACGGATCTATATAGAAAACTCCGGATTTTTTCACAGCTTCAATTCCTTCCGGCCGCATAAACGGAATTACGTCATCCAGGATCTCTTCCATGATGTCTACTTCCTCAAAAGTAAGCGGTGCCCCCCCGTCACCTTCCACGCAGCAGGCACCTTTGCAGGCATTCAGGTCACATACAAATTTACGGTCGAATACTTCCGTGGAAATCAATTTATCATCTATTGCTACGATCATACTACAAGTTAATTAAAGGAACGGACCAAATCAATTAAATCCTCAAATTGTGCATCTGCCAGGATTAGTTTTGGTTCCGGATGATGTGTTTTTTCAGGAACACAAAGTACGGTCATTCTTGCAGCTTTCCCGGAAATGATCCCGTTTAGGGAATCTTCTATCACCAAACAGTGTCTTGGATCCAGACCCAGGCTTTTTGCTGTTGTTAAGTATACTGCCGGATGAGGTTTCCCGAACAATTCGAATTCTGCGGAATGAATAGCCTGAAAAAAATGCCGGATTTTCAAAGTATCCAAAATACAATCTATCAAAACCTGGTAAGAAGAAGTCGCCAAACCGATTTTCAATCCCCGGGAAGCAAAGAACTCCAGTGATTCTATCACACCTGGCAGCGGAGTTGCACGTTCGGTCAATAATTCAATCATCCGTTGAACGATCGCATGTTCTACATCTTTCGGACTTGCATCGGGCCAGGGAGAAACCTGGTACCAATAAGCGGTCACTTCATCGATACGAAGCCCAACCGTGCGTTGAAAATCTTCTTTGGTAAGCGGACAACCGACACTTTTGAAAACATCCTCCATAGCAATTTTCCACAATGGTTCTGAGTCCGTTAAGACTCCATCCATATCATAGATTACTCCTTCAAAATTGCTAAGATTCATTTTTTCTTTTTAGTTTCTTGTTTGATAATGTACATGTTTCCGCCGCCCACTATTTTCTGCCGTTCGTCTGCCACATAGATTTTACCGTTCGAATGAACAGCAATGGCTTCTTTCTGGGTGATTGGAAGCAATGTTTGGTGGGATTCATATTTTGCCCTTCCGTTTTCAAAGGTATGAGTGATGATACGATTATAAGTCAATAAGTAGAGCTTGTCCTTCCAAATAGTTGCTGCAGTTGCGGCATCCCGGAACCAATCCCGCTTTCCAAGGACCATATAGTATTTCTTTTTGGCTTTGTAATCTCCTGGTCTGGTTGGAAGAGTATAAACATAGCACCTTCCGTCAAAAGGTTCTGTGCGGCATTTGGTAAACAGGTAGAGCGAATCATTGTAGTAACTCATAGCCTCACAGTCAAAGTATTTTTCAGCTAGTTTCGGAGGAAAATCAGTTTGTTCGGGATATGAGAAATCAATGTATTTCGCTTCTACATCCTGGTTATCGAGTACTTTTTTCAAACTCACTTTCAGAATCCGGAGATTAGTCCGCGTATTATTGTTGTTCCCAAAATCTCCCAGATACAAATATCCTTTGTGATCGGTTGTAATATCTTCCCAGTCGGTATTCTCAGCATTAGTTACCGTTATTTTATGACGAATACTTCCGTCCAGGTTCAACACAAATAATTTGGGATCATTTCCACCGTCGTTGTGGGCTATTAAAGTGCTGTCATTGGCAAAAACCCATCCGGAAATTTCTTTCAGATCTTCTGGCAACCGGTGTGTTTTTTGCACCGTGGCAGCAAGAACGAATAAGGGGACAACCAAAAGAAGCGCTTTTTGCATGGTGCAAAAGTACGAAGAAAACATGTAGGGGCGCGATTCATCGCACCCCTACATGTTTCAATGGTTTTCTTATAAAAGAAGTTTTGTTAATTCAATACTGCTTCCACCCAGGATTTACCCCATTCTGCAGTTTCTGTTTCAGACCACAACTGCGGGTAGAAAATACGTTTTTGGAAACGCGGAGGAAGGTATTTCTGCCAGTTCGTTCCACCGGTTGCGGCAACATCGCCTTTATCTTTCTGTAAATAACGTACAGCTGACTTGTAATGTACCAGGGGCCAGTTGATGTTTACGTTTACATCATTCTGTTTCAGAGCATGAATAACTTCAGGTAATTCCTGGTCTTCTGCAGGTAAGCGTAAATAACACTGCCACAAGTTATCATTTCGCAGGTTCTCACCCATTTGAATGAATTCTTCGCGGTAACGGTCTTCAAACTGAGTCAATGTCAATGTCTTCTTACCCGTTTCAATGTCGGTTGCCCCTTCTTTCCAGTATATGTTCTCAAAAAGCTCGGAAATGGGTTCTTTACCGGTATATTTTTCGCGATGGTCTTTGTGGACCAATTGAAGGAAATCCGTAGAATGAATTTCAATTTTACGGTATTGAGCGGATTGGAACCCTGAAGCAGGCGCCAACGCCAATCTGAACTTCAGGAATTGTTCACGCTGCATTCCGTCGACCATGATTTCAAAGCTCTTTGTTAAAGCCTCAAAATAACGGTTGATCCGCTGAACATGTTCCACGAAGAAGGAAGCGTCTAAATTCTTACGATCTGAAATTTGCTGAAATTCATGCAGGCATAATTTAAAGTACAGCTCAGTTACCTGGTGGTACATCAAAAAAACCACTTCATCCGGAAAGTCAGTATATGTCTTCTGCAGAGACAATAAAGTATCTACCTGAATGTAGTCCCAATAATTTGGCATTCTTGAATACAATAAACTATCCAGATATGTTACCAAATCCTGACCTTGCGCGTCATATTTCGCTTTAAGAAGAGTAATTCTTTCTAAGATTTCAGGAGTTAATTCCATGTTTTATTCAGCTTTAGAAAGCAAAGATAGGAGAAAGAGCTGTATTAATCATGAACAAAAACGTGAATATTTGAACATTTGAAGCTTTCAATAACCCCGTATACTAAATTTTTAGCTTGATAAATCGGTTTACTATTTCGCTTTTACCAAATCATGCTTAAGGCCCGACCATTCAACCAGGTGCAGCTTGATAGACCCCACCGGAATTTTGGCTTTCACAAGGATTGGAATGCGGTTTTCGTCCTTTGTCACCCAAAAACTTAGGTCGTCCTGCTTTTTGAATACACGTCCGGTTTGAACAACCGGAGCAAATTTCATGCAGTTGAATTTTCCTTTTCGAATGGAAATTTTCTCATCCCCCAGGTATTTTACCTTTAAGGGCCAGATCTCATCGTCCATAAAACATTTAAATTCAAAAGTGTCACCCACTTTCGCGGATTTGAAGTTCAACGTACGTGCATAATAAAAAGAAGAAATCATGTCCTGGATTCCCGATGGAGTGGAAAAATCTTTCTGACCGTTATGTACTTTTTGCTTGTCCTGTTTAAATGCATAATCCTGGGAAAGCTTATATCCGCCTTCTTCCACACGGCGAACGAACTGCCATGGGAAAATTCCTTTTTTGTCGATGTAGCTTTCGTAAACATCATTTACCTTATAAACGGCATTGAATCCACCGAGCGTTTTTCCTGTACCTTTAATATGATATAAATCCCGGGTTCCGTTTCCTTTTTTGCTGGTTTCTTTTACTTCAAGAACAGCTTCCCCCGCATCGATAAACCCATAGGTAATGCGGTAACGCAGTTTTTCTCCTGTTTGAAATGAATTGTTTGAAACAGTTGGTAGTGCGATTTCCTGCATACTACAGGTCAAACCGACTATGAAAATGACTGCTGCGGAGATGATCAAACGTGTTTTCATAACTTAATTTTCTAATTGTTGGAAAAAGTAATAACAAACTAAATGCCAAAAATTGGGGTTCATATTATTTAGAATAAATTGATTTCCAGTTAAAAGATACATTTTTTTAGAAATAATGAAAATACCTGAAATCTGGTATTGAGTAAAAGAAGCCTCCCGCTTACTTTTGTGACCAAATTTAGTACCATGAAAAACACCGCAGTCGGAATATTTGTACTTGCTTCAGTAGCTTTTACTGCATGTAAGAAGGATAAAAAGGATGACAACACGTCTACTGATCAATATGCGCAGCAAAAAGCAGAAGTGAAGAAAACATACGCTGATATGGCTTTTGCTGTTTACTCGGATTCGTATACTTCTACAGTAACATTACAGACTGCATGTCATATGCTTGCAGACAACCCGTCCCAGGCAAACCTGGATGCGGCGAAGCAAGCCTGGTTAGATGCCCGTGAAATCTACGGTTTATCTGAAATTTTCCGTTTTGTTGACGGACCCATTGACAATACCAATGACGGACCTGAAGGTTTGATTAATGCATGGCCAATGGATGAGAACTACGTGGATTATGTAGTTGGTGAACCAAATGCAGGAATCATCAATGATGTGGCAAACTATCCGACTATTGACGCTGCCACAATTGTTCAGGCGAATGAGTTTGGAGGTGAAACAAAAATCTCTTGTGGATACCACGCCATTGAATTCTTATTGTGGGGACAAGACTTAAGCGCGGTTACTGCAGGGCAAAGATCTTACGAGGATTATGTGATCGGCGGATCGACAGCTGACAATGAAGGCCGCCGTGCGACCTATTTGAAAGTGGTAGTTGACTTATTGGTTTCCGCTTTAGACCAGGTGAAAGATGCCTGGGATCCTTCAATCCCGGGAAGCTATTACCATACTTTCCAGGAATTGGATAATAAAACGGCTTTGCGTAAAATGTTCAACTCCATGCGCGTACTTGCCGGAGATGAATTAGCTGGTGAGCGTATCTATGTTGCTTATGAAAATGCCAACCAGGAGGATGAGCATTCTTGTTTCTCAGACAACACACACAGAGATATCTACCTGAATGCACTGGCAGTTGAGAATTTGTACAAGGGAAATTACGTTTCTCCATTCGGAAATAACGTAAACGGATATGCTTTGGAGGATTTGGTTGGTACGATCGATGCTGCAAAGAACACAACCTTAACTGATCGCTTTGCAGCTACAATGGGATACATTGCTGTTATGTACCATCCGTTTGACCAAGCAATCGTTTTACCTGCTGAACGTCCTAAGGTATTGGATGTGGTGACCTCATTACAGCAAGAGCAAGTAGATTTAGATGCTGCAGCTGCAGTATTCGCAATAACATTTTAATGAAACAGTTATTCCTGCTCGGAATCGTATTATCACTAGTGGTTTTTTCCTGTAAGAAGGAAGAAACCACTGTTGTTTCTGCCTTTAGCGACGATTCAACATTGGTAGATTTGGCTGGAGATTGCAGCACAGGAGACCAGACATCTTATGCCTTCTCATACCAGATCAATGGATTGACTTCGGCTCAATCACTCACGTTTTATGTAGGAAATTCTTTTTTTAATCAAAGCTGGGTCCAGGCACCTTCTTCTACAACAGCAAGAGACGGTTTGGGACCTTTATTCAATGCGAGGTCCTGTTCGGCTTGCCACTTCAGAGACGGGAGAGGCGCGCCACAGACGAATTCGGGCTTGCTTTTCAGATTGGGAGCAAACTTTGACAATTCCCCGGATGCCATTTATGGCGGACAATTGCAGGATTTTTCACACAATGCCGTAACTCCCGAAGGAAGTATGGGAATTACTTATGTGGAAGAGGTCGGTTATTTTGCTGACGGAACAAGTTATTCATTGAGAAGACCTATTTACACGGTTGCAGGACAAAGTTACGGACCTATGCAGGGAACAACCGGAATTTCACCACGGGTCGGACAGCAGATGATCGGTTTGGGGCTTTTGGAACTGATTCCGGAAGCAGCTATTTTGGCAAATGCGGATCCGAATGATGCAAATGGTGATGGTATTTCCGGAACTGCTAATTACGTAACGGACATTGTTTCCGGAATGCCGGTTATCGGTCGTTTCGGGTGGAAAGCCAATGTGGGGAGCATCGCCCACCAGGTAGCAGGTGCATTTAACGGAGATATCGGGATTACGAGCAGTTATTTTCCTAATGAGAATTATACGGTAAATCAGCCTTCATGCGCAGGATTGGTGAACGGCGGAACTCCCGAAATTGAGGACAACGACTTAGAGGCAGTAATTCTGTATGCAAGAAGTCTGTCAGTGCCGAAGCGACGGAATGTAACGAACGGAGAAGTAAAATTCGGTGCCCAATATTTTAAATCCCTGGGGTGCATTTCTTGTCATAAAATGAATTATACAACCGGTTTCGGCGGCGATATAGCTCCTTTGAAAAACCAAAAAATAACTCCTTATACAGACTTGCTGCTTCACGACATGGGCCCTGGTTTGGCCGATAATGTTCCGGACCATTTGGCTTCAGGCTCCGAATGGAGGACTCAGCCGCTTTGGGGATTAGGTCTGATCTCTTTAGTGAATGGACATACTTATTTGCTGCATGACGGAAGAGCAAGATCCATAGAAGAAGCTATTTTATGGCACGGAGGAGAGGCTGAAAAGAGCAAGGAGAATTACAAAAAACTTCCGGCCAAACAGCGACAATACCTTCTGAAATACTTGCAGTCATTGTAAACAAAAGGAACTTCTACTCCGCTCAGTTTCCTTTTTGGTTTTTGACTGTATTTAAAAGTTGCCTGAGCGGGATAGAAGGCATCTTTTATAAAATGGAAATCTCCGTTCTCCGGTTTTTCGCCTTGCCCTGCGGGGTTGCATTATCTGCAGCAGGTTTGCTTTCTCCATATCCTTTTGCGGCTATACGTCCTGCATCAATTCCCTGGCTGATGAGGTAGTTTTTCACAGATTCTGCTCTTTTTTGGGATAGGATTTGATTGGCACCTTCTTCTCCATCACTGTCGGTATGTCCGTCAATCCTGATTTTAAGGTCCTTTTTGCGCTTCATGATTTCTACCAGGTTTTTCAGGTGTGTATAACTTGCTGCTTTCAGATCTGCCCTGGCTGTTTCGAATTGCAGGTTGGTGAATGAAAAAGTAGTTCCGGGATCATATTCAATTACTAATTCCGCTTCTTCAAAAAACTCACCGGGTTTCACAGCTGGAATTTCCAGGGTATTGTACTCGATCTCGTCGCCAATACTCTGAATGCGAATGTCGTAAATATCACCGCTTGGAAGCTGAACAACAAATTGACCAGTCTGGTTGGTAATACCTGATAAAGTTTGTTTGGATTTTTGTCCCACAAAGAAGACTTTGTCGTTTGGATACGGTTTGCCGTTAAATCCTTTGACAGTTACTTTCACCGGAGCTTTTGCAACCTGTGCATGTAATCCGATAGAAAGGAAAATGAAGCATAAAGAATAAATCAGTTTCATAACATTGTTTTTCTTCTCAATGTCGTGTTTGGCAAAAAGTAACAAATCCGATAAAAAGATTAATTTAGGATGCTCAACAGTTCAGCTATGAAATTTGTCCGTTTCAAGATTTTGCTTATCTTCTTAATTGCTTTTTTGGTTGGTGCTGTTTTTTACTACTTGAAGTGGTCGGCACAGGAAAGTATCATTTTCTCCTGGTTGACATTTGGCGGATTGTACTTGTTGGAAAGCATCATTACGATGATTCGTATTCCTTCCAAATCGATACGATTGCGGGCAAAGGAAGAGGATTTGGGAGTTTGGATGCAATTCATCGTTTTGGTAATGACTTGTTCTACAGCTTTGGTTGCTATTATTTTTTGGAACAGTGATAACAATAGTCATTTCAGCAAACACAGCACAACCCACGAGATTTTTTTCATTGCTACCGTAACATTAGCATGGATGATCCTGCATCTTTCATTCACTTTTCGCTACGCTCATCTGTATTATGGCGATGAGAATGAGAAATACGCCAGCCATTCCCGCGGACTGGATTTCCCGGGAGAAGCCAATCCGGATTATTTCGATTTTGCTTATTATTCTTTCACGATCGGGATGACCTTCCAGGTTTCGGATGTGGTTATCAAAACGAAAGGATTGCGTCGGTTGACACTGGCACATTCCCTGCTAGCCTTTTTCTTCAACACCATTTTGATCGCCATTACGATCAACGAGATTATCAATATTTGATGCCAGATAAGTGTGTTTTCAGATCAAACGAAATAGGTTGGGTATGAAAGAACACTTCTTCACCACAATCAGAGATACGGATGTGTCTATTTAATGGTTAAAGCTTGAAATCCCATACGACCTGCGATAATAACGATCCGCTGATTCTACCCTCGGTTTTAGAGAATGATTTATGCGAAGTCGGAAAACGCCGGTTACGGAATTTACGATTTTATGCGTATTTACTTTTGGGTTGGATTTGTTGAAATTTGAAGACATTCAATTTTAAACATTCAAAGGATGAAAATCAACTTCAAAATTTTAGCCTTGCCGGTTTTATTTACGGCAACATATGGAAATGCTCAGGTTCAAATGGGGAATGATATAGATGGAGAAGCAGCCAATAATTCATCCGGATGGTCTGTAAGTATGCCGGACGGATTGACTGTAGCCATCGGAGCACCGTCGAATGATGAGGTGGCCTCGGGTGCTGGTCACGTCAGGGTTTTTGAATGGGGCGGAACATCCTGGACTCAAAAAGGAAGTGACCTTGATGGGAGGACATCTTTTGAAAAAGTAGGAACAAAGGTCTCAATGCCGGATGCAAATACTGTAGGAATCGGAGTTCCAGGTGTTGCTTTGTCAACCGGTCGGGTTGAGGTTCATACCTGGGATGGCAGCTCGTGGGTCCAAAAAGGAGACGATATCGTTGGACCTTCAGTAGGTGAGCGATTTGGATACGCCATCAGCATGCCGGATGAAAACACCATTGCAATCGGAACTCAGGGAGGATCAACATGGTCTCAGAATTTAGCGGGAAAAGTTTTGATATATTCCTGGAACGGAACAGACTGGGTTCAAAAAGGGAGTCAGATTTTAGGAGAACATACCGATGACCGTTTTGGATATGATGTTTCAATGCCTAATTCAAATACGGTTGCAATTTCAACGCCATTTAATGATGATTCCGGGACAGACGCAGGTCATGTGCGTGTTTTCCAGTGGAATGGAACAGATTGGACACCTAAAGGAACAGATATTGACGGTGTAGCAGCCGGAGATAATTTCGGGTGGGCAATCAGCATGCCAGATGAAAATACAGTTGCTGTTGGAGCTCCGTCTGAAGATGGAAACGGTTTATTCAATGGAGGATCTGTAAGAGTTTTCAGTTGGAACGGTACGAGCTGGGAGCAAAAAGGAAGTCCGGTTTATGGGGAAGCAGTTGGAGATGCTTTTGGTTTTTCGGTAAGTATGCCTTCAGCTTCAAGTTTCGGTTCGGGAGCAAGATACAGTAGTAATTCGTTTAATGTAGCAGGAAGCGCGAGTGTTTATTCCTGGAATGGTTCCAACTGGAATAAAAATGGAAATACCATGGATGGAGAAGGTCAGGATAATGAATCCGGATGGGCCGTGAGTATGGGAGATGAACATACGATTGCAATCGGATCGATCAAAAACAAGGGGAATGGGAATGATGCAGGTCATGTTCGCTTATATCAGTTTGACGGGACTACGGGAATGAACGAATATGATCAATCGGCAGGGACGCTTATTTATCCCAATCCATCAACCGGAGAGATAAACTTTGAGTTGAAAAAGGTCGGAAACTGGGAGCTTCATTCGGTGCATGGAAAATTGATGTTGCATGGTGAGGCCAAGATGGGTTTAAATACAATTGCGACACAACTGCCAGCAGGAATTTACTTATTTTCATGTCAGGAAACGTTCGAAAGAATCATCATTGAATAATTTAAGCCGAAAGAATATCAAATGATAAGGATCGGGATAGTTGAAGATATTTGCAAATTGGGTGAAGAATTGAGGTCTAAAATAGAGCTTGATCCGGAATTTTTAGTGCAATTTATCAAACCGAACGGGAAAGAACTTTTAAAGGAATTGGAAAGAAACAGCAAAGTAGATGTACTTTTCATGGATATTGAGATGCCTGTCATGGATGGAATTAGTGCAACCAAAGAAGTGTCGAGATTATACCCTTTGATACATGTGCTCGTTTGTTCGATCTATGAGGATGAGGAGTCAATAAAAAAAGCAATTCAAGCAGGGGCTGTCGGCTATCTCTTGAAAGACGAATCTCCCGCGACAATTCATGATGCTATTCGACAGGTAATTTCCGGAGGAGCAACTTTGAATCCTAAAATTGCAAAAAAAACACTGGGTTTTCTGACTGCTAAATCCGACACAAATGAAGAAACAGTTGATTATGGCTTGACATCCCGTGAACGGGAAGTTTTAGAACATTTGAGAACGGGGTTAAGCTATGATCAAATTGCATCTGCCATGTTTTTAAGTACCGGAACGATTCGCAAGCATGTTGAGAATTTATACCGTAAATTGGGAGTAAATAATAAAATCGCAGCCATTCAAAAATTAAATATTTTAAATTAGTTGAAATTAATATTCCTTGATGTCTCTAAAGTCCATTCAAACGATTTTACTGCTTTTTCTTTCGGTTACTTGTGTAAATATCTTAAAAGCAGATAGTTGGGATTCATACGATAGCATCATAAATTCAATAAAAACAGAAGCATGGAATCTTCGTTATTCCGATAAAACGGAAGCTGATAAAAAACTGGCGGAAGGATTGAAACTTGCCAGACAAGCAAAAAATGAAATGGACATCGGTTATTTCTACCGAAAATACATAGCTCAAAAAGGAACTGCCGGAGAATTGGATAGTGCAAGGTTCTATTTTTATCAGGGAACTGATTTTTATTGGAAAACAAAGCAAGAGAAAGGTTCTCAAATGAAAGAGCCGAACCTTCGTGCACACCTTTACAGTGAGTTGGCAGAGGCATATAATACAAATGAGAAACAAGCACTTGCTTACAAACATTACCATTTTGCGGGAAAATTATACAAGAATCTTAACGATATCATTGGGGTTGGAATCATTGAAATAAACCTGGGGAATATCCTTTACACTCAGAGCAGCTATGCGGCGGCTTTGAAAAGGTTTGAATCAGCCAGGAATATTTTTGATACAACGGATCATTATGCAATAATAGCAGGAGTTTACAACTCGATCAACGCAACCTACCATGCGATGGGTGATTATCACAGGGCTTATTTAGAGGCTAAACGTTTTTTGGATGTAGCGAAAAACTGTCCCCTGGAGAACGAATTGAAAACGAAAGCGTTTTTTGCTTTGGTCGAAAACGAAATAAATTTGTTGAGATGGGACGATGCAAAAAAGCACTTGTATCAGGCCGAACGGGTGATTGACAAGTATGATCTGAATGTTCTGAAAGTTCAATGCTCAGTTTTGAAATCAAAGGTTTTGAGGCATGAAAAGCAAAATCTAAAAGCCTTTGACGAATTGATGCGTGCAGAGGAATACGTAAAAGAGTATGCTCATGGAATGCTTGAACGGTTCAATTATGAATTTGAATTAGCCCAGGTTTATAAGGTACTTGGTCATCAAAAAAAAGCACTTCAGTTATTACTGAAACTGGAAAAGGAAGCAGCAGAATTATCTTTATTAGGCGAACAAGTTAAAATTGCCCGGGCATTAAGCCAAATTTATAACGACCTGGGCAGTTTTCAATTGGCATTGGATCAGGAGAAGAAATTTCATCACTTGTATGAAAAGGAATTAGGAATTCACAGCCGTATTTGGTTCAAAGAAATAGAACAGAAATATGATGCCGAGCGGAAGGAAAAACTGCTTTATGAAGAGAAAGCAAAAAACAAAGAAAAAGAACGGGCAATTATTGAAAGCGAATTGAAGAGAAAATCTGCCCAAAACCATCAAATGTTAATGGGTTTGGTAATACTGATCCTGGTTGTCGGATTTTTCGCATTTTATCGGTTCTCAAAAACCAAAAAGAAGAAACTGATTGTTGAAAAAAGTTTGCAGGCAAAGGAAGATAAATTACGCATCTCCAGAGATTTGCACGATCATATCGGAGCAGAGTTGACCTTGATAAAGTCACGAATAGATCGCAAGGCTTTTTTGACAGACTCTCCCGATGAAAAAAAGGAATTGGAACAAATTTCCGGTTATGCGAAGGATGCAATAGATCAATTGAGAAAAACAATCTGGGCCACAAAGAATGAACTGATTAGCATTGGTGAATTCAAAAAGAGAATTGATGCTTATGTAGGAAGATTTTCCTGGGAATATGAACTCACTCAAAGCGGAAAGGATGTGGTACTTAATGCAATCGTTGCGTTGAATTTATTTAGAATAGTGCAGGAAGCTATCCAAAATGCCGTTAAACATAGTGAGGGAAACAAACTTTCTATTCAAATTAATTCCACTGAAAAAAACCTTCAAATTGTTGTAAGCGACAATGGTAAAGGAATTGATCCTGATCAGAATGAACAAGGTTATGGAATGGTAAACATGACAGAGAGAGTATCCGAAATATCCGGAAAAATTGAAATTCAGTCAGTTCCGGGTTGCTCTTCCGTTTACATTCAAATTCCATTGTAAAACGGAAAGAATTTTGTGAAAGGGATCAGCCTTCAACAAGGGGAATTTCTTCCTCTTCCGGTTCCGGGAAAACAATCGTCTTCTCCAACACTTTTGTAGGAATAAACGGCTGACTGGTCAATGGGAACAGATCCATCAATTCGCCGCTGTAATAAAACTCGTAGCACAAACCACCGAACGTATATTCCTTATCACCTACGTTGAAGGTAGAACCACCCACAGCCGGATTTTTCTTCGGTTTACTTTTTTGGAACCCGAGATTATACAAAGTTCCGAGGATTTCCGGTCTGTACGCTAAAGTAAATCCTTCCTTTTCCCAGTGCGACTGGAACTGCCGCAGGAAAAATGCGGTGTACAAGTAGGAATAGAAGTGATCACCGCCTTTCATTAGTCGCTGGATAGTCAAATGCTTATGCGCTTCAATGGTGTCGTTTACCAGTTCCGGGAAAGAATCCTTAACGTTCAAACAATTTTGGTAATATGCCCCGGGGTAAAAAGCGCTGCTTTTGTCAAACAGGTTCTTTTCGATCTTCAATGCCGTGTTCTGAAGGATTCCGGTTACACCATACCCGCGGTTGGTAGTAAGAATCAATCGGTTGTAAGGAACCACATATTTTTTGAATTGTTCCCGGGAAGAGTTGAACATGCGGATTTGTTCTCCTACCAAACACATCACAATCAAACGCGACTCAACACCTGTAATGCGTGAAACCGAATCAATAGCAGCACTGTCGGCTCTTACCACGCGGCAAAATTCTTTCCACTCACGGTAATTTGCCCATGGATAGATAGATAGAGAAGCTTCACCTGCCTCTGCTTCAATCCGCTGCAGTTCCCGCTGGTAACCTTTATGCTTCTTCATCCGAAGATTGGCGGCATCCAGCATCCTCAAAGCAATAGTCACGTCTCCCGAACGGTGAAAAGCATCTAGGATTAACTTGGCATTCTGAGGATAATATTTAGCCAAAAGCCCCACGTTTTGGTACATTTGGCGCTCTTGTTTTGCAAAAGTAAGGCTGTCTGTTTGGAAACCCTGGTTGTATTTACCGGCCATTTCGGAAAAATAACGGCTGTTCAAGTCCACATTCCCGCTGTCATTGGTCCATTTAAATTTAGCGGCCAAAGCAACACCGATCAGGGCCATGGCGAACAATGCCAATAGATGGATCACTCCAAAATAACCGCGGCGCAGCCATTTTTTGAAGGTACTTCTGGGTTTTTTAGTGGTTTCGGTTGGTGCCTGGACCGGAGTCGCCTGTTGTTCCATCGATGGTCTAATTTTGTGCAAATGTATAAATCTGTTGCAAAAAATGAACACATCCGGGTGCAATCTGTTGAAAATGATTTCAATCAGAATAGTAGGGATGCGATTAATCGCGTCCCTACTATTTATTTTCACAGGCATTGTTTACCTTTCCGTTTTCCAAACACAACCGATAAATTCAGCAATGGAGAAACCTTTTTACAACCCACAGGAAATCAAAAAAGAATTATCGGTTCTTTACAAACATTTCCCGCAGACCAAGCGCCTGCTTCGAACCTTTGGTTGTGATGCACTGACAGCGGAAGATCTCTTCCAGGAAGCACTCATCATTTACCTGCGTAAGAAAAACGATCCCGATTTTGAGTTCCAATTGGAACCAATCCATTTTATCAAACAAACCTGCAAATTGTTGTGGTACAACGCAGCCCGCAAAGAACAAAAACAGGGTACAGGAAGTTTGGAAACGGATGTGGAAGCAATTCCGGAAACCTGGATGGAGAAAGAGCTGCAGTACAAACAGCTCGAATCTGCCTTGGAGAAAATCGGGAGACAATGTAAGGAGTTGTTGCATTTGTTTTACGGCTTGGGCTGGAACATGGTGGATATTGCCAAAAAACTCCATTTCCGAAACGATAAAGTGGCAAAAGCACAAAAGTACCGCTGTATGCAGAAAGCCAAAGATTTGGTGCAGGAAGCTCAAATGAATGTTGAACTCAATCAATTTTAAACCATGGAATCGAATTGGAACCAATTGATTGAGCGTTATTTGAATAACGAGCTTTCAGCAGAAGGAAAAGCGGCTTTTGAAGCAGAATTAAACCAAAACACAGAACTCCAGAAAGAGTTTGAATTGCATAAACTGACTACCGAACTCATTCAGCGGAATTCCTTAAGAAGATTGGTCAGGCAGTCGGGTAAATGGTTTCATGTAAAGAAACTGTTGATAAAAGCCGGAATAGGAGTAATTATTGCCGGAGTTTTGGCCGCTTCGGTGTATGTCATGCTTCATTGGGACAGCATTACCGGAAAACCTGAATTCCTGGAAAAACCGCTATTGGAAAAATTAGAGAAAGCATTGGTTTTTGAGAACATTGTCCCGGAATATTTCGAATTCACCGGAGAATCAGATGTGTTTTTATCGGAAAGCGGTGTTTTGTTGAGTATCACGGACAAATCATTCTTACTGGAAGGAAAACCCTATAAAGGTGAAGCAATTGTACAGTGGCAGGAAGCCCAAAAAGCCTCCGACATTGTAAAAGCCGGTTTGAGCACCAAATCGGGTGACAAGCTGCTGGAAACCCAGGGAATGTTCAGTCTCAATGCATTCACCCCGGAAGGAAAGAAACTGCAGTTGACCGACAAAGGTGTTTACGTGCAGGTTCCGGTTGATGAATTGAAAAAAGATATGAAACTCTTCACCGGAGTTCCCGGGAAAAATGGCGGAATTGATTGGCAAAACCCGGTGGAACTGGAGCGCCTTCCCAAACCGAAGGACATGTCGGAGATGGATTTATATCCCCCGGATTACGAGCCGAAACTGAATGAATTGAAGTGGTTTACTGAAAAAGGGAAACGCGATAGTTTGTATTTGAGTTTTGAGGAGTTGGAGTTAGTGGATACAGTAAAAAGATTTCCCTGGGAAGAAAAAAATTCTCAGAATGAGACCGAAAAAAACATCTTTTCTACAGTTCCGAAAGATCAATCAAGCGCATTGGAATTTCCAATAAAAATCAAATCGGAATTACCCGAAGATAAAGTGAATTGGAGTTTCAGTTTGCAGCAGTTTTCAGATTACGAAGCAATTGTTATTGCGACGGTTAGAATAAAACCTGATTGGAAAATAAATGCATTAGATATGCCTAAAGGAGCTTTTGGCCCTGCAACAAAACTGTCGTTGAAAGAAGATCCAAATTTCAAATTGATTGGCTTGCCAATTGAACCGCGACCAACTCTGATTCATGATCGCGTTTCGGATGAGTACCTGATGTATCATGAAAGAATGGTTCAATTTAAACAAAGGATAAAACTATTAAGTAGGAAAAAGTTTACATTGAATGGGTCTTATACTTATCAAACATCCAATAATTCCTATGCTCTTTATCCATTTGAAGGAACTTTTTCTCTTCAAATAAATGGAGCTGAGAGTGAATCGAATGAATCACCTCATATTCCCCCATCCAAAGTTTTAGCTGTTTGGAACAAAAAATTTAACGGGACCAATCTAGCAACGCAGGATTTCGAAGACCGCATGAAAGTCATTCACGGCACATGCGATAAAAAAGTCCTGGAAGTCTATACATCCAACCTGAACACACCTTTGTGGAAACTGGATGAACGTGTGGTAAAAATGGGGTATGCACAATTTCAGCAGTTTGCTGATCAGAAAGTCGGGGTGATCAAAATTGATGATGCGCACCAAAAGAATCTGAATGCGTTCTATGAAAAGGCTATTGAAACGATTCATGAGAAGGGGAAGAAGGAGTTGGAAACTGCTCTGAAAAAAGAAAGTCAGTGGGATAAGGAGCTTGAGCGGGAGCGTGAGAAAGAACAACTTCGCAAAGGGATGCGGGAATCCGTAAATCTGGAAGAAGAATACGGCTTTAACCTGGCAAACGTAGGAAAACAGCTTGGTAAAACACTCGGATTCCAGGTTCATGGAGGAGGAACAGTTCTCAATATCGATGCGTATGTCAGAGAAGCAACGGTAAACCGGAAATCAACGGTCATTACCGATCCTGAAACGGGAAAAACGGCTCAGATTACTTATAAACCCATGTCTGTTGAGGTGAAAAGTGCGGAAAAATATGGTCGTTTGTACTTGTATTTATTTTCCAAAGAAATCAACAGTTACCAGCGCCTGGATTTCAGAAACGCAAAACTGGAATACAATCTAAATGGAGATATGAATTACACGGCCGCAATTATCGGAATCAACGAAACGGGATATTTCTATCATCAGCTGAATGAATTGAAAGCCGGAAATCTTGGTGTCATTTCTTTAAATGAGATCAGTGAAAAGGAATTCGAACAGAAAATTACCGGATTGAATAAAAATCGAATTGCCAAGCCGATGGATTTAAAGGATGAGTTGAACTGGCTATTTAAAGAAAAAGCGGATTACAAAGTTCAAAAGAAACGCCGGGAAAATGCGGCTTTCCGCGAACAGATCCGCCCAACGATTTATCCGTGTGAGCAGCGTGAAATACCTGATTGGGGCGCGGATACGATTTCGGTACAATAATCAGTAGGGACGCGATTCATCGCGTCCCTGCTTGGTTTTTTATTCTGTAATAACCTCGCGACGTTCACCGATCTGCTGTCGCCACATGGCGTAATACAAGCCTTTTTCGTCGAGCAATTCGTTGTGTTTTCCCGTTTCGATGATCACCCCTTTTTCCAGCACGAAAATGCGGTCGGCATGCATGATAGTCGATAAACGGTGCGCGATCAAAACCGTGATGTGTTCTTTTTTATCTGTGATCTCGCGGATCGTATTCGAAATAGCTTCTTCCGTAATGGAATCCAACGCCGATGTTGCCTCATCGAAAACCATCAATCTCGGTTGACGAAGCAGTGCGCGTGCAATCGATAAACGCTGTTTTTCACCACCGCTCAACTTCATTCCGCCTTCTCCGATCACGGTATCAAGGCCATTTTCACTGCGCGCTATCAGGTTTTCACAAGAAGCTTTTCTCAAAGCCTCGTTGATTTCTTCTTCGGTTGCATCCGGTTTTACGAACAACAGGTTTTCTTTAATCGTTCCGGAGAATAACTGCGTATCCTGGGTCACAAACCCCAATTGCTGCTGCAACTCTTCTTTGTCGATTTCGGTACTGCTGACACCGTTGTAAGTAATATCACCTGTCGGAGCGCTGTAAAGTCCAACCAATAATTTCACCAGGGTACTTTTCCCCGAACCGCTCGGCCCCACGAATGCAATCGTTTCGCCTTTATTCACTTCAAAGGAAATATTGCTCAGGGCATCGTATGAAGCTGTTTTGTGTCGGAAACCAACGTTTTGGAAAGCCAGTTTTTCGATAGCATTCAATTTCGCAGGGACTTCCGGTTTCACTTCGATCGGTGTATTGATGATCTGCTCAAAGTTGTTCAGAGAAGCTTCTGCTTCGCGGTAAGAAATGATCACGTTACCGACTTCCTGCAAAGGCCCGAAAATAAAGAAGGAATAGAACTGCAAAGTCATGATCTGACCAACCGTCAAAGTATCTTTAAAGATTAAGTACATCAGGAAGAACATGATGGACTGGCGCATAAGATTCACAAAGGTCCCCTGAATGAAGGAAATACTTCTTACCTGGCGCACTTTTTTCAATTCCAGTGATAGAATTCTGCGTGTGGTGTCATTCAGACGCTCTGTTTCCTGGCTTGCTAATCCCAAACTTTTCACCAATTCGATGTTGCGCAAACTTTCAGTGGTACTTCCCGCCAATTGGTTGGTTTCCTTTACAATGGTGGTCTGCACTTTTTTAATGCGCTTGGACAATTGATTGGTAATGTAGCTCAACAGTAGCGCAGAACCCAGATAAACAATGATCAATCCGGGATGAACACTTAGTGCATAAACGATTACGAAGACCAATCCAACCAAAGAGGTGAACAAAATGTTGACGAAGTTCATAATGAAACGCTCGTTGTCGATGCGTACTTTTTGAAGCACGTTCAGTGTTTCACCGCTTCGTTTGTCTTCGAATTCACTGAATGGAATTTGCAGGGTATGCTTCAATCCGTCGGTGTAAATATCAGCTCCCACTTTTTGGATCGTCAGGTTCACGGTATAATCCTGGAATGCTTTTGCGATGCGGCTCACCATGGCAGCACCGATCGCCAGCCCGATCAGTCCGGCGACACCCGAAAGGAATTCCTGTTGCGAGTAATCGTCGGGACGTGTGGCATAATTATCCAGCAATTTCCCGAAAATGTAAGGGTCTAAAAGTGAAAATGATTGGTTGATACTGGCTAGTATCATGGAAAGGAACACAAGTCCTTTGTAACGTTTTAAATAGGATACAAGTATTTTCATGTACGATAAATATGAAGTTTTTTCCTGAAGAATGAATGTTAGTTGATAAAATCAATGAGTTTGAATTGTTGTTTCAACAGGAGGTGTAAAAGTAATAAAAATTAAAAAACAATCTGGATACCCGAATGATTAAATCCGGGTTTAATTTCCTGTTTTTCGACCGGATAGTTCTCATAATCCGTATCTTGAAAAACAGAAAGCAGTCTTTTCAAAAGGGACTTTTCTTAACTGTTCGTCCGGTACTTTTCTACCCAATTCGTCAGTTCAATGAATTCTTCCACTCCCAATCTTTCCGGGCGCAGCTGGAGCATCGGATTTTCTTCATAACTTTCGGGAAGCAGTGCTTTGATCGAATTGCGGATTGTTTTGCGGCGTTGGTTGAAAGACATTTTCACCACCTGCTTGAACAATTTCTCGTCGCAAGGCAGTTTATCCCGGTTATTTCGTGTACAACGTATTACTCCTGATTTCACTTTTGGCGGTGGATCAAATACGTGCTCATCCACGGTAAAACAATATTCGATATCGTAATATGCCTGAAGCAGCACACTCAGAATACCATAGGTTTTTGTTCCGGGTTTCTCAGCTACGCGTTCTGCCACCTCTTTCTGGAACATTCCCATGATTTCCGGGATGGAATCTTTGAAGTCGATGCACTTGAACAGGATTTGGGAAGAGATGTTGTAGGGGAAATTGCCCAATACGGCAAATGGTTTGTCGCCAACAATGCTCTTAGGGTCCATCTTCAGGAAATCCCCGAAAGTGATCTTTCCGTTCAACTGCGGAAAATGGACTTTCAGGTAATCAACCGACTCTTCATCCAGGTCCATCACGTAAAGATCCGTTTCGGGGTCCTGCAGGAGATATTCGGTGAGAGCTCCCATTCCGGGGCCGATTTCAATAGCTGTTTTCACACCCTGGTGATGTGTAAACTGGTCAGCAATTTTTTGACAGATATTTTTGTCTTTCAGGAAGTGCTGTCCTAAGTGCTTTTTTGCTCTAACGCTCATGCCGGAAGTGTTGAATAACGTTTAAAGTACTTCTGAAGGCCGCAAAACGTCCTTCATACCTGCTTTTATGATTAACCTGCA
Source organism: uncultured Fluviicola sp. (assembly GCA_966248825.1). Classification (GTDB taxonomy): domain Bacteria; phylum Bacteroidota; class Bacteroidia; order Flavobacteriales_D; family Crocinitomicaceae; genus Fluviicola. The sequence continues at coordinate 339,817 of CBINBC010000001.1, forward strand.
AAGCGGCGGCATGATTCTTTTGATAATCTTCCAGGTGTTCCTGGCTGTAGGCCACGTAAGTCATTGCGTACGTACATGCTCCGTCTTCCTGCTCATTCATTTTAGACATGCGGCTTTCCAAAAAACAGCCCGTTGCCATTACTGCGGGAATATGCTCCGTACGCATCCAATTGACCCAATCCAGCTCAATAGCCGGATCAAGACTTACTGTAACGTTATAAATAATGTGTTCCATTGATGCAAAGATACGAAATGGAGCATTTAAACAAGCAGGGGCGCGATTAATCGCGCCCCTGCTTGTTTTATTTTTATTTTCTAATTAGTTCTTCACCCAGCGAACCAAAGCAGTTCCTGAAGCAGAAGTCAAACGGATGAAGTATACTCCCGGAACCAATGAATCGGTGTTGAACTCCAATTCGTTTGCAGATTTCTGAACAGATGTCAAAGAAATTTCTTTTCCGTCAACACCTGCGAAAGCTACCTGGAATCCGTTCCATCCAGTATTCATGTTCAATACAACTGAGCTTGTTCCCGGGTTAGGGTATACGTTCAGGTTTGAAAGGATTGATTCTTCAATTCCTAGTACACCGTCCACTCCGTCACAATTCTCATCAATTCCGTTTCCGGTATTGTCTGTTGCTCCCGGGTGGATTGCTGCGTTAGTATCGTCACAATCTTCGTCGTTTGTTACATATCCTGTTGGCTGTACACAATCAGTTATAGAAGAAGCAGCATCTCCATACGTATCGTTATCCGCATCTTCGTAGTAAGTAACCTGTGTCAATCCTTCGTCTGTATTTCCGTCACAGTTGTTGTCAATTCCGTCACATACTTCAACTGCATCCGGATTTACCTGGTCGTCTGCATCGTCACAATCTTCGTTGTTTGTAACCGATCCTGCAACCGGAGTACAAGAAATTGTTGCTACAGCATCTGCATCACCGAATCCGTCACTGTCTGCATCCGTGTAATACATTTCTTCTTCACCGATCTGATTATCGTTGTCATTACAGTCTGTGTCATTTGAAACGTGGTTTGCCGGTTGAAGACAAGCAACCTGAGAGGAACCTGCGTCACCCAATCCGTCATTATCTACATCCGCATACCAAACAGCACCAGGGAATTCTTCATCATTCGCGTCATTACAGTCTGTGTTGTCAAGAACATATCCTGTTGGAGCAGTACATACAGTCTGAGAAACCGCAGGATCACCAAATCCATCGCCATCTGCATCTGCGTAATAAGTTTGAGGAGTTATCGTATTGATATTCCCGATTACTTTCACATTATCATGACGGTAAGTAGATCCGGTTTGCCCGATTTCGGTAATGTACCATCTGAATTCGATTGTAGTTGTAATGTTATCAAATGCAGCTCCTAAATCAATTGTATCCGTTTTGTACAAATCGTTCGGTAATTGCTTGGTTGCAATATCACTGGCAAAATTGTCTAAACTTGAACGTAAATGTACAATTGGAGTCAATCCTGTTCCGCTTGTTTTGTGTGTAAAAATAATGCGGTTAAGATCCAGCCCGTAACAGTCGTCCGGTGTAACTGTAAAGTTAAAATACTGCGTTAGATCAACAGTTGAAGTTGTATTGAACCCGTTATAGTTAAACACATTACTTGCAGCGGCGCAATTAATTGATCCTGTAGCACCATACAACCCAAATGAAACATTTGCCGGAGCATTGGATGCTGTATCAACCGGAACGGCACACGTATTACCCTGGAATTCGTAGGTTGCCAAAACAGCACCGATAGTATTCAAATCAGAACCGTTACAGTCTTCATCAATTCCGTTGTTTGGAATTTCAGTTGCTCCCGGGTTGATTGCAGCATTGTTGTCGTTACAATCTGTGTTGTCCAATACATAGTTTGCAGGTGGAGTACAGGCAACCTGAGAAACCGCAGGGTTTCCGTAAGTATCATTATCTAAATCCTGGTAGTACGTTTGTGCTGCTCCAATCGCGTTATCCGTATCGTCACAGTCGTTAGCGTTTGAGACGTAGTTTGTTGGTGCAGAACAAGCAACTTGTGAAACAGCCGGATCTCCTAACCCATCATTATCGGTATCTGCATAGAATGTTGATCCGGTTGTAATTGCATTGTTTGTGTCATCACAATCGTCATCATTGGTCACATATCCCGGAATTGGTGCACAACCTGTTTGTGAAACCGCAGGGTTTCCAAATCCATCCGTATCAAAATCCTCGTAATAAGTAATAGAAGCTGTGAAAGTCAGGTTAATCGTAATGATACTGTCACACATTGCTGCATTTGGAATAGTATCCATATAAGTTCCTGCAACGGTATATGTTTCATCTCCGGAAGGAACGGTATAAGATCCGCATGCAACCTCCGAAATGGTAGCAGTTGTGTTATTATTAATTGTTAAGTTGATTGTCAAAATACTGTCACAACCTCCTGCATTCGCAATAGTGTCGTTGTAAATTCCGGAAACAGAATAAGTTTCATCCCCGGACGGTACTGTGTATGTTCCGCCACATTGTGCCGGTGGAGTAATGGTTGCAAAAGTGTTTGTACAACCGGTTCCTGCAGGAGTTACATCAGCCCAGGTTGATCCTGCACGAATTTCATCGATTTCCAGGTTACCGGTAGTTGATGTCCCTGAACCAGCTTGTCTTAAAAAGATAGAAGCAAAGGTAGTAAATGAAGTAGTTGATGTTCCGGCATTATTTGTTGTTGTTGGTGCAGGTTCTGCAGCTCCGGGAACTGGATTAATAAATAAATCAGCAGTATACGGACTTGTAGAAAGATTCAATTTACCTACTACAAAGATCGTTGTACCTGCAGGGTACTCTGTAGCACTAAAACTAGGAGTTGGCGTTCCTCCCGTTGTGTTCATAATACCTAATTGAAATGTATTAGGTGTTGTTCCGGCCTTAATGTATATACGTGCTCCATAAATTGTAAGGTTAGTAGCATTCGTATTCCCAAAACCAATGAAATACTCTCCACCGGTAGCAGAAGTTAGGTTTGTGGTATTTGTAACTTTTAGTAAAAAAGAAAAATAACCTGTCCCAGAAATTCCGGAAATTCCCTTGTTGATATCCTGATTATTCGCAGCAACTAATGTCGTTCTATTACCTGCAGAAGTAGCTAACCCAGAGTAAGAAAGATTATTTCCCACGTCTCCGGGAGTAGTAACGACAGATATCTGGCCTGCTGTACCTCCCTGGGAAAGCCAACCATTTGCGTCAAGTGCACCTGTATAGGTAAATTGATCAACTATTTGACCAAGCGAAATAGTCGCTAAGAACAAAATAGGTATTAGTAAAAGTCTTTTCATTTTTTTGAAATTTTTCCCAAAGGTATGAAAAGCAGGGGCTATGTTCCTAAAATTTTTCTAGTTCAAAACACGAAAGGTAAATTTTAGTAAAAAAATTAGTTTTTGATTTTCAATGAGTTATAAAAACTAAATCGATTTAAAACAGGGTGTTATTAAATCATTAAGCTTTTTGCTGCTCCATCAATCGGGCCACATATTTTCCAATAATATCGAATTCCAGGTTGATTTTGCAGCCCACTTTAAATGCATGAAAATTGGTATGTTCGTATGTATATGGAATGATGTGCACGGAGAATAATCCTTTTTCGGAATCCACAACGGTTAAACTTACCCCGTTTACGGTAATCGATCCTTTTGCAACGGTGGGTTGGTCAAAGTCGTATTGAAAGGTATATTTCCAGCTTCCGTTCAGATCATCGATGGAAACACAGGTTGCGGTGGTATCCACGTGTCCCTGAACAATGTGACCATCCAAACGAGCGCCTAGCATCATGCAGCGTTCCAGGTTCACTTTCGATCCTACTTCCCAGTCGCCCAGGTTGGTTTTGTCTAAGGTTTCCTGAATGGCTGTTACCACGTAGGTATCGCCCTCTATCTTAACAACTGTCAGACAGCAGCCGTTGTGGGCTACACTTTGGTCTATTTTTAATTCGTGAGTGATTGTTGATTTTACTGTAAAATGAACATTGCTTTGATCTTTTTCAATCGCAACAATGGTTCCAAGTGTTTCGATAATACCTGTAAACATGCGGAATTACTTTGATGATGAGCGCTGCATTTGATTTAAGCGTGCTCTTAAGGCTATAAAGATAGCACACATTGCCCAAATGGGAACAGCTGCTTTGTCGGTATCTAAAAAATTATTCAGGAATCCGTGGATAAAATAGGTCGACAAGGAAATGATGAAGCCCATTAACAGGGTTTTGATTTCCCGGTCTTCTGCCGGCCAGTCATTATAAAGTGTGATGCCTTCGTAGAAGATCGCCGCCACAATTGCCAGCATGCTCAGCATCCCGATCCATCCCATTTCAGCCAAAGGCCCTAAATACTCACTGTGTGCATTTCCCATATTCCCGAAGTTGGTGGAAATGATTGTAAGGTTCTCCGGACGCTGGAAACGGGCATACTCGAATGAGTACATTCCCGGACCAAACCCCACCCACGGACGTTCTTTAAACATGTCGATAGCGCAGTTCCAGCGATTGATCCGCTCCAGGTTGGACGCATCTGTGGTTACGTTCGTAGCACTTTGCAGGCGTTCACCGAATTCTTCGGTGGTGTGCTCGTATTTGTTTCGCGCAAGGTCCTGCTGGATTGCATCCCAGGAAGCCCAGATGTAGATTCCTGCGACTATCGTTATTCCTGCTATCCAGGAGAATTTCACTTTGAAACGGATCAACATCCAGATCACTAATCCCAAAAAGACACTCAACCACGCTGCCCGGGTATAACTGAAATAAAGTCCCAGCAGGGAAACGACCATGAAGCCGATCAGGATGAATTGCAATAAAGGGCTGTGTTTGCGTGAAAAGTAAAAAGAGAAGATCAATGGAACCACCAGAGCCACCAAAGCTCCGTAAATAGTATGATCTTTGAAGAACGGCCACATCACCCAGTGACTTTCTTTTTCCCCGAAACGATACGATGCATGGACCAAAATCGTGTAGGTGATGGCAACGATCATGGCTGAAAGGAACAACCACAGAAACCAGCGGATTTTCTTCGGCTCATAAAATATCGAGCTCCCGTAAAACAAAACGGGAACAATAAACCAGAGTCTCGCCAAAAGAAACTTTAAGGAAGTAACCGTATTTTCGCTGGTAATGGAAGTAAAGAAAATCCAAACCAGGTAGAAAACAACCGTCCAGACGATGGCAGAATTCCTTAAATAAACAGGGAAAACCCGGTACTTCAGGTTTTGGATCAACAAAAGAAGCATTGTTCCGAAAAGCAAGGGCTCTGTAGGCACAAACAAACCAAAACTGTCGGTGTATTCTTCAATGTTAATGGACAAAGGTGTTGCCGCGATGATAAAAAAGAAGGTGTATTCCGTGTAAAATAATGCGACGAAAAGAATAATCAGTGCATAGGGAATGAGCGGAATGTATTCGTTGTCGAACCAAAATCCGTAACCCAGCAGGCCCACAAAAAGCAGTCCTAGGATCAACATGACACTATTTTCCCGTAAAAAAGCCACTCTTATGCCAGCTTGCGGATTTCTTTGATCTTATCCCGGATCAACAAAACAAACACCATGAATACAAATGTTCCGAAAGTAGCCAGCAGCATAATGATCAGGCGTTTTGGTTTGTCCTTCTTGTCGGCTTTTACTGCCCGTTCCACGATGAATTTGTGGTTAAACTGAGTATTCGCATCCGATTCTGCTTGCTCGTATGACAAAGCGAAATCTGCCAGTTTCATGATTTTTTCATTACGCACATATTCCAATCCGTCGAATACAGCTCCATACTGTAAGTTGATATCAATACGTCTTTTAAAATCTGCTTTATCCGCCGGATTTTTCGCCTCTACATAAGCCTGGAATAAATTCGCACGACCTTCTAATGGAACAACTCCCAAAGCTGCTAATGAATCCAACTGATCCAAAACCGCTTCTTTGTCTTTCTCCAATTGCTCTTTCTTCCGTTTATTGATCTCAAAAGCCGGAATCGTCCGTTCCATAACCATCTCATTCTTAACCGTATCGATCAGATCCACAATTTCGTTTGCCATATCGGCTGCCAGCTGCGCATCTTTATCCAGTACATCAATTTGAATCGACCCGTAACGGGTGCGGACAAACAAAATATGACTGTTGTATTCCTTGACCAATTTGTAGTGCTTATTCGCATCCGATTCATCGATATCATAATGCTTCATCAGATCGAATTTCTGCACCACTTTATCACGCACTTTCGAAGACTGGAGGATCTGAATCAATTGTTCGGCCTGTTCTTCTTCACCGAAGTCCATGGAAGAAGCTTTTGCATTCCGCTGTTCCGAGAAAGAAACCGTGCTGGTTGCTGCCGGGAATACGATTGCTGTAGAGCGGTACAAAGGAGTCATCAGGAAGGCGATAACGGTAGAAACTACCAGTCCGGCAGTGGTAACAATGATCAATATTTTACGCTTAGCCCATAATGTAACAAAGAGGTTCATCCGTTGTTCCTGCATTACCTTGCTGCTTTCTTCCATATTTCTTTTTAGTTAAGAGTTGCAAATTTATCCCAAATTAGGCAATAGCCAAATTCTGGTAACCAAACGACAAAAAAAATCCATTTCAGATCTTTTCATCGGGGTTTAATGATTGTGTCAGATTAACGTGTTTTTTATTCGAAAATTATCCGGCATTCAAAATTGAAGTATTTTTGTTCCCGACTGAATTATGATAAAGTACAATCCGAAAAGCTGGCTCGCATTAATATTCCACTTAACGAAAAGTGACACCCTTTCTATTCTTTGGAAAGAATTGATCTTCATTTTCATTTTTACAATGGGGATTGCCTTTTTCGAGATCCACTTTTTTTCGGATGCGGTAGTCCTTGAAAAATTATTTTCAGTTTACTCCATCCTTGGATTTGTATTGTCGCTGTTATTGGTCTTCAGAACAAATACGGCATACGATCGCTGGTGGGAAGGACGTAAAAATTGGGGAGCTTTAGTCAACGATTCCCGCAACCTTGCCGTTAAATTAACAGCCCTGGAGTTGTCTCCGGAAGACAATCATTTTTTTGGCAGACACATTGGTAATTTTGCCTTGTGCATTAAAGAACATTTACGCGAAGGAACCAATTACGATTTGCTTGATATAACGCCGGAAGAACGCATATTCCTGGAAAAACTCGACCATATTCCTTCCGGGATCGTGGAGCTGATGTACAAACGCCTGAATGACCTGAAAAAAGCGGGTACTATTTCAGAAGAAGATCTGTTGCGCCTGGACCGTAACCTGAATGGATTTTTGGATTGTGTGGGTGCTTGCGAGCGCATTAAGAACACACCGATCCCTTACTCGTATTCCATGTTCTTCAAAAAGTTCATTTTTATCTATGTTACGCTTCCGTTTGCTTTCGTGGTGAACTTTGGGTATTGGTCGGCTATCATTGCTACCTTTATTTTCTACGTATTGGTAAGTATCGAGATCCTGGCGGAAGAAATTGAAGATCCTTTCGGAACAGACGACAATGACCTTCCGACTGATGAAATGGCAGAGCGCATCCAGGGAATTGTAAAGACGATTTTGGATAAACCCTGATTAACGCATCTGAGGGACATCATACATCACCTTTCCACGATAATTTCTACGCATAAAATCTGAACAAAAAAGCATTATCTTTGCGCCATGAAGCATATCCGCAACTTTTGTATTATCGCGCACATCGACCATGGTAAGAGTACCTTAGCTGATCGTTTGTTGCAAACAACAGGGACTATTTCCGATCGGGAAATGCAGGCGCAGGCGCTCGACGATATGGACCTCGAACGTGAACGCGGTATTACCATTAAATCGCATGCTATTCAAATGAATTACAAGTTTGAAGGGCAGGAATACGTGCTGAACCTGATCGACACCCCGGGACACGTGGATTTCTCTTACGAGGTTTCCCGTTCCATTGCAGCTTGCGAAGGGGCATTATTAATCGTAGATGCTTCCCAGGGAATTGAGGCGCAAACGATTTCCAACTTATACCTGGCTTTGGAGCACGATTTGGAAATCATTCCGATCCTGAATAAAATGGACCTTCCGGGCGCAATGCCTGAAGAGGTAACAGACCAGATCGTAGATTTGATCGGTTGTGACCCGAGTGATGTCATTCCTGCTTCCGGTAAAACAGGTTTGGGTGTCGAGGATATTTTAAGAGCTATTATCGAACGCATTCCCGCTCCAACTGGAGATGAGAACGCACCGCTTCAGGCTATGATCTTTGACTCGGTATTCAACTCTTTCCGTGGAATTATTGCTTACTACCGGGTGAAAAACGGGGTGATCAAAAAAGGAGATAAAGTACGTTTCCTAAATACCGGAAAAGACTACAATGCAGATGAGGTCGGGATCCTGAAAATGGATCTGAGCCCTAAAAATGAAGTTCGCGCAGGGGATGTTGGTTATATTATTTCCGGGATTAAGACCGCCAAAGAAGTAAAGGTGGGAGATACGATCACCCTGGCAAATAATCCGACTACAGAAGCTATCAAAGGGTTTGAGGACGTAAAACCAATGGTATTTGCCGGAATTTACCCGGTAGAGACCGACGAATATGAAGAATTGCGTTACTCCATGGAGAAACTGCAGTTAAATGATTCCTCCCTGGTTTTCGAACCGGAATCATCTGCAGCACTTGGTTTCGGGTTCCGTTGTGGGTTCCTTGGAATGCTACACATGGAAATCATCCAGGAACGTTTGGAGCGCGAGTTCAATATGACTGTAATTACAACGGTACCAAACGTATCGTACTACTGTTATACGACCAAAAATCCGGATGACCGCTTTACGGTAAATAATCCATCTGAATTGCCGGATCCGTCTACGATTGACCGCATCGAAGAACCCTATATCAAAGCACAGGTGATCACGAAAAGTGAATATATCGGCCAGATCATGACTTTGTGCATCGAAAAACGCGGGGAATTGAGAAACCAAGTGTATTTGACACAAGACCGTGTGGAATTGACATTCGAAATGCCATTAGCGGAAATCGTATTTGATTTCTACGACCGTTTGAAGTCCGTATCCCGTGGGTATGCATCTTTCGATTACCATCCGATCGGGTATAAGGAATCAGATTTGATCCGGATGGACATGTTGTTGAACGGGGAGCAATTGGACGCACTTTCGGCATTGGTTCACCGTAGTAATGCATACGATCTTGGAAAGAAGATCTGTGTGAAGCTGAAAGAACTGATCCCGAGACAGCAATTTGAAATTCCGATCCAGGCAGCTATCGGTGCAAAGATCATTGCACGTGAAACGATTAAAGCTTTGCGTAAAGATGTAACTGCAAAATGTTACGGTGGTGATATTTCCCGTAAGCGTAAATTATTGGAAAAACAGAAAGAAGGTAAGAAACGCATGCGCCAGGTAGGGAAGGTAGAAGTTCCGCAAGAGGCATTTATGGCGGTATTGAAATTGAACGATTAAACATTGATCATAAAAAACGTAGGGGCGCGATTAATCGCGCCCCTACGTTTTTTTACAACCCTAAACTGAACCGTAATCCTGCCTGTACATACGGATAGAAACCTGTATTTATCCTATTCGATAAATCACGGGCAATTCCTCCCTGGATGTAATAATTCAACCGGTTTTTCCACGCCACTGAAAAGCCAAGATGCAGATTCACTTCGGAAAATGATCGGTATTTCTGAGTGTAACTGGATCGAAATTCCGGCCCGAAGTATGCTTTGATTTGTGTTGTAAATTTACTGTCTCTCAATTTTTGCCAGGGGTTCAGCATCCGGTTGGTCATGGTACCGAAATCTAAAAAATTGAAATGATAATGCGCCGCATAAACTAACCCCAATCGGTGATTGAGCCCGACATTTACTGCCAGTTCGTGTTGCTTCAATTCATAAGCCAGACCCAAAGAGATAAATGCAGTTACCGTATCGTTGTGGTAAAATGCATGTATTCCCGGATTAAAAGAGAATTCTCCCGGAAAACCAATTTGGGTTCTATGGTTGCCACATAATATACCACCGACAGGTCCCGGGTTTCCACCTTTACCCGGACAATAGGAAGTTCGCTGGGGATTTGCAATGGAAACAGACCTCACATTTTTAATCCTGACTTTCGAGTAGAAATAATTAGCTTTTCTTTTTCCTCTTTTCGTTTCCCACTGGAGTTTCTCTGTTTTGGTACTGCTATCCCACTGGTATTTAATGGCATAATAGGGCTCATTCTCCTCCCTGAATTCTTTGGGAATCCGTATTTGAAGGATATTCGGGCGAAAGAATTTGGCCTTGAGTTGTGTGACGCTCATGATGAACTGATTATCCCTGATACTCGTGCCGGAAAAGACATTCGTATCCTTTTTGAATAATTGTTCTCTACAGCCGTCACATGGTGGTTTTTCCAGGTAAAACAGGCCGAATTTGTCGTAACTGTCTTTGGGAACTGTTGCAGTATGTCTTTTTTCGCGCCACCACAATATTCCTGTAGTTTTCAGCTCAAATTTCACCCGCTGTGCAACTGCCTGCTTTTGAGCAGGATTTTTGACGAAATAATAGTTGCGGGAAGTAAATTCCGGATAATCGATTACCTGGAGATAAACAACCTTTTTCTTTTTGTTGACCTTGATCCTAGCATTGCTGTAAGCTTCAAAGTACTGGTCAATGAAAAAACACCTGGGATCTTCCGACTGGATGACTATCGTATCCTTTGTATCGGCTTCCGGAGGCGAATTATAAATGAAAATGATATCCACTCTTCGGCTCAGACTGTCAACTTTCCTGGGTAATTCTCCTTTTGATTCCGTAACGATCAAAATCCCGGATTTCAAATAGGGTTTTACTGCTTTTGCAACAGCTTTTGCCCTTCTCTCAGAAAGTCTTTGGTTTGACTCAAAATTCCCGGCACTATCCGAATAGCCGATGAATTTTAGTTCGATGAGATCAGTATAATCCAGATCTGTGAATAAACCTTCCAGTACTTTTTGGGAATATGCTGCTATTTTGTGGCTTCCGGTTTTAAAATAAACGGATGTCGAATCCTGAGAATATAGGTCGGAAATGCCGGATAGTAAGAAAATCGCAAGAATGATGTAACGGAACATGTGCAGTATTTTTAATGAATGTTCCGGAATTGAAAAGGTAAACTCAGCTGCAACCTTTCCATGCAAACAAGGCAATGGCTATCCAAATCAGCCCTTTGATAAGGAAGAATAAGAAACCCGCTGCACCAGCACGTTTAAGCCATTTCTTCCGCTTAAGTGCTTTTTCCTCATCTGTTAGCTTTTTGGAATCTGCTGCTGTTATTTGTTCTTCTTCCATCATATAAAAACCCCGATCCCGTAGTTACGGAACCGGGGCATATATTTTTAATAGACTTTAGTCTTCATCTTCATCATCTGCTTCTTCCGGAGCATCGCCATAATCATCATCGTCGTCATCGTCATCAGCAACATCATCCTCATCTCCTTTTGCATCAGCTGAATCGAAATCATCTTCGAAATCATCATCATCGTCATCATCAACAGACGGAGATTTCAATGTCACCTTCGGAAGTTTCACCAGGTAAATAATCTCTTCTGTTTCCCACAACAATGAATCGAACACTTCACCGGTGATCGGGTTTGTCATTTTTGTAGTACTTCCGGAAAAGCCTTCCGGGAATGCGATTAATAATTGTTTCTTTTGATCGATATTCAGCTTATCATAGCTAATGATTGACTTTTTTTTCGACATGCTATTATATTTCTAGTTTGATGATACGATGTGTTGGTATAAGAACGTGTTGTTTTAAAACGATTGCAACATCTGTTACAGCCCAGATAGTTGTATGCACAACCTTTTCCCCACTATCGTCTGCAAAGTAAATCTTTACTTTATAATGTTCCAAATTCCCAAGAGAAATTGCACGATTCACATCCGCTTTACGAATGGCAATCAAATCCGTATCTTCCAAAACCTCTTCTTTTGGAAAATGCAGACCTGCTACGTCTTCTTTTTCAATTTGAACAAAATTAGTTGTGTCCATTTCCATATTTTGGGCAAAATTAAATGAATTGATGAATTGAAAACTGAGTTTTCGACTAAACTTAAAAAAAAACATTTAAACGACGAAATGTTTAATACTTTTCAACAAAAAAGACCCATGAATCCATGAGTCTCTAATACGTTTAGTAGTGTTTTAGTTTGTATGTTGCGTGTGAACAATCAACTTTAATGAAAATCAGGTTGTTTCTAAGTTTTTAAATCGGTCAAGTCTTTGACGGAGATAGAACTGTATACTCTTCAATAAAACTAGAAAATGAAAAAACTGCCTCTCCATTGCAGTGTTTTTCCGTTTTAACTTCAACCTAACATAGAAAACAACCTGATTCCATTCTCCTTATTTCCTCTTCTAAGATAACTATGTGAATTGAATAGCATTCGTAGAATGAATAAATACCGTATTTGAATGAATATTTGTCAGAACTAATTTAACAGGCCTTACAAGCTTTCTAAAATCTGGAAGAAAATATCGCGTTTTGCAGGGGATAAAGGAACTTCCGATCCGTCTTTCATAACCACCGCTCCACCGTTCCCTTTATCGTAACGATCTACAAAATTCAGGTTGATCAAATGCGATTGCTGAACACGTAAAAAATTGTGACCGGATAACAATGTTTCGTAATCTTTCAGGGTTCTGGAAACCAAAATTTTCTTCCCTTCGGTGAGAAAGAAAGAAGTGTAATTCCGGTCCGCCTCACAACGGATAATGTGATCCAAGTCTACCACGTGAACGCTTTCTTGTGTTTTGAGTACCAATCTGCGTTTCTGGTTGGGCTGGATATTATTTTGTAAAGCTTCAAATTGTGGGTCCTGCTTCGTATCTGCTTCTTTCATGGACTCCAACGCTCGCTCGAGTGCCCCTTTCAGTTCCTCGGGATCTACCGGTTTTAATATATAATCCAATGCAGAGAATTTAATGGCTTTAATAGCAAACTCCTCATGCGCGGTAATGAAAATGACTTCGAAATCTTTTTCGGGAATAGCTTTCAACAAATCGAATCCGGTGCCATCCGGCATTTGGATGTCCAGAAAAACTAAATCCGGTTTGATTTCCTGAATGGCAGCCAACCCTGACTGTACGTTCTCACCAACTGGAAATGTTTGTATATCCAAATCGAATGACTCGATCATTTTAGCAATTAATTCACGCGTTCGCTGCTCGTCATCAATGATTAGTACTTTTTTCATGGGTTGTTGAAAGATTTGTGCCGAAAGATAAACATTATAACGTTATTAAACGTTCTGTAAGGGAGTTTATTATCAACTTCGAATCACTTAGTAATTCACTTTTTAATTATCCGTTCGCTCCTTCGGTTCGATACGGCAGATAGATGTTCACCAGTGTTCCGGTCTCTTTTTCTTTATCGTAATCGGCTATCTCCATCCGACCAAGGATTTTGTACTTATAACTCAGGTTATTGATCCGGTCCTGAGTGATCTTCATGGCCATACTTTTATGTTGGGCACTTTTCTTGTTGTTCGCAGATCCTTTCCGGCCGATCCCGTTATCCTCGATCATAACGTGCAGCATTTCTTCGTCTTTGGTGAAACGCACATGGATAAATCCTCCTTCAATGGTATGGAGCTGACCATGTTCGATCGCATTTTCAATAAAAGGTTGTGTGATCATCGGGGGAATTACAGCCTCTTCATCCAAAAGTTGCTGATTTATAGTTACTTCGTATTCAAAACGGTCGCCAAAACGCAATTTCTGTGTCTCCAGGTATTTGTTCAAAATATCAATTTCTGTTGTCAGCGGAATAAACTCTTTGGAAGAATTTTCAAGGATCAGACGCATCAGTTTGGAGAAATTGATCAGGAATTTGGTGGAGTTCTTGGTATCATTTTCATAGATATAGCTCTGGATTACGGACATTGCATTAAATACAAAATGCGGATTCATCTGTGAGCGGAGCAAAGTCTGGTTCATTTCCGCTTCGCGCTGCAATTGCCGGATGTTTCGCTGCTTCCAGCGGTTGTAGATGATAAATGCCCCCAATGCCAGCAAAATAATAAACCCGATGATGATATACATCTGGAAAATGTTCCTTAGTTCGGTGTTTTCTTTTTCCTTTCGCTGCAACTCAATAGAATCAGCCTGGATGGCAATCAAACGTTCGCGTTGTTCGGAACGGTACAATTCCGACAATTCGGCAATCTTGGCACTCACTTCCACGATACGTGCACTGTCCGAATAATCGGAATACATGTCCAGGTATTCGTAAGCCAATTTCATATTACCGGTTTTCTTGTAAACATCGGCGATCTCTTTATAGGAAGGATAAATTCCCCCGATATACCCGTATTGCGAACGAATATTAATAGAGCGGTTCAGGTAATTCAGCGCGTTCTTATATTTTCCCTGTTCGGCAAAAACGGTCCCCACCAAGTGGTAAACCGAAGCAATTTCAGACCGGTTCGATGCAGATTCGAAGTAGACCAAAGCCATGTTGTAATAACGCAATGCTTCGTCATACTTATTCTGTTCATTAAATGCATTTCCCAGATACTTATGCGCCAGACCCAATCCGTCCTGGTCATTGTAGTCCTCAAGTGTTTTGACCACGCGTTTGAGGTCTTTAATGGCTCCTTCGTAGTCTTTTTTAGCCAGTTTTACCAGGCCAATGTCCGTGTCTGCCAGTCCAACCAGTCGAAAATCCTGAATTTTGATCGCAGTTTCACGCGACTGCATGAAGAAATTGTTGGCATTATCGTAATTGAATATCTGGTACTGGGATTCCCCGATCTCTCTCTGGTACTGGGCAATTTGCGGATAATCATTCGCTTGTTTTGCCAGTTGGAGTGCAATGAAATTTTTGGAAACGGACAATTCCACCTGTCCGAAGAAATTGTAAATCGCCGACTGCATATTCACGCATTTGGCCATCAGGGATTTATCGGTAGAACGGCGCGCGTACTGGATGGACATTTCTGCAAATTCCAGGGATGCGTTCCGTTTGTTTTGCTCCATGTTCAATTTTGCGAGCAAGCGATTCGTTTCTGCGATCAGGGCATAACTTCTCACACGTTTCGAAAAGCGCAAAGCCTCCGTTAAATAAATATCTGCCTGTTCGAATTCCCGGAAAGCAATGTGATATTCCGCCAGTAAATGAAAAATGTGAACCTGGTTCAGCTTGGAATCCGTGCGCGACAAATAAGGCTGCAGCTGAAGGATTTTGGCATAATAAGCGGTTTTATTCCCGAGTAATGCCTCCACTCGGAGATCAAAGATCAGGGCCTGCAGTTTGGCGGAGTCTGATTCTGTTCGACTGGCATCAATAATGGAATAACGGATGGAATCTGCTTTTTGAACATTGTTCAATTGGTAGAATTTCCCCAATGCTACCTGGCGCCAGAATTTCTTGGTTCCGTTTTTCTCATTGAAATAGGCTTTCCGGTAACTTGCTTCATCTCCATTGCCTGCAAAGGTCTTTGTTGAGAAATCAAAAAGACTAACAAACAGGATCAAGAAGGGGAGAGTGAACCGAAACATGGACTAAAAATAGCTTTTTTCAAATAGAAAAGGTTCTCTTCTGTGATCAGTATCACAAAAAAGAACCTCTTACTTATTCACTATCTTTATTTTGCTGTTATCAATAAGCGTCGCAATGAGGCTTTCTGCGTTTTGACTTCTTTTTGTTTTTTCTGGGTTTGAAATCTTTTTTCTTATCCAGTGAAGAAGCCTTCATTTCTAATGTGGACTTGCTTTGACCGGATACTTGTTCAGCAGCATTTACTGAACCTGCAGCTCCTAAAAGGAAACCAGCTGCTAAAACTGCGGGGAAAATACGGAGAATCATAAGCTTTGATTTTAAGCAATATAACAACAAAAAATGAAATGGTTACAACAAGTTACTCGTTCATTTTTACAATTCGTTCTTTGAGAATGCATCCTTCGATATCGGTCGTAATAAAATAAACGGCCGGAGCCAGATTACCGACAAAATCTCCCATCGATTCCATGCTTGCCACTCCTTCGAAAATCCATTTTCCATCTTCTGTCTGGATATTCAAAATGTTTGCATGATCTGTATGCGTAATTGCGAATTGATCTTTTACCGGATTCGGATAAATACGAGCAGATCCTGACAACTCTGTAATGGTAATCGTATCCCTGGAATTACAATTCCCCTGCGATTTTTCAGCCCAGTAAGTTCCTGATTCCGATACACCAAATGTTGGTCCTGTGAAGCCTGTACTCCACAAAATTTGTTCACCGGGATTGGAATCTACCTGCAAAACGATTGGAAACTCAGCTGATGAACAGAGATTCCTGTCTTCTCCCAGATCAAAATTTCCGGAAAATGCCCGCAATTTAATCGTGTCTGATCTCATACATCCGTTTTTGGTGATCTCAATCCAAACATACTGATTGTCGGCAAGTACATCTGTTTGAGAAGTTGTATCACCATTCGACCACAGATATGTAGCCCCATTTATCGACGGAACACTTAAATGAACTATTTCCTGTTCGCAGAAGGTTAGTTCTTCCGGCAAAGGGTCCGGTGGATAATCATTACAGGGAATAATTTTGACATCGTCAATAAAATAAAGAATGGTTGCCTGGTTATTCGGATATCCGGGATAATTAGTGTTCGTGGGCAATTTAGCTATTTGATTATCAGTCTTAAAGGCTCCAATTGCAAAAAAATTCTCATCCCCGGTTGAGGTATAATACCCTTTCATTTCTTTGTATTCCAGGTTATTAATCATTGCTGGTCCGGATTGAAAGACCTCGGGAGTTTTTGCACGAAGCACCGTTTCCGTAATCTGATTTTGATTTGTATATCCCTTTAAAAAGCCAACCCCAATGAAATCTGTTCCGGTGGAACAAGCAGGAGCCAGACGGTATTTCAGGCTTACCAGGTAAGTTGTATCTGCTTTCATGGCCCCTGTGATGTTCTGGTAGATGTATTCCTGCCAATTTTCGTCCGTAGGACTATAAAATCGAAGTCCCACACATCCACCGATTGCATCCGCGAAAGTAACAGGGCCTTCCTGGGTATTAGTACCGACATCACTCGCCCAATAGTTATCTACAGTCAATATACTGAACCAAACACTATTTGAATGTGTAAAGCTCCCATCTAAAATAATGGATTGACCAAAACCCGGATAGCTGAAGAGGATTAGTAAAACAGACAACGCCAGTAGTCTTTTCATAGGTTTTCAATGAGTTGATCCAGATAAATTTAGAAAATCCAATTCAAAAAACAAAACGTTTATCTCGTTCGAATTTTGGTATCTTTGCGCCACTTTAAGAGACGCGAAAGCATGGAATACAATTTTAATGAGATCGAGCGCAAATGGCGCA
Organism: uncultured Fluviicola sp.; assembly: GCA_966248825.1. Lineage (GTDB taxonomy): Bacteria > Bacteroidota > Bacteroidia > Flavobacteriales_D > Crocinitomicaceae > Fluviicola. Next base: position 357,156 of record CBINBC010000001.1, read on the forward strand.
AATACTGGGCAGATCATAAAACATTTGCCGCTGAGGACAACTCCGCTAAACCCAAATACTATGTATTGGATATGTTCCCGTATCCATCCGGGGCAGGTTTGCACGTGGGTCACCCGCTCGGTTACATTGCATCTGATATCTATGCGCGCTACAAAAGATTAAGAGGTTACAATGTGCTGCATCCGATGGGATACGATTCATTCGGGCTTCCGGCAGAACAATATGCGATCCAGACCGGACAGCATCCTGCTATTACAACGGAACAAAACATTGCGCGTTACCGCGACCAATTGGATAAAATCGGTTTCTCTTTCGATTGGGACCGCGAAGTGCGTACTTCTTCACCGGAATATTACAAATGGACCCAGTGGATCTTCAAACAGATCTTCAATTCGTGGTACAATGTAAAAACCGACAAAGCGGAATCCATTGATTCACTGATCGCTGAGTTTGAAAAAAACGGAAATGCTGAGGTGAAAGCTGTTAGCGAATTTGCGAACACATTTACAGCACAGGAATGGAAAAATTACTCCGAAAAAGAGCAATCCGACATCCTGATGGAATACCGCCTGGCTTACCTGGCTGATTCCTGGGTAAACTGGTGTCCGGCTTTGGGAACCGTACTTGCCAATGATGAGGTCATCAACGGACTTTCGGAGCGCGGTGGTCATCCTGTAGAGCAAAAACTGATGCGCCAGTGGTCGATGCGGATCAAAGCTTATGCGGAACGTTTATTGACCGGCCTGGAAACGGTTGACTGGACAGATGCGATCAAGGACATGCAGCGCAACTGGATCGGGAAATCGGTCGGAGCTTCCGTAAACTTCCAGGTTGAGGGATCAATTCCCCCTTCGGAGAGCCTGTCCCGACAGGAACTCGTCGGGGGGGACAAAGGGGGAGGACAGACGAATCACTCCATCGAGGTCTTCACTACCCGTCCTGACACCATTTTCGGGGTTTCCTTCATGGTCCTTGCACCGGAGCACCCGTTGGTTGATCAAATCACGACTGCCGAATACAAAGACGCCATTGAAGCCTATAAAACGGCCGCTTCTTTGAAATCGGAGCGCGACAGACAAGCGGACGTAAAAAACATTACCGGGCAATTCACCGGAGCTTATGCCATTCACCCGTTTTCCGGGGAGAAAATCCCGGTGTGGATCGGGGATTACGTATTGGCTTCTTACGGAACAGGTGCTGTGATGGCCGTTCCGTGCGGAGATCAGCGCGATTGGGATTTCGCGAAACATTTCAATATTCCGATCAAGAATATTTTTGAGAACGTGGATATTTCCGAGGCTGCTTATGCGGAAAAAGAAGGCACGATTGCGAATTCGGATTTCTTAAGCGGATTGCCGATCAAAAAAGCGATGGCTGTGGCGATTGCAAAAATCGAAGAACAAGGCCTTGGAAAAGGAAAAACGAATTACCGTCTGCGCGACGCGATTTTCTCCCGTCAGCGTTACTGGGGTGAACCTTTCCCGGTTTATTATAAAAACGAAATTCCGTATTTGGTAGACGACGCGCATCTGCCTGTTGAATTACCGGAAGTAGACAAATATTTACCTACGGAAGACGGTGAACCGCCATTGGCGCGTGCCGAGAAAAGTGCGTGGAAATACTCCGAGGGCGACCGCATGGAATACAACACCATGCCGGGCTGGGCCGGAAGTTCTTTTTACTTCCTGCGCTACATGGACCCGCACAATGAGAACGAGTTTGTTTCCAAAGAAAAAGCGGATTACTGGAACCAGGTGGATCTGTATATCGGAGGTTCCGAGCACGCAACGGGCCACTTGCTGTATTCCCGTTTCTGGTGCAAGTTCCTGTACGACCGCGGTTACATTTCTTTTGACGAACCGTTCAAAAAGATGATCAACCAGGGGATGATTTTGGGGAGAAGTAGTTTGGCTTTTAAACTTGTGTATGAAGTTTTAGAAGAAAACTGGGAAGATGGCCAACTCAAAAATTATAAACAATATGGTGGATTCGCGAGCAATAACCCAATATTTGTCACTTTGAGTAGGTGCCAAAGTACTAAGAACGATCAAACTTATAATGATTCGGAAATTGAAAAATTAATTCTTGAAAAGTACATATCCTTCAGAAGTAAACAAGGCGTAAATGTTGGAAAATGCAAAATTGAAATTCATGGTGTTCAAGATTATCATGCAGATATTTCATTTGTAGATAATGACAAATTAGATACGGAAGCATTCAAAGCATGGCGTCCCGACTTAGCTAATGCTGAATTCATCAGAGAAGAAAATGGTGATTTCATCTGCGGTTCCGAAGTCGAAAAAATGTCCAAGTCGAAATTCAACGTACAAACTCCGGATGAGCTGGTAGAGAAATTCGGTGCCGATACTTTGCGCATGTACGAAATGTTCTTGGGTCCGTTGGAGCAGACCAAACCGTGGGACACGAAAGGAATCAACGGGGTTCACAACTTCCTGCGCAAACTGTGGCGTTTGTTCTACAGCGAAGGAAATGTGATCGTAACGAACGAACCTGCGGGCAAAGAATCTTTGAAAACCCTTCACAAAACGATCAAGAAAGTAGAAGACGATTTGGAGCGTTTCTCGTTCAACACGAATGTTTCGAACCTGATGATCTGTGTGAACGAACTGACAGAGCAAAAATGCCATTCGAAAGAAGTATTGGAACAACTGGTGATCTTGTTGGCACCTTACGCGCCGCATGCTGCAGAAGAGTTGTGGTCTGAGGCTTTGGGGAATCCTGCAGGAACTGTTTCTACGGCTGCTTTCCCGAAATTCGATCCGGAGATGCTAGTAGAAGCAAACACGGTTTATCCCGTATCTTTCAATGGAAAAATGCGATTCAACGCGGAATTGCCAACTGCATTCTCTGCAAAAGAAGTAGAAGAAGCGGTGCTTGCTATGCCGGAAGCACAAAAATGGCTGGAAGGAAAAACTCCGAAGAAAGTCATCGTCGTTCCGGGAAAAATTGTGAACATGGTGGTTTAAAACCATTCAACAAATAACGTAAAAGGCCGCATTCGTCACTCGGATTGCGGTCTTTTGTTTTTGGCTTAAGAAAAGAAGAAAGAATCCGTGCCGGAAATTCCTGCGCTCCTCAGCGCCCCTCTGCGGGATAATTCTGTATATCAACTCTCTCTGCTCTCATTCTGTTTCTGATTTTTCCTGATCGGGATCATTTTTTTACGTTTGGATAATCCCCATTTTCACCGTAACTTAAGATCATAAGGTCAAATCGTATGGAATACATTGATTATTACAAAATTTTAGGTGTGGATAAAAACGCATCTGCCGAGGAGATCAAAAAGGCATACCGGAAACTGGCGCGCAAGCATCACCCGGATCTGAATCCCAACGACCCGGAGGCGAGTAAACTTTTCCAGCAGATTAATGAAGCCAATGAAGTGCTGAGCGATCCGGAAAACCGGAAAAAGTACGACCAGTACGGCAAAGACTGGAAGCATGCCGAACAGTTTGAACAAGCGAAAAAACAGCAGCAGGCATCCGGCGCGCGGGGACAGGGCAATCCGTTTGGTGGAGGTGAATACTACACCTATGGCGATGAAAGCGGTTACTCTGATTTTTTTGAGTCGATCTTCGGGAACCGCACCGGCGGAGGAAGACAAACCCGGTTCAAGGGCCAGGATTTTCGCGCTTCGGTGGAACTGAATTTAACAGAAGCCGCCAAAACGCACCAGCAAACCTTTACGGTGAACGGGAAAAATATCCGCATTACTGTTCCGGCCGGAATAGAGAACGGACAGGAGATCAAATTGACGGGTTACGGTGCTCCGGGCATGAACGGCGGACCGAACGGCGATTTGTACATCACCTTTGAGATCAAAAACAACACCTCATTTACACGAAAGGGGAATGATCTGCATGCAACCGTTCCGTTGGATCTCTACAAAGCACTTTTGGGCGGAGAAGAATTCATCGATACACTCGACGGGAAAGTGAAAATGAAAGTGGCTCCCGAAACGCAAAACGGTACCAAGGTGCGACTGAAGGGAAAAGGCTTTCCCGTTTATAAGAAAGAAGGCCAATTCGGGGATTTGTATGTGACGTACCAAATTCAGCTGCCAACCAATCTGACCGCGAAAGAAAAAGAATTGATCGAACAGCTTGCCCGCGAGCGTAAAACGAATTAATATGGAAAAGCAAAATCACATATCCATCGAACAATGCTGCGTGGTGTACAACATTGAAACCACTTTCCTGTACCAGCTAAACGAATACGGACTTATCGAATTGATTCGCACGGAAGAAACCGCATACATCGCCTTTGAGCAGCTGGCTGACCTGGAAAAATACATGCACCTGCATTTCGAATTGGAAATTAACCTCGAAGGACTGGAAACCATTAAACATTTATTAGACCGGGTGGATTTGCTTCAAAAGGAGGTGAATCGGTTGAAGGGAGAAGCGGGCTGAAAAAGAATTCGATGAAGATAAAACCCTCAATGTTTGCTGAATTGAATAATAGTTGTAATTTTGCAGTCCACAAAAATAGAGAGGTGTCCGAGTGGTTGAAGGAGCTACCCTGGAAAGGTAGTATACGGGTAACTGTATCGAGAGTTCGAATCTCTTCCTCTCTGCATGAATTATCCCGCTTAACGGCGGGATTTTTTATTGTACTAAGCTAATTCCGTTTGATCTGTAATCTCTTCCCAGAAGAAGTTTTCGATTCTCCGAAAAAATGTCGTTGAATTTGGCGAAGAAAGAAATTTGCGAAATTCCGGCTTTTTGTATTTCTTTCCGGATATCTTTTTATCATGGAGGAAATCATGCGGCAACAGTTGAAAAATGTTTTAAGCAGTCTTATGACATTTGATGCAGGTGAGCTGGAAGAAATTGTAAGCTGTTTCAAACCCAAATGGGCTGCCAAAAATGAAATCCTGGTCCATGAGGGAAAAATCAGCAATGAGTTTTTCTTTGTGTATAAAGGATGCATCCGGATATTTTTTATGGACAAAAACGGGAGTGAAAAGACGCGTTACATCATGCCGGAAAACCACATCGGTACTGCATTGACGAGTTTTATTGCGCAAATTCCTTCCACAGAATTTGTTGAAGCACTCGAGGAAACCACGCTTCTTACAATCAGTCGACAAGATTTTTTCAGGTTAAACGCCAACATGGGGCACTGGAAAATATGCTATCAACGGATTCTGGAAATGGCTTACTCGTTCCAGAATACCAAAATTGAGCAATTAGTTACTCTCACTGCCAGACAACGCTATGAGAAGGTTATGAACGAAAAACCCTTCCTCATTCAACGTGTTTCCAATAAAGTACTTGCTTCTTACCTGGATATGCGGGAAGAAACCCTCAGTCGTTTGAAATCTATGTAAACCGATTTTGATCTGTATCAATGTCCGGGAAACTGATTGCTTGTAGTTTTACAGAAAAAAGTTATGAACGAATTTATGCTGCTGTTCCGTATGGATATTACAAGCAAAGAGGCACAGCCCACAGAAGAACAAATGAAAGGCTACATGCATGACTGGATGCAATGGATCAACGAAATTGCTGCTCAAGATCGGCTCGCTCCGGGAGGAAATCATTTGTCGCGGGAAGGGCGTGTACTGAAATCAAGTGGTGAACAATTGGAAACTCCTCATATTGCCGACGAACAATCCATTGCCGGTTACATCCTGATTTTGGCGGAAAACCTGGATCAGGCAATTGAAATTGGTCGTAAATGTCCAATCCTGAATGGAGAAAATACCAGTGTTGAAATCAGGGAAATAGCGGGAACAGGGAATTAAACGCTCCTCAAAATTACAAATAGACATCTATCTATTTGCCCAGTCAGAGCGTCACTTCCCCAGCCACAGACTGCATCAAAATTCCTTTCGCAGCTTCTGCATTCCCTTCACTTTTTCCCAAAGCATACATCATTTTGGTTACTGCTGCTTCGGTGGTGAGATCGAACCCGGAAAGCACGCCGTTCTTTTCGAAGAAGGAACTGGTTTCGTATTTTCCCTGCTCAACCCTTCCGGTGGAGCACTGGGTGATGTTCAGGACTATTCCACCTTTTTCGAGGTAATTGAGCAATAATTCGTGGAATTTGGAGTCGGAGGGCGCATTGCCGGAACCGTAAGTTTCAAGGATGATCGCTTTGGTTTTTGCAGTGTCGAACAGTGATTCGTAGATGTTCCAGTTAAGGCCCGGGAACAACTTGATCAATGCCACAGAAGTATCGAAATCAGTAAACAACTCCAATTCAGAAGAAGTATTGATCGTTTCGCCGGTATAATCGATATGAACTCCGGCCACAGCAAGCGGACGCAGGTTCGGCGAACGAAATGCCTCAAAGGAGGAAGCCGAAACTTTAGAAGTGCGGTTCCCGCGGTAAAGTGAATACTCAAAATAGATCGCTACTTCACGGATACGCGGAGTTCCGTTTTCATGGGTTGCAGCTGCAATTTCGATAGCCGTGATCAGGTTTTCTTTCCCGTCTGTGCGGATGGTCCCGATTGGTAACTGGGATCCGGTGAAAATAACCGGTTTTTGCAATCCCTGGAGCATGAAGCTTAGAGCAGAAGCCGAGAAAGCCATCGTATCGGACCCGTGCAGGATGACAAAGCCGTCAAAATCGTTGTACTTGTTGTAAACCAATTCGGCCATTTCTTTCCACCAAAGCGGATTCATTTCCGAAGAATCGATCGGGTGGGGGAAAGCATGGGTTGTCAACTGCACATTTAACCGGGCCAATTCCGGGATGTGTTTGTAAACATCCCCGAAGTCAAAGGCAGTAAGCGAACCTGTTAAGGGATCATTCACCATTCCAATTGTTCCTCCGGTATAGATCACCAGTACTTGCGGTGCTGTTTTCATGCTTTTATCACTTGAGTGGGACAAAGTTCACTGAAAATACCGAAAAAGCAAGTTTCACCGGTGAAGTTTATTCCATTTTTGGAGCTTTCCAGAATACGTCCGGGTTATTGGTAAGATAGTTCGTATAGGTAAAGTTCACACTTTTAGCCGTGTGTTCCGATTTTTGCGGACTCTGGTTCAGACCGTCGAGTGGCACCAATTCCAGGAAAACCGCGTTTCCTCCGGCAACAGGAGTTTCATAATTGTATTCACTGGAAACCGGGAATTGCAGACGGTAAAGGTTCTTTGCCATGTAATAGTAAATGTAATTTTCCGCTACACACGGTTCGGTATTGTTCCAGTTCGCGCCCGGATTTAGCAGTAAAGGCTTTCCATTAATTAATCGCTCGCGCACTTCCTGAATGCTAAGTAATGTTCCCTTTTCATCCATGATATAAGCATCGTTTGTTGGGTCGAGGTAAATCCACTTCTTCAAATCATTGGAATAAACCATGTTGATCACGTGGCAGTCATCGAATTCCAGTTCTTTGGGCATGCAGGTAATGTAGCGCGATTTGAAACCCAGTGCCAGGAAACATTCGTTTAGGGAGATAGCCAGTCCGCGGCAATTGAGTCCGCGGGAACCATCGCTGCAAGCCGTGATCATGTCGTCGGCATTCATTTTTTCCGGATTGGCGTGTTGGCCATCGTGTTCCACCAGGTTATGGATCCAGTGCATCAAATTCAGCATCTGGTTGATTTCACTTGCTTCACCAGCAATGGAGTCGAGGTTGTATTTCTTGCGCAGTGCCTTTAGATGGACATTACTTGAATCCTGGAAAGTGAATTCCGGAACGGTTCTCAAATCGGAGGTATTGTATTTTGCCGCTTTCTTCAGCATCCCCACGTAATCGGGAATTTCCTCATACCTGATGCGTGTCCAGCAGGTATCTTTATGCTGGTAGATCACCAGGAAATCCTGAACCGGGTGTTTTTTATTCACCTTGATGTAAATAGAATCCACATCGGTAATAAACTGAATTTTTTCATCCCAAACGACAGTGCTGTCCGGCTTTAAATGCGGGGCAATGCTCCATGTTCGGACAGTTATTGCCGGGTCGCTCGGGAATTTCATTCGAAAGGACTTCACGTTGGTATGAAGTACGGGAAGTTTTTTCTGAGCGAAGGCCGGAATGGTCAGAAGAATGAAAGCCAGGATGAAGATTGAGCGCATACGAATTCCATTAAATGTCCGAAGATAACCTGTTTTTCCATCATTCTTTTGGAAAATTGAGACATTATCTGCTTTTGATACTATGGTGTCAATTTTAGCTAAAAAATAAGGTTATTTGATACTATGGTATCACTTTTTGAATTTGGGATGAAACAAATTCAATGCATTTTGAGTAGTGATTTCCTGTAGTTTACTCAATGGTAAATCTAAGATCTCAGCTATTTTTTCTGTCGTGTGGACCACATAAGCACTTTCGTTTCTCTTACCGCGGAAAGGAGTTGGTGCCAGGTAAGGTGCATCTGTTTCCAATAGCAGTTTTTCCAGCGGAATGTGTTTCAGGGTTTCCGGTAAGTCGGATTTCTTATAGGTCACCACGCCGCCGATTCCAAACAGAAATCCTTTGTACTCAAGGATCTTCTTTACGTCCTGTTCGTTGCCGGTAAAACAATGGAAGATTCCTCTCAATCGTTCGTCGTTTTCCTTATCCAGTACTTCATAAATTTCCGGGAAGGAGTCACGGGCATGGATCACGATTGGGATTTGCAATTCTTTCGCCCAGTTGATCTGAGTGCGAAAAGCTTCTTGCTGCTCCTTCACAAAGGTTTTGTCCCAATACAGGTCAATCCCGATCTCACCAACTGCCACGTACCGTCTTTTATCCAGCAAAACCCGCATTTTAGCCAAAGTCAATTCCCAGTTTGCATCTACCGAACAAGGGTGTAATCCCATCATGGCAAAGCAATTTTCCGGGAATTCCTGTTCCAGGGCATGCATTCCGTCAATCGAGTTCAGATCAATATTAGGCATGTACATGCGTTCCACTCCTGCTGCAATGGCGCGTTGGATCATTTCTGTCCGGTCTTCGTTGAATTGTTCGGAGTAAAGATGTGTGTGAGTATCGATAAACATTTTTGGGATATTAGGACATTAGGATTTCAGGATACTAAGACTTTTAAATTCATCTAATTAAAAGTAAAAAGACTTCAGAACATATTTACTAACGAGTCATCTAGTCCTGAAGTCTTAAAATCTTAATGTCCTAAAATCTCTCTCAACAGAATTCTTCGTAGGCTGCTTCTAAGTTCTCAGCGATCATAGCTGCAGTAACTCCTTCGATGTTGTGTCTTTCTAAGAAATGAACCAATTTCCCATCCTTAAACAATGCCACTGACGGTGAAGACGGAGGGAACGGTAAAAAATACTTGCGTGCCTGTTGTGTTGCTTCGGTATCCACACCTGCAAAAACAGTCAATAAATGATCTGGTTTTTTGCCTGCGATTTCCAAAGACTTTTTCACCCCTGGTCTTAAGTTTCCTGCTGCACATCCGCAAACAGAGTTTACAACCACAAGGGCAACGCCTTTACTGGTTGGAATAGCTGCATCTACTTCGGATGCTGATACGAGTTGTTGAAAGCCCACACGTGTAAGGTCTTCCTTCATTGGTTGTACGAGTTCTGGTGGGTACATAATCTTTAAATTTTTATGTCGCAAAGTTACGGTTTCTATCCCTTGGATTTTTCAAACAAAGGAATTCATTTAAGAAATATTTGGATTTTTTGTGTCAAACAGTATCCGCGAAAGTCCTCCCCCTCAGTCCCCCTCCAAAGGGGGAAGTCAAAAAATTGATTTTTTTTCAATGAAATCGGAAGTTATCAACAAATTATTTATTTACTTTGTCCCAGATTTAAAACGAAAAAAGATGAATAGTTTTTGGTACACACTCGGAAAAATCCTAAATGGTGCATGGTTCTATGACAACATCGGTGATATCTTTAATTATTCTGTGATTGTTTTAGGCTTCTTCGGATTGTTCTACTGGTTGAGATGGCAGAAGAAATTCAACGATCAGGCTGCAAATGATCCGAACCAAATTAAGTAATTGGTGATTTTAATATATTGAAGGGGCTGTCTCAAAAGGGATAGTCCCTTTTTCGTTTCATCTATTTTTTAGAGTGGGCGATTTTTTGATTCGTTACGATTTAAATTGCGCGATGCTGTTTTCAAGTTCTGAAACTCGTTTTTTGAGTCATTATTGGGTTAAAAAATAAAAAAACAGGTTCTTTCATTACCTAACCTGCCATTTTTCGAAGATTGTGAGCAAGAGCAATCAGGCCGATCTCGATGTCGACCTTTTTCAGACCTTTTAGATGGAAGCGCCTGAAGCCTTTGTTGTTTTTGATTTGTCCAAAGACTGTTTCCACATCGTGACAGCGTTGTTTTCGGAGTGCTATTCCATGTTCGGTAGTAAGCAGATCATAAGCTTTGGTTCTTATCTTAGCCAGTTCGGGGTTTGATGCTGATACAGTTGGTATTTTCGATTTACGGTCTTTATCAAAGTAGTTGTACTTGACGTAAGCAGTTACTTGCTTTTGTTCCAAAAACAGGTAGTTTTCCTGTGATCCATAACCTGCATCAGCAACCAGTTCTTCAGGAAGTTTTTTATAAGCTGATTGAAAACTCTCCAAGTGCGGTATCAATCTGGTCGATAACTGCTTTTACTTTCTCCTTATCAATAGCCTTAAAACAAACCCATTCACTGTCTTTTTAATTCCTCTTTGGCAACTTCCTGGGTATAGCCCCAAAGTTCTTCGAGCTGCTGTTCAATACGCTCCTTACTATCTTTTGATAGATTTCCCCCAAACAAAAGTGTAACGGTTAGCTGCCGATTCAAGCTTGGTTCCATCGGTAAAGGCAGTTTTTAAACTCACATGCCCTTCGGATTCCAACAATAAAACAACCTGACTGAAGATTACTTTGATCTGATCCTTCAAGCGCTGGCTTCTAAAACGGTTCAGGGTGTTATGGTCCGGGCGGCTCAGACCGCTCAGCCACATAAAATGAATATTTTACCTGAGTGCTTCTTCCAGTTTGCGACTCGAGTAAATGTTACACAGGTAACCAACCGTAAACCAACACTTTTAAAAGCATCCGGGGATGATAACTCGATGTTCCACCTGATTTATAACTACCAATCAAACCCGAAAGATCTAATTGGTCTATCACATCTGAGACCGTACGGACAGGATGCTGCGCTTCAATTAATTCCTCCAAACTTGGAGGAAGAAGCAAATTTTGCTTGGGATCGTAATCTTTAAAGATTACTTTTGAATTAGTATACACACAAGCAAGATAACGACTTGCAAAATACGGGAGGCGAAAGGCTCCCTATTTTTTTTACCCAAAAAATAAGGGCTGCCTACTTTTGAGACAGCCCCTTTTATTTCACGATCCCATTTCCGGGAGACACTTTTTTAAAGTTCAGATTCTGTACACCTGAAGTATTTTTCACTTTCTCAAAACGGAATACCTCGTTACTTACAACCCGCTGGATACAGATATCGATCATGGTTGTGGAATTAGGCTGCAGCACTTTGTCGAACAAATCTTTCGAGGCATGGATCTCACAAGGTAAATAGCGAATAAATCCTTCGTCCGGTCTTGGACGGATAATCAATCCCAACTCATTGATCCCCCTCAATTCATCCAGTTTGAAACCATTTATAGTCATTGCTTTTCTTCCCCGGAAAACATCGTAATTGAAGAAATAACTGACCGTTGATTTATTGACCTGGTTACATTGTCTGTCTGCGAAGAAACCTGCCGGCAAACCGTTCGGATCGTGATTTGCACCTGTTAAAATCAAATCGAAATCAGTCACTGCATGCCCTTCCGAATCTGTCAACCGGAAAAGGATCATGGAATAGCGGTCGTGGACATAGTATTTCTTTCCGAATAGTCGTTTGTCTTCCTCTACCAAGCCTTTTTCCTGGACAGCAACTGTTTCTTTATCGAAATCAGCTGTCAATTTCTTATAATCCGCATCCGTTGCCACACCGATACACCGGAAAATTGCATTCACTACTTCTGTTCCTTTCGGGTCTTTCGGATCTTTCAGCGGACTGCGCATAATTCCCATTTCGGCACCCGAGTGTGATTTGTAAGTCACTACCCGGAAAGGTGTTGGAGGTGCTTCCGTAAAATCGGAAATTTCCAGGTTATTCGCCTGCCACTTTCCACCTGCCAGTTTGGGAGTTTCCTGGGTAAGTTTGACATAACGGCTGTTTTGGTTTGCCGCTGCAACACGCACTACTCCGTCACTTCCGAGTTCGCCTGTGTAGGAATTCAAATGGTCGTACAGTTTGCGGTCGATATCCTGACCTATCAGCGAAAATGGGAAAATGCCATTCGGACCGATGTATTTTTGTCCGTTTTGGATCCAATCCTTGTTCAGTTTCCAGGCTTCCGTGCTTCCTAATTCGAGCCAGTTCAATACACGCTGTCCGGGTTCCACCCCATCAAACCACGATTTGATACGGCTCAGGCGGCTTTTACCCAACTGCGCCAACGCAGAGCCAAAATTAGCCGGAGCAAGCATGACCAAATGGCTCATCGGACAAATCCTGTTTTGGTCTTTGTAATAATTGTTCCACCAGGTGCGCACAACTGGTCCGCCTGTGGAATGAGTAATACACGCAAATCGTTCTCCTGCAGCTAAAGTCGGGATCAATTGTTCCCCGACAGCTTGTTCCATAGCCCGTGAGATGTCTTCCAAACGGACTTCGTCATTGAAGCTGATGTAACGTCCCAGGAAAATGTGTTCGATTTTGAGTTCATAGCCGTAAGTCGGGGCTTCCTGTGCCAATCGCAGAGGCATTTCTCCGTAGGTGTCGGTATTTGTGACACTGTAACCATGTACGAAGGCAATAGTTAGTTTTTTCATTGTGAATAGCTTAAGATGTTTCCGGAAAATTAGCAGTTTTTTTGATTCCTATTATTAAAGAACAAAAATAGGTATGCAGGTCGTAATCTATTTATGTACGAGCCGGAATTTGGAAAAATCGATCAGATTCCTTAACTTATTGACATGGAATACATTTTGAAAAACATCTTGAATCCTGCTTTCAGGAGAAAATTGAGACGTGTGATTACGAGGCGGGGAATTGCTATAGTGCTTTCATTACTTTTTGGAATTCAGTGATAAGCGCTTTCTGGTTTTTATGGAAGGCTGTCAGATTCCTGATCCTTCGCATTTCGGCTTAAAAAAATCCGGGCTGAATAACAGTCCGGACTTCCCTCTTTTTTAGAAATTCTACTCTTATAAGGGCTGAATCGTTTCAGCTGCTTCACACATGGGTGTCACCTGCTCCAAAGTAAGCGGAGTAACGCGTTTGTCGTAGAAACGGTAAAGCTGCTCGCCGATTTCCACATACGATTCGAAATGCACCATCTCACGGCCCATCATCTTTTCCTGAAAGATTACAGAATGTGCCTTGGTTGCAAGCAATTTTTTATCCGGATTTGACGCAATTTCCGCTTTTGCTTTTTCTAAAGTCATGTCGTAAGCAGATTCTACTGAGATAATGAAATTACTTCCGTTGGAAACGTAATAACTGTAAGTTTCTTCCAGGGCTTTCACCCCTGTTGGAACGATCATCACAGCCGGAATCTCGATAGCTTCGAGGCTGATGCGTTCTTTTCCCGCAGGAATGGAAGTTGCTGTTGAATTGTTGGTTCCGTTCTGTGCCGAAACGAAGGTGGTACAACCCAAAGTTGCAACGATTGCTAATGCAATGGCTTTGTTCATGGTTTTGTGTTTTAGGTGGCAAAGATAAACGGATGAGATGAATAAGATGTTAAGCAGATAAGGGTTTTCGGATTATTTCGAATCAGGAAAAGGGATCCGTTTCAAAAACAATCGAATAGCTATTTCAACAAGTACAAAAAAGGGTCATTTAATAAAACTCAGTCTGAATTCAAATACAAAAACTTTTTCGCTATCCATACGATTCTCCGAAATAAAATGGCATAGAGGCAGAATTCTCACCTCTATGCCGTCTTATCATTTTTTCACCGATTAAAACCTTGTAATCGCTACAATTATTGGGTTTTACACTACACGGAGGGTGAACTTCCCCGTTTTACGCAAGTATAGTAGTAGATTGTAAAAAATTAAGCTTATTGACTACCATTTGCGGATAAATATAAAAAAATAAACCAAAAAGTTGCAAACTTAATAGTTGTTTACTCAAAGGTTGTTTGCTTTTTGGTTGGTTTACTGTTGCTTTGCACCTATATGTACGAAGGAAAAGTGGCAAACAACAGTCAATTAAATAGTGATCAGGAACTTATAGAATTGGGTCGGAGAATAAGAGCTCTTCGGATTTCCAAGGGTTATAAGAGTGCGGAGAAGTTTGCTTTGGACCATAACTTGTCGCGCGTCCATTATGGTCGCTGGGAAGCAGGGAAAAAAAACATTACTTACAAAAGCCTGTTGATATTGGCTCGGGCTCATGGAATGACTTTACCGGAATTTTTAGGTGTGGAGGTCTGAATGAATTTCAGGAATCTCCTGAAAAAGGCTTCAGTTCTTTTTCAGACCTTATAGCTTCATGTTTTGACTCGAAGAAATCAGCATAAACAACTTGTCAGGAACGAGATTTAATTGGTGGAAGGTATATACTCGCTAATTACCTTGCAAAGTAATTCCTCCGAATCGATGTTCATTGAATAGATCTCATGATGAAAATTCGTAAGCTTTGTTAATAAACGAATAAGCTCCAATTTTTCATGAAGTGACAAATCTCCGGATACAATTTTAGTAGCTTGTCTGATCTTAGGCATATGCTCCTCTAACAGGTCCTTCCCTTTGGAGGTGATTTCGATTAATTTACTTCGTTTATCTATTTCAGAATTAGTTTGAAGTACCCAGCCTTGTTTTATTAATCGATTGATAGTTTGCATTCCAGTTGGTTTGTCTTGAATATTCATCCGGATCAACTCCATTTTACTCATTTTCCCGAAAGTCTTTAAATTGATCAGGTAGATAAACTCTTCCTGAGTAGAAAATGGAGAATCCAAAATGACCGACTTGGAATACATTTTAGCATATTTACTAAGATGTGTGAGCATTGTACTAATGACACTTTCCGGAGATCTCCCCTGCTCTTTAAATTCCCAGGACACTTCATCTGAGTGTTGTTTTTCAATGGAATCATTATGTAAGATCCAACTTTTAAATCCATCAAGATCTGAAGAATAAAACTCTCCTTCGTTTTTAGATTCAAAATGTTCAAGAAGCTCAAGTACTTTCTTGATTAAATCGTAATTCGTTGACATTGAGTAATTATTAGTACATAAATATACTTTAAATGGCAGACGCAATAGTTGAAAACGAAAATTTAGTATTAAATTATACTTAATTTACTTCAAAAAATTCTCAAACAGTTCATCCGCATCTTCTCGATGTCTTTTGGGTTTCTATTGGTGCGTGTGGTCGTGTTTCCATTTGGAGAAGGTTTAGCTACCATTCAGCACCAAAGCGAGAGTTTAGACTCAATCCAATACACTCTCGCTCTGAGAAAAAAGCGTTACCAGGATGATTATGAGAACGAAACCAAAGGAAAGAAAAAAGCGTCATTACGAAAGTAGTTACGCTTTTTTCTTCATAGCGGGGACACGACTCGAACGTGCGACCTTCGGGTTATGAGCCCGACGAGCTACCAAATGCAATGGTATTCCATAGCATGATACATTCAATAGAGTTGTTAGTTCCATTTGTCCAAAGTCGTTTGAGGTTTGTTTTTCACGTTGGGTTGGTTAGCTCATAGAACCTATGGGATGTCATTGCAATTGACGGTAAAACGATCTTCGGAGTTAAAGAGGATGGTAAACTACCTATACATATGATAAGTGATTGGTTCTCCAACAAAAACATTGTACTGGAACTGGTGAAAGTGAGGGAAAAATCCACACGATATTATCTCTCATCACTGGATAAGACAGCTCAGGGACATCAACATATCGTAAAGAGTCACTTCTTGAACAAAATCTTACTGAACATGGTCAAAAATGAAAAATCATGCAAGCTCGGAATCAAGTCGAAACGAAAGATTGCAGGATGGGATGAGAACTACCTAATCAAAATATTGGGATTTTAACTGCGCTTGCCCTGTTCGAAGGTAAAAATATTAAAAAAATATTATTATAATTGCATAACACCATTATAATTTAACAGATTGACACCTCTTTTTAAATGAATACTAAACTGTCTAAATCACAAGAATCAATTCACCTTACTAGTCTTATTTATGAATCATCTACACTTTTCAATATTGGAGGATATGCGCGGTTTACCGGAAACATTCAGATTTCTCTGCTTGAACAAGCGATAACACTTGTTCTTTGCTCCTGTGATGTAATAGATCAGGTTAATCAAGCCCTTGGAAAAAAGCCAGCCTTCCGGGAAAATGAATTTGCTCTTAGGTTATTTGACTTTTCCGATAAGAAGGATGTAGAAGAAGAGTGCCTTTCGGTAATGGAAAATGATATGGGCAAAGCTTTCTCCAAAGATGGAGAGTTAGTCTCTATTTTTCTGATGAAAGCGGGTGCGCATAAATATTTCTGGTACACAAAAATGCACCATCTTTTATCAGATGGTTACTCGATGTCACTTTTTTTCCAATCGGTGCTTAGTTGTTACAAAAGGCTAGTTGATGGAGAAGTAGTGTTTAAGTGGGTAAACTATCCGTACTCGAAATACCTTGAATTTGAAAAGGAGTATTTTCATTCTAATGCGTATGCACAAGATCAGGCATTTTGGCTAGATAGTTTCAAGGATTATACACCATCAAAATCTTTTGAGAGCTGTATGCGCCATGTTACCGCGGCTTCCCTGAAGTCTCAAAGAAAACAATTTGGAATTTCAAGAGATTTGTTTCAAGAGATTGAGAACTTTTGCCGTACCCGAAATGTAACTCCGTTTAATTATTTCGTTGGTGCAATCCAAGTACTGGAGGCTTGTCACAATGGTCAAAATGAGATGGTTATTGGATTACCATTGTTCAATCGCAGCACGCGAGAATTTAAACGGACGCTGGGAACATTTGTTAATGTGATGCCACTCCGTACAAAATTCAGTCCCGAAATTACATTCGGAGAATTAATCGAAAATATTCGTCGAGATACGATTAAGGCATATAAGCATCAGCGATTCCCTCTCAGTGATTTATTGGATTCCTTGTCCATGCAAGGAAACCTTTATAATGTAGCCTTTTCATATCAAAAAAACGCATACAGGAGTGAACTCGATTCAGTGAAAACTGAAATTTTCTACTTGCCGAATGGAGAGCAAGAATCCAACCTTACATTCCACCTCCTGGAATACTTGGAATCGGACGATTTGGTAGTTGCACTTGATTATCATAGTGATCTCTTTGATATGGATCTAATTGACCGGTTACTTGAAAAATTTGAGTTTTTACTAAAGATATTGCTTCATAGCTCGGACAAGTCAATACGTGAAATGTCTCAGCTTAATAATATTGAAAAGCAGTTAATCGATTCATTTAATCCTACTCCTTCTGCTTATCCGGGAGATAATTCATTGGTTGAATTGTTTCGTAAACAGGTATTTAGCACTCCTGATAAAGTTGCTGTAAAATATGGTAATACCAGTCTTACCTACAAGGAATTGGATGAATATTCCAATCGATTTGCAAATTATCTGGCAAAAAAAAAGGGAATAGGTTACGGTGAAAAGGTTGGTTTACAGCTAAATCGTTCGGAAAGAATGATTGTTGCGATCTGGGGCGTTTTAAAATTAGGTGGAACTTACGTTCCTCTCAATATGGATTATCCTGAGGATCGCCTTAACTTAATAATTAATGATTGTAGTTGTTCATTAATTGTTGCTGAATCGAGTTATGAGACGTTCTTGGAGTCTGAAGAAGAGTTCGATAGTTATTATCAAGCTGAGAAATTTTCTTCTTGTCAACCGGTTTATGTGATCTACACATCCGGATCTACCGGTGAACCCAAAGGAGTTCTTGTAGAAAACAGATCAGTAGTTCGTCTTGTGAAAAACACGAACTATGTTTCTTTGAATGAGGAGGATGTTTTGTTAAGCCTTTCGAATTTTTCGTTTGATGGGTCGGTATTCGATATTTTCGGAGCCCTTCTGAATGGAGCAACTCTTGTTATTCAGGACAAAGACATTCTGTTCGATATGGCAGAAATCTCCAGAATCATTCATGAGGAAAGAATTACAACGCTTTTCATAACAACAGCCTTGTTTAATGCATTGCTGGATAGCAACCAGTGTAATTTTAAGCAACTGAAAACCGTGCTGTTCGGTGGAGAATTGGTGTCTTGTGAACATGTCAAAAATTTTAGAAAAGCATATCCATGGGTGGATCTCATACATGTTTATGGTCCTACAGAAAATACAACTTTTTCTACATGGTATAAAGTTCCGGAATCAGAATCAATAGGAAACACGATACCGATTGGAAAGGCTATTTCCAATTCCCGTTGTTTGATCCTTAACGAAGATCAGAGTGATTATGTGCCGTTAGGGGTTATCGGAGAAATTTATCTGGGAGGAGACGGACTCGCCATAGAGTATTTGGGTAAATCAGAAATGACACATGAAAAGTTTATTCAGGATCCATGGAATTCAGGAGAAAGGCTCTACAAAACAGGTGATTATGGACGTTGGCTCTCAAATGGTAATATCGAATTTATCGGAAGAAAGGATGGGCAGGTAAAAGTTCGTGGATTCAGAATCGAGTTAGGAGAAATTGAGGCTGAACTTAGAAAGCATCAACTTGTATCAGAAGCCTGTGTAATCATAGACACAGAAGCGATGGAGAAGGAGATCACAGGGTATGTTGTCTGTGGTGAGGATGTGAATTTATCGGAAATAAAGGACTTCTTGGCCGAAAGACTTCCGTATTATATGTTGCCTGAAAACCTGGTAAGCATTCCACAACTCCCACTGAACGCAAATGGTAAAGTGAACAAATCACAATTACCGAAGCCAGCATTATTTAAGAGCCCTCTTGAACTGGTTTTACCTAATAACGGACTCGAGATTGGTTTGCTTGAAATATGGAAAGAGTTATTAGGAAAAGAGGCTATCGGGGTTACGGATAATTTCTTTGAATTGGGAGGTCATAGCATACGTGTAGCCAGATTGGCCGCGCTTATAGCTGATCGCTATCAAGTAAAGATTCCGTTGAGTGAAATATATAGAAATCCAACGGTTCGTCTTCTATCGAAAAGAATAGATGAGGTTTCGGGTTCGGTGATAGTCCCAATTACCCCTGCACAACCTAATCTTAATTATGATCTTTCCTACACACAACTCGGAATATGGCTAGCTATTCAGAAATCTGGTACTTCGAGTGCTTACAACGTCCCCTTGGAAATTCACTTTGACAAACCTGTGAATATTAATTTGTTGGAGCGAGTGTTACAACATGAGGTACTGAGACATGAGGCGTTGAGAACCTCAATAAAAACAATCAATGGGATTCCAAAACAATGCATTAACCCGTCGGATCAATTGTTTACAGAATTACGAGTGAAATACATTCAAACCGAAGAATTAACGCGTGATATCCTGCACAGGATCCTTCTGGAAGAAGTTCAAACACCAATTGAAATGAATTCTGCTTCGCTATTTAGAGCGTTATTAATACAAGGGGAAGATAGGGCGGTATTGTTTCTGACGTTTCATCATATCATTGCAGATGGCTGGTCGGTAAGAATGCTTGAAAATGAAATTAGGTATAATTATCAACGTATTTATGATGGAGGTGAATTGGTTGCTTCCGATATACCGCTTCAATACAAAGACTTTATTGCTTGGCAAAGAGAACGGATCGTTGCTGGAGAACTCAATACAAGCAAGGAGTTTTGGAAGAATTATGTTGCAGGGATTGGTGACTCACTAATCTTGCCATATGATTATGATTCTACGACAGGGGGCAAAAACAAAGGAGGATCTTTTGAAGCATTTCTTGATAGAACTGTTCTTGATAAACTAAAAATGGTGGAAAGGGAAATTGGAATAGGCCTCTTTACTTTCCTAACAGCAAGTTTTCATATTGTTCTAAAAAGAATCACTTCACAAGAACATATTGTAACCGCTACCCCAACAGCTTTAAGGGATCGTCCCGAATTGACCGACGTGTTCGGAAATTTACTAAATACATTACTCATCAAGAGTAACGTTGATGATTCCTTATCTTTTTCGGAATATCTGCGAAAAATCAATGAGACTATTATCTCTGTAAAAGACCATCAAGATTATCCGTTTGAAAAACTAATAGAGGATGTATCTGCTGGAGGAGGTGGAATACTTGCAGTAAGTCCGGTATTTTTGAATCTGTTAAACTTTGACGGATTGGGTGATGCAATTGAGAAAAACTCGCCCGTTCACCGTGAATTTGACGTGGAACAAAAGTTTCACCTGAACTATTTTTTCGAAGAATGTGAAAATGGCTTGCGAATTACCTGTCTGTATAGAAGGGATTTATTTCACCCTTCATCAATAGAATATATTTGTTCTGGCTATGTTTCATTAATCCAGCAAATACTTGCGAATATAGATGGAAAAATTAGTGATTTTCAGGTGTTTAAATCTGATTCTTTTTCGGTGGGTAAGATCGATTCACCAATCATTCATGATTTCGAAATTTTTGGAAAAGAAGAGATATCATTTATTGAACGCTTTGATCGAATAGTACTCAAGTATCCTAATAATTTGGCAGTAAAATCCGATTCAGGAAGTATGAGTTATGCCCAATTGAGTAGTGCTTCAGATAGTGTTTACGAAGTGATTAAACAAGCCATTGCGGGCAAAGAGGATGAGAGGGTATCGTTGCTTTTTGAACACAACCATTTGTCTATAATAACTATGCTGGGGGCGTTAAAGGCGGGATGTATATATGTTCCTATGGACGCTCTCTATCCATACGATCGGCTGCTTTATATGCTTCAGGACTCTAAATCTTCGGTACTCTTTACCAATGAGAAAAATTTAAGACTTGCCCATAAATTGGTTGAGAATTGCGGACACTTTGTGCAAGTGATTAATGTAGAAAGTGATCTGTCTGAAACGAAAACAATACAAACGAGTCTCAGATCTACGAGAGGAAGAACCATGAATGGAGGCTATGTTTTATATACTTCAGGTTCTACCGGTCATCCCAAAGGAGTTTTGCAGACGGTTGAGAACATTGTACATTTCATACGTGCATATTCCAATAATCTATGCATTTCTGTCAAAGATCGTCTATCCCTCCTACCAGTTTTCTCGTTCGATGCCGCCATTATGGATATATACGGAGCTCTGTTAAACGGGGCCAGTCTGCATTTCTACGATCTGAAATCAGGCCAGGGTATCCAGGGAGTACTTCCATGGCTGAAAGAAGAACAAATAACCATTTATCATTCAACACCAACAGTATACAGAAATGTATTTAACAATCTGAATAATTGCATTGATGTTGAATCAATTCGTTTGGTTGTGCTTGGAGGTGAGCCGGTTAATCGATTTGATGTGGAGAACTACCAAAAAACCTTTTCCGATAATTGTATACTTGTAAATGGTTTGGGCCCAACCGAATCCACCGTTACGTTGCAAAATTTCTTCGGTAAACAAAGTGAATCAAAGAAAATGAATGTTCCTGTAGGAAAACCGGTACAGGATACATCAGTATATGTGGTTGACGAAGCTTTGAAAATAAAGGGAGTTTTTGAGGTTGGAGAATTGGTATTCGGCAGTAAACATCTTGCATTAGCGTATCTGAATCAAGATGAGCTAACGAAAGAGAAATTTATGGATTCGCCTTTTAAGGAAGGAGATCGTATTTACCGCAGTGGAGATCTTGGTCGTTGGTTGCCAGACGGGACACTGGAGTTCGTTGGTCGTCGAGATAATCAGTTAAAAATCAGAGGGAACAGGGTTGAACCGGGTGAGATAGAAGGAGTTTTGAAACGGTATGAAGGTATCCGTGAAGCATTGGTGCTTCCGAAAGATTCTTCCATCGGTGAAACTAGGCTTGTGGCTTACTTCATAAGTGAACAAACTATTGAAATTAGTGAATTACGTAATTTTTTAAAAGGAATTCTTCCCTCTTTTATGCTCCCTTTTGCTTTTGTTAAGATCACCGATCTTCCACTTAACCCCAATGGCAAAATTGATAAAGAAGCTCTGCCGGAACCCGCTGATTGGGGAACGCGATCTGAATACTCAGCGCCGTCAGACAACATGGAGATCAAACTGGCTGCCATTTGGCAAGATATTCTCAGAATTGATAACATCGGATCGAATGATGATTTTTTCGATCTCGGGGGACACAGTTTGAGTGCAACAATATTGTTGAATAGAATTTATAAGGAATTTGATTTGAGATTGGAAATGAGTGATCTTTTCAATTACACGAATTTAAAAGATCAAGCAATCCTTATCAAGGATAAATCAGAGTTAAGATTGGATGAAAGTCCCACAGAAAGTCCCACTAACAGCATAATTATTTAAAAGCGGATGGAAGAGTTCATTATTCGACTAAGAAAAAATGGTATCTATATTTCGATTGAAGGTGAGAATCTTAAGGTAAACTTTAATGGAGATTCATTGTCACAAGACCTGCTGGGGGAGCTCCGTGAGAATAAAGCAGCACTTTTGACATTCCTGAAAAAGAATAGTGTTAAAGAGAAATATCAGGAAATTGATCGTGTTGCCGGTAATGGCTCATTTGTTTTGTCTTCTGCACAGAAACGACTTTGGATGTTATGTCAATTTGATGATGCATCAATTGCTTATAATCTTTCAGGATCGTTTGCCGGGAATATTGATCGTGAAGCAATAGAATACGCCATTAATCAGTTAATTGAACGCCATGAGATTCTACGAACGGTTTTTCGAGAAGATGCGTCTGGTGAAATAAGCCAAGTCATCATAGACCCAAATGAAATACGTTTTCTAACGGAATATGAAGATCTGAGAAATCAAGATATTTCTGAGACTGAAATTACTGAAAGGATCGGAGAAGAATGTGGTCGCGTATTTGATTTGGAAAAAGGGCCCTTGTTGCGGGCACATCTTTTAAGGACTAAGGATGATCGTTGGATATACACCTTCACGATGCATCACATCATTAGCGATGGCTGGAGTATGGTCATTTTGATTCGGGAACTCCTGTATTACTATGAAGCAAAGAAGTCTGGAAATCAAGGAACCCTTCCACCGTTGAGAATTCAGTACAAAGATTATGCTGCTTGGCAGATCCGACAATTGTCCGGTGAAAATCTTCGGATGCACAGAGATTACTGGTTAAATATTTTCAATGGGGAAATACCAGTTCTTGATCTACCTACAGATATGCGCCGTCCTGGAGTTAAAACATACAGTGGAGGTATATATACGAAAATGATCAGTCCGGAACTGACCAAAGAATTGAAAACAATTACCCAAAGTAAGGAATCCACTTTATTCATGGGCTTACTTACCTTGGTGAATGTGCTTTTGTACAGGTATACAGGTCAATCAGATCTTGTTATCGGAACTCCTGTTGCAGGAAGAGATCATGTAGATCTTGAGAATCAGATTGGGTTTTATGTGAATACACTAGCTCTGCGTTCCACCGTTAATGGAGAACTAAGTTTTGCTGACTTTCTTTGGCAGGTGAGAGAAATGGTTTTCGGAGCTTTTGAACATCAGGTATACCCCTTTGATGAACTGGTAAACGATTTGAAAATTGAACGGGATTTAAGTAGAAATGCCTTGTTCGATGTTGCCATAGTTCTTAACAATACCGGTGTGAATGATGTCCTAGAATCAAACTTGGGAGATTTTAAAGTGAGGGGAAAAAATGAAGAGGAACACGTTATTAGCAAATTTGATTTGACATTCAATTTTACGGACACTTCGCGTGGAATGTTCTTAAATCTTGAATACAACAGTGACCTATATTATCGAGAATCGGTAGAACAACTAGGGAATCACTTTGTTCAGCTTTTGGAACAAATCATTGCAAAACCGGATTCATCCATTGCAACAATTGACTTCTTGAATGATCAAGAAAAAGAACACCTTCTGAATGAATTGAATCCCACTCCGGCGATATTTCCGAAAAAAACACTTGTAGATCTTTTTGAAATTCAAGTAAGTAAAAATCCGGATCGTGTGGCGGTGTATTATGATGATGAATCGATTAGTTATGCAGAGATCAATGCTCTTTCTAATCAATTTGCGCACTATTTGCTAGAAGTTGCTCAAATAAAACCTGAGGATTTGATCGGAATAATGTTAGACCGATCGATAGATATGATTGTTGTGATGTTGGGAATCTTAAAAGCCGGCTGTGCTTACGTTCCTATAGATCCGGCTTACCCGGAAGAACGGATTCAATTTATGATAAAGGATAGTGCTTGTAGACTGCTAGTAGATTTGAACGAGTTGAGCAAATTTGAGCGTGAACGAGAACGTTTTTCCACCATAAATCCCGGGCTGAATATTTCAAATGATGCGATTGCTTATGTAATCTATACCTCTGGAACAACGGGAATCCCTAAAGGAACATTAATTGAACATCGGAATGTAGTTCGTCTTTTTATTACCGATAATCCACTGTTTTCGTTTGACGAAAAAGATGTTTGGACGATGTTCCATTCTTACTGTTTCGATTTTTCAGTATGGGAAATGTATGGGGCCTTGTTATTCGGAGGTAAGCTCATCGTAGTTCCAAAAATGATTGCAAAGGACCCGACATCTTTCCTACGGTTGATCAAGGAACAGGAGGTTACTGTGTTGAGCCAGACACCGTCTTCGTTCTATAACCTAATCCGAGAGGAAACAGAACGGCAACAGCATGATTTGCACCTGCGTTATGTAGTTTTTGGCGGGGAAGCTCTTTCTCCTGCACAACTTAAGCCATGGCGTGAGATTTACCCACAAACACAGCTGATTAATATGTACGGAATTACGGAAACAACTGTGCACGTAACCTACAAAGAAATTGATGATGCCTCTATTCATGAAGGGGTGAGCAATATTGGTGTTCCGATTCCTACGTTGAAGTGTTATGTTTTGGATGATAAATTGCAGCTGTTACCAAAAGGAGCAAGGGGTGAGTTGTATGTCGCTGGAGAAGGGCTGGCCAGGGGCTACTTGAATCGTCCGGAATTGACAGCCCAACGATTTCTCCCGAATCCATTTGATGAAGGCAAGCGCATTTATCGATCGGGAGATCAAGTTCGTTACTTGAAAAACGGAGAATTAGAGTATCTGGGTAGAGCAGATGATCAAGTAAAGATTAGAGGATTCAGAATAGAGTTAGGAGAAATTACACATGCACTTGAATCCTTGGAAGGGATCAGTTTGGCAGTTGTTGTTGCGAAAAAGGATAGTGACGAAGAACCAATGTTGGTGGCCTACATTCAAACAATAGAAGAACTTAATGCAACCGAACTTAGAGCGAATCTTATGGAAAAAATTCCGGAGTATATGATACCTTCTCATTTCATTAAGATAAGTGAAATACCTTTAACGACTAACGGGAAAGTGGATCGTAAAAAATTACCGGACCTAACTGAAATGATCCGACCAGAAGTAGCCTATGTGGCACCGCGAAACAAGCTTGAGCAGATTCTTTCAGGAATATGGAGCGAAGTGCTTGAAATCGAAGAGGGAAAGGTTGGAATCAATAGTAACTTCTTTGAGATCGGAGGAAATTCTTTGAAAGCTATTCGGTTCACAAAAAAAATGAATGAACGTCTTTCCCGTGACGAGCGAATTACCATTGTCTTTAGATTTCCAACAATTAGTGATCAAGCATCCTATTTGGATAGCACGGCCGCACCCGAAAACAGTTTTGATAAAATTGCTGACGAGTCCGTTGAGACTTTCGATACTACAATAAATTTATTTTTTGATAATGATGAAGGATAATAGTGAATACACAGGCTATGAAATTGCAGTGGTTGGAATGTCCGGAAAATTCCCGGGAGCAAAAACCATTGATGAATTCTGGACCAATCTGGTAGATGGAAAAGAATCAATACGCTTTTTTACTGACGAAGAACTCTTGGAGGAAGGAGTTGATGCATCGTTGATCAAAAATCAACGGTTTGTTAAGGCTGGGGGTTACCTTGAAAATAAAGCCAATTTTGATGCATCCTTCTTCAATTATAGTTCATCGGAAGCAGACATCATGGATCCTCAAATTCGCGTTTTTCATGAAGTTGCTTATGCTGCTTTGGAAGATGCGGGATACATTCCTGATACATATGAAGGTTCGATCGGGCTATTTGCCGGTGCTAGTCAAAATTCTGAATGGATTGCCAACACCATGTTTTCCGGTGAGGAAAATACGGTGGATGACTTTACAAAAAGTAAATACAACAACAAGGATTTTATGACAACGATGGTCGCTTATAAGTTGAACCTTAAAGGACCAGTTGTTTCAGTTCAAACAGCATGTTCGACTTCACTTGTTGCTATACATATGGCATGTCGAAGCCTTTTACTTGGAGAATGTAAAATGGCACTTGCAGGAGGCGTATCTATTTCCGTAAAGCGGAAAGCCGGTTACCTCTATCGTGAAAATATGATTCTTTCTCCGGACGGACATTGCAGAGCTTTCGATGCACAATCTGGTGGAACTGTAATTGGAGAAGGTG
Source organism: uncultured Fluviicola sp. (assembly GCA_966248825.1). Taxonomy (GTDB): domain Bacteria; phylum Bacteroidota; class Bacteroidia; order Flavobacteriales_D; family Crocinitomicaceae; genus Fluviicola. Next base: position 383,680 of record CBINBC010000001.1, read on the forward strand.
CTGGGGTTGTTGCCCTGAAAAAACTCAAAGATGCGATTAAAGATGGTGATCACATTTATGCTGTCGTTAAAGGTTCCGCAATTAATAACGATGGAGTACGAAAAGTAGGATATACAGCTCCAAGTGTTGAAGGTCAGGTAGAATGCATGAAAATGACATATAAAATGGCCAAAGTGAATCCTGATAATATAGGATTTATTGAGGCTCATGGAACCGGAACTTCCCTAGGTGATCCAATCGAAATAGACGCATTGAACCTTGCTTTTGGAAACAAGAAAGAAAAGCACTGTGTAGTTGGATCCGTTAAGACAAATATCGGTCACCTGGATGTAGCTGCCGGAGTCGCAGGTTTTATTAAAGCCGTATTGAGTATTTACAATAAGCAGATTCCACCAACTTTACATTTTCAACAACCGAATCAAAATATTGATTTCGAAAACGGACCATTTTATGTAAGCAACCATTTGAGTGAATGGAAAAACACAGATGGGCCATTACAAGCAGGAGTTAGTTCTCTTGGTATTGGTGGAACTAATGCACACATTGTTCTTGAGGAAGCTCCATCAATAGCCATAAAAGAGAGTCAAGAGCGATCTCAACTGCTAGTGTTCTCCGCAAAGACTCAAGATGCCCTGAATCGTCAAATTGAACAAATAGAAGAATTCATTTCGACACACCCAAAGGTCGATTTAGAGGATGTAGCATGGACGCTTCAAATTGGACGTAAAGAGTTTCCATACAGAGCTTTTATAAATCCGGTTACCTCGGATGAGATTCAACAGCGAATCAAAATGGGAGACACACTTGTTGCAAATGGTACAATGGTTAGGCAAGGGCAAAAGAAAATTGTTTTTATGTTTTCTGGTCAGGGGGCTCAGTATGTAAACATGGGAAAGGAGCTCTATGATACGGAACCGTTTTTTAGGGAGTCGCTGGATACTTGTTTTAAAATTGCTCGGGAAATTGCCGGAATAGATTACAAAAGTATTCTTTACCCTAAAAACGATGCCGACAATGAGACAATTAATGAGACAATCAATGCACAACCGCTCTTATTCATGTTTGAGTACGCACTTGCAAAGTTATTGGAACACCACGGTGTGGTTCCCAATCAGATGATTGGGCATAGCATCGGAGAGTATGCAGCAGCTTGTATTGGAGGCGCCCTTGATCTGAAGGATGCACTCAACTTGGTGATTACTCGTGGGAAACTCATGCAGGCCTTGCCATCCGGTAGTATGTTGAGTGTTAGTGGAACTAAAGAGAAAATCGAACAGTTGCTACCGAATGAGTTAAGTATTGCAGCAGTTAATTCTCCCGGTCATCTTGTCATATCGGGAAGAACAGATGCAATCAATGATTTTGGAAAAGTGTTGAAGGATCAACAAATACCGTCACAGGTTCTTCATACTTCTCATGCTTTCCATTCTGATATGATGACCCCAATGCTCGAAGAGTTCAGAAATGTTGCCGCGAACGTGGAAATTAAAGAAATAAAAATTCCGTTTGTCTCGAATATTTCCGGTCGAATAATCAGTAATGAAGAATTGAAAGGAGGGCATTATTGGTGTGATCACATCCGAAACACGGTAAGATTTTCTGAAGGTATAAGAACTATTTTACAAGAGGATACGGTACTCGTGGAGATTGGGCCTGGAACAAGTCTGAAGAATTTTGCAGCGTATCACCTGGATAAAGAGAATCATTCTCTTGCAATCAATACCGTAAGGCATCCTAAAGAGCAATCGGGTGACTACGCTTATTTCTTATCTTGTTTGGGAAAACTCTGGCAATTCGGTGTCAAAGTGAATTGGAAGGCCTTGCATCCGCATGAAGTAAATAAGGTACATCTTCCGACCTACCCATTCCAAGAGGTTCCCTACTCACTTGGACAGAATCTTGAGAAGCTTCTTAGCGGAAATCTCCTTCTTGGCTCTAAGGAAGTTCGCCCTGCTAGTAAGGAATGGTATTACCAACCCTTATGGCGCCGAACAAATAGTCGTCGAATACAGAAAATGACCCATAAAGATACCTTGCTAATCTTTGCAAGTGATGAGGTAATACAGGCCTTTTTAACTCAATTGGATTCAGATGAGACGAGGGTAATCACTGTTTCAAAGGCTTCAACATATAGACAGATATCCGAGGATAAATATGAAATAAATCCGTTGGTAGTTGAAGATTATATCCAGCTGTTTGACTTGTTTGAATCAAATGGAATTATTCCTACAAAAGTGGTCAATTTACTGCATTTGGGAACCAATGAGGAGGAACAGAAGAAAAGCCGTGTTGATTTTTACAGTTTGTTGTACCTAATTAAAGGACTAAATCGTCTCGTTCTACAGGATGCTGTGAATGTAACCACGGTTCTTGATGGTGTATACTCGGTTATTGGTAATGAAACACTAAAACCGATGAACGCACTGGCATTAGGGCTTAACATAGTAGCTTCTCAGGAGAATCCTACTATTGTTTGCAAGTGTGTAGATATCTGTCCGGAAGATGGTATGAATGCTATACTGAAAGGTGTCGCGAAGGAAATCCTTATGAATGACGGTGAAAAAAATGTAGCTATTCGTAATGGTCATCGCTGGACACGCATATTTGAAAAGGTTGTCTTTTCAGAGGTTGATAATGTTGATGATACGAAATTACAACAGGATCGTTGCTACTTAATTACTGGTGGTTTGGGGGATCTTGGATTTACTTATGCCAAATATTTGATGCAGAAGTATAGAGCTTCCTTGATTTTGACCGGAAGAGAGGATGTGCTTACCTTGGAAAGTGATCATCCGAAGAGAATACGCCTGAAGGTGTTGCAAGATTTGGGAGAAGTGAGATATTTCAAAGCTTCTGTTGCTGATCACGAAAGAATGAGTGAAATACTTTCGTCTTCAGAGATAGAGTTAGGACCTTTGCAAGGAATTATTCATGCTGCAGGAGTTACCAATGGAAAGTCGTTTCGTGCTGTTGGATTGTTGGCAGATGAGGAAATTGAAAAACAATTCGAATCTAAAGTCGAAGGAGCATTGGTACTGGAACAATTATTCAAGGGAAAAGAACTTGACTTTTGCCTTTTGGTTTCCTCCATATCAACAGTTTTGGGAGGTAAAGAATACGCAGCATATGCGTCAGCAAATGTTTTTCTGGATACCTTATCACATACAGGCACAATTGCTAATTGTGTCAGCATCAATTACGATGCTCTGGATATGAAATCAAATCGAGAGGATATGCATATACTCAACGCTGATGATACAGTGGATGTACTTAAAACAGTATTGGGACGGATGGATGGCCCGAATTATATTCTTTCAGTTGGAGATTTACAGCAGAGAATAAAAAGATGGGTTGACATTTCAAGCGATTCTGCAAGCGAGCGAAAAGATACTGTTAAAACGACGAAAATAACATTGGATAGATCTGGATTTACATCGAACTATGTTGAACCCCAAACAGAAACGGAAATTCAGTTATGTCAATTGATCGAACAGTTTTTTGGGATGACTGATTTAGGAATTCAGGATGATTTTTTTGAATTGGGAGTGGATTCACTCAAAGCAATGACGCTAATTAACCAACTTCACAAAACATTTGATCTGGAAGTTTCGCTAGATGATTTTTTCCAGAATAACACTGTTCAAAAACTGTCAACAGTTCTTGACAATCGCCGGTGGTTGGATAATGTAGAAGAAACTGATAATAGTATAATTATTTAAGCGAATCAGTGGTTTAATGGAAGAGTTCATTAGTCGTTTACGAAAAGACAAAATATTCATTTCGATGGATGACGGAGAGTTGAAAGTTAATTTCAATGGCTCTGCAATAGCTCCTGAAATTTTGTCTGAATTGAAAGCAAATAAACCTGCTCTCATTGAATACCTGACAAAAAACAGGAATACTTCCGAATTTCAATCGATCAAAGCAATCCCGCAAAATGCGTGTTATGAACTTTCCTCTTCCCAGAAAAGACTTTGGATATTAAGTCAATTTGAGGAAAGTTCAGCTGCGTATAATCTGCCTGTAACTGTTGAACTATCTGGCAATTATAACATTGAAATTTTCAGAAAATCAATTTATTCGATCATTGAGCGCCATGAAATTCTGAGAACAGTTTTTAAGGAAGATGAGAACGGAGAAGTGAAGCAATGGGTCTTGCCTCCCCAAGAGTTGAACTTTGAATTGAAGTATGAAGATATCAGAAGGCTTCCGAATAATCAGGAATTGGCAAAACAATATATAGATAACGACAGTCTCAAAGCATTTGATCTTTCTAATGGACCTGTATTTCGTTCTTGCTTAATTCAACTTACAGATGACTATTTTTTGTTTTATTATAACATGCATCACATCATTAGTGATGGTTGGTCAAAACAAATATTGGAAAGGGATGTGCGCTTATTTTATAGTGCCTACAATGAGGGAAATGACCCCAAATTACCCCAACTAAGGATTCAATATAAAGATTATGCGGCTTGGCAAATAGAGAAGTTAACTGATGAAAGATATAATGGACACAGGGAATTCTGGAAAAAATGCCTTTCCGGTGATCTTCCGGTCATTGATTTTCCAAGCAGTAGAGAACGCCCGAAATTTCAAACATTTAACGGTGGTAAGCTAGTAACGCATATCTCAACAAATCTTACTGAAAAATTAAAGACTTATTGCCAGTATAATGGTGGAAGTTTATTTATGGGGCTATTTGCAGCTTGGAGTACACTTTGCTACAAGTATACCGGTCAGCAGGATTTGATTTTCGGAACTCCGGTTGCAGGAAGAGATCACGCAGATTTGGAAGATCAAATTGGATGCTATATTAATACGTTGGCTCTTAGAGTTGATCTGGATCCTAAAGACACTTTGGATACTTTGTTCTGGAAAGTTAAGAATATTACTCTTTTAGCTTATCCACATCAAATGTATTCGTTTGATAGTTTGATAGAAGATTTGAATTTGATTAGAGACACTAGCAGAAATCCGGTGTTTGATGTCATGATAACAATGCAAAACCTGAGAGATGGAAGTAAGGGACGAATTGTTGACGAATCACTATTAGATCAATTTCAATTTGAACAAGGGATCCTTTCAATGTTCGATCTTGATGTAAATTTTGAAGAAGTGCAGAATTGTATAGCTTTTGAAATTACTTACAATACAAATCTTTATGATAAAGAAATGATTGAAGGCTTGATGGTTCATTTTAAAGCACTTCTTGATCATTTGTTATCGAATCCTTTGGCTGAAATAGGTACGGTGAAATATTTGAGCCCGGCGGAAGAAAACCGATTATTGTCTGAGTTTAATAATACGGTAAGGGAATTTCCAAAGGACAAAATAATTGTAGACTATTTCGAGGACCAGGTTATTAGGACTCCTAATAATGTAGCAATTGTTTGTGGAGACAGAGAGCTCAGCTATAAATCGCTGAATGAAGTATCAAATCAATTGTCGAATTTCTTAAAAATAGAGTGTCATTTAGTGCCAAACGACATTGTTGGAATCAAGTTGGACAGAAGTGAACAACTGATCGTAGCAATTTTGGCAGTATTGAAACTCAGAGCAGTTTATGTTCCATTAGACACTGAATACCCAAGTGATAGAATAGATTTTATTATCGAAGATAGCAAATCCAAGTTAGTTATTGATAATGAATTGATTAATAAGTTCCAGAAGAACCAAAGTACCTATTCAAAGGAAAATCTGGCAACGAGTAATTCCGAAAAAGGCCTTGCTTATATCATTTATACCTCCGGTACAACAGGAGTTCCGAAAGGGGTCATGATAGAAAATCAGTCTGTCGTGGAATACGCACTAATCTTTAGTGAAGAATTTGGAATTACTGGAAATGACAAGGTGATTCAACAATCTTCTATTTCGTTTGATACACACGTCGAAGAAATTTATCCGGCATTAATTTGTGGAGCCACACTGTTAATTAGTGAAAATGGCGGCAGAGACAGTTATGAGTTGGAGGATTTGATTAATAGGAAAGGTGCCACGATCTTAAGCTCGACACCAATGGTTTTAGAGGAGCTAAATAATCGAGCTGTTCAACCGAATAAATTAAGACTCATCATAAGTGGAGGAGACAAATTTAGAAGCACTTTCGTTTCAAATTTCCATGATACAATCACTGTTTATGATACCTATGGTCCGAGTGAGTCAACAGTCTGCACAACATTTTCTAAAATAAACACGGCAAAAAATACAGGAATAGGCAAACCGATAGCGAACCGTCAGATTTATATTGTTGATACAAATCAACAGCTTGTTCCCATTGGTGTTAAAGGTGAAATATGGATTGGAGGGAATGGTTTGGCAAGAGGTTACTTAAATAATCCTGAACTCACGAATTTAAAGTTTGTTGCAAATCCTTTTATCGAAGGACAACGGGTTTATAAATCCGGAGACCAAGGGAAGTGGTTGCCCGACGGAAGTATTGAATTTATCGGAAGATTGGACGATCAGATCAAGGTTCGTGGCTATCGGGTTGAGTTAGGAGAGATTGAACATGCTTTGTTAAAAGTTCCGGGTATTTGTTCGGCTGTAGTAGTAGTGAAAGAGGGTGACAACTCTGAGAAGGAGTTGGTGGCGTATTTTACCTCGGATGAAGAGCAAACTGTTACGGCTCTCCGTGGGTCCTTGAAGTCTATGCTTCCGGATTACATGCTTCCGGGTTACTTTGTACAGTTGGAAACCCTGCCGTTGACCAGTAACGGTAAAATTGACAAGCGATTATTGCCGTCACCTGCAGGGTTGGGATTGAGATCGGGAGTAGAGTATGTAGCCCCTCAGAGAGATATTGAGGTAAAGATAGTATCGATTTGGGAGGAACTATTGGAGAAGGAAAAGATTGGAGTAGAAGATGACTTTTTTGCCTTAGGAGGCCATAGCTTAAAGGCAACCCGATTGTTGGGTAGTTATTCGAAGTACTTTGATGTACGTTTGAATCTTAAAGATGTGTTTTCTCATACCACGATCCGTTCCCATGCAGAACTTGTAGAAGGATCAACACGTGTTTCCTATGAGCGAATTGCACAAGTTGAGGAGTTGGAAAGTTACCCGTTATCGGACGCTCAGCGTCGTTTATGGGTTTTGAGTCAGTTTGATGGAAGTTCAGGAGTTTATAACATGCCTGGTTTTTTACGCTTGGAGACCTCGATAGATGTTGGGAGTTTTAGAGCCGCATTTGATCATGTAATCGAACGTCATGAGATTCTCCGAACAGTTTTTAAGGAGACATCTTTAGGAGAAGTTCACCAATGGTTATTACCGTTAGCAGCGCTTGGTTTTAAGGTGTCGGTTGAAGACTTCAGTTCATACACAGATTCAGAAAGTCGCGTATCAGACTACATAGCATTGGATAGTTACCAGCCCTTTGACCTTGAGAAAGGACCATTGATACGAGCGAGTTTGTTGAAGATTTCGGAAAATGTCTGGGTGTTTTATTATAACCTTCATCACATTATCTGTGATGGTTGGTCTATGGATGTTTTGTCAGACGAGGTAGTCAAGTTATATGAACAGCTAAATACTGGTTTATCACCAGTTCTTGCTCCTTTGCCGATCCAGTACAAGGATTATTCTCACTGGCAGTTGGAATCCTTGCAGAATGGAAGTTTGTCGGCCTCTCGCAACTACTGGCTGGATCGGTTGTCCGGTGATCTTTCGCAGTTGAATCTTCCTACGGTTAAGAAACGTCCATTGATGAAGACTCATCAAGGTCATCGTCTTGGAGGGATTCTTTCGTCAGATTTGAGTAATTCATTAAGGAAATACACACTTTCTCAGGGAGGTAGTCTTTTTATGAGTCTTCTATCTAGCTGGAGTGTATTGTTTTACCGTTATACCAATCAGTCAGATATTATCATAGGCAGTCCGGTAGCAGGTCGTGATCACAGTGATTTGAGTTCTCAGATTGGTTTTTATGTAAACACGTTGGTTTTCAGGAACACGATTGATCCAACGGATAGTTATGACAGTTTCTATAAATCTGTTAAGGAGACTACCTTAATGGGTCTTTCCCATCAGATGTATCCATTTGACCGCTTGGTTGAGGATTTAGGTCTTCATCGGGATACGAGTCGTAGTGCGGTATTTGATGTGATGCTGACACTTCAGAACACCTCAGATTCTCAGCATGTAATAGCTGTAGATCAAGTAGGAGTTATTACGGACTATGGAGTAACGTTATCGAAGTTTGATCTGGATATCACGTTTGTGGAACAAGGTGATAATATCTCTTACAGCTTGTCGTTCAATACAGACGTGTATGAACGAAGTATGATAGAGGGGTTGATGTTACACTATGAATTGTTGCTGAAAAGTTTGTTATCGACGCCGGATCGGGCAATAGATTTGGTTGGTTTCTTAACGGCTTCAGACAAGCAACAGCTTTCATCCTTCAATGCTACTTCGATGGATTATCCTCAGGATAAGACATTGGTTGATTTGTTCAGAGAACAGGTTTTGCAGACTCCTAATGCCTTGGCAGTTGTGTTTGGGGATCGTTCACTTACGTATGTTGAATTGGACCGTGCTTCGAACGCATTGGCGCACTACCTGGTTGAATCGTATAGTATTGAGCCGGAGGATTTAGTAGGGATCAAACTGGATCGTAGCGAATGGATGATTATAGCGATACTTGGTGTATTGAAAGCAGGAGGAGCTTATGTACCGATAGATCCTAATTACCCTTCGGATCGCATAGCGTATATTGAGCAAGACACTTCGTGTAAGGTTTCTATAGATGAGCAGGAGCTTGACCGCTTCAGGGGAGGAGTTTATTCAGAGAAGGCACTCACAACAAAGATCACAGCAGACAACCTTGCCTATGTGATCTACACATCGGGTTCAACGGGTCAACCTAAGGGAGTGATGGTAGAGCATCGATCTATCCTGAATACATTGTATGGACAGCATTCAATTTTTACTGGTAGACGGGCACTGTTATTTGCTTCAATATCATTTGATGCTTTTATATCAGAGGCATTTAATTGTATACTATTCGGTGATCAATTGTTTATTGCATCAGATGATTGTAGAAGAGATATCAATACGTTAGAAACATTTATACTGGAAAATGCGATTGAAGTATTAACACTTCCACCCGCAATTGTTAGAGAAATAGACCTCACGAAGTTAACCACTGTCAAAGCACTCATCACAGCAGGAGAAGCACCTGATTATCAAAAGGCAATAGCATTTTCAGAGTTCGGAGAATACTACAATGCGTATGGTCCAACAGAAGCAAGTGTTTGCGCTTCAATGTATAAATTGAATAAAGAAGAAGTTCGGAATGGTCAGATACCAATTGGTCGACCGTTGTGGAATACGGAGGTTTATATATTGAGTGCTGCGGACTGTTTGCAACCGATTGGTGTTCCGGGGGAGATTTGTTTAGGCGGATCTGGTTTGGCACGTGGTTACCTGAATAAAGAGGCTTTAACAAGAGAGAAGTTCATTGCTCATCTGTTCAGGGAAGGTGAACGTTTGTACCGCACAGGGGATTTGGGCTACTGGAACGCCGACGGTACGATCAGTTTTGTTGGCAGGAAGGATAATCAAGTGAAGATTAGAGGTTACAGGATTGAGTTGGGAGAGATTGAGCATGCATTGTTAAAAGTTCCGGGCATTTCTTCCGGAGTAGTTTTAGTGAAAGAGGGAGAGAACTCAGAGAAGGAGTTGGTAGCATACTTTACCTCTCATAAGGAACAAACGATTACTACTCTTCGCGAAACTATAATGTCCATGCTTCCGCATTACATGATTCCATCAGCATTCGTGCGGCTCGAAAAGCTACCGTTGACCCCGAATGGTAAATTGGACAAAAATGCACTACCATCACCCAATGAATTTAGCCGAAATGTTGATTTTGTGCCTCCAAGCAATGAAATGGAAGAAAAACTAGTGGAAATCTGGACAGAAATTCTTGGAAGAAAAGATATTGGAATTTTGGATAATTTCTTTCAATTGGGAGGACATAGTCTTAAGGCAATCCAATTGATATCCAGGGTAAGAAAGGAATTTGATGTCAAATTAAATTATAGAGAACTATTCATGAACGCCACTATTCAAGGATTAAAAGAGGAGATCGAAAAAGTGTATTGGGCGAATGATCAACATTCGGTGATTGACGATGACGAGGTCGAACATTTTTCGATTTAACGAATCAATGAAGAAGTAACCATGAATATTTGAGAATCAACATACATATAAATAAGCATTTAAATTTTAGTTCCTAATGACAAGCATAAACAAAGGAATCCAAGTACTTAATGATTTATATTTTATGAGAAGAAAATTACATTTATTGGTCCTAATGGTATTATTCCATGGTGTCTCTTTAGCACAAACCAAATACTCAATCAAGGCTCATGTAGTGGGGGGAGAAGACTCTCTCTGGGGAAATGTACTCATATTATCTCCTACAGACAGTTCCCTTATTACAGGGAGTTCTTTTGAAGATGGCAATGTGTTAATTGAAAACCTTACTGAAAAGGAGGTATTGCTTAAGTTTCGATCCTTTGGGTATCTGGATACCATAATCCATGTCAGTTATCAAGGCGATAATGTGAATCTGGGCACTGTGACAATGAACTCACAGGTTACCAGCATTGATAGTGTTGAAGTCGTGTACAAGGTTCCACTTTTTGAGACAACCGAGGATGGAAAACTAAATATTAATGTTGAAAAAACAATATTATCCTCCAGTGTTTCTGTAATGGAACTATTGAGCAAATCTCCGGGGATTATTGTTGCTGATGGTGAAATAATGGTTATCGGGAAAGGAAAGGCACTGGTATACTTAAATGGGAGAAGAATTCAGATGGAACAACTTGGGGCCATTCAAGTAGTAAATATTAAGAGAATAGAAGTAATCACGAACCCTTCATCTAAATACGATGCTGAGGGGGCGGCGGTAGTTAATATCATTACTATTCCAAATCCCTCAGAAGGATTTAACGGATCTTTTACGCAAAGCCTAACACATGCTGTTCATTTTTCATCCAATTCTGTATTAAACCTAAATTTCCGAAAGAAAAAGTGGTCGCTGAATGCAAATTACGGATTTGAGTTCGGAAAGAATTGGGGAGAAGGGATTTATACGAGGAGTTATTCAGCACCACAAGGTTTGTATCAGTCAACCTATTCACTAAATCAGAACAACAGAATGACCAACTTTTCTAATTACAGTTTAGGTGTTGGATATCAATTGAATGAGCACTCAAACTTATCCTTGGAATATAGTGGTCTCTATAACGATCAAGATTTTGATGTGGACGGGTCTAATGATGCATCCGATCCTTTTAATAATAAAATGAAAATTAAAACAAATAACATTGGAGGAGCCTTAAGCACCAACAATATATTATCATTTAATTACAATAACACACTTGATACGCTTGGTTCTTCCTTGTTTATCGGAGGGCAGTACACAAGATTTACAGGAAAACAACGCGACTACATTCTGGAGGAAATATATGAGAATGATATTTTGTCGAATAAAGCGGAGCGCCTCAATCCCGGAAGAAATGATATTGAGATAGGGTCTGCTCAAGCCGACTATGGAAAAATGTTCAAAAATGGCAATTCGTGGAATCTTGGTGTGAAAGCCAGTTTTGCTGAAAACCATGGTGTTGTTGATTTATACTCTAAATCTGAAGGGGAGACAAGTTTTATTCAATACGCCGCTTATTCGAATGATTTTTCCTATCGGGAACTTATTCCCGCATTGTATTCCCAGTTTTCTGGAAGATTGAATGATAAATTGAATTATTCGTTAGGTGTCAGAACGGAGCAAACAATTGCCCAAGGAAAATCAAACGTTCTGGATAGTGTTTTAATCAACCGTAACTACAATAACATATTTGGCAATTTTTTACTTGGAATCAAATTAGGGAAAAAATGGTTTACAAACGTATCGTATTCCGGTAGAATTAATCGACCTTCTTATCAAGTATTGGATCCATTCCTTTGGTATCAAGATACCTTGACCTCGGTTCAGGGAAATCCTTTCTTGCTCCCCGAAACATCACATGCGTTGGAAGCTGTGTTAAGCTACAATAACTTCTCGTTAAAGTTGGGCTATAATTTAGCATTCAACTCATTTAACTACATATATATGAAAGGGGTAGGAGGTGATAACTCTTACACTTCCAAACCGATCAATTTTCAAGAAAAGCATATGTATTTTGTAAATCTTGAATTGCCTTATCAAGTAAAATTCTGGACTTCATTCAGTCTGATCAGTGTCAATGTGAATCAGATAAAGGACAATCGTCCTGAGTTCAATATTGGCGGAATTAGCCCACAATTGTATGTGTACTCTTATCATTCATTCGATATAAAAGAGCTGTTCAAATTGGAAGTATATGGAGAATACATGGGATCACAAGATAATGGACTTGTTTCGAAGAAGGAATCGTATTTCATATCGGCAGGGATTTCAACGAAATTTTTTAAGAACAAATTGAAATGTAGTTTTCTTGTCGATGATATCTTTTTTACATACCGGTCGAAAGGGCATTATAGCGTTGGAAACATTGGCTTAGATTACTTTCAACGTTCTAATGGCACTACGTTCAGATTAACCTTAAAGTATGCATTCGGCAAACTAAAAAACGTTGTCTATGACAATAAAGAAATTGGGGAGTCTGAAGACAAAAGGATTAAAAAATAAAATGTGCTGCTCCCCTAAGCGATTTGGATGGAATTGAACTGGGAAACGCGAATAATGAATTGACAGTGAACAACCTGTAAATAGAAAATTTCAATGGAATTGATAAAAAAACTAAGGGATCTAGGAGTTGTACTAAAGGTGCAGGACGGCAAGTTAGATATCCAGGCCCCAAAAGGAATAATGACATCTGACATTCTGCAAGAGATTAAAGAACATAAATCTCAGATTATCGCATTTATTGAAAGTTACAAAGTGAAGAAGCAGGATTATTCTTCTATTCAAGTTGTTCCGCTACAGGAAGATTATGCAGTTTCTTCTTCCCAGAAGAGGTTGTGGGTATTAAGTCAGCAAGATGAAGCCAATGTAGCATATAACATCACAAGTGCGGTTGTGATTGAAGGACAATTGGATGTTATTAGTTTAAAAAAGGCTTTTTACACCCTTTTGGATCGACATGAAATATTGAGAACAACCTTCAAAACAACTAAAGAAGGAGAAGTTAGGCAAGTTGTGAACGCTTCAATAGATGAGTCCTTCTTTGAAGTTGTTACTTCCCCAATTGGGATGGAAGCTCAAATCCGGAACTTCGAAAGAGTCAAATTGAATCTCGAAAAATCTCAACTATTTCAAGCGAAACTTTATAATCAAAACGATCACCATATTCTAGTTATGGTCATGCACCATATTATAAGTGATGGGTGGAGTATGCAAGTACTCACTTCAGAAGTGATGCGTCTTTATGCCGCGTTCAGCTCGGGTAAAGATTATCCGTTAAAACCAATGCGAATTCAGTATAAGGATTTTGCGAATTGGCAGCAAAATATAATTGAAGGGGAGACTATTAAAAGTCACAAGAAGTATTGGATGGAAAGCTTGTCTGGCGAATTACCCGTTTTGGAATTGGAAACGGATAAAACACGACCAGCGTTGAAGTCCTACAATGGAGCTTTATACAGATCCAAATTGGATAATTCTGCAACCGAGCTTCTGAATCAATTTGAAAAGGAATATGGCAGTACCTTGTTTACAAACCTTCTTGCAATAGTCAATGTCTTACTTTACAAATTATCGAGTCAAAAAGACTTGATTGTAGGAAGCCCAACAGCTGGTAGAGTGCATGAGGAATTGGAAAATCAAATAGGATTTTATGTCAATACGCTTGCACTTCGAACGCAGATTGAAGATGATAAAGGATTCGATGCTCTACTGGACCAGGTCAAAATGACAACTTTAGAGGCGCAAGAACATCAGCTTTACCCATTTGATGAATTAGTGGATGAACTCAAACTTGAAAGAGATATGAGTAGAAGTCCTTTATTCGATGTGATGGTGGTATTGCAAAATATGCATGTCGGTACTACGGCGGAACACATTGCTGACATTAAAATAAAGCCCTATCAAGAGGCTAGCCATACGATTAGTAAATACGATCTGACATTTTTATTTACAGAAGAGAATGATGGCATTTATTTGAATATTGAATACAATACGGACTTGTTCCTTAATGAAACGATTAAAGGTTATTCAGAATACTTTCAGCGATTATGCGATCGGTTGTTAACAAAACCAAAGCAACCATTGTCATCCGTTAGCTTACTGACGCCGGATGAAGTCGACAAAATTGTATTTGAATTTAACAATCCGAATGTCACCTATCCAAATAAATCAATCATTCAAATTTTTGAAGAACAAGTTCAGCGTTATCCGTCCAGAGTGGCGGTAAAAAGTAATTCTCAGGAATTAAGCTACGCGGAATTGAATGCAAAGGCAAATCAATTGGGACGTTATTTGATTGAAAATTATTCAATCGAAAATGAGGATTTTGTAGGCCTGCTTTTGGACCGAAGCACAGATATTCTGGTGTGTATTATTGCCATATTGAAAATTGGTGCAGCTTATGTTCCGATTGATCCGGCATACCCGAAATCGAGGATTGACTACATGAAAAATGATAGCCAGTGTAAAGTACTTATTAACGAACAAGAGCTGGCCCTTTTCGAACAACGTCAAACTTCCTATTCGGAGGCAAACCTGAATATTGATATTCTTCCTGGTAATCTTGCGTATGTTATATATACATCCGGTACTACGGGTTTACCAAAAGGAGTTTTGATAGAACACAAAAATGTTGTTCGATTGCTCTTTACAGATAAGTCACAATTTGATTTTGATGAAAATGATGTTTGGACTCTTTTTCACTCTTATTGTTTCGATTTTTCTGTTTGGGAAATGTACGGAGCGCTGCTCTATGGCGGAAAGCTGGTTGTAGTTGATCGTGAAACCACGAAGGATCCGGAAAGCTTCGTAAGATTATTGAAGCAAGAAAAGGTAACTGTCCTCAATCAAACACCATCTGCTTTCTATAACGTCATTAAAGAAGTAAACCGATCAAGTGCAGAACTGCATGTGCGCTATGTCATTTTTGGTGGGGAGGCACTAGCCCCTGCCCAATTGAAAGTGTGGTATGCTCGTTATCCGGAGACGAGGTTGATCAATATGTATGGTATTACAGAAACCACCGTTCATGTAACTTATAAGGAGATTGGACCGGAAGAAATCGAATCAAATGTCAGCAATATTGGAATGGCCATTCCAACGACTAGTTGTTATGTTCTTGACGAGGACTTAAACCTTTTGCCGCCTGGAGTTGTTGGTGAACTTTATGTAGGAGGTGAAGGTGTGGCCCGTGGTTATTTGAACCGTAGTGAGTTGACCGGTGAGCGGTTTCTTGAGGCACCTTTTTTACCTGGAACAAGAATGTATAAGTCAGGAGATAAGGTTCGATTACTGAATAACGGGGAAATGGAATATCTAGGGCGTTTGGACGATCAGGTTAAAATTCGTGGACACCGCATCGAACTTGCTGAGATAGAAACCTTCGTGCTTAAATTCGACACGATTTATGAAGTGGTCGTCGTTGCTAAAAAGGACGAAACCGGAAAACAATTTTTGGTAGCTTACTTCACGAGTCAGGAAGAATTAACAACCAATCAACTATATAATTTCCTTCAAAGACAGGTACCGGAGTATATGATACCTTCATACTTTGTTCAACTGGAAAAGTTTCCATTAACGAACAACGGAAAAATTGATAAGAAAAAGCTCCCTGATCCTCGTACCGAAAGTATTCTGACAAGTGAAAATTACAGCGCTCCGAAAACAGATTTACAGAAGGAATTAGCAGCTATTTATCAAGAAATTTTCGGAGAGAGAAAAATTGGGATAGATGATAGTTTTTTTGCACTTGGAGGTGACTCCATTACGGCGATCAATTTTGCAACAATTTCAAAAAACAAGTACGGAAAAAACATCAGTGTCAATGACCTGTATAAGCATCAAACGATTGCAGGATTGGAGCAGTTTTTAAATTTGGGAGGTAAAGAGAATATCACCGAGATTGAACATCAGAGTGGTTTGCTGCAAATTGAAGAAATCAGAAAACAAATAATAGCTGAAGACAGGTTGGTAAATAGGTTGCCGGAATCGTTGGAAACAATCTACCCATTAACTGCGATTGAACAAGGGATGATATTCTCATCTCTTATGCGCCCGGAGGAACCTGTATATTACGATCAATTTACTTATTCTGTAAAGCTTTCAAGGGAAGAAATTTTTAAAGAATCAGTACAAAAATTATGTGACAGGCACGCGATCCTTCGTACTAAGTACTTCATGAATTCATTCAGCCAACCGATTAAAACCGTGCTGAATAAATGCAACGCACCGTTGTCTATAAAAGATATTTCGGAACTAAATAAAGAAGAACAGGAAAAAATACTTATTAAGTATGCTCATGATGACCTAAGCAGACGAAGTAGTTTTGATGATGAACTATTGTGGTATTTACAGGCATTCAAGGTAACGAATCAAGAGTACATCCTATACCTAAGTTTTCATCATTCGGTATTGGATGGATGGAGCGTATCCAGGATAATAATGGAATTAGGTCTTATTGTGGATGGATTGGAAGAACAGTTGCCTCCATTAGATTATACATATGTCGACTATTGTGCTATTATGTTAGGAAGAAAGAAATCCGAAAAAGTGGAGTCTTTCTGGATTGACAAAATGAGAGGATATAGCCGAAACAAACTACCGTTTAATTATAAGGGAACAAGAATCAGCAAAGAACTGGGAATGCGTACAATGGAACGTTCCATTAGCCAGGGATTGAGGAGGAAAATAGAACAGTTGTCAGAAGAAAATCAACTGTCATTTAAGGCCATTTGCTTGGCTGCGCATGTTTATTTGATGAAAATTATCTGTTCGGAAGGAGATGTCGTTACCGGAGTAGTTACACACGAAAGACCTGAACTTAAGAATAGTGACAAAATACTGGGATGCTTTTTAAATACCATTCCGATTCGTGTGGATTTTCAAAACATTAAGACGATTCGGCAGCTACTTAGCTATGTTTCCGATTATCTGATTGAAGTAAAACCGAATGAGGTTCATTTGTCTGAGATCGCAAAATTTATCAACGATAGAACGACTTCCGATAATCCAATATTTGATAGCATATTGAATTTTACGGATTTCCATTCGCTGGAGGAAATGAAAGAAGTTACTGGTTTGTCGAGTGGTGAAATAGAATACAATGCAGGGGCCGTCGCTTCTGCTGAAATGACAAATACCAAGTTCGATGTAGAAGTAGACAAAACCCTTGGAAGTTTTTCAATTCGGATAAAGTTTTTACCGGCGTATTTTGATGCAAGTGAGATAAGTACAGCTTTGGAATTATATGTTCAGATACTCGAGCAGTTTACTGGTGAGTTGGATTTGCCACTTGATACATCAGAACTGATTTCAAGGGAATATCTTGATTATTTCCTGAATGAATTTAACGGAACAATCAAACCTTACTCACAAAACAATACGGTACATGCCCTTTTTGAAGAGGCTGTTGTAAATTATCCTCAAAATGTGGCACTGAGACAGGATGGTGCTTCTATGACGTATGAGGAATTGAATTTAAGATCAAATCAAGTAGCGCAAATTCTTGTTGACAGTGGGATCAAGCCTGGCGACAATGTTGGGATAATTGTAGCAAGGAGTTTTGATATGATTATTGGTCTAATGGGGATCTTGAAATCCGGTGGCGCTTACGTACCAGTGGACCCGGAATATCCTCTGGATCGTCAAGCTTATATTTTGTCAAATTCAAATGTTAAGGCAATCGTCGTTGATAAGGCTTATGATGTGATTCAAGAATTCAGTGTCAACGCCATAATTTCAATGGATGAAATAACTTGGTCAATTAAGCCAATTGGTAACCTCGGTATTGAAATTCCTTCCACACAGTTGGCATATACCATTTATACATCGGGTTCCACAGGTAGACCAAAGGGTGTAATGATTGCCCATCACTCTGCTGTAAATTTGATTGAATGGGTCAATAAGACATATAATGTTAATGAAAATGATCGATTGTTGTTCATTACCTCAATGTGTTTTGATCTTTCGGTTTATGATATTTTCGGAACCTTGTCCAGTGGCGGGTCAATTGTAATTGCAAGACAAGAGCAAGTTCAAAACATAAGTGAACTTAAAAGATTGCTTACGGTTGAACGGATTACATTCTGGGATTCCGTACCAACAACAATGAATTATTTGATTGGTGAGTTAGAAGCGGATGCAGATGGTTTTATTCAGAGTGACTTGAGAGTCGTATTCATGAGTGGGGATTGGATTCCGGTTAAATTACCTAATCGAATTAGCAAGTTTTTCCCAAATGCTGAGCGGATTAGTCTTGGTGGAGCAACCGAAGGAACCGTTTGGTCAAATGCGTTCACTATAGATGTCGTGCCTGAAATATGGACGAGCATTCCATATGGAAAACCAATAGCAAACAATTTCTTTTATATACTGGACGAAAATGGAAAGATGCTTCCTAAAGGAGTTGCAGGAGAATTATATATCGGTGGCGTTGGAGTCGCTGAAGGTTACGCAAATGATGAAGCAAAAACAACCTATTCTTATGTTAAAGATTCCTTTATTTCGCAACTCGGTGGGCGAATGTATCGAACAGGCGATTTGGGGCGATTGCTTCCAAGCGGAAATATGGAGTTTTTAGGTCGTGTGGACCATCAAGTGAAAATTCGTGGATTTCGCGTCGAACTAGGTGAAATCGAGAGTGCGTTGCAAAAGCACCCGAAAATAACTGAGGCTGTAGTTCATAATTTTAAAGATGGTCAAGGAAATATGCAATTGTGTGCATATCTGGTATTGCCAGGAGAAACAAATTACAGTGAGATAACACACTATTTAAAGGATCATTTACCATCGTATATGATTCCTAATTACTTTGTAAAATTGGATGCTTTACCGTTAACAAGTAACGGTAAAATCAATAGAAGTGCACTGCCGGAACCAAGCAGTCAAGGCATCGATAACTATGCATTCGTAACTCCTGAAACTGAATTGGAGAAAACGGTAACAGAGGTGATCGCTTCAATTCTTTCTGTCGATAAAGTTGGGATGACCGATGATTTTTTCGAAAGCGGAGCCAATTCATTACAGGTTGGGGCACTCATCAATCGCCTGCATAAAAAGACGAATGTTCTATTGGAAGTTCGGGAAGTATTTGAAGATCCAACAGCTGAAGGAATATTAAGGGTAATTCAAGCCAGAGATCAGAAAAAATTTGAATTAATTCCACCGGTCGAAATACAAGAAAATTATCCAATATCGGATGCACAACGCAGATTGTGGGTTCTTAGTCAATTTAGCGATGGTAATACTGCGTATAACCTGCCTTCTTACTTTGAATTACATAAGGAAATTAGCGTAGAAATTTTCGAACGCTCGGTGTTGGCAACTATTGAACGACATGAAATATTGCGTACAATCTTTCGTGAGGATAATGAAGGAGAGATAAAACAATGGGTTATTCCGGTCGATGAATACGAATTCAAGGTGCATCATTTTGACTTAAAAGAAATGCAGCAAAGCGAGATTAATGCATTCATTGAAAAAGAAAGCTTACGCCCATTTGATCTCGCAAATGGTCCGCTGATACAAGCGAGTTTATTACAACTTTCCAATGACCGATTCATCTTTTTCTACAACCTTCACCACATTATTAGTGATGGTTGGTCAATGGAAATTCTGTTTCGGGACGTCATGGCTTTTTATCAGCACTTCAAATCTCAAGAGGAGTTGATGCTTCCGGAATTACGTATTCAATATAAAGATTACACGATTTGGAAACAGACCCAAATCTCCCAATATGAATCCGGGAAGACATACTGGTTGAATCATCTGGCTGGTGAACTACCTGTTTTAGAATTGCCGTTATCGAAAAAAAGACCACCTGTAAAAACATATAACGGAAAAATGGTGGGAATATATCTTTCCGAGTCATCTTCAGTTTTTCTTAGGCAGTATGCAGATAATAATGGCGGTACACTTTTTATGAGTCTTTTAACGTCTTTAAATATTCTGTTTTATAGATATACAGGAAATGAGGACATTATATTCGGTTCACCTATAGCGGGTCGGGATCATGAAGATTTGACCGACCAAATTGGATTCTATGTCAATACGCTTGCATTGAGAACACAACTGAATGGGTCAGATAGTTTTGCCGACATTTTTGAAAATGTAAAAAATGTATGCCTGAATGCCTACGCCCATCAAGCTTATCCATTCGACAGTTTAGTGGAGGAAATAGGACTTCGTCGAGACACGAGCAGGAGCCCTATTTTTGATGTCTTCGTTGGTCTTCAGGAGGCAGTTCAAATGAATACAAAACTTGATGATGTTCAGCACGAATTCTTTGAAGGAATTAAGGACTTAAAAGGTCATTCCAGCATATTTGATTTGGTTTTTAACTTTGAGAGAATAGGAAGTCGAATATTGGTAAAAACCAATTTTAATACTGATGTCTATACAGATGAAAGTATTCATGCTTTTCTAAACCATTTTAAACAATTGGTGGACCAGTTGATAGAAGACGAAAGAAGGCCGATTGATATGCTTAATGTTATGAATTCTTCGGAGTACATGAACGTGCTGACAGGATTTAATGATACCCATGTAAATTTCCAGAACAAACAAACGGTATTGGAATTGTTCCGAGAGCAAGTGCGAAAAGCACCGCATGCAAAAGCAATTATATTTGGCGATATTGAGTTGAGTTTTGCGGAATTTGACAGGGTCACCAACGCTTTAGCGATTTATTTGAGGCAAGAATTCGATCTGGAAACAGAGGATATTGTTGGGGTTGAAATGGAGCGAAGCGAATGGATGGTAATTGCGATTTGGGGGATAATGAAAGCCGGGGGGGCATATGCTCCGATTGATCCGAATTATCCTGAAGACAGAAAGAAATACATTAAAGAAGACACTGGTTGTAAAGTTTGTCTTACACAGTTACAATTGGAAGAAATCGATCTTTCAAAGTATATTGGCCTTCCTCTGGATGTTGAGGTAGAAGGAAATAATCTGGCATATGTTATCTATACTTCAGGAACAACAGGAGAACCAAAAGGCGTACTAAATGAACATGGTGCCTTGCTAAATCGGTTATTATGGATGAAATCCGATCTGAATATCCATGCAGAAGATGTGATTCTTCAAAAAACACCGTTTACGTTTGACGTTTCCGTTTGGGAATTTATACTTTCATTTATTAGTGGGAGTATCTTAATTGTTGCCCGTCCTGAAGGACATAAAGATCCGGTTTACCTCCGCGAATTAATCAATGAAGAAGGGGTGACATTATTGCACTTTGTACCTTCAATGTTGGAACATTTTCTTCTGGAAAGGGGTGTTTCCGATTGTACCTCCATTCGTAACATAGTGTGTAGCGGAGAGGCATTATCGCGTAAACTTGTAAGTAAATTTCAGGAAGTATTTAAGCAGGTAAGATTGTTTAACTATTATGGCCCTACCGAAGCAGCAATTGATGTTACTTCAATCGAGTTAACAAACGATAAAGGAGAAGCTGTTTCTATTGGCCGTCCTGTTGCTAACACCCAGATCTATATATTAAATGATGCGATGAACCTGCAATTCCCAGGTTCAGTGGGGGAGATATGCATTGGTGGAGTGCAGGTTTCAAGGGGGTATTTAAATAAACCAGAATTGACAGACCAGAAATTTGTCAATAACCGTTATAATCAAGGAAAATTATACCGAACAGGCGACTTGGGCTTTTGGAACGAAGATGGAACGATTGCTTATTTGAGTCGAAAAGATGATCAAGTAAAAATCAGAGGACATCGAATTGAATTAGGAGAAATAGAAGCCGCATTGGTTACAAAGCCTGAATTGATTCAGGCAAGTGTATTAACCTCTGAGGATAAAGACGGTCATACGATATTGATTGCTTATATCGTATCAGATGTAACCGAAAAGGCAGCATCGTTACATGCTTTCTTATCGGGGATATTACCAATGTATATGATTCCTTCTCGTTTCGTTCAGTTGGAAAAAATGCCACTTACGACTAATGGGAAGCTTGATCGTAAAGCATTAAAAAATTCGGAAGGAGGGAGCATTGATTTCAGTGAAAACTATATAGAACCGAGAAATGAAATCGAACGAATTCTGGTTGAAATTTGGAGTGAAGCACTTGAAAAAGACAAAATCGGAGTTAAAGATAACTTCTTTGCGTTGGGAGGTCATAGTTTGATTGCGATCCGATTAATAGGGAAGTATCATAAAGAATTGGGGGTGAAGATAGAACTGAAAGAGTTCTTTGAGAAGACTTCAATTGCAGAACATGCCGAGCTAATCCACAATTCTGAAAGAACACAATATAGCGGAATTGAAAAAGCTCCTATGGCAGAAAGCTATCCTCTCTCTAGCGGACAGAGACGTTTGTGGATTTTGAGCCAATTTAAGGATGGGAATATAGCGCACAACATGCCAGCTCAAATTGTGATTGACAAGAAAGTCAATGTTGCTCAATTTGAAAAAGCACTTCTAGCCGTCATTGAAAGACATGAAATCTTACGTACTGTTTATCGTTCGGATGAATCAAATGAACCAAGGCAGTGGATACTTTCAATTGAACAGTCAGGATTTAAACTGGATTATCAAGATTACCGTGAACGTGAAAATCCGGAGCAGGATGTGGCGGAATATATCAATATAGATGGTTATAAACCATTTAATCTTGAAGAAGGACCACTGATTCGGGCAAGCTTGATTCAATTGGAAGAAGATAAATCCATTTTGTATTACAATTTGCATCACATCATCAGCGATGGTTGGTCCATGAAAATACTCTCGAACGACGTGTTGCAGTACTATGATGCATTCTCAAATAACACGCAACCTGTGTTTCAGGAATTGAATATTCAGTACAAGGATTACACGGTTCATCAATTGAGGCAATTTAAATCAAGTCAGTTCGATAAGCAAGTGGAGTACTGGAAATCGGTTTTATCGGGAGATTTACCAATTCTGGATTTACCTTCCGGTCATAAGAGACCTCTTGTTAAGACCTATGCCGGAGAACGGATGAAAGTAGTTTTATCCAAACAATTAATAAGTGATCTTAAAGCAAAATGTAATTCCCTGGATGGGAGCTTGTTCAATGGTTTTGTAACTCTCTGGAATATTTTGTTCTATCGTTACACTGGCAATGAAGATATCATCATTGGAACTCCTGTTGCAGGTCGTGAACACCTGGATTTGTCGGGACAAATTGGCTTTTATGTGAATACCGTTCCTTTGAGAAATCACATAATCCCAACCGACAGTTTTGAGGAAATGTTCGATAAAATTAAGAAGCGAACATTAGAGGCATTCTCCCATCAAAACTACCCATTCGACCAACTTGTGGAAATTATGCAACTACCTCGCAATATTAGCAGAAGCCCAATATTCGATGTTATGTTGACAATGCAAGATCCAATAAAATCGAAGATCGAATTTCCGGAAGATAAATTAGGTGTTGTCGGAAGTTGCGGAATTTGCATTCCGAAATTTGACCTTGACATATATGTTGAAGAAATAAACGGGTATGTTTCAATAGACGTAGACTATAATGTAGATGTTTATGAATCACATATTATTAAGAGACTACTTGAGCATTTTCAGGAGTTATTATGCTCTGTATTGAATCAACCTCAAATTCCGGTCAGTAAATTAAATCTTCTTTACGAAGAAGAACGAAAGGAAATTCTTGGAGATTTTAATAATACAGCAACATTCTATACAAAGGACACATGCATAATTGAATTGTTTGAAGAGCAGTTGATCAAGTCGAGGGATCAAATCGCGCTTATTTCTGATGATCATATTCTAACATATGCGGAATTGAATAACCTGGCTGAAAAATATGCGGCTTTCCTGCATTTTGAACGAAATGTATTTAAAGATGACAGGATTCTGGTCCAATTAGAGCACAACCAAAACTTAATAGCCATGTTGCTGGCAATCAAGAAACTTGGAGCTGTCTACATTCCTTTGGATGTAGATGTACCGGAGGAACGTGCAGCATTCATATTTAAAGATTCCGGGGCAAAATTAAAACTCGGATCAACGGATATTGAAACATTCATAGCTTATAAACCCGAGACCGTTATTAGCAGGACTGAGGCGTTTACGGAAGTACTTGAAGCGATCATCTATACTTCCGGATCGACAGGGACACCAAAGGGTGTGCGCATTAATTCCAAGGGAGTTATTAACCGATTTAACTGGATGTGGACAGAATACCCTTTTAGTGAGAATGAGATTTGTTGTGTAAAAACCTCTATCAGTTTTGTAGACCACATTTGGGAAATTTTTGGACCACTTCTAAAAGGAATTCCATTAGTTCTTTACAAGAAACATGAGGTGTTAGCAATTCCCGAGTTCATTGATAGCTTACATCGGAACAAAGTTTCAAGAATTGTACTCGTACCATCGTTGCTCAGAGCAATTTTATCACATCCCGATCTTGTTTATGAAAAATTACAGCGGTTGAAATTGTGGATTTGCAGTGGTGAGATGTTAAATGTTCGTGAAGTAGATAATTTTTATCATACTCTCCGGAGTAGTGACGTGAAATTATTAAACATATATGGCTCAACTGAAGTAACAGCAGACGCCACCTGTTTTGATACTTCAGTGGAAAGTAATCCGTTCAAAGCGTTGGATCTGTTTGACGAGTCCTTAAAAATTGAAACCGAGTCAATGATTCGGGAATTTGATAATGCTGAAAAAATTGTGAATAAGCCATTTTCAGAGCTTAATGAAACCATGCATTTTTCAGAAATTATCGAACAGCCAACGCATAATAGAGAAGAGTATCTGAAATTCTTGAGGCACGAACTCATTCCAAATGTTGTAAATGTTGGGAAATCGAAATACATCGGACACATGACAGGTCCGGTGCCGAAGATATTCAGAGATCTCAGTAGCCTGGTTACAGTATTGAACCAAAATCAAGTGAAGATTGAAACCTCAATGGTATCAACACTGATCGAAAAGCAGGTTATTGGAACCTTCCATAGTCTTGTTTACGGAAGAGATAGAAATTTCTATAATGAGCAAATTCAAAACCCGGAAGGAGCACTTGGAATCGTAACGAACGGAGGTACTATTTCCAATATTACTGCGCTAAGCTATGCCCTCAATCAAAGTTTTGGTCCCAGAGGTGAATTTAAGGGTATTACGAAAGAAGGACTGGTTAGAGCTTTAAATGAATACGGTTTCGAACGCGTAGCTCTTCTAGGTTCAAGTTGGTGCCATTACTCATGCGGGAAGGCACTAAAAACTCTTGGCCTCGGAACGGAAGCATTCGTTGAGTTGAATTTTGAAGGTAAAAGTGATGAGGAGATTAAGGAACATATCCTCAATACGACTGAAAAACTCAGAAAAGAAAACACATTTGTTTTGGGGGTTATAGGTGTGGCCGGAACAACAGAGTCAGGTAACATTGAGCCGCTGAAAAGTATTGGAGAAGCCGCTACTGCAGCCGGTATTTATTATCATGTTGACGCTGCATTTGGTGGAAGTTTCTTAATGGATCCTGAGCTTGCGGATAAATTTGACGGAATTGAGCTTGCTGACTCTGTATCAGTGTGTGCTCACAAACAAATGTATGTCCCAATTGGCTTAAGTATATGCTTATTCAAGAAAATTGATTTTGTTTTACAATCAGAGAATAATACATATTATCAAGCCCGTAAAGGAAGCTTTGATCTTGGAAAATATACTCTGGAGGGATCAAGAAACTTTGCAACTCTTTTGATTCATGCGGGACTGTGCATGTTCGGTAGAAAGGGGTTTGGAGAAGTTGTAAGATATAATTATAACACGGCGCAATGGTTTGCACAACGAATTCAAACGCATGAGGCATTTGAATTGATGTATGAACCACAATTAAACATTGTCCTATATAGGTATATTCCAATTCAACTTCGTGGTAAGGAGGTATTCACAGTACCTGAAATAGACAGGATCAATGACCTAAATAGGCAGCTCCAAAGGGAACAATTCGCAGGTGGAAATTCATTTGTTTCAATTACTGAAATTGCACGAAAAGGTGAAGCCCACAGAAGTGTCATGTTGCGAACGGTAATCATGAATCCTGTAACCAGCAAACTGGATATGGAATCAATTCTTGATGAACAATTGGTCATTGGTGCCAGTCTGGAAGAAGAGAGTGTAGAGATAAGCCAATACAGGGAGCAAATTAAAAAGGGGAATGTCCCGGTGGGAAAACCAATTGGAAATGTGAAAGTTTACATTTTGGATAGTGATATGAATATCCTGCCGAAAGGGGTAGTTGGAGAAGTTTGCATTAGTGGCGATTGTGTTTCGGATGGATATGTTAATGAAATTGCAAACAATCAAGGTCGATTTGTCACGAATCCATTTGATTCGGAAGTACACCTATACAAAACAGGAGACCTTGGGTGCTGGACTGAAGATGGGAACATTGAACTCAAGGGAAGAATTGATGATCAAGTTAAAATTCGTGGATACCGAATCGAGTTGGGGGATATTGAAAATTGCCTGAAACAGAACAAATTGATTCGAGAAGTAGTAGCTCTAATAGAAGAAAATAACGAAGGGGAAATACGCATTGCTGCTTACTTTACCTCGATTGAAGAGATTAAAACTTCGGATTTACGAAGCTACATGGCATCCCGTCTTCCGGAGTACATGATCCCGTCATATTTCATAGCCCTGGAGTCCCTTCCTTTAACTCCAACCGGAAAAATAAATAAGGGGAAATTACCATCCTTGAAGGATGTAGAATTGAGTTCAGAAACAGAATATGTGCCTCCTTCAAATGAAATCCAGCGCAAATTGGTTTCCGTATGGGAAGAAATATTGAAGCGTGATAATATTGGTATTCAGGACAACTTTTTTGACCTTGGTGGTGATTCGATTAAATCAATTCAAATTGTATCTAAATTGAAACAGCTTGGATATTCAATTCGGACTGAAGATATTCTTAGAAATGCTGTTTTGGAACAACAATCTAAGTTAGTGAAAAAGGAAAGTACCGTAATTGATCGGGAGCAGGATATAAACCGCAAAGTTTTAGGTGCTGAAGCTAACTCACCTTCTACCTTGACTTTTAAAGGGCTCAATCAACGGGAATTTGAATTACTAAACTCCACAAACAACCTCGAAAACGTGTATAAACTTTCACCGCTTCAGGAAGGGGTCTATTATCACTGGTTGACCGAAAAATCAAGCTCAACTTATTTCGAACAGTTCTCCTATCGTTTGAGAATGAATGCCTTTGATGTCAATGCAATAAAAGAGGCATACGACCTGTTGGTTCATCGATATCCGATTCTGCGAACAGCTTTTACAAATGATTATGCAGGAGAGTCTCTCCAGGTTGTGTATAAAGTTGTACCAAGTACTTTTTCGTATGAGGAAATGCCATCGAATGCTAACCCGGAAGAGTATATTGATGAAATCAAGATGCGAGACAGAGCAGTTGGATTTGATTTGAAAACACCCACTCAAATGCGCCTGAAAGTGTTAATTCTAACCGATGGGTCGTACGAGTTTATATGGAGTTTCAATCATATTTTGATGGATGGTTGGTGCATGAGTATACTGATCAACGACTTTTATCTCATGTTAGATTCGATTTGTCGAAATGAGAAGGTAGAATTACCGAAACCGGCACTTTATTCGGATTATATCGAGTGGCTTGATAAGATTGATAAAAGGGAATCACTTGATTACTGGAAAGAATATTTGAAGCATTACACTACCCTTGCAAGTGTTCCGTTTAAAAAGGCAAGATCTTCAGAAGGGGAATATGCAGTTGCAAAAGTTTCTTTAAATATTTCAGGAGAGATGCACACGAATATACGTGAACTTTGTAGTCGAATTAGAGTAACACAGAACACGTTTATTCAGAGTGTGTGGGGCTACTTATTGTCACGTTACAACTCCACGGAAGATGTTGTTTTCGGATCTGTTGTATCAGGTCGACCTGGAGATTTGAGGAACGTGGAGCAAATGGTAGGATTGTTTATTAATACCATTCCTGTCAGAGTGAAGTATAATCCGGAATCAAGTCCGGTTGATTTACTCACAGACGTTCAGGAGAAAGCAATCACCACCACACCAAACCACTATTTGAATTTATCAGAGGTTCAATCGGAAAGTGAATTAGGACGTTCGCTAATGGATCATTTCTTGGTGTTTGAAAATTTTCCTATTCAAGAACTGGTTAGGAAAGGAGTTGAGAATAGGAGCGTAGATCAAGCCGTTGGATTAATGGAAATGGAATCTATGGAAGTCTTCGAGCAGACAAATTATGATTTCAGCATCACTATTTTTCCCGGCCATTCTGAAATGGAAGTAAGGTTTGAATTCAACGAGTATCTATATGATACTGATTCAATCAGAAAAGTAGCCATACATTTCCAAAGGATGATTGGTGAGTTCATTGATAAAAAAGAGGCTCCGTTGAAATCATTAAACTACTTATCTGAACAGGAAGAGCAGGAATTCCTTGAGAAGAGAAACGCTCAACAAGAGCTGGAAATAGCTAGAAGATATTGGTTGAATGAATTTGCAGATCATATACCAACTCTTCACTTACCGATGGATTTCGAAAAATCAGAAACGAAAGTATTCGAACACGATTCCATAAGAACCGAAATTTCATCAAAAGAATTCAATGATTTTAGGATCAAAATGAAAGAGAACAACAGTTCGTTTGATATTGGAATGAGAGCTGCAGTTATTGTATTGCTGACTAAATATTCCGGTCAAACAGATTTGGTGGTTGGAGACTTGTTTAGCTCTAATGAAATCAATATCAATGCATTACCGCTTAGAACCCAACTTGAATTGGGAGATAGCATCGAAGTGGTCATTGAGAAAGTAAGCCAATCTATCCTGCATGGAAGAAAACATCAAGTATTTAGTATTGATTCAATAATTAAAGAGTTGGAACAGAAATCCGGATCCGAAAGAAGTCAGCTCTACAATGTAGCTGTCATTTTCGGAGACCCTGAACGATTAAAAGTAGAATTGCCCCTCGATCTTTCATTTTATTTCACTGAAATCGGGAATAATTTGGGTCTCCAACTGCACTACAATGCGAATTTGTTCCGGGAGGAAACAGTTAATACAATAGTGGAAAATCTGAAAATTGTAATCAAACAGATGAGTGCGGATACCTCAGTTAGCGTTCGGGAAGTTTCGTTAATAAGCCAGGAGGAGGTAAAAGGAGGATATGTAGAAATACGCAATGATCTAAATATTTAGTATTTGAGATGAATCGAAAAGAAAATTATTGGTTGGAACAACTGGAAAAAGTTGATGGGCTAAACTTGCCCTTTCTTGCTGCTGGGAATCACCTTAAGAATTCCAAGGTAAGCATTGGTTTATCTTCTGAGCAAAGTCAAATTATTAGAGAAATAGGCGGGAATAATGATTTTAATATTTTCAAAATAGTGTTGGCAGGACTGGGGGTGACTTTACAACGATTTGCCAATCAGAAGCGTATTCTTGTATCTGTTCCACCATTGAAGATTGCTCAAGATGTCAATGAAAAAGATGGAATACTCTATTGTAATTTGGATTTCTGTCTGGCACAAACACCAAGTGAATTGCTAAAGCAGATCCATGATCTATTGGATAATGGAAATCGTAACACAAATTACGATAACGATCGGTTTAAAATGTTATACGGAGAAAATAACGGAGGAGATATCCTTCCGTTGTTCGGTGCAGGTTTTGAATACGACAAAGTCACCGGTATAGGTAACTGGCTAAATGATCATGCACTCGTTTTCAAATTAATTGAAGCTGATGGGAAGTTTACCTTGGATGTAAATTCAAATCAGCCGATATTTCCGGAAGCATTTCTCAGAATTATCGGGGAAACAGTAGTATCTGTTATCATCAATATTCGTGAAACGAAATCACTTGAAATTTCGAAAATACCGTTACTTTCAGAAGAAAAAATTCAGCGAAGAAAAAAATTCTTCGAAAGTTTCAAAAGAGCTTATGATCTGAAACGAACGGTCATTCATTGTTTGAAAGAAGTAGTAAAAGAAAAGCCGGATGATATAGCAGTGGTTTTTCAAAATACATCGGTATCATACAATACGTTATGGGCGCAGTCTGAAAAGGTGATGCGTACTTTACTGAATGCGGACAGTGGAAATAAACTGGCTGGAATACTCATCGATCCGTCCATCGAAATGATCGTGACAATGATCGGAATCTTACGTGCAGGATTTGGATATGTTCCAATCGACAAGACACACCCCGAACAAAGAATCCGGGAAATTATTTCTGAAACGCATCTTGATATTGTCTTTACAGATTTTGATTTCAACTTAAACGACGATGTCTTGAGTTTCAACGTATTTGGAATGAAGGAAGTTGAGAAAGCTTCATTTGAGCATTATTGTTTACCGGAGCAGATAGCCTATGTGATTTTCTCATCAGGGACAACTGGTCATCCGAAAGGAATTATGATCGAACATCAAGCGATTATGAACTTGATGTATTGGTACAACGAACGCTATAATTTCAATAATAATACGCGAATTATCCAACAAACCAACTTGATTGTTGATATGGCTTTTCAGGAGATTTTCTCATCTTTTATGAATGGGCTAACACTTTATTTACCTGCGAAGGAGGAGCGTTTGGATAAAATTAGATTACTGGAGTTCCTGGAAAAGTATAAAATCAATTTTATTCAACTCATTCCAGATACTCTTGCAGAGTACTTTCTTGACACCCCCAGATTAAAGCACCTGACAACAATTTTGTGCGGTGGTGACAAACTTAGTGAATCAGTTAAGGATTTGACAGTCGAAAAGGGATATCAGTTATTCAACATTTATGGTCAAACGGAGACTTCAATTGATGTGGTTGGAGCGGAATGCACCAAAAGTGAACAAATGCGTTTCTCTGAATATGTACCTAATTGTGATGTATGGATATTAGATGATAACGGACAACTGTGTCCGGAATATGTGTCCGGTGAAATTTGTGTTGGAGGAATTGGTTTGTCTACAGGTTATTTAGGGAACGAAAGTTTAACCAACGAGCGATTCATCGCCCATCCGGTATACCCGGATAAAAGAATTTATAAAACAGGTGACATTGGAAGATTACTTCCTGATGGAAGCATTGAATTTGTAAATCGTCTTGACGATCAACTTAAAATAAGAGGGTATCGCATTGAAACGGGAGAAATTGAAAAACTGTTGCAAAAACATCCCAATATTCAGGAGGCTGTTGTAGTGCAATACCAAACAGAGATTGCGAAGGAGTTGGTGGCATACCTCATTGGATCGGATGAACTTACAAGCAGTTCAATTCGTGAAATGGTTCAGGAAAACCTGCCTTTTTATATGGTACCCTCACGTTTTGTTCGATTGGAAAAATTTCCCAGAACAGTAATAGGTAAAATTGATAAATCCCGATTACCGGACCCTATTGGTATTGAAATGAAAGGTTCCAAATATGAACCTCCTAGAAATGAGATGGATGAGCAATTGATTATTATTTGGGAAGAAATTTTGAACCGCCCGAAAATCGGAATCAAGGATAACTTTTTTGAGTTGGGAGGACATAGTCTGAAAGCCGTGAGGTTAGTATCCAAGGTAAGCGAGCATTTTAATGTACAACTTGATCTTAAAGAGTTGTTTGTTGAATCAACAATCGAAAAACTGTCGGATTACATCAGCACTTTACTATTGATAGCTGTGCAATCAGATAAAACGGTCGAATCGGATGATGAATTGATTTTTTAGGAACAGATTGAAAATGGAAGGATTTAGAAAAGCAATAGACAATATTCTGAAAAAAGAAGTGAAAATCTCACTTGACGATGATGGTACGCGTATCAAAGTGAAAGGCGACATTGCATCACTGACAGATGAGGATAAGAAGAATCTGGCTACCTATAAAAGTCAGATTATTGAA
Source organism: uncultured Fluviicola sp. (assembly GCA_966248825.1). Classification (GTDB taxonomy): domain Bacteria; phylum Bacteroidota; class Bacteroidia; order Flavobacteriales_D; family Crocinitomicaceae; genus Fluviicola. The sequence continues at coordinate 415,739 of CBINBC010000001.1, forward strand.
CTTTTGATGAAAGAGAAGGAGGGGAAGTTGAAGAATCTTGAGGGAATTCCATCTGTTGAGCAAGATGAAAACTACCCAATTTCGGATGCTCAGCGCAGATTGTGGATTCTTAGTCAATTTGAAGAAGGAAATGTCGCTTATAATATGCCAGTTTCCCATGACTTACTTGGTGATTATCAAATAGAACATTTCATAAAGGCCATTAATTGGGTGATCGACCGACATGAAATTCTTCGCACGGTATTCAAAGTTGACGGAAATGGAGAGCCAAAACAATGGATCCTGCCTTCGGAGTTGTTTGATTTTAAAATAACTTATCTGGATTATTGTCATGAATCGAACAAAGATGACAAAGTACGATCCTATATTGAGGAGGATAGTTCAACACCGTTTGATTTGGAAAAAGGGCCGCTTTTAAGGGCTGCTTTAATGCGATTAGAAGAAGAACGGTATGTATTTTACTTCAATATGCATCACATCATCTGCGATGGTTGGTCGATGGAAGTACTTGTGAATGATGTACTACATAGTTACCAAGCTTTCAAAAATGATAAGTCACCGGATCTTCCTAAACTAGAAATACAGTATAAAGACTATGCTGCTTGGCATAAGAACCGGTTGGAAGCTTCTACTATAGAGCAAACCTATTGGAAAAATCAATTGTCGGGAAATTTACCGGTTCTTAAATTTCCAGGGAGTAAGGAGCGACCGAAGGTTAAAACATTTTCCGGTCACACCCTTGGAGCGTATTTGGATGTAGAATCCTCCCAACTTCTTAAGGCATACTGTCAAAATAATGGAGGAAGTTTGTTCATTGGATTAACCACCCTGTGGAAAATATTGTGTTATCGTTATACGGGACAGCGGGATATTCTTACAGGTAGTCCGGTTGCGGGAAGAGATCATTCTGACCTAAACAATCAAATTGGGTTTTATGTCAACATGCTTGTACTTAGGGCTTCGCTTGATCCTGAAAAAAGTTTTGATTTGTTTTTTGATCAGATGAAGGAAATCACGTTGCTTGGTTTCAGGCATCAGATGTATCCTTTTGATCGGTTGGTGGAAGATTTGAAAATTCCGAAAAACACAAGCCACAACCCAATTTTTGATGTCATCCTCACCTTGAATAATGCACCGGCAGATACGCAGTCCAACACAGATATTGATAATGGAAAAATTTTGGATTTAGGTCCGGGAACTGCAAAGTTTGATCTTGACGTAGTCTTTGAAGTAATTGGGGATAGTATTTTCCTGAAAATAGTTTATAACAGAGATATTTACGACCGGGTATTGATCGAACAAATGATTAATCATTACCAAAAACTCCTATCGGAATTCGTACGACAGCCACAATTAAAATTGGGAGAGCTCAACATTTTAACTACTCAGGAACAGGAATTACTGGAATCGTTTAATCAAACTACCTTTGAATACAAGAATGAATCTTCTGTAATTGCAGCATTTCAGAAAGTAGTTTCCGAACAGCCTAATCACCCGGCAGTCGTGTTTGAGGGGAAATCAATAACGTATGCACAAATAGATGGGTTAAGTAATCAATTGGCACATTTTCTGGTTACGAAAAACGTTCAATTAGAAGAATTAATCGGAATCCGATTAGAAAGAAGTGAGGTACTTATTATAGCCATTTTAGGTGTTTTGAAAGCAGGATGCGCTTACGTTCCAATTGATCCGAATTATCCTCAGGAGCGACAAAATTTTATTCTGCAGGACAGTAAGTGTCGTATTTGCATAGATCAAGCATTTCTCCAAGAGTATTGGGAAGAAATCAAAGGTTGTCCCCAAATAGAAGTGAACAAAAAACATGAGCCAAACCATTTGGCATATGTCATTTACACATCCGGATCCACGGGCAAGCCAAAAGGCGTTATGGTTGAACAACGTTCAATTGTAAATCTATGTAATTGGCATAAGCGCATCTATGCTGTTTCCGACTTAAGTAGATCAACTTTAATTGCCAATGTAGGATTTGACGCTTCTCCTTGGGAGATATTCCCTTATTTACTGTCGGGAGCTACGGTGTACCCTTTAAATGATGAGGATCGCCTCGACTCGAACAAGCTGAAGGAATGTTGTGATACGAATAAAATAACACACATCTTCTTACCGACAGCGCTTTACAAAAGCTTTTCTGGGAAATTCAATGACTTTAGTCATCAACTGAACTTATTAGTCGGAGGTGAAGAGTTAGATGTAGATTTTGACTTGAAGGGAGTAAAGCTTTACAACAATTACGGACCAACAGAAAATACAGTAGTTGCCACAGCTCATCAAGTGGACGGTTCGATTAAAAAAGGAATGATTGGTAAGCCCATCGATAATGTTCGCGTTGAAATCGTTGATGAGTTCGGAAATCCATGTCCAATTGGTGTTACGGGAGAAATTTTGATCGGAGGGTCCGGGTTGGCTCGCGGATATTGGAGAGATAAAGAATTAACAGATCGAAAATTCACCGGTTCCGGAGATAGTCGAAGATACCACACTGGAGATTTGGGTCAGTGGGATATTACAGGAAATATCATTTTCAAAGGGCGTAGTGACAACCAGGTTAAAATCCGTGGAAACAGGATCGAATTGGGGGAAATTGAACAGAAATTCAGATCCAATTCAAAAGTTAAAGATGTGCTGGTCTTATTGGATGTAAGTCCATTAGGCGATAAAAGTCTGGTGGCCTATTTCACAACTTACGATGGATTCGATTTAACTGCATTGAAGATAGCTCTGCGAGAAGAACTTCCCGATTACATGATGCCGAAATATTTCGTAGAATTGTCAAAATTTCCGCTGACTGCAAATCAAAAAGTTGACAAAAAGCAGTTACCAGCTCCAGATTACACAGCTAGTAATAGTAGTTTGGAATATGTACAACCATCGAATGAATTGGAACAGCAATTGGCGGCTGTATTTGCACATGAATTAGGTGTTGATAGTTCCAAAATAGGGACGCATGACAATTTCTTTGATATGGGATTGAACTCTCTCAAAATGATTGGTTTGATAAAAAAAATTAATCAAGAAACAGGAATTAAAGTTCAGCTTGTATCCTTCTTTCAATACCAAAACATCAAGGAATTAAGTGCCTTTTTAATCGGTAAAGAAGAAGAAGAGCTTGAGGAAGACAAAAACGTGGTTGATGATATTGATGACCTTATCGATTTAATGGAATTATAAGAGTTTATATGAAAGAACAGAGTAAAGCAATTAACAAGAAAGACATCGCAATTATTGGGATGTCCGTGCGTTTTCCTCAGGCTCGGAATATTGATGAATTCTGGAAGAATTTAATAGATGAGAGGGAAATGAGCCGCTTTTATTCACCGGAAGAATTAAAAGACCTGGGATTGTCAGAAGAGCAAATCAAGGATCCAAACTATATTCCTGTAGATGGTTCGATTGCGGATAGCGATTTATTCGATTACTCATTTTTTGACTATACACATGCAGAAGCAGTGCTGATGGATCCTCAAACGCGTTTATTGCATCAATCGGTATGGCACGGATTGGAGGACGCCGGATATCCACCATTGAGTTATAATGGAAAAATTGGCCTGTATCTTTCAGCTAGTCAAAATTTAATTTGGCAGGCACATTCACTCTCAAACCCTGACGAAAGGGTTAACCCATTTTTCCATGAGCAAATTGCAAGCAAAAATTTTGCAAGTATGCTAATATCTTACAAACTGAACTTGAAAGGACCAAGTGTTTATTCGGATACAGCATGTTCAAGCTCCTTAACGTCTATTCATCTTGCGTGTCGAAGTATATGGATGAGAGAATGTAACATAGCGGTTGCCGGCGGAGCTTCAATAAATTCAAGAGAAGGTGTCGGATACACCTACGATCCGCAGGCAATTTTTTCCAGCGATGGTCATTGCCGCGCATTTGATAAGGATGCCACAGGAACAACAGCCGGAGATGGAGTTGGAATTATTATATTAAAACGTCTGGAAGACGCGATCAATGATCGGGACCAGGTATATGCTGTAATTCGCTCAACAGCTGTTAACAATGATGGAGATAGAAAAGTAGGATTCACCGCACCAAGTGTTAAAGGACAGGCTGAATGTATCGGGTTAGCACAACGGATTGCAGACGTAACACCTGAATCTATTTCCTATGTCGAAGCGCATGGAACAGCAACCAGGATGGGTGATCCAATTGAAATTCAGGCACTTAATAAGGTTTTTGGAAAAACAAAAGGTCATCAGTGTGCCATTGGTACGGTGAAATCAAATATAGGGCATCTGGATGTTGCAGCAGGAGTGGCAGGAGTGGTAAAAACAGCTCTATCATTAAAGAACAAGGTGCTTCCTGCCTCTTTGAATTTTAAGACATCGAATCCAGAAATTAATTTTGATCTAGGTCCATTTTATGTCAATGCAAAAACAAAAGAATGGTCGAAGGAAACAAGTGCTCCAAGGCGGGCGGGCGTTTCAAGTTTCGGGATTGGAGGAACTAACGCACACGTTATTCTCGAAGAAGCACAGGAATTTGCAAAAGGCTCTGAATCGAGAGAATTCAAGTTGCTTACGTATTCTTCAAAATCTGTTGAAGCTATTCAAAAATACAGCGAACAGCTTGCATCTTTCCTGAAAGAAAATGGGGAAGTTGATCTCAATGATTTAGCATATACTCTTTCAACTGGGCGTGAAGCGTTCCAAATGAGAGATTTCTTAGTTTGTAATTCAAGACAGCAGGCCTTGGATCAACTCCGGATCAAAATTGAAGACAACCACTTACACACAAATGCTAAGGAGCGTCCGACGATTATTTTCATGTTTCCCGGGCAAGGCTCTCAGTATTACAAAATGCTTGAAGGAATATATCAGCAGGAACCATTCTTTAAAGCTAAAATGGACGAAGGGTTTGATCTTTTTTACAAGAAAACAGGAGTGAATTTTTCAGGGATCATTGGCTACACAGCTTCCGGAGAGATAAACGACGGAGACATTAATCAATCACTTTATACACAGCCACTGATTTTTCTGACGCAGTATGCTTTGGGAATGCAACTTATAGAATGGGGGATACAACCTGATTTTATTGTCGGACATAGTTTCGGAGATTATGCCGCAGCATGTGTTGGGGGAGCCTTTTCCTTTGAGGATGGTATCGATATTGTATTAAAACGTGCAGAGCTTACAAACACGATTTCAAATGGAAGAATGGTAAGTGTAGCAGCTCCCATGGATACGGTTGCTCCAATACTGCCGAAGGAACTGTCAATTGCAACAATTAACACCAATGACACTTGTGTTGTATCCGGAAGACGTGAATATTTTGAGGATTTTATACCACAACTGGAAGAACGTGATATTTCGTATTCGATTTTAAAAATTGATCAGGCCGGTCATTCGGCGCAAATGGATGATATTTCCGAAGCTTTCGCTAACTACTTGGATAAGGTTGAATTTTTGAAACTAAAATACACGCTTATATCTAATTTAATCGGGAAAGAAGCCGATCCGGATGATTTTATTAATACTGATTTTTGGATCAGACACTTAAGAGATACGGTAAATTTTGCGGAGTCGGTTGCTTATTTGATGAAGAAACCATCACCGGTCTTCATTGAAGTCGGAACAAGTAACATAATGTCCGGAATTGTCAATGAACACATCACGAAAAAACCCGATTGTGTAACGGTTAATCTTACCAGACATCCGAAAGAAGAAATCAATGATGTCAGGTTTATGATGACCGGCATCGGGAAACTTTGGAGTCACGGGGTCACAATAGATTGGAAGAAATTCTATGAAAAGGAGACGAGGAATAAAATATCAGCTCCCGGGTATGCATTTGACGGAGATTCTTTTCCTGTGAAAGTAAACCCATTTGCCCGACTTACTAACCCATTGACTCGTGACACTAAGCAACCGATTAGTGACTGGTTTTACACTCCGGGATGGAAAAAGTCCATTTTAAAAATAGACGAAACCAAATTGAAGGAGTCATTGAATCTGCTCATTTTTTCAGATGAATCACCACTTGTATCCCGTTTGGTGGAACGTTTAGAAACAGATGGACATCAAGTCTTTATAGTCAATGAAAGAAGTGAATTAGGGCAATCGGAGAGGACTTTTGATCTGGATTCAATGAACGAAGAGCACTACAAACAATTGTTTTCGGAACTTGACAAAAAAGAATTCAATATTGATCAAGTTATATATACTTGGGAGCATAGGAAAGAACTCACTGCAAAACATATAATCAATGCGTCCTGGAGTGTCACGCTTCTACTTAAGAAGCTTGTAGAAGCTAGCTCGAACCTCCGAAAGATAACTTTTCTGGAGTCATACAATCAAATGGAATTTGACAGTGGAGAGGAAAATCTTTTCATGGGAACTGCCAGAGTACTCGGATACGTGATGGCGCAGGAAAACCAAGGCATATTTGCTTCATCAATCGACATTGATAAAAAGCTATTCGATGATCAAAGTGTCGAATTAATCACGAAAGAAATAAATCATAATTATGCTGAAATGGAGGTCGCCTTCAGAAATGGCATACGTTGGGAATTTGGCTATCAGTCTCTAAGTTTAAGCGAGGGAACAGAAGAGCAATATCTTACCAAGAAGGGAGTATACCTCATTACCGGTGGACTTGGTTATATAGGTTCTCGAATTGCAGATTTCTTGTGCGAAAAGCACGATGCCAGAGTGATTCTTACAGGCCGTTCCGAAATCACGAATAAAAATAACAGGAATAAACCTTTTTTGGATGAGAATATACTTTCCAGTAAAGTGAAGAATCTCAATAAACTCAAAGAAAATGGGTATCAAGTAGAATACAGACAACTCGATATTTCCGATGCTCAAGCTTTGAGCTCAATGATAGAACAATTGAATGCGAAGTATGGCGAAATAACTGGAATTATTCATACAGCGGGACACACCGTGATGGATGACTTTAAGCCAATTGAATGGGTGGAGAAGGAAACTATTCATAATCAATTTAAACCGAAAGTAAATGGAGTACTCAACCTTCACAATGCATATAAGGATAATAAGATTGGATTTGTGTGGATGACCTCTAGTCTGGCATCTATCATAGGAGGACTTACTTATGGGCCGTATGCTGCGGCAAATCGATTTATGGATGAGTTCATTGAAGCACAAAAGGGAACCAACTCTGGTTTTTTCTGTGTGAATCTCGACAGGGTAGGTGAAGGATATATAGAGGATAATGAACTTATTGAATTGTTCAGACGATCGTTTTCAATCGGCAATCTTTCCAGATTAGTTGTTTCCGTTCGGCCTTTGAAAAACTGGATTTCAAGTATTCCTTCGCTGAAGGAATCTGCACCACAAACCAGTAATTCGGATAAAAAGCCGAGACCAAATTTAGATATACGTTATGTAGCACCGTCAAGTGAGATGGAAATCAAAATATGTGAAATATGGCAGGATTTCTTTCATCTGGAACGTGTTGGTATAGACGATAATTTCATCGAAATAGGAGGAGATTCATTAAAAGCGATGTCAATCGGGAAGATCATTTACAAAGAAATGAATATTGAAATTAGCCTGAAAGATTTCTACTCGAAACTAACCGTCAGAGAAATCTCAAAAGAACTGGAGATGGCCGCCATGATTAAATCGGTTGAAGCGAGCGAAGATCAGAATTTAAACGAGATAACAATCTAGCCTTATGTTGGAATTGATAGAAAAACTAAACAAGGAAGGAATAAAGTTGCGTTTGTCCGGTGATGATTTGAAAGTCAGTTTTTCCGGTGAACAATTGAATCCTAAATTATTGGAAGAACTCAAATCCAATAAGCAGGGGTTAATTGAGTACCTTAAAAAATACACGAATACTGCAACGTATAAAAGCATCCCTAGAGTTGCAGAACAAGAACTTTACAGAGTTTCTTCAGCACAGAGAAGGTTGCTAATTCTCAGCAAATTTGAAGGGGGTTCGGAAGCGTATAATTTACCGTACCGAACAAATTTTTCCGGAGAGTACGACATTGAAATTCTTAGAAAGTCAATTGATGCTTTGATTGAGCGTCATGAGATTTTAAGAACAATTTTTGTTGAAGACAAAGGGGAGCTGTATCAAAAAATTCTTTCTTCTGAAGAACTTAATTTCAAAATGAACGTTCTTGATTATCGTAATACTGAGGATAAGCAGGAACGATTCAACAAATTCTACGAAGAAGATAGTTATGCTCCGTTTGATTTGTACAAAGGGCCGTTAATCAGAGTGGCTATCGCCCGGCTGGAAGACGATGAATTTGTATTTTATTTCAACATGCATCACGTTATCAGTGATGGTTGGTCGTTCAAAATACTCAATCGGGATTTATTTGCGTTTTATGAAGCGTTTCGGGAGGGGCATGCGATACCCCTTCCAGAATTAAAAATTCAATACAAGGATTATTCGGAATGGAAGCTGCAATCTTTCCTTGAGTCCGAACAAGATCCAGGCAAAAAATATTGGATGGGAAGTTTGTCAGGAGAATTACCTGTACTGAGTTTCCCCGGTGAAAAACCAAGGCCAAAAGTCAAGACCAATAATGGTGAAATCATCGAAGGATATATCTCAATAGATACGTCTAAAGCACTAAATACCTATTGCAAAGATCATGGCGGTAGTCTCTTTATGGGATTATTGTCAGTGTGGAATGCTTTGTGTCATCGGTACACTGGACAGGATGATTTCATTACAGGTACTGTTGTTGCAGGTAGAGAACATCCCGACTTGGAGAATCAGATTGGGTTTTACGTCAACACCTTAGCCCTTCGAAACCGTGTTAATTCCGGTGAAAGTTTTGATGAGGTATTTGCTAGAATTAAGGAGACAACTCTTTCCGCTTTTGCCAATCAAATGTATGCGTTTGATGAATTGGTTGATGATTTAAAGTTATCTCGTTCAACGAGCAGATCAGCAGTATTCGACGTAATGATCTCGCTCTTAAATGCAATGGAAAACAAAGAGGAATTCACACTGACAGAGCGCACCGAAAGGGAAATACTAAATCATGGTAGAGGAATTGCAATGTTCGATATCAATATCACCTTTAGAGAGCTTGGTGAATACGTGCATTTCAGTGTCAATTTTAATTCGGATGTGTACGATTCGTCATTTGTGATACAAATGATGGAACATTATCGCATTTTGGTGGATCAAGTGCTGAAATCCCCATCAAATTCGATAAATGAAATCGACATTCTTCAGTCTGACGAACTGAAACAACTGGATATCTTTAATGCTACAGAAACGACATTTGATATGGATCAGAGTATCGTTGAGCGTTTTCAAAACCATGCTAAAAATACCCCGAACGCAATTGCTGTTGAATTTGAATCGAAAACAATTTCTTATGAGAATTTTGACCAGTTAACTAGCCAGATTGCCAATGCATTGGAAGATCAAGGCGTTCAACCCGGGGACACAGTTGGAATTCAACTAGAGCGTAGCCAGTGGTTGGTCGCTGCTATATGGGGAGCACTAAAAGTGAGGGCTGCTTACATGCCAATTGACCCATCGTTTCCGCAGGATCGCATTGATTATATTAAAAATGATAGCGGGTGCAAACTGGTAATCGATCACGATTGGGTTAAAATATTTGAAGGCAAATCTGAAAAATATTCGGGTATAAATGAAAGAAAAGGATATCTCTTGGAGGATTCAGCTTATGTCATTTATACATCGGGAACTACCGGGCAACCAAAAGGAGTAACCAATCTGCACTCGGGGCTTTTGAATCGCTTACTTTGGATGCAACAAGATATTACTGTTACTGAAGAAACGGTTTTCATCCAAAAAACACCGTTCACGTTTGATGTATCAGTATGGGAGTTGATTTTGCCATTAATTTCAGGAGCGAAGCTGGTAGTTGCAGAACCTGTTATGCATAAAAATCCCAAGTACTTATTGGATGCGATTCAAAACAAAAAAATAAGTGTAATTCACTTTGTTCCTTCAATGCTCGAAGTGTTTTGTGAAACTCTGAAAGCAAATGAATTAATTCATTTGAAACATATAATCTGTAGTGGAGAAGCACTGACTCAAACTGTCGTTAAGCTGGCAAGAGAAAAGTATCCGAACGTACAGCTCCACAATTATTATGGACCAACTGAAGCTGCAATAGACGTAACGGCAATTAATCTTACTTCCGAAGGATGTGATAGCAATTCAATAAGTATTGGTCGACCGAAACCTAACACAAAAATATATATCGTAAATGAAGTCGGGACGTTACAACCCCCGAACATATGGGGAGAGCTATTGATAGGTGGGATTCAAGTAGCACAAGGATACCTCAATAAACCTCAACTTACCGAAGAGAAATTTATGAAAAATCCGTTTGGATATGGACGGCTTTATAAAACAGGAGACATTGCCCGATGGTTACCAAATGGAACTCTGGAGTTTTTAGGAAGAAATGATGATCAAGTGAAAATCAGAGGTCATCGTATTGAACTTGGTGAAGTGAAAAATGCAGTGAGACTTCTTGATGGGATTGAGACCGCCTTTGTTCTGGCTTTAAATTCTCAAAATGAAGAAAAACAACTAGTAGCATATTATACAGCTCGTGAAGAGTTGAATGCAGCGAATCTTCGAAGTGGATTAAAGAAACAACTGCCGGAATATATGATTCCTTCCTATTTCCTTTATATTGAGGAAATCCCATTCACAACCAATGGAAAGTTGGATATAAAATCACTGCCTTCTCCAGGTGGAGAAGTGATAACCGGAGTGTACTATGAAGAAGCCAGGAATGAAACGGAAACTCAATTGGTAAAAATCTGGCAAGAGATTCTAAATCAAGATAAAATTGGAATTCATGATGACTTCTTTGTACTTGGAGGACATAGCATAAAAGCAATCAAAATGATCTATGAAATACAAAGAAAGTTAAACGTAAAACTGGAATTGACAGATGTATTTGTTGAACCAACAATCGCACAATTAGCAGTGCATATTGAAAACCACATTTGGCAAAGAGAATCAATCAACGAAGAAGACGTGAGCGATAGAATTATCATTTAAAAACAGAAATTATGAAAGAAGAAACGGTACTGAATAAATCTAACGGCGCAGCATCATCCAATGATGAATTTCCTTTAGTGAGGATAGCTGAAAACACAAAAGATTCTTTAAAAGAATGGATAGCCGGTAATCGTGCAACTTTTGAGGCGGAACTGATAAACCATGGAGCAGTTTTATTTAGGGGATTTTCAATTGATACTGTAGAAAAATTTGAAGATCTGATGAAGGAAGTAACACCGCAAAATCTAGAGTACGGATTTAGATCATCACCGCGATATTCAATCGGAAATGGTGTGTACGTTTCAACGACGCACCCGGCGGATGAAAACATTTTAATGCATAGTGAAGGTTCGTACGCTCCCGTGCACCCCGAACATATCGTATTCTGCTGCATCATACCTGCGGAAACAGGTGGAGAAACACCGATAGCAGATAATAGAAAAGTGCTTACTTTTCTCAGTGAAGAGACTCGGAAGAAATTTGAATCACGCGGCGTAAAATATGTGCGAACGTTGGACAAATTCGTTGGACTTCCCTGGCAGGAAGTTTTTCAAACTGAAGATAAAAGTGAAGTCGAAAAAGAGTGCAAAGAAAAAGGAATCGAATTCGAATGGATCAATGATGATAAGCTGAAGATGGCCTGGACCAAAAAGGGGGTTTGGGAACATCCGGTTAGCGGTGAATCTATTTGGTTCAACCATGCGTGCTTTTTCAATAAACATAGCATGGATCCGGATATGATGGAGTTTTTTGAAATGCAGAATAGTTTGCCGTACAACACTTTCTTTGGTGACGGAAGTGAGATATCAAAAGAAGAGATTTTGGAAATCCATAAGGCCTATAAAACGACCTCAACCGAATTTCCTTGGGAAAAAGGCGATGTTTTGTTTGTGGACAACATGATAGCAGCACATGCCAGAAACCCTTATACAGGAGACCGAAAAATTATCGTGTCCATTTACTAACACGCCTATTTTAAAATTGTGATGAATACATTGAACGATCAAAAAAATATTATTTCAAAACTTAGATCAGAGGGAATTAGGGTTCAATTGAATGGTGATAATCTCGAAATTATTTCATTGAGAGGGAAAATACTTCCTGAAACAGTAGAGCTTCTTAGAGTGAACAAATCAGGGATCATTGAATACCTGAAGAGTCTTCAGGATAAAGTATATGATGTTGAAATTGAAAAAGTTGAATTACAGGAGTCGTACCCAGTGTCAAGTTCACAATTTAGGTTTTGGGTGTTAAGCCAGGTAAGGGAAGCATCCTTGGCTTATAACATGCCGTTTTTCATGGAGCTTGAAGGGGATTACAGCCATGAAATTTTTGAGAAATCGATCCAGTATGTCATTGAAAGACACGAGATTCTTCGAACAGTTTTTAAGGAAAATGATAACCTGGAGTTACGTCAATGGATTTTGAACCCGGAGGAGTTGAACCTCAAGTTGAACTTTCTGGATTTCAGAAATGAAAGCAATTCACTGGAAAAAGCAAAAGCATTTTCTCAAGAAGATAACACCCATCCGTTCGATTTGGAAAAAGGGCCATTGTTCAGGGCAACTTTAATTCAATTGGAAGATTCCAAATATGCTTTCTATTATAACCTGCATCATATTATAGGAGATGCTTGGTCTCAGGATGTCTTGGCCAATGACCTTATGACATGCTATAAACAATATGCTAATGGTCTTCAGCCAAATATTGAACCACTTACAATTCAATACAAAGACTACTCGGCCTGGCAAAAGAAATTGATTCAAGATGAGAAGTATGCTACAGCTAAATCTTTTTGGAAAGAGCATCTTTCAGGCGAATTACCAAAATTAAACCTGCCTGAATGTAAAACCCGACCGGCAGTTAAAACATATAATGGAGGGGGAGTGGAATCATTTATTTCCACAGATCTAACGAAAAAGCTAAAAGATTTCTGCGCTGACAAAGGAGGAAGTCTGTTTATGGGACTGTCTGCCGTTTGGAATGTACTATGTCAACGTTATACCTCCGATAATGATTTTATTTTCGGAACACCTGCATCAGGAAGAGACCATGCAAACCTTGACAATCAAATAGGGGCGTATATTAACACCCTTGCGCTTAGAAATCGAGTTGACAGCAACGATCATTTTGAGACATTGTTCAACCGAATCAAAGAAACAACATTAGCCGCATTTTCACACCAGGCGTATCCATTTGACCAGTTAGTGGATGATTTGAACCTTCAACGTGACCCATCCAGAAATCCGGTGTTTGATGTAATGATTACGCTTCAGAACACAGCCGATAATGCAACGGAGTTGGTTAAAACCGACCAAGAAAGCCATGAAGTAACAATCACTGATTCCGGAATTTCCAAATTCGATTTGGATTTTACTTTTCAGGAAATAGGTTCATGCATTGCTTTCAGTATCAATTACAATAAAGATATTTTCGACCAGGATTCAGTAATTCAATTGATGAATCATTATAAACAATTGATGGAGTCTTTATTGATGAATCCAACTGTTACTCTTGGGCAAATTGATTACTTGAATGCTGAGGAAAAGAAAATCTGTTTGGGGGCTATGCATGGTAATGCGATTGATTATCCGAAGCATAAAACGATTCATGAATTATTTGCAGAGCAGGTTCAGACGACTCCTAATAATATAGCGTTGGTTAGTGGACAAACCGTATTGACTTACCTTGAATTGGATGTAATCAGCTCCCGATTCGCACATTATTTAATGGAAAGGCATTCCATTAAAACAGAAGATTTGGTAGCCATTAAGCTGGATAGAAGTGAGTGGATGATTATTGCAATTCTTGCTACTTTGAAAGCTGGAGCGGCTTATGTTCCAATAGATCCACATTATCCTGAAGAACGAATTACATTCACTGAAAAAGACTCGAATTGCAAAGTATGTATCGATGCGGAAGAAATCGAAAAATTCAAAAATAGTTCAGAATCCTACTCGAGTGAATCTCCAAACGTAACTGTAGGTTCGACAAATCTGGCGTATGTAATTTACACTTCCGGCACAACGGGAATTCCAAAAGGTGTTTTGATTGAGCATGAAAATGTGGTGCGCTTATTTAAAACCAAACCTTCTTTATTTGATTTTAATTCTGATGACACTTGGACCTTGTTTCACTCTTATTGTTTTGATTTCTCCGTATGGGAAATGTACGGAGCATTGTTGTTCGGAGGAAAATTGGTTATTATTCAATCAGAGATCGTAAAGTCACCAAAAGCATATCTGAATGTTCTTGAAGAACAGAAAGTAACAGTTTTAAATCAAACACCTTCTGCTTTTTATAACCTCATGGAAGAAGCGTTGGGAGCTGAACTTTCAGAGCTTAAGATTCGTTATGTTATTTTCGGTGGTGAGGCTCTGTTGCCTGGGAAACTGAGACGTTGGAAAATGCGTTATCCGGACACCAAACTCATAAACATGTACGGAATTACTGAAACTACCGTACACGTTACTTACAAGGAAATTGGTTCTGACGAGATTGAGCATGAAAGTGTGAGTATAGGACATCCTATTCCAACCCTTACATGTTACCTACTGGATGAAAACAGAATGTTGGTACCACGCGGAGTTAAGGGAGAAATTTATGTCGGAGGAAAAGGTGTTGCGCGTGGGTATCTGAATAGAGCAGAGCTGACCAATGAAAAATTCGTAGACAATCCCGTGTTTAGAGGTGAACGTGTATATAGAACCGGAGACATTGGGAAGTGGAATGCAAAAGGAGAAATTGAATACCTGGGGCGTTCAGATGATCAAGTTAAGATAAGGGGACACCGAATTGAGCTTGGTGAAGTCGAACACGCGGTGCAGGATTTGGATGCCATTGAATCAGCCATTGCCCTTGTTTATGATGGCAATGGGGATAAAGAAATCATAGTTTATTTAACAGCTAAGACGCCACAGATGGCAGAAGATTTGAGATCAGCTTTGAAAGAGAAACTGCCTATTTACATGCTCCCGTCTCGCTTTGTTCAATTGGATCAAATCCCACTAACTTCAAATGGAAAAGCAGATAAAAAGGCTTTGTTGAAATTTGAAGGTGAGGTATTGGCGACCGGAGTGAAATATGTAGCACCGGAATCTATTGAAGAAAATATGCTGGTGAATATCTGGGAAGAAATACTCAAACGAAAAAAAATCAGCATTAAGGAAGACTTCTTTAGCCTTGGAGGAGATTCAATAAAATCAATTCAAATAGTTTCACGGATTAAGCAACAAGGCTACTCCTTAAAAGTGGAGGATGTGTTAAGAACACCGATTCTCGAAGATTTAGCAAAGTTGGTTCAAACGAATATCCCTGCTATTGATCAATCGGAGATTATCGGTGAGGTAGAACTTACACCAATCCAGCACTATTTCCTGAATGATGACCATCTACCGATAAAAGAGTATTTCAATCAGTCCATTTTGTTAAAATCCGCTGGAAAAATTGAAACTGACATACTGACAAAATGTTATCATCATTTGATGCATCATCATGATGCTTTACGTATGACCTTTTCGTTGGAAGATGGCAAGTGGAAACAATTCAATAAGGCAGCAAATACAAGTGAATTTGAGTTACAATTCTACGATTTGATAAATGTTGAAGCACCATTGATAGCAATGGAAGAAATTGGGCGGGAGATCCAATCCGGTTTTGATTTGGAAAGTGGTCCGTTGTTCAAAATGATTCAGTTTAGGATGGCGGATGGAGATCGCATTGGATTGATTGCACATCATATAGTTGTTGACGGTGTTTCGTGGCGGATTCTTCTGGAAGATCTCAAGTCACTTTTCGAGCAATATTCAGCAAACGAATATGCTACACTGTCTTTGAAAACAGATGCGTACAAGGTCTGGGCAAAGGAGTTAAAAACTTTTTCTAAAAGTCAAGAACTGGCTAAAGAAATGGCATTTTGGAAGGAATTGAATAATCAAAGCATTCCTGAGTTTAAGGTTGATACCAATACAAACGAGGCAGATAATCTGAATCATGTGGCTTTCACTCTGGATGCAGACATTACTGAAAAGTTACTGACAAAAACTTCGAAAGCATATAATACCAAGATCAAAGATGTCTTGTTAACTGCTTTGGCCCGTGCAATTTCGGAGATTATGGGCATTGAAAAGTCTGTTGTAAAGATGGAAGGGCATGGACGTGAAGAGATTATAGATAAGGTTGATATCACAAGAACAGTCGGTTGGTTCACAACCATCTATCCGTTTGTATTGGATGTCTCGTCTTCCAAAAATGAAATCGAAAATTTGATTGGTATTAAGGAAGACCTCAGGAAAATTCCAAACAACGGTATTGGATACGGTATTTTGAAATACTTGTCCGGAGAAATTCTTACAGAACTTAAGCCATCGATCATCTTCAATTATTTAGGAGATTTTGGCAACAATGATGGTGGCGAAGAGCCTTCTTCATTACAATTCTCTTCGGAGTCCATTGGTGAAAATTCTAATGAATTGAATAAGGCAGATGTTTTGTTGGATGTATCAGGTGTATTACTGTCTGATCAATTAACAATGTCCATTGTCTTTAACGAGAGAAATTATAAAACGGAAACGATTCAACGGTTGGCTGATTGCTTCGAATCAAACTTGTCAAACTTGATTAACTCGTTAAGTAAAATCAAGAAATCCTATAAAACACCGTCGGATTTATCATTCACAGGAATCAGTCAGACAGAGATTGATACAATCTCGGCGAATACTGAAATTGTTGACATATACAAACTTTCGCCATTACAAGGTGGATTATTCTTTCAATGGTTAAAAGAACCGGATTCAGGATTTTATATACAACAGATTTCTCAAACCTTACATATACCACATTTCGATGCGGTTGAGATGGAGCGCGCATACCAAACACTTTTGGATAGACATGGAATTCTGAGAACCAGTTTTACGAACCGGTTTGCTGATGTTCCTTTGCAAGTTGTCCATAAAACGGTGACACCAAAATTTTCAGTCGAAGCGGTTCCAGAAGGTTTGAGTGATAGTGAATTTGATCAGTATCTTGAGCAAGAGCGCAAAAAGGATATAGTCAAGGGGTTCGACCTAACCGATCCGTCTCAAATGAAGATTAGAATTATTGACCTTGGAGGAGATGATTATGAATTTATCTGGACTCATCACCACATTCTTATGGATGGCTGGTGTTTGGGTATTTTGATAGGTGAGTTCTACGAAATTCTGAATACAAATTATCAAGGTGTTCCGTCTCAATTGCCAAAACCTAAAGAATATGTTGATTACATCAACTGGTTGGGTGATTACGATGTGCTTGAACCGCTGAAATATTGGAAAAGTTATCTGGAAGATTATTCGGAAATTGCCCATGTTCCATACCAAAAAACGAAAGAAAAGGTAGAGTCGTACAACGGGAAAATACAATCCCTAGAGATAGAGCCTGTTATTTTTGCCCGAATGGATGAGTTTTGCAAAGAAAATGGCCTCACACAGAACTCTTTTATACAAAGTATTTGGGGATATCTGTTATCGAGATACAATAACAAACAGGATGTAGTGTTTGGTTCTATCGTTTCTGGAAGACCGGCCGAATTGTCCGGTGTTGAAAATATGGTTGGATTGTTTATTAACTCAGTACCTGTAAGAGTAAGCTACGAGGCTGATGATACACCAATGAATTTATGTAAAAATGTACAGAAGAAGTTTATTGAATCTACACCTTACCAGTTTGTAGGTCTGGCAGACATTCAGGATCAATCCGATTTGGGTATGGACCTAATTCAACATTACACGGTATTTGAAAATTTCCCATTCCAGGATGTAGTGAGTGACAAATTCGACGAATCGAATGAATCAAGTGATTTGTGTATTGTGGTAAAAGACCTAAAGATTAATGAACAGAATCATTACGACCTTAGTATTCTGATGGCTCCAAATCGGGATTCTCTAACAGTAAGATTCAGATATAATGAAGAGAAATACGAGACAGATGGAATAGCTAAAATGATAGTGCATTTTCAAAATCTGATCAGACAATTTCTTGAGCACAAAGATGCGCCTCTATGTACACTCGAATATATGAGTGAGGCGGAAATGACAACATTACTCGATGAAGTTAGTATTGTAAAAGTTCCTGCTACGGAAGAAAAATCAATTGTTCAGCTTTTTGAAGAGTGTGCCGAGCGCAATCCTGAAGCGATAGCAGTGAGTTTTGAGAATAACAAATTGAACTATCGTGAGTTGAATGAGAAAGCCAATCAATTGGCTCATTATCTGCAAGAACAACACAACGTTCAGCCGAATGATTTTGTTGGTATTAAACTTGACAAAAGTGAATGGATGATTGTTTCCATTCTTGGAATTTTGAAGTCGGGGGCGGTATTTGTTCCTATGGATTCGTTGTTTCCACAGGATCGAATCAATTATATTCTGGAAAACTCAGGTTGCAAAGTATTGATTGATAATGATGAGTTACAAAAGTTTAAAGAAAAAGAAAATCTGAAAATATCCAACCTAAATCACCCGTTTTCGGCAGAGGATATAGCGTATATGATTTATACGTCGGGAAGTACGGGATTACCAAAAGGTGTTTTGGTTCATCACGGGGCGTTGTTGGATTATGTACATGGAGTTCTGTCTGTAACAAATCTCGATCAATGCAAAAAATTTGGGTTATTAACAACCATTGCAGCAGATTTGGGTAGTACAATGATTTACCCTTCGCTGATTCTTGGAGGTGAATTGAGAATCTTTAGTGACGAAGAGTTAAGAACTCCTTCATTAGCAGCTAATATCGAAGTAGATTGTATCAAAATGGTGCCGTCTCACTGGAGATCATTACAAGATAATACATCTACTTTCATGCCTTCCAAATGTCTTGTTTTTGGAGGTGAAAAGCTTACTGAGTCGGTTGTTAGCGAATTGAAATCGAGAGGTTATCAAGGACAATTGTACAATCATTACGGACCAACAGAAACAACCATTGGAAAGCTATTAAAGCGAATTGATTATAATACCAATGAAATAGATATTTCTCTTGGGAAACCGTTCGGAAACAATCGTGCTTTTATTTTAGATAAGTTTGGCAAAATGTGTCCTACAGGAATCGTTGGAGAAATTTGCCTGGAAGGAATTGGAGTAACAAAAGGTTATTTGAACAGTGAAGATCTCACAAATCAAAAATTTATCGATAGTCCATTTATCGCAAACGCAAAAATGTACCGCACCGGAGATCTTGGGGTGAGATTACCCAATGGTGAGATTGACTTTATTGGCAGAGTCGACGATCAAGTAAAAGTGCGTGGTTACCGTGTTGAATTAAAGGAGATTGAACATGCGCTACTTCAATGTATGGAGGTAGAACAAGTGATTGTTCTGGTCCAACACAGGGAAGGAAGAGATCTTCAGCTAGTGGCATATGTTGTCGCCAAAACTAAATTAAATTCGAATGATTTGCGCATGGAACTGGGGACTTTTCTCCCGGAATATATGGTGCCCGACACCTTTATTGAAATCGATAAAATCCCGTTAACTATTAATGGAAAGATTGACAAAAAAGCGCTCCCTGATCCGGAAGAAAATAAAATGTCAACCGGAGTTGAATTCATCGCTGCCAGAAATGTATTAGAAGAACGATTGGTTGAAATCTGGAAAGAAATACTCGGCGCAGAAGAGATTGGTGTTAATGACAATTTCTTTGATTTAGGCGGGCAAAGTATAAAAGCGATTAAAGTTGTCATGAAAGTTCAAAAAGAGTTTAAAGTCAGTCTTAACCTTCAGGAGCTATTCCAGAATCCCACAATTGATTTTATAGCCAATAGGATCAATGAAATGAGTTCAAATCTGGAATTAGATACATCTAAGATTAAGAAAACAATTGAATTGTAACGGTAAGGAACAAATTGTTATAACGTATTACAGAGTTTTACTATGAAGAAGTTTTTAGGGGAGTTAAACGAAGCAGGGATTACTCTTGAATTAAACGGTGAGAAGCTTAAGGTGCATTTTCTTCGGGATGATGTAGATGAAAATATCCTTAGCAAAATTTCTGAACGAAAACAAGAAGTCATAGCGTTTTTGAGCAGAGAAGAAGAAAAATTCGATTCCATTCCTGTAATTCCAATTCAAGAAAATTATCCCCTTTCGAATGCACAAAAGAGACTGTGGATTGTAAGTCAATTCGGCCAGGGTTCTGAAGCATATAATGTTCCCATAGAACTGCGGTTGAGTAAGGACACCTCGCTATCGATATTGCAACAGGCAATTAATTATGTAGTGAGTCGGCATGAAATTTTGCGAACTTTTTTTAAGGAAGGGGAAGCCCAAGAAATACGCCAGTGGGTCATTACTGCTGAACAATTTAGTTATAGCGTAGATTACTTTGATTATCAAACCGAAAAAAATGCAGAACAGCTCGCACAACGATATGTCCGAGAAAATTCCATTAAACCGTTTGATTTGGAAAAAGGCCCCTTATTTCGAGTTGCAATCATTGAGCTGGAAAAGGAATACTTATTCTATTTTAACCTTCATCACATTATTAGTGATGGATGGTCAAGAGGAGTGCTTCACAACGATATATTGATGTCATATGCGGCTCTCTTAGCAGGAGAAGCACCATCTCTACCCGAATTAAGAATTCAGTACAAAGACTTCACACATTGGCAACTGAATAAACTCCAGAATGGAGATTATGACGAAGCCAGACAATTTTGGATGGAAACCCTGAAAGGTGAGTTACCACGATTGGATTTTCCAGGTGTTAAAATGCGACCGAAATACAAAACATACAAGGGCGAAACTCTTAGCACCTATATTCATTCAGAGCTTACAACTAAGCTTCGATCATTTTGTCAGAATAACAACGGCAGTCTTTATTCAGGCTTGTTAGCTGTTTGGACTGTGTTGAGTTACAAATTCACTTCCCAAAAAGATATTATTGTGGCAAGCCCTATCGCAGGCCGTAATCATGAGGATTTGCTGGATCAGATTGGTTACTACGCAAATACATTGGTGTTTCGAAACAAGGTCGATCCTGGGCAATCGTTTCAGTTATTATTCGAGCAAGTGAGTACGAATACATTGGCATCATTCGAACATCAAATGTATCCTTTTGACCTGCTCGTTGAAGATTTAAATATTCACAGAGCAACGGATCGAAATGCGGTTTTTGACGTTATGTTTTCATTACAGAACCTGGACGAAAATAATGAAGTACTCTCACTTTCAGCAGTGGAAGCAGAAACAATTAAAGTCG
>CBINBC010000002.1:0-246135 GCA_966248825.1 uncultured Fluviicola sp.
TTTTGTCAACGAAATACAGCTTTATTTAAAATTAATCTAAATAAAGAGCACAAGACACTTGTCATGATTACAGTAACAGAACAAGCAAAAAAGCAGGCAATCCGCTTGATGGAAGACGAAGGCAAATCAGGCTATTTCATTCGTGTTGGTGTTGAAGGAGGGGGTTGCTCCGGATTGATGTACCAACTCACTTTTGATAATCAGGAAAGCGCAGACGATAAGATTTTTGAAGATAACGGAATTAAAGTGGTTGTTGACAAAAAGAGCTTCTTATACCTGGTTGGGACAACACTTGATTTTTCAGGAGGATTAAACGGGAAAGGATTTGTGTTTTCGAATCCAAATGCAGGAAGAACCTGTGGTTGCGGAGAATCTTTCTCCTTATAATATAGTACAAAATTTAGATGGGTTATACTGAAAACGACTTAGCGAAGGATTTAGAAAATTCGGAATACAAATTTGGTTTTACAACTGATATTGAATCCGACAGAGCTCCGCTTGGATTGAACGAAGATATTATCCGGTTTATTTCTGCTAAGAAAGAAGAACCGGAATGGTTGTTGGAATACCGATTGAAGTGTTACAAAATCTGGTCTGAAATGACTGAGCCTTCCTGGGCACATATTTCGTACCCGAAACCCGATTTCCAGGGAATTTCCTATTATGCCGCTCCAAAGCAAACCAAAAAATACGAAAGCTGGGATGATGTAGATCCGGAAATGAAAGCAACCATGGCAAAATTGGGAATTTCATTGGAGGAACAGCAGCGTTTGACAGGTGTAGCAGTGGATTTCGTAATGGATTCCGTTTCGGTTGCTACCAGCTTTAAGTCCAAATTAAAAGAACTTGGAATTATCTTCTGTTCCTTTTCTGAAGCAGTTCAGGAACACCCGGAATTGGTAAAGCAATACATGGGATCGGTTGTTCCTGCAACGGATAATTTCTACGCTGCTTTAAATTCGGCAGTATTTACGGATGGTTCTTTCTGCTACATTCCAAAAGGTGTAAGATGTCCGATGGAATTATCGACTTACTTCCGTATCAACGAAGCAAATACCGGTCAGTTTGAAAGAACACTGGTTATTGCAGATGAAGGATCGTATGTTTCTTACCTGGAAGGCTGTACAGCTCCGCAACGTGATGAAAATCAGCTGCACGCTGCTGTAGTGGAATTGATCGCACTGAAAGATGCCGAAATCAAATATTCAACCGTTCAGAACTGGTATCCAGGAGACAAGAACGGGGACGGAGGAGTTTTCAACTTCGTAACAAAACGCGGAATTTGTGAAACCAATGCTAAAATCTCGTGGACACAGGTAGAGACCGGTTCGGCAGTAACCTGGAAATATCCGTCATGTATTCTCAAAGGAGATAATTCCATCGGGGAATTCTATTCCGTGGCGGTAACCAATAATTTCCAGCAGGCAGATACCGGAACAAAAATGATCCACCTTGGAAAAAACACCAAGAGTACAATTATCTCCAAAGGAATTTCAGCCGGAAAATCACACAATTCTTACCGTGGATTGGTCCAGATTCATAAGAATGCACACAATGCGAGAAACTTCTCCCAGTGCGACTCTCTTTTGATGACCGATGAGTGCGGAGCACATACCTTCCCATATATTGAATGCAAGAACCCAAGTGCAAAAATTGAGCACGAAGCAACTACTTCAAAAATCGGAGAAGACCAGATTTTCTACTGCCTGCAAAGAGGTATTTCGGAAGAAAAAGCAATCAGCCTGATTGTAAACGGATATTGTAAAGAAGTACTGAACCAGCTTCCGATGGAATTTGCTGTTGAAGCACAAAAATTGTTGTCGATCAGTTTGGAAGGATCGGTAGGATAAATGAATAATTAGCAATGAATTAATTATCAATTATCAAGTTGGATACCGTGCACTTGATAATTGATAATTCAGCAATTCATAATTGAAGAATAAGATGTTAAAGATAAATAACTTACACGCGTCGATTGACGGGAAAGAGATCCTGAAAGGATTGAACTTAGAAGTAAAAGCAGGTGAAGTTCACGCAATCATGGGGCCAAATGGCGCAGGAAAAAGTACTTTGGCAAGTGTTCTGGCAGGTCGCGAAGAATACGAAATCACAGAAGGTTCTGTAGACTTTGACGGGACAGATTTGCTGGAAATGGCAACCGAAGACCGTGCACGCGAAGGTTTGTTCCTGGCATTCCAATATCCGGTTGAGATCCCGGGTGTTTCAAACGTGAATTTCCTGCGTACGGCTTTGAACGAAATTCGTGAATACCGCGGAGAACCTTCCATTTCGGCAAAAGATTTCATGGCTTTGGTAAAAGAAAAGTCGGCAATCGTTGAATTGGATGCTAAATTGGCTTCCCGCTCAGTAAACGAAGGATTCTCCGGAGGGGAGAAAAAAAGAAACGAGATCTTCCAAATGGCCATGCTTGATCCGAAATTATCCATCCTGGATGAAACGGATTCCGGATTGGACATTGATGCACTTCGCATTGTAGCAAATGGAGTAAATACTTTGAAATCCGATAAAAATGCAACGGTAGTAATCACACATTACCAACGTTTGCTGGATTATATCGTTCCGGATTTTGTACACGTACTTTACGACGGAAGAATCGTAAAATCAGGTCCGAAAGAATTGGCTCTTGAATTGGAAGAAAAAGGATACGACTGGATTAAAGCAGAATTTGCTCAATAATTTAAATTCATACAGATGCAAACCATTGAAAAAGAATCGGCAGCAAGTGTGAATTGGCAGTTAAAAGGTGATTTCCCATTGAATGAGGAATTGCGTCAAAAAGCGCTTGAAGTCTTAGAAAACACTCCTTTTCCAACTACCAAAACGGAGGCATGGAAATATACCCGTGTAGCCAAAATCAAGAACAGCAATTTATCCATCCAGGAAAAACCGGTTTCTCTTTCCGGAAATTTCGGACTGTCAGCGGATTCTGTTCAGTACGTTTTCATAAACGGACATTTTTCAAGCGAACTTTCTTCCAAATCCTACCCTGAAGGACTTAAAATTCTCCCGCTTTCTCAAATGGACGAAGCTGAAGTGAAAGTTTTGGGTGGAAATGTATTATTGGACGGAGAAGTTTTTTCCTCCATAAATACGGCTTATACGACTGACGGATTGTACGTTCATGTTTCTGCTAAAATGCAGATCGAA
Source organism: uncultured Fluviicola sp. (assembly GCA_966248825.1). Lineage (GTDB taxonomy): Bacteria > Bacteroidota > Bacteroidia > Flavobacteriales_D > Crocinitomicaceae > Fluviicola. The sequence continues at coordinate 3,169 of CBINBC010000002.1, forward strand.
CCAGTTATTGAAATCATTCAGATCAACACAAATGCAAATATCCTTTCCAATCTGAGACACGTTTTGGTTGCGGAAGCTTTTTCAGAAGTGCAGTTCATTCAGCGTTCGATCTCTGTAAATGGTTCGGACAACTTCACGAACGTGATTTCTGAGATCCATGTTGGGAAGAATGCAAAATTGACCATTGACAAGTTACAGGAAGAACACGAGTCTTGCTTCCAGGTATCTACCGAATTGGTAAACCAACACCCCGATTCCAACTTCACTATTAACACGGTTACTTTAAACGGATTGTTGGTTCGTAACAACCTGACTATCGAAGTAGACGGTCAGAATTGCGAAACGCATTTGAACGGAGCTTATATCCTGAATGGAAACCAACATGTGGATAACCACACAGTTGTAGACCATAAAGTGGCGAACTGTGAATCCAACGAGTTATACAAAGGTGTGATCGACGGAAAAGCTACGGCTGTTTTCAACGGGAAAGTATTCGTACGTAAAGACGCTCAAAAGATTAACGCATTCCAGTCGAACGGGAATGTATTATTGAGCGATGATGCTACGATCAACAGCAAACCGGAATTGGAAATTTATGCCGATGATGTAAAATGTTCACACGGCTCCACAACCGGACAATTGGATGAAGAGGCAGTTTTTTACCTGCGTGCACGCGGTTTGAGCGAAGCTAGTGCCAGACAATTAATGGTAGGAGCTTTCATTGAAGATGTGATCCAAAAAATCGAGAACGAAGCAGTAACCGATCGTATTCATGAAATATTGAAAGAACGATTCAATTGGGTGATTGAATAATTGAAGTTCTTATAAAATTGAAAAATCCAGTACCGGTTTAACAGATACTGGATTTTTTTTGACCCTTTTATTTTGAATAACCTATTCCGGTTTTCTCTTGGTAGAATTCACTATTGGTGCCTGTTCCTTGCTCTCCCCCGTGCCATTAGAAACAGGAATTTCCTGATTCCGATTTATTGGTCTTTTCATAGTACTAACAGCTGTTGAATCTGAGACCAACCCTTCTGATATACTGACTTTCTCTGGAACAGGAGCGGCAATTGGTTTTCTGGCATTTGAAACTTGCTGCTGAGAGAAAGCGGTCGATGAGAATAAACTCAACCCTAAGAATACTAGTAATTTTTTCATCATTCGATTAGTTTAATACCATAATTGTCATTTCACCCGGGTTTACCTCCAGGGCAGAATTCCCTCCGATAGTCACAACAGATGATCCGGAAGATCGATTTGTTCTCAAATCAATCGTATGAGTTCCGGCCGGCAAAGTAACCATGGTATTAATAGCACAATTTCCCATTCCGGTCACAGCCGAAGTATTGGTAATGAACATTCGATTCCATCCGCCATTTGCCAAAGGATTTCCGTTTATATGAACAACCATATCAACCAAAGAGTAAGCAGTTCCTCCTACTGAAGTATTTAATGCCCCGATAGTTGCCCAAATGATTACGGTTGATGGTGCCGATAAAGTAATTACCTGACTCATTCCCGGTTGAACAGTCAATGCAGTACTGGTTACTCCCGTTCTTCCTGCCGTTCCGTATACATGATATCTATTGATAACTCCAGACGGACCTTGAGGACCTGTTGCTCCGGTAGCGCCTGCCGGACCCGCCGGACCTTGTGGACCTGCAGGTCCTGTAGCACCCATTGATCCTGCAGGACCTGTTGCTCCCGGTGCACCATCCACTCCATTTGCTCCTGCAGGACCTTGAGGACCAACTGCACCATCAACCCCGTTTATTCCCGCCGGACCTTGTGGACCCGCAGGGCCTGTAGCACCTGTTGGTCCGGCTGGACCTGCCGGGCCTTGAGGACCGACTCCACCCGCGTTACATAAACTTAACCAGGAAGTGGTACTGCTCTCGTAAAAGAAAAAGCAGTTCACATCAGTATCGTAAACCAGCAATCCTTCAGAAGGGGCAGCGATCGCGTTTCTTTGAATCGTTGTCATTCTGGGCACCAATACTCCCTGAGTGGTTGATTGCATTTCCAAAATAGCATTCGCATTTGGTGTTGTTGTACCAATCCCGACATTATTTTGTGCATAAGCAGCATTTAATCCGAAGACGAACGCAATAGCTGCGATAAAGTTCTGTTTTTGTAGCATAGTAATTTTGATTAATTTCTGACAACCGTTACGTTGCCCTGGTAATTGTATTCTTTCGAAGCAGAAGAGGCTTTTAGCTTATAAAAGTAAACCCCTTCGGCTACCGGTTGTCCATCACTTTTTCCATCCCAGATTACGGTTGGATCACTTGATTTGAAGACAGTATTTCCCCACCGGTTAACGATGACAAGATCATATGATTTAATTCCTGCTGTTTTGATTAAGAAAAAGTCGTTTGTACCGTCACCATTTGGAGTGATGATATTCGGAACAGTAATATCCTGGAAAATCTCAATGATTTGCGTAAGGCTTGCCATACAGCCGTTTGCTGCGGTAACCTGCAAAGTAACGTTGTAAGCATCTCCGTTGTCTTCATAGATATGCGCCGGGTTTTGAGAAGCAGAACCTTGTCCGTCACCAAAATTCCAGTTCCATGCAGTTATTGAGCCCGTGCTTTCATCTGTAAACACATAACTGGTCCCTTCTTCCGTGTAGCTGAATTGTGCAGCCGGAGAAGGTTTGATCACAGGAGTACAGTTTCCAGGCTGCGAACTGCATCCGTTTGCTCCCATATCCACCACTGTAATTTCACCGGTACCAGTTGTCCAGTCCACAAATACACTGGAAGTTCCTTGTCCGGAAATGATCGTGCCATTTGAAGGGAATGTCCATTGGAAATTTCCGGATCCCCCGTTTACGGAAAACTCGTTATTAAAGGAATTCTCACAAACTGCAGGACAATTCAAAGCCGGAGGACCAGGTCTTGCTGTCGACAGAATATAAGGGAATCCCGGATTCATAAAATTCCAGCCTGTTCTTGTCCGGGTAGTGAAACCACCGCTGATAGCTGAGGTATTTGCAGCCATATCGTTCCAATCGGAACTGGCAGTTCTCCAATGAGCCATTCCTGTCCAATCGCCGTCATCTGCAATGACATAAAATAAACGGATATCCGTTGGTGCATTACCGATAAGTCGTTCAATGGAATGGTAATAAGCCGGATTCAAAGCACACATGTTGCCGTCATTCTCATTTCGGTCAAATGCATCCGTATTGGCATCGTAATTATTGAACCGAACTGTATACTCTGATCCGATGTTTGTTTGAGGAGTTAGTTCAACAGGACGAAAACGCAATGTTCCCGCACTCGAACCTGTTGGAAAGATATAAGTACTTGCAAAATTCGTGATTCGTGAAAGTGTTCCGGGTTCCAAACTGCTTACAAATCCCTCTGCTCCGAATATAGTGGAATAAGTGATTGCTGTAACAGCAGGATTCAACACAAAAAAGCTGTTGGTCTGCGTTTCCAATTCCCGGTCATTGAGTTGCAGACTTCCGGATGCTCCGGTAGATGCATTTACACCCTGCAGTGTTTTCTTTCGATCATTCCCGGTTCCCGCTCCGGTGAGTACCAGGTTGTTAAAAACCGTTGAAACACCATTTGTTGACGTAATAAATTGTTGGGTATTCCCAAAAAGAGTTACCGTCGATGTACCGAAATTAAACATTCCGTCATTTACCCAATCCTGTTCAACCAGGTAAAACCCATTTCCGCTTGCGGAAGCATTCGCTCCGATCTTAAATGTTCCCGGATTCGGGAAAGTAGAATTCTTGGTAATGGTGACAGATCCCTGATTGGTAAAGGTTGTTGTTTGTGCAAGTTCGGCACCACCGTTTACCTGCACGATTGCTCCTGAAGAAATCGAAAGCAGCGCACCATTTGAATAGAAAATCTGTCCAAAGGAAGGTAGCGGAAGAAGTAACCCCAGCAACGCACCAGTTAGTAGTTTCATGTAGTGTACAATTAATGTAAAACCAAAGATAATTAACGCTAGAAATTATCCAAAAAAATAGACGTGTAAATACGAGATTCGGTTGCATATATAGCTGATTTTATTGAAATTAGGTGAAAACAACTGTTAATCTGTGAAATAAAAATTGCTTGGTTTTCAGATTTTAATTTTATGGTTAAATAATCAATCATTTTTTCATTCGTTCATTCGATTTACAGCACTTTCTACAATTCGGAATTTGGAATTCATAATTCGTAATTAATAAAGTAACTTTGCAGCATGGAAGAACGCTTGGATAAACTATTGGTCGACCGCGGTTTGGTAACCTCCCGGACACGAGGCGAAGAATTGATTAAGAACGGTGATGTACTGGTAAACGGGGTTTCCGTTGAAAAACCGGGCAAGAAAATTGCCATTGACGCCAAGATCCTGCTTTTAAATGAAGAGTTGACCTGGGTTTCCCGCGGGGCATTGAAGTTATTGAAAGCACTTGAACACTTCCAAATCGACGTTTCCGATAAGACATTTATTGATCTCGGTGCTTCCACGGGCGGGTTTACGGAAGTATTGCTCAGCAAACAAGCAAAACACGTTTATTGTGTAGATGTTGGCCACGGACAACTGCACGAGCGCATCCGCACCAATCCTTCCATTACCAATATGGAGAAAACACATATCCGAGAGCTGACAACTGCTCATATCCCGGAACCTATAGATGGAATCGTGATCGACGTCTCCTTTATTTCACTGGAAAAAGTGCTTCCGTTCACCGGTTCTTTTGTAAAAGAAGGCGGACTACTCGTTGCATTGATCAAACCGCAGTTCGAATTGGAAAAACGGTTCCTGAACAAGCACGGAGTGGTGAAAAGCGCATCCGTGTACCCGGATATCCTGAAACGCATCGAAAAAGCAGCAGTAGATTCGCACTTTGAAGTGAAAGGAATTACCGACTCACCGATCATAGGCGGCGACGGAAATAAGGAATTTTTGATGTACGCCGTGAAAAGGTAAAAGCTCCCGCTAATCTCGCGGATTACGCAGATTTCAGTTGTATTACTCCGTTATAAATTTTGCCAAACAACCACTAGAAATTTTATCGGCGAAATCAGCGCTATCCGCGGGAAACAAAAAGTCCCACTTTCGCGGGACCTTTATTCAAGCCAGTTCTACCTTGCCTCGACTATTTCGTTATCGTTTTGAGCTGTAGTAATTTTTCAAACTCCATGGAGAAGTTGACAACGAAATAAATATCTTTCTACCCCTTAGATGCAGTTCATCTCAAAAGGTTGGAAATTAAAATGAATATTTTATCTGGAGCTTCACGCCCTGGATATCATTAAATACCGTATTCTCACTTTTCAGCCTGGAAATGAACTGGTATTGAACCCCCAATCCGAGTGCTGTTTTATTTCTAAACGGTGTGAAATGGTAATCCACCCCGGCTGTTGCTCCAACCTGTAATTTCTTCGAATTATACACGTTCGTAATGGCTGTTCGGCTCTCCTCGTACCCGTTCAACAAGCGGTTCACCGCAATTCCTCCTGAAATGGTTACTCCTCTGAAGGTATATCCTACGGAAGACGACAAGTAAATCGTGTTCAATTTCTGGTTCGAACTCGTGTAGCGTCCGTTAACATAGCCTCCGTTCGACTGTGCATACTGGCTGAAACCAACATCCTGTGTGAATCTCCACTTTCTCAAATAAGTGTGGTACTGAAAGTCAGCTGCGATTCCCATGGAAGGAAGTGAACTGGAGAATGCACTTCTGTTCTTCTCATCAATAAAGGCAAACTGTCCGCCGACCAGCGCACTGAATCTCGGTCTGAAAGGTGCCTGAAACGGCAGGAAGTCAAAATCCCCGATTGTTCCCTGCGGCCCAAATTCCGATACTTCCCTGGCAGCCAATTGGTCCAAAGAAGCGAGATCCGCTGCATTTATTCCTTCACTTGCACTCGCATTCGAAGTGCTTTCAACCTGATTTTGATTTGCGGTCAATTCGTTATTCTGAGCAGCTTTTTCAGTATTCTGTGCTAAGTTATTCTGTACTCCGTTCACACCATTCACCTCATTATTCGCAATTACGCGTTGCTGCGGATCCGTATTTTGAGGAGTGTTGTTCGCAGTATTGTTCTTAGGAACATCAGTTGTTCCGTTTACAGCAGCGATCTGACGATCAGTATTTGTCGTATTTGAATCGGAAATATTTTCAAAAGCAGTTAAATAAACCGCACCGGAATTACTACTATTCGAATCGGTGTAGCGGTCTGTATAGAATGCCAGGAATACAAACAAAATAGAAGCCGCGGCCATTTTCATCCACGGAATGCGGGTTGTAACCGGGTAATTTAATGTGGTATTCAAACGGTTCCACACGCGTTCTCTTGAAAGCTGTTCTTCCAGGCGCGACCACCCGTCTCCGGAAGTATTCGGCGACCAATTCTCGTAAGAATCTACCAACGCTTTGTCTGCAGAACTTCCGTTTGCTTCCAGTGTTTCGTCCAAACGGTCCCAAACAGCGGAAACTGCCAAATCCGCCTCCAAATTTTCCCAGACATCAGCAGACGGCGAACCCGTCTCCCATTGCTCGAAAGATTTTTGCAGAGATTTGAACTCCCGGTTTGTATGAATATTTCGTTTGTCTAAAGACATCTTTTAAGAAACCAATTTTTGTTTAAGCACCGAACGTGCATAGTTTAACTGCGACTTGGAAGTTCCTACGGAAATTTCCAGTTCTTCTGCAATCTCCGAATGCGACCATCCTTCCAAAGCATACAATTTGAGCACCAATCCGGCCTTTGTAGGCAACAGGTTGATCTCTTCCAGGACTTTGGCAAATGGAATACCAGTTTCCAAATCCGCTTCTTCCTGGTCCACAGCAGGAACATCTCCCAATTGTGCGAAATTTTTCCGTTTACGCAGTGTCTGAAGGCAGCAATTCACGGTAACTCTTCGCAGCCAGCCTTCGAACGACCCTGTAAATGTATATGAACCAATGTTTTTATAAATGTGCATGTATGCATCGTGCAGCATATCCTCCGCATCCTGGGTATCGGCTCCGTAAAGCTTGCATACCTTAAACAGGTCTTTGGAAAAAAGACGATACAACCGTTCCTGTGCAGATCGTTCCCAATTTGCGCAGCCTTCGATGATATCTTTGTACTCTGCAGACATTATTCAACGGTTATAACCAATGCATTTTCTAATTGCGCGGTCATTGCATCATAAAACGCCTGGCCTGCACCAGCATTATTTTTGATTACTACAGTTTCAACTCCATTTTCATTAAATATAGGAGGAGACAAAAGATAACTGGAGGAAATATTAAATAACTTATTAATATCAAATCCAATATAGATCTTATAATCTTTCTTTTTCTTTAAAAAAAATGGATTTTGAACTTTAAAAGTTAAATCATCTAAATTTGACCATTCAATTCTCATTGGGTAAGTTAAATTACCCTTAACGTAAGTTCCTTCTAATTTCAAACACGGAATATTCGACTTATCCATCAGTGCCTTCAAGTTAAATTCCGTATAATCTCCCATTGGCACATCCAATGAAATTCCCAGATCATTCTGAGTAGAGAATTGGATTTTCTGAAGTCCCTCAGGTAAGCTTTTTGTTATCTCGACTGGAGCACCTTTTTCGCGAACACCTGATATAATAAATTCTTTCGAGTAAAAGTACCCGTTAGTAATGGTGTAATTCCCTTGTGCATTACTAGTAGATGCAAATCTCCAGTTCACATTTAGGTATGCCGGCTGCTTGAGGTTGTATTTCTCACAACCGGAACCTAAAACCACCAATATTAATAATAGGTATAATGCCCTCATTTGTAATCAATTTAAAGCTAAGATACAGCTAAAATAAAAAGGTTGGAAATTAATCTTATTTAGAACAAATACAAATAGCATTATAACTATCTTTGTACTATGGAAAATCCATCAAAAAGAAAATTCAGTGTGCGCGATATCCGCCAGGACTTCCCTGCTTTGCGCCAACAAGTATACGGAAAGAACCTCATCTATTTTGACAACGGAGCAACTTCCCAAAAACCTCAGATGGTATTGGATGCCATCAATCAATATTACAGTAAGGACAATGCGAACATTCACCGCGGAGTGCACCATTTGAGCCAGAAGGCTACCAATGAGTACGAAGAAGCACGTGAAATCATCCGCCGCTTTATCAACGCAGAAAAAAAAGAGGAAATCATTTTTACCAAAGGAACAACAGACGGGATTAACCTGGTTGCCCATTCGTTCGGGGAATTGCTGAGTGCGGGAGACGAAATTATGATCTCTGCCATGGAGCACCACTCCAACATTGTACCCTGGCAAATGCTTGCCGAGCGCAAAAAACTGGTACTGAAAGTCATTCCGATCAATAAGCGTGGAGAACTCATCATGGAGGATTTTCAAAACATGCTTTCTTCCAAAACAAAACTCGTTGCCGTGACCCATATCTCTAACAGTTTGGGAACCATCAACCCGGTGGAAGAAATTATCGAAGCGGCACATGCCGTGGGAGCAAAAGTTTTAATCGACGGAGCACAGAGCGTGCAGCACACCAAAGTGGACGTTATTGCCATGAACTGTGACTTTTTCGTTTTCTCGGGGCATAAAGTTTTCGGTCCTACCGGAATCGGTGTTCTCTACGGAAAAGAAGCGATATTGGATGAAATGCCTCCTTACCAGGGCGGCGGCGATATGATTTCCAAAGTAACCTTTGAGCGCACCACTTACAATGAACTGCCGTTCAAATTTGAAGCGGGAACACCTCACATTGCCGGCGGGATCTGTCTGGGAACAGCTCTGAATTATCTGGACCAGTTCAACCCCCACGAATTGGAAGAATACGAACGGGAACTGACAGAATATGCACAGGAAATGCTCGAAACATTTGAAAATATCCGTTTGATCGGAACAGCCAAAAACAAAACTTCGGTTGTTGCTTTCACCGTCGACGGCATTCATCCTTTCGACATCGGAACCCTTTTAGACAAACAGGGAATTGCAGTAAGAACCGGGCATCATTGTACACAGCCCCTGATGGATTTTTACCAAATTCCGGGAACCGTGCGTGCTTCCTTTGCATTTTACAACACACGAGAAGAAATCGATCAATTTATAGCAGCCGTGGAGAAAAGTATTTCCATGCTGGGTTAGTTAGAGTTAGAAGCATATTATGAATATCGAAGAAAAACAGCAGGAAATCATTGACGAATTTGCCATCTACGACGATTGGATGGAAAAATACGAATACATCATTGAACTTGGAAAAGAACTTCCATTAATCGATCCGGAGAAAAAAACGGAAGATCGGTTGATCGAAGGATGCCAGAGCCGTGTTTGGCTCGATGCGACTATCGAAAACGACAAAATACAGCTTACAGCAGATTCTGACGCGATCATTACCAAAGGAATCATTGGTTTACTGATCCGCGTACTAGATAACGAAAAACCGGAAGACATCGTAAAAAGTGATCTTCATTTCATATCAGACATCGGATTACAAGAACACCTTTCACCAACCCGTGCGAACGGATTGCTGAGCATGGTCAAAAAAATCAAAATTCTGGCATTGTCCGCATTAGCAAACTAACAGATGGAACATTTAGAAGACAAAATAGTTGAGATCCTTAAAACCATATTCGACCCGGAAATACCGGTTGATATTTACGAATTGGGGTTGATCTACGAAGTTCGGATCTCGAAAGAAGGGGTCGTTGAGATAGACATGACGCTTACATCCCCGAACTGTCCGGTTGCGGAATCCCTTCCGAAGGACGTTAAAGAGAAAGTAGAAAGCGTGGAAGGTGTAAGCGAAGCACATGTAAACATTGTATTCGACCCGCCATGGGATAAAGATATGATGAGCGAAGAGGCGAAACTCGAACTGGGTTTTTTATAAAACCAGTTCAAAGTTGAAATGTTCAAAAGTTCAATTTAAACTTTTTGAACGCTTTGAACGTTTTGAACCCCTTTAGCATTTAAATTTGCAACGCAGGATCGATCATCTTATCGGATTCGCAATTATTAATCGAAACTTTACATTATGACAAGAAGAGTTGTAATTACCGGTTTGGGAGCCCTTACACCAATCGGGAATAACGTTCCGGATTTTTGGAACAACATGAAAGCGGGTAAAAGCGGTGCCGCACCCATTACCAAATTTGACACATCGAAATTCAAAACAACTTTCGCTTGTGAAGTGAAAGGATACAATCCGGCAGATCATTTTGATGTGAAGGAAATCCGCAAATACGATCCGTTTTCTCAATATGCATTGGTTGCTGTTCGTGAGGCGGTTGCAGATGCGGGAATTAATTTCGAGGAATTGAACCGCGACCGTATCGGAGTGATTTGGGGATCCGGAAACGGAGGAATCCAGACCTTCCAGGACCAGATGAAGGAATATTGTGCAGGCGACGGAACTCCGCGTTTCACACCGTTCTTTATTCCAAGAATCTTAGTTGATATCGCTTCCGGGATTATTTCCATGGAATACGGTCTTCGCGGGATCAACTATTGCGCGGTTTCTGCTTGTGCTACTTCCAATACAGCTATGATCGATGCATTTAACTACATCAAATGGGGAAAAGCGAATATGATCATTACAGGCGGTTCTGAAGCTGCAGTAAACGAAGCTGCAATCGGCGGATTCTCTTCAGCTCAGGCTTTATCTAAACGCAATGACTCGTATGAAACGGCTTCCCGTCCGTTTGACGTAACACGTGACGGTTTCGTGATGGGAGAAGGTGCAGGAGCCATTATCCTGGAAGAATACGAACACGCTGTGGCTCGTGGAGCAAAAATCTACGCAGAAGTTGTTGGCGGTGGAATGGCTGCCGATGCTTACCACTTAACAGGAACTCATCCGGAAGGAGACGGTGCCGTACTGGGAATGGAAGAAGCATTGCGTGATGCGGAAATTACTGCGGACCAAATTGACTATGTGAACATGCACGCAACTTCTACTCCGCAGGGAGATAACAGCGAGTTGATTGCATTGCGACGTGTATTCGGTGAAAAATCGGATTTAAGTGTTTCCGGAACGAAATCCATGACGGGACATTTATTGGGAGCAGCTGGAGCGGTTGAAGCCATTTCCTGTATTTTGGCAATCCGTGATTCGGTAGTTCCACCAACGATCAATACCACGGAGATCGAACCGGAGTTCAAAGATTTGTATGATTTCCCATTAGGAAAAGGTAAATCCAAAGAAATTACCTATGCCATGAGCAATACTTTCGGCTTCGGAGGGCACATTGCCACGGTGATCTTCAAGAAAATATAAAACAAATTCCCCCTGTGGGCACGCGATTAATCGCGTGCCCACATTGTTTTCATCCAATCCACCACCTGTTCGCAGAAAAACTCCAGTTCTTCCGAATCCCGTTTCATGGGATGTGTGGTATTTAAAGTATGACCTGCATTGGGAATCGGCAGGAAGGCATTTCGCGAATTGTTCTTATACACCCAGGAAAAAATCGTTCGACCATGCTCAAAAGGCACAGCTTCATCATCCACGGCATGAGCCACAAAACACGGAATGTCCAAATTTTCGACTACTGTTTGCATGTTCCAGGCAGAATCACTTGCCAGAGTTTCCGCTAAAAACTCCGAACCCTGGGGTAAATCCTGTTTGGTACGCATATTCGGACGGAAATAAACCCCGTTTGCTTTCCATTCTTCCATAATTTCCGGAGTTCGCACATCCAGTGTACGAAGCGAGTTCAAAAGGATGATCCCGTCGATTGCTATTCCTGCTTCCTCGATTGCTTTCGAAGCAAATACTGCTGAAAACCCACCCATGCTATGCCCGAAAAGGAACAATTGCTTCGGTTGATGGAACAAATTATTCTCCGACAGCTGCTTCGCCATGAACACCAGGTCTTCCACTTCCAATCTCCGGCAGTTGTTTTTATAACTTTCCAGGTCATCGAAATAATCGCCGTCGTCCGAAATTCCGCAATGTGTATAGTTGAATGCTATGGAAGAAATTCCTTTTTCAGCAAAACGTTCCTGGATGGTCGGGAACATTCCGAAATGGTAAAACCCATTGTGTCCGCAAGCCATCAATACAAGCGGTGAACCTTCTCCGCAAGAAGCGAAATTCCCTCTTATTGACCCGTTCGGGCTTTCGATTCGAAATAACTTATTTTCCATACTTGATCAATTGTACCGTTCCTCTATCTGTTTCCAGGAAATAGAGGCCGTTTTCCAAATTCTCCGGTTTTATTACCATTTCCCCACCCGTTTTTACAAACTCAAAAGGTAATTCATTTCCGGAAATATCTACCAATCGGATTGGGGTAATTTCACCGGCTGTTTCCAGCTTAAAATCCGATTCAAAAGGATTCGGCACGACTTTTAAAGCGTTCAAGGCACTTTCCCCGATTCCACCCAGCGGTTCACAATACCCGATTCTCAAATTAATGATCGAATCGCAGGGAAACTGGTAACTTTCCATGGGGCGTATAATATGCGGTACATCTGTCTGAAGCATGGGTTTCAATCCGGCAGGCATCGTTGTTTGAGCCGCGGAACCATTTCCCAGACACACATCTTTTGCAGACACATTCCCGTTCCAGGCATAATCTGCCAGTGCGTCCAAAATGCGGTAAATTCCGTAGTAATCATGTGCATTCAAAGCGATGACAGTATTTGGTGTATTGTGATCCGCCGGATAAACATACCCACCGACCGTATCTCTTTGAAGGATCAGGAAATCTTTTTCCGTATCGGAAATAGAAATATTTCTGAAAATGTCTGCCGCCAGGCGATGGTCGTTCGTAGAATCGCTTTCGTAAATCTCTGTCACGAGTTTCACATCCGAAGGGAAGTTCTGCAAGTCATTCTGACTGATATTATAGGAATACCACTGCGCGGAAACGTAAATAAAACGCCCGTTGCTGCCCCAATTATTTTCGGTAAAACATTTGAATGCATTTCCGAAAGAAGCACCCCCACCAAAGGAATGTCCCATAAACGCCGCTCTTGTGGTATCAATAATGTTCGGGTAATCTCGTGCAGCTTTGCGGAATCCCTGGAGCAAATTCTCGTACCTCAAAGGAACAGACACTCCGGTGGTTTGGTAAGGCACGAAAACCAGCGCATATCCCTTTTTTGCTACAAAATCAGTCAATCCTTTGATGTAGAGCGGATTATTTCCGCCATATCCGTGCGAATAAAAGATCGTAGGGACCGGTGTTGTAATTTCCTGCGGATGGTAAATCACGATATTTTCCCCGGGAAAATTGACATTATTGAACGATTCCGAAGTAACCGTGTATGGTCCGTCGGAACCATAACCGGAGTTTGGTTTTCCGACATTTGGGTCCGAATATTGGGAGACCGCCAAAAAAGGAAGGGTCAAAAACAGGGTGTGTAGTATTTTCATGAGTATTCGTTTGTGAAATTTAGATCGTTTGAGGGGTCTAAAGTTTAATTTGTCGATAGATTAATGTGTTCAAAACATTCCGAAATAACAGACTCCATTCCTCCAAAACACCGAAGGGAAAGGTATTTTAATTGCATTCAACGGTTTCAGTACTTTTCTTAACCACGGCCTTTTAATAGGAAGCTGTGACCAGTCGATATCCAGGGAAATGGCGTATTCCTGCCGCGCGAAGTAAGTTTTCCCGGTATTCAAATCGGTGTAAGTATTCAAATCACCGTTCAGTTTTGCATCAATGCTGTAGCCAAAACCGACCTGTATCCATTTCGGGAATTTCGATTCTTTGAAAAATGTTCCTGGAGCAACGCAGAGCCAGTAACTTTGGGCATTGTAATCTTTTAGCAAGCGTTCCGGAAAATTGGAGCCCAGGGTGTTCGGCCGGATTTCCGCATAAGGCGATGGTTTATAGCCGAACTTCAGCTGGAAACGCTGTTCGTCCCAACCCAGCTGCTGACCGATAAATAACCCTGCTCCGGCCGTATTTGCAGTCAGATCTGCCCAGGAAAATCCCCATTGCGCGCTGAATCCATCCAATATTTCTACCGAAAGCTGATAAGTCCAGGCAATTCCACCGGATAGAAAAACCGCTTTCTTCCTGGGCATTCTGGCCCAGCGCCAGGCTGCATAGTTCAGGGTCGACAATTTATAGGCTGTGTAGGAATGTCCCAATTTATCCATGTAAAGCCATTCATTGGAATCATTAAACGCATGGAATTTCGATTTTGGGTATTCCTTATACCAAACTGCAGAGAGCAGTCCGACGCTTCCGCCACCCAAAACCAGGTTGGCTCCTCCTACCCAATAAGAACGTTTATTCCACGTAGTATCTGCCTGCTGGCCATAACCAGAAATCGACGCAAAAAAAAGACAGAAAAGAAGCACTTTCACGGCTGAAAAATACAACTTTCTGTCTTTAATTTCTTATCGGTTCATTTTAAAATGATGCAGAAGCATGTTCAAATGTTTCTGCCGCGGCAGATTCAAATGTTCAAATGCTAAATAAATTTGTCTGATCTTTTTAAACCTTTTGATCTCTGGGCCTATGCTGAAGCTCTTCACCTTTGCGTAACCGCTATGGTGGAGCAAGGTCTGCGTAAGCATTTTGAACCTTCGAAGCTCATAGAGCGTTTTCAAATCCTGACACCGAAGGTCGTCAGTGAAAGAAGATTTGAACTTTTTGTTCCCTTTCAACTTTTCTAACGCGAAACAGCAACTTCGAAAGTAACATCCACCAAATCCCCGATTTTCGAATCGGAAGTCATGTTGTGTTTTGTTCTGTCAACCACCGATTTCCCGACAAATACCAATACGGCACTTCCATCTTTATCCACTTTCGACACAAAACGCAGATCAACGACCGTTTCAGCTTTCATTCCCACAAATTCTAATTCACCCGTAATTTTGTAATCCTCACCAACTTTCCGGATCTTTTTGGAATGGAAGGTAATCTTCGGATATTTCTCGCTTCCGATAAACTCATCACTCAATACCGATTCATCCCGGATATCGTTGAAAGTTGTCAAGCTTCCACTTTCCATTTCCACATTCAATGTTTTCAACACACCTGCTTTATCGAGCTGCAGATCTACCGTGAAATCTTTAATCGCACCGGAAGTTCTGCTCGCCGGAGGACCCACTTCAAATTCCAGTTTGGAATTAGCTGCTATGCTTTTCCATGCTCCTGCGTCTCCATCCTTCAGAGCAATGGCAGGCATTGACATCACGTCCTTTTTCTCAGAAGCATGTTTCGACCCTTTATCCGAAGAAGCCAAAAGTGTTTCAATTTTCAACTTTTCACGCTGTAAACAAGTATCTACCGGGTTCGTAAATCCGATAAGGATAAGCGGCAAAAGCATTCCGTGAAAAGGCTTTGCGGCTTCCGGCTGTTCAACCAGCGCCAATGCCAGGGAAGATCCAATGATTGCTCCCAAATAAGTCGGCATTCCACCGAAATTTTCATTGACCAATCCAAAGCTGACTAAAATTCCGATTATCAGTAGCGGCAGGAAAAGACTTAAAAACACCCGTGCTTTTTGGGTTTTAATCGATTTACATGTCCAAAGTGCTCCCAAGCCGGCTAAAATCCCCATCCATAAATTTCCTTTCATCAGAGAATCCGAACCTCCATCCAGTGAATTTAAAGAGAAGAAAATCCAGGAAACTGCGAAAAGGAGAATTCCAAGTTGCAACCCGCTATTTGAGCGCAGGCCCAAATTTGCGGCAAAGAACCCCGTAGCCAGCAAGATTACTCCGAATGTTGAGACCATGAAGGATGCTGCAAAAACAAAGATTCCGAGGTAAATCAGTGAAACAGCAGTTCCGAATTCGGCCTTATCCGCACCGAACCAGCGTTCTGCAAACCAATCCTTTATTTTCGCAAAAAGCGGAATAATGGAGCCGATAATTGCAAATGCGGCAACTTCAAAAGTCCAGTTCACCTCAAATCCCTGGTAAGTTGCCTTCGCTCCGATGGGGATCAGGGCCAGCAATCCCACAAAATAGGGTGCGATCTTCCGAATTTTTTCCGGAAGCAGAGAAATTAAATACCCCAAAGCAATTATTCCGATCAGGGTAAAACAGATCATTTCCAACGAAGGATCTTCTTCAAATCCATTGGTCAAAGCCACGATCAAACAAATGATGGCAATGCTCAACGAAGTTTTAAACAGAAATGCCGCACGAACAAAAAAGGCGGTTACAATTGCAATAATCCCAACGCCCATTCCCAGGTAATTTTCCATAATGGTCCATTTTACAAGTAGTAATTATTTCTTTTGGCATCACCCGGTTCACCGCTGAGGTCCGGGATCAAGTGAAAAATTAGTTTAAAAATTCGAACTTTCCAAAGAAATTTTAACAACTATGGTATCCTTCACACTAGTACTCGCGAGCAGGCATTCTTTTCTTTTCCCGCAAATGCACAAATTTTTAACGGCGCCTACCGGTCGCCTTTTTCTCAAATTCAACTTGTACCTAATTGTAAGAAATGATCTTTTTGATTAACTTAAGTAGAATGGAACACTATTTATTGAAAGAAGAATGCTACGAAATTATTGGATCATGTATGGAAGTTCATTCTGAACTTGGATTCGGATTTTCCGAGATTGTTTATAAGGATGCGTTGGAATATGAATTCAAAAAGAATAAAATTCCGTTTGCACGGGAAGTGAAATATCAGGTAAGATACAAAGACACTGTTCTTCCTCATCAATTTTGTGCTGATTTTGTTGTTTTTGACACCATCATTTTAGAAGTAAAAGCGGTATCTGATTTATGTAATGAACATTTTGAACAAACTATTAACTATCTGGCCGTATCAGGAATGGAGGTTGGAGTTTTGGTAAATTTTCGAAAGCCGAAACTTCAATATAAGAGGGTTATTCTATCAGAACGCTAATTTCCCAATAGCGAGACCGGTAGGTGAGCTTTTTATTTGTGCATTTGCGGGAAACTACCCTGGGTTGTAACTTGTGGTAGAGTAAATGGGGAGTTTAAAGAAACAGTGGGTTCTTGACTTTGAATTCAAGCAGCTGGTGGAAAACAGTATCTTTCAGAGAACTTTCCAATAATTCCAGATGCTGAATGCGGTGGCAGTCGCTTCCCAGTATATCGATCAAGCCGGCTTTCAATAAACGAATGGCCTGATTCTTTACATCCGGTCCGTAATGCCCGGTAAAGGAATTCAGATTGACCTGGATGTAACAGCCACGTTCGCGCAGAGACCTGGCAACTTCGATCGAAGGATGATAATACATATATCGTTCAAAATGTGCCAAAACGGGTTGGTAACCTGCCGATTTCAGTGCAAAGACAATATCTTCTACCTGTGAAGGCTGGTTCCTGAATGAAAACTCGAAAAGGATGTGATTGCCATGGAATGGAAGCAAATCCTTCTTGTGGACCCGTTCAAAAAGTGTTTCATCAAAATAATATTCCGCAGATGCTTCCAATTCAAGCTTTAGCCCCAAATCATGACTTACTTTACGGACTTCTTCCAGCTTTTGTAAAATGATCTCCGGACGATTGTCGTACACCCCCGACATGATGTGCGGCGTCATGATCAGTTTCTTATATCCTAATTCTTCAAACTTTCGCAGCATTCCGATCGTATGGTCCATAGTCGGTGCTCCGTCATCGATTCCAGGAAGCAGGTGACTGTGAATGTCTACATGCAAAGTTCCCCCTAAATCGGCAGCTTCTTTTTTCTGCCGGTTAAACATGCCTAATAATCCCATTCTTAACGCTGATTATACATGTTTTTGTAGTAATCCTGGTATGCGCCGGAGGTTACTTCCTGCACCCAGTCCTGGTTATTCAAATACCAAACAACTGTATTTTGAAGCCCTTCTTCGAAGGTAATACTCGGTTTCCATCCCAATTCTTCAAACAATTTGGTGGCATCAATTGCGTAACGCATATCGTGGCCGGCACGGTCTTTCACATAAGTAATCAATTCGGCACTTTCACCTTCCTTACGTCCCAGTTCACGATCCATAATGCTGCATAGTTCACGGATCAGATCAATGTTGCGCCACTCATTCCAGCCACCGATGTTATAATTACAGCCGATTTCGCCTTTGTGGAAGATTACATCTATTGCGCGGGCATGATCTTCGACCCACAACCAATCTCTGACATTAATTCCTTCGCCATAAACAGGTAGCGGTTTTTTGTTCAGAATATTGTTGATCATGAGCGGGATCAGTTTCTCCGGATGGTGGTGACTCCCGTAATTATTGGAACAATTTGACCGTTTTACCGGGAAACCGTAGGTATGATAATAGGCAGAAACAAAATGATCTGAAGCAGCTTTCGACGCGGAATAAGGACTTCTCGGATCGTAGGGAGTAGTTTCCGTAAAGAAACCTTCATCACCTAAAGACCCGAACACTTCATCCGTGGAAACATGATAAAAAACATGTCCCTCCAAATCTTTCCAGTAAGCTCTTGCCTGGTTCATCAGGTTCACCGTTCCTACCACATTGGTATGCACGAATTCCATTGGCCCTTCAATAGAGCGGTCTACATGTGATTCTGCTGCCAAATGAATAACATCCGTAATCCGGTGTTTTTCGAATGCTTCTTTTACATCCTGTTCGGAGGTAATGTCTCCTTTGAAAAAGAAGTGATTTTTTGCATCCATTACGTCCTTCAAATTGGACAAATTTCCTGCATAAGTCAGTGAGTCAAAAGTGATAATTTGATAAGACGGATACTTGTTTACCAACAAACGCACCAAATGCGACCCGATAAATCCTGCACCACCTGTCACCAATATCTGTTTCTGTGTTGTCATACAAAAAGTAAAAATAACCAATTACCGGGAAACAGATCACGTTCGCTAAAGCTATAGTGGCAGCGAAATGAGAATGAGAGCCAGAATGAAGCTATGAATTTCCTTTTTTGACTTCCATTTTGTACACCGGTCCTCTCCTTCTGTTTCATATTTGACGTCCTTGGAATCCGATTTTAAATTTTCAATAAGTTTCCGTCCCAACTCATTGGAGCATCTCTTTCTTTCCGATCGGGAATTTGAACTGATCCATAAAAAAAGGGTATCCGCCATTGACGGACACCCTTCTAAACTGAGATTATACCTAAAAAATTACCGAACAATTTCTAATCAATTCGATAATTGCCTTTAACTCGTTTATTATTCTACTACTAATTTAATAACACTTGTTTTGTCATCGCTTTGTACATGCAGGAAGTAAACTCCCGGTGTCAAATCGCTGACAGATACTGTCGTTTTAGCTGTAAAGCTGTCGATAGTTCTGATCAAAGCCCCTGCCATGTTGTATACAGATCCTGCAGCCTGAGTTGCTGCCGGTAATTCAACTACTACGTAGTCATTAGCCGGGTTCGGGTATACATTCAGGCCTTCAATCGTGTTCGTTGCAACATCAGCAGTACTTGTTACTATAACTGTTGCAATCACAGTTTCCGTTCCACACTCATTCGTCAAAGTCACAGATACCATTTTAGGGCCTGTAGTTGTAAACTCGTGAGTAACAGTTCCCGGTGCGTTTGCAAGCGTTGTACCGTCACCGAAATCCCATGAATACTGGTCTGCATTTTGCGGATTCAGAACTGTAAACGTATAAGTCGGCATATTATTTTGCACATAGATTGAAGAAGCTGTAGGAGCATCCATTACTGAAACGTTAATAGAACCTACACCCACACATCCGTTAGGAGCAGTTACGTTTACAACATAAGGACCTGCCTGAGTTACCACACGTGTTTGCGTGGTAATCTGAGAATTACTCCAAACATAAGTAGCACCTGCATTTCCTGCATCCAAAGTCAATGATTCACCTTCACAGATGGTTGTATCGTTTCCTAAAAGAACCAATGGGTTTGTGTTCACAACCTCAACTGTCTCGATTTTCTTCGCGCAAGAAGTAGAACCGTTGCTGCTGATCCAAACGTCGTAAGTTCCTGGCTGAACGTTTGTAAACGTACTTGCAGTACCCCATACCGGAGTTGCATTTTCAGGAACAAATGCAAATTCCTGGTACAATGCTTTCATCTGGATATCAGAAACAGCCTGTCTCATTGCATCACCTCCTGTAGCAGCACTGAATGCATGCTTCCATCCGGTTGTCGTTGCGTTCATATAAGCAGCCGGCATTTGCACGTTGCTAAAGATCATTTCTCCGTCAAGTGTCAAACTCGCTTTTCCTGCAGGGCTGATCGTTAACACAACCTGTACATCTGTTTTCAATTTCCAGGAATTCACATTTGGAGTGTAGAACAAAGTAGTTCCGGCAGTTGGTGTAACCGATGTTGAACTTACCCCGCCTGTATTTCCGTAAACCAGGTAAATTCCAACTTCATTAGGGCTATTTCCTGCTGCGTCAAATACCAATCTTAATTTGGATCCGCTACCATTGTGGTTCGCATTAGCTGCTAAATTATCTGCAAAAGAGTAAGTGATTCCATCTGCTCCTCCCGTTCCGTAATTGTTGAGCGGTTGATCTGCCGTCATTTTGAACGAAACAGTCATTGCATTGTTGCTTCCCGTGTGGAAGTTCGGATCGTCAATCACGATGGAAGCTGATCCGATGCCCGTTGCAGACGGAGTGATAACTCCTCTTCCTCCTACAATTGCAGCACCTCCGTTGAACGTAATATTCATAGCATCAGTTGAAGGATTAGCCAAAGGATTTGTATAAACATCTTCTACCTCCATCTGTCCGAAAACGTTATCCAAACTTACGGTACCTCCCAAATTGATACAGTCGTAATCTACCACTGTCACATCTGCTCCGAAACCAACAACAATTGATGTTAAGATAGAATCGACAGCATCCGGGCAAGAGTTTGATCTGAAGTCAGTGTATACTTTGTAGATGCTGTCTGCTGAAGGTGTAAAATTAAAAGTATTGGAAGCACTCCAATCCTGTAAAGTTGCACCGTCAGCACCGATAAATTTGTATTCATAAGCTCCACCTCCGTTGATAACGGCAGGTGCAACGGTTGCTGTAACTGTTACAGGCGTCCCGGGCGTGCAAAGTGTTGTCGGTGAGTAAGATGCAGATCGTGTAATTTTGTTCAACGGAGTTACCATCACAGTAGCCGTATCTTTACATCCCATCAAATCTGTTCCCACTACTGAATATGTTGTAACATTTGCCGGACTTGCCAAAACAGTATCATTGTTTGTAGCATTCAATCCGGTTGCAGGTGTCCAAGCATACGTATCAGCACCTGTTGCGATTAATTGAACCGGTGCTCCGGAACAATATGCAATGTCGGAATGATTTACCGCCACGGTTGGAGCCGGATTAACCACCACTGATGCTTCTTCCGAAAAGTCCTGGTCACCGGTAGAAATACATGTGGTGATCAAACGAACATTGACTGTTTCTGTTAAGTTAGCAGAAAAGCTTTCAGTTGTACCTGTTGGAAAATCAACCCATCCTGATCCGTTGTTAGATTGCCATTGGTACGATAATCCGGCAGAAAAGGTTGAGCCCGTGATCGAAAAGTTAACCGGAAGTCCATTGGAACAAACTGACGAAACAGATGCCACCGCTGTAGCATGATTCGGCATTCCCGCACAAGGTACTGAAGGAGCATGAACAAATTGTGCCTGAGGAACATAGTTAAAACGAGCATTATTTGTTCCAGCGGGAGCAGCCGGATCCACATCCGTGCCATCTCTACTGATATACAATGATCTGTTGGTACCAGCTCCGGTGTCATGCTTACGCCATGTTAAATTAACAAATCCAGGAGCATTCTCGTCTACAGCAACTACTACATTGCTTACTCCATCCCAAAGAAATGGAGTCGATAATGTAATTTCCACCCATGAATTAGCCGCAGGTGTAGGTAGAATTCCCGTGAAGACATTTGTTAAACTACCTACCGGTATCCATGCATTGTTTGCCGAAAAAGTCGTATTTGCAGTATTCCCCATATATATTGTCCAGTTGTTTCCCGAAGCCAGAGATCCTGTGACATTAAAGAAGCGAACTTTTGTAATATAGTTCGGTGTACCTGCAACCGCAGCATTAAAATCAGTTGCCAGGTAAATTTGCTGAGAGTACGAATAATCGTAATTACCATGAATAGGTACATTAGTCGATGTAGTTGTTCCTGTTGCCAGCGAGGTTGTAACCGTCTGCGCAAAAGAAAGCAAAGAACCCATCGACATCAGAGCACTCAGTGCAAGGCTCCTTGAAATCGACCGATTCCTCATTTTGAAAGTTGTAAGTTTCTTCATATAGATTATGATAAGTTTAATAATAGGCTAATTTAGAAAGAACACAGAGTTTTTACTAAATGATTAGTGAGACAAAAAGGGGACAAACAACATTCTGTGAAATCATTAACAATCCAACCCTTAAAGACGGAGAAAATTAAACTAAATACCCTTAATAAAACGGGTTAAATCATCCAGTGACTCAATATTCAGTTTTTTACGAAGCCGCAAATTTGTCTTACGAACAGAATCCGGAGAAATAGCGAGTGTCCGTGCCATCTCCAAATTCGATAAATTCAGCTTGATCAGGGCCGCCAAACGAATTTCTGCTGCTGTAATTTCGGGAAAGCGCTCCTGGAAAAAATCAAAGAATCCCGGATTTAATTTTTCAAAAAGCCTTTTAAACTCGATCCAGTCATTTTCTGTCAGCAGCGAAAAAGATTGCAGGTCATTCAGCATGGTCTCCTTTTCAGAATCCGTTCTGGAATTCCGGTCCTTTTCAAAAGCTTCAACCTGCTCCTGTAATTCGAAGATGACCTTGTTCTTATCGAACATGGTGGAAAGCAATGCACGCATTTCACGTTCGGTTGCATGCAATTCGTCTTCCATTTTCTGTGCCCGAAGGGTCAACAGCTCTTTATCCTGTTTACGTTTACGCTGGATCTGTTTGATAATGATGAAACTGGTTAATCCCAAAATAAGGCAAATAACAAACAATCCCAGGATAATCAAGTCATCCGTTTTCTTTTTCTCTTTGTAAATGTTGTTCTCCCCCTGCTTTCGTTCGAATTCAATTTGGAATTCCGCATTCTGAATATTCAGGAACTGCCTTTTTTCATCGTTGATCTCTTTAAAGGAAATATACTTGCGAAAACTTTTTAAAGCCATTTCATATTGACCCAATTTCTCATAGTAGGTGATCTTCGTGCGATAGTAAGTTCCCCAAAGCTGCGGATTCGTTTCATGCTTCATCAAGCTATCGAACACCTGCATTTTCAGGGTTGATTGGCTCAGTTTATTCTCCATCAGATCAAGCTCTATCAATAAAGCCAACGCATTGATCTGGCTGTTTGTCTGACTGCTTTTAGAACTGACTTCATAATCGAATTCGATGAGTTCACGGGCTTTTTTATTCTCCTTCTTACTCAACGCAATATATCCCAGGTTGCCGGATAAAATACCTGTCCACGCTTCATCCTTTAATTTTACAGCCTGGTTATAAGCCTTTTGGAGATACCATTCGGAAGTCTTATTATCCAGTTTATCCCTGTAAATCAAGCTCAAAGTATTATAGATCTTAATTTTGCTTATCTCTGAAACGTTCGAGTGGTGCAGTGCGATATTCAGGTGTTTTTCAGAAAGATCAAACCTTCTGAAGAAATAATACACCTGACCTAATGTTTCGTGAAAATAAGCGAGATATGGTTTTTGGGAAGTATAAACCTCTTTTTCTTCACGAAGGGTTATGTAAAGGAAATAATAGGCTTCCCGGTGTTTTTGTCCATCACACAACCTATGGCCTATTGCGAAACACAACTCAGGATATTCTTCTGTTTCGGTAACTCTGTCCTCTTTGCATAATCGCTTCAGAAACCGGTTCCATTCCGTATTCGTTGAAAAATCGGACGAGTGATAATTTTCAAAAAGCTGAACATAGGAAATTCCCTTATTCTCGTGCTCTGATACAATTTTCGAAACTCCCTGCTCAGCGTTCAGCAATGCATGGGAAGAAAACGAAATCAGCGCACAAGAAAGTAAAAATAAAGTTAAACGGTAGCAAATATCTTTCAACGTGTATCAACTAGGGGTATCCGACAAAAGTAAACTATTTATTCTTTAGAGAAGAGTCCGCAAAGGGCTTTCCCGGTTCACTAGACGAATAACACGGAAATTAGTTGTTTTATTGCTTAAACTATTTATTTCTTATTTCTGAAGATTTACATGGCCTGAAAACTCAAACTTCTCATCGTTGTCGTCGTCTTTGAAACGGATAACCCAGATGTAGATCCCAACCTGAGACATACCGCCTCCGGCATACGTGCCATCCCAGCCTACCTGTGTGTCTTTGGATTCAAACACCAATTCCCCCCAGCGATTATAAACGTAAAACTCGTAGCTTGCGGGTGAAAACCCTGCTGTCATGATCGGAAGAAAAACATTGTTGTGCTCGTCACCGTCCGGGGTAAATGTATTCGGAACATAGAACAGCAGCTGGTCTTTAACAATTACTATTCGATTCGTAGTATCCCGGCATCCCTGGTCTGAGATCACGATCAGCTCCACATTGTAATTCCCGACCTGACCAATTGGGAACTGGTGTACCGGGCTCACTTCATCAGAAGTTGTACCGTCATCAAAATTCCAGAAATTCTCATGGTTTAACGTGGATGCATTTTCAAAGGTTGTAGTCGGGTCGAATGAAAACACCTGTTGCGGATTCGCGCTGAAACTTGCAACCGGCAAAGGATCCACACAAATCATATTCGGAATGGTTTTACTGGTCGTACACAAACCATCTGCTGTAATTGTCAGCGTCACATCGAAACAATCAATCCCAGTGTATTGGTGGGATACCGTTGAAGGATCCGAAGACAGGGTTCCGTCTCCCAAATCCCACGTTACAACAGAGCCTGGGTTTGCCACACTTTCATTGATAAACGCAACATCCAGAGGAAAACATCCTTTGGCAACGCCCGATGAAAAAGCAATGATCGGGTTTTCTGTGATTTGAATAGTCACTTTTACCGAATCGTTCACACACATTGTATCCGCAGGTAAAACATACGCAAACTGATAGTTCCCGTTCGGAAGTAAAGACAAATCCAGAACACCTGCAGCTGCATCGAACTGGCCGGACGGAGACAAAGATGTTTCTGTCCAGTATGGCGCCAACGTTTGGAAAGCACCGGTTGTATACTGATCGAGGTCAACTGTCGACCCGGAAGAATTGCACAAATGAAGGCTCGTAGGGTTCACTCCAATCGGCTGACTGTTTACCAGGATCTGGAACCTGCTTGTATCGTTCGGACAATAATTCCCGAATACAACGTATTCTGCCAGGTTCGAACCGATAGCTCCGTTCACGGTCAACTGTCCGGCTGTTGTTAAACTTGTTCCGAAACCACCGTTTACATCCGACCAGGTACCTCCCGCCGTGCTTCCGGCACTTCGTAAATTATTCAGGTCCACCACCCCATTCGTTTCACACCAAACAGCCAGGCTGTCGTTCCCGGCATGTTTCTGGTCTTCAACCGTTACGGTAATCGCATCCGTTTTAGCACATTGGGCCGCATTCTTAACGGTTACCTGGTAGGTTCCTGCTGTTGTTACATTCAATGTTTGATTGGTTGTCCCGTCGCTCCACAAATAAGTATTGCCCGGATTTTGAGCATCCAAAACCAAAACAGATCCTTCACAGATTGTTGTATCCGGCCCTAAATCCACAACCGGTAATGTACTGTAAGAAACCACAATCGTATCGTAGGAATAGCAAATCGGCTTGAAGGTAATGTCATCCAAAACAAAGTCATTTCCTGCAGGATTGATATTTTGATTTGCAATACAGATTTGAGCGGAATTATTCAGACCCGAGTTCCAAACCTGGAAATATTGCTGCCAGGTACAACCAATGGTAGAAGTGGAGAATACAGGACCTATGGAAGTCCCGTTTATAGTAAACTGCAATTGGGCAACATTTACTTCATTCAAAGCATTTGTTACCCAAGTCCCGAATTGATAGTCTGTATTTGATTGAACGGGTACATTCTGACACCAAACATTGATCCCAGATGTTCCGGATCCGTTTACAACCATCATTTGAGTTCCCGGAGCAGGTGTATGGTCTGCACATGCCGTAAAGTTACTGTGCGCAGCAAACGGAGAGGTCACGATCGCATAAGTTCCGGGATTGGAAACAAGTCCCCAGGTGCCCCCGGTTCCTACGGTATAACCGGTTGTAAAACCTGTATTCCCGGATTCAAAATCACCGTTGACAATTTGGTTGTTTCCCAATTTCCCGACTTTAACGCTGTACGTTCCCGGACTGGTAATAAAACGGGTCGAAGCCGTAGAATTGTTGTTCCATTTATAAGAATCATACGGGCCCGATGTAGCCGCATTTAAAGTGATGGTCTGTCCGGTACACAAGGTTGTATCCGGGCCCAGGTTCACAGACGGGATGTTCCCGATGGTGATCGTAAAATTAGCCGCATCATTAATACATCCGCCAGTGCCCGCCACCGTATATGTAAACGTGTAGGTTCCCTGACCTAAACCACCGGTATTGAACACTGATGTTCCGGTATTGAAATTCCCGGAAGGGGGAGCAGTTGTTTCTGACCAGGTCCCGCCTGCGGAAGATCCGGATGATAAAAAGGATGACATCGTTATCGCAGGACCAGGTCCGCAATAGTAAGCTCCGTTATCAAAGCCCGCTGACGGTTGCTGTGAAATAGTAATCGTAAAGGATTTTTCATCGGAACAACCGGCCGCTCCGCCAAAGGCGTAAAGGGTTTGTGAAGTAGTGATAATCTGACCGGGGTTGTAAGCCGTGCCGGTTCCTCCCGGACCTGTATAATACTTCTCGTTTCCGGCAAGGGAGCTTCCTGTTATTACCGGCAAAGTGTAGGAAGTACAAGCCTGAACATTCGCAATCGGATTGAGGCTGGGAGTTGCAACCAATGAAACTGTTACTTGTGCAACTGAGTCTGCACAACCTGCTGCCCCGTCAATCGTATAAGCATAAACGCCATTCGTATTCACACCGGGTGAAAAGGTTCCCTGGTAACCGTTGGTTAATGCAGAAGGACCAGTCCATACTCCGCCTTGTGACAAATCGGTATTTATGGTAGAATATAAATCTGTTGTGCCGGTCCCTGCGCACGCTGAAAGCGTTCTGAGAATCGGGCTCGGAGTACATTGTGATAAACGAAGGTCATCAAAACCAGCGTCGTTTCCAGGACCTCCGATCAGGTTTGTTACAATCTCGAAAGTAATGGAAGTTGTTGTGGAAGTGAAAGCAGTCATCGTAATATCGTTCCAAACACTTCCGTTTACCACGGTTTGTGTAACCAGGACAACACCGTTTGCATCTTTCACATTAAAAGTGAGGTTGTTGCTGCTCGACCACGCGTCTCTGGTAGAAAAACTGAAGCGGTAAGATTGTCCAGGACAAATGTCGGCAAATGGCTGAGAATATAATAACCCGGTGTACCCGTCAGCAATATTCAGGTACATCCCTTTGGAACCGGTGCGAACACAACCGGGATAAGTTTGCGGATCATTCTGATAGGTTGAGCCCGGAATGATATATGGAATCGGTGTGGAGTATTCGAAAGAATCAAAAAACACGGAAGTCCACGTACACTGCGAAAAACCATTGAAATGCATTCCTACAGCAATGAAAAACACCCATTTAATTGATTTGGAGAGATTATTCAATATCATTGTTATGAACGTTACTTTAACTGGTAAACTTCAAATGTAGGTTAACGTTGCTTTATATATGTGGGACAAATACGGGACAAAACAAAAAAAACGGACAAGCCGTTTTTTTCTTAACATTAAAATTGTTCAATAGTTTAAAAGTTCAATTTGAACTAATCTACAAGCTCCAATACTCCAGGTCCTTAATTTTTCCTTTGTAAATTCCCTTGATATCGACAAAAACCCCACGGCTATCTTTCATCAGTGATTTGAAATAGTCTTCATCCAGGTTTTTATAGTTTTTATGATTTACAGCTACAATGACCGCATCGTAGTTCTTACCGATTTCCACCAAACCTACTCCATATTCGTGTTGCATCTCTTCGGAAGAAGCATGCGGGTCTACCAGGTCAACTTTTACCTGGAAAGATTTCAATTCGTTTACCACATCGATTACTTTCGAATTGCGGATATCCGAAACATCTTCTTTAAAGGTTGCCCCCATTACCAACACTTTGGCATCCTGGATATTCCTTCCCTGGGCAATGATTTTCTTCACGGTCTGCTTCCCGATGTAGAAGCCCATGGAATCGTTTACATAACGACCGCTGTTGATGATCTTTGCGTGGTAACCGGCTTGTTGTGCCTTGTGTGTCAAATAATACGGATCCACGCCGATGCAGTGACCTCCTACCAATCCCGGTGAAAATTTCAGGAAATTCCATTTTGTCCCGGCAGCCTCCAATACTTCATAGGTATTAATTCCCAGTCGGTTAAAAATAATTGACAATTCATTAATCAATGCGATGTTTACATCGCGCTGTGTATTTTCAATAATTTTTGCAGCTTCGGCCACTTTAATGGAAGCCGCACGGTGCACTCCGGCAGCAACTACCAATTCATAGGTTTTTGCGATTTCTTCCAGGGATTCTGCACAGCATCCGGAAACAACTTTTACAACATTTTGAAGGGTGTGTTCTTTGTCTCCCGGGTTGATCCGCTCCGGTGAATAACCCACTTTGAAGTCCTCTTTGAACTTTAATCCGGATAGTTCTTCCAGGACCGGAATACAATCCTCTTCCGTACATCCAGGGTATACAGTAGATTCAAAAACAACGTAATCTCCTTTTTTCAAGACCTGGGCAACTGTTTTCGATGCTCCTAAAAGCGGTCTCAAATCCGGAAGGTTTGCGTCATCGATAGGTGTAGGCACGGCGACTATGTAGAATTGAACATCTCTCAGGTCTTCGATATCTGCCGTGAAATGAATGTCGCAACCATCAAAAGCACTGGATTCCAATTCATTGCTCGGATCTTTCTTATTGCGCATCAGGTCTACACGTCCCTGGTTGATATCAAAACCAACCACACTTATTTTCTTCGCAAATTCCAATGCAATCGGAAGTCCTACATATCCAAGGCCGATAACAGCCAGTTTCGCCTCTTTCGCTACTAATTTATTGTAAATTGAGCTGCTCATTTCTTACTTTATAAATACGTTCAATAATCTCTACCACTTTCAATCCTTCCAAAGCATTGGTTGTAGCAGAAGTGCGTCCTTTCAGGGTATCAATCACGTTTGTGATCACGTAGTGGTGGTTTGCCGCCGAACCTTTATATGCCCCGTAATCGTTGCCGGGATTGGTAGGCGCCAGTTCCGGCATTTCATACCCCGGGATGTTGCAAACTTCTACTTCGTTCATATACTGTCCGCCGATTTTTACACTTCCGTTCTTTCCCACGATTGTCATGGAACTTTCCAGGTTGCGGTCTGCCACAGCTGTGGAATAATTGATACATCCCATTCCACCGTTGATGAAATCAAAGCTTACAAAGCCCGAATCTTCGAAATCGGTAGAGTCTTTGTGGGTAAAATCCGCAAATTTCCCCTGGATGTTGTCGATATCGCCGAATAACCAGTACATGATGTCAATGAAGTGCGAAAACTGTGTAAACAAGGTCCCGCCATCCAGATCTTTGGTTCCTTTCCAGCTGCCGGCTTTGTAATAACGCTCATCGCGGTTCCAGTAGCAGTTTAGCTGTACCATGAATATATCACCAAGCACCTTATTCTCAATCAGGTCTTTGATCCACTCACTTGGCGGTGAATAGCGGTTCTGCATCACACAGAAAACCTGTCTGGACTGCTGCAGTGATTTAAAGATGACTTTTTCGCACTGGTCTTTTGTTAAACCCATAGGCTTCTCAACCACTACGTGTTTCTTATTTTCCAGCCCAGCCAAAGCCTGTTCCGCATGCAATCCGTTGGGAGTACACACATTCAATACATCAAAATCTATCCCTGAAGCAAGTAGTTCATCCAATGTACGGAAGAAAGGAACGTTAAAGTCTGTAGCAGCACATTCTTCGATCGAACGGATATCAATCATGGCAACCAACTCTGCCTCCGGGTCCCTGCGAACCATTTCAGCATGTCTTTTACCAATGTGTCCGGCCCCAAGAACGGCAAACTTTACTTTGTGATTTTCTGGTATCATATTCCTAATTGAGAGCGTAAAAGTAAGAAAAAGGGTTTGTTTTTGGTGTAACCGTGAAACAATCTATTTTAACAGGTGAATTTGTGGTTCGCTCCGCTCTTGTTTTTTTTGATCGCGAGGAACACCAGTCGCACAAGGATTTACACAGATATGTATAAAACACCAAAGAAGATCGTAAAATCCTTACGAGGTCGGGACGTAATTTTGCAAAAGATTTAAGAAACGACTATTTAACTTCTCGATTATGAGTATTTAAATACACTTGTGTGTCTGATTTTGATTACTTTAGTAACATTGTAACAAAAAACGCATACAGCATTATTGGTTAAAAGTAAGAATCCACAGCTATCAGGAACGATAGCTTTCACTGAATCACATTCAGCGATACATCATTTAAGAACCCGGAAATGGATACCTGTAAATGCCACTTTCCGATTTTCCGGTGAATTACAGGGTCACCGGAACATGCTTTGCAGGAATAGGAAGCCGAAAATGTTTCTGCAGGGATTTTACCAGAGTAGGCAATACTTTTAATACACTACCATGAAAAAAATCACTTATTTGCTGTCACTAACAGCTTTACTGACCGCCAACCAATCTTTCTCACAGGAAAATGTCATCCCTGAAAACGGGAATGTGGGAATCGGAACCGGAAATACCGCACCCACCGCACGCCTGCAAGTTGCAGGTTCAACCCGTATTGATTCCACGCTTACTGTTAATGATTCCGTAGTGATGGCAACCAGTGCCAGAGTCGGAGAAGATTTGAAGGTAGACGGAAACCTTTATTTACCAAATATTCCGGCATTATCCAACTTTACCAATGAATCCATTTTAGTAAAAGGTGCTGATGGCTTAACGCTGGCACTTCCGATCCAGGAAATGGCAGGAACAATCTATTCACTAAGTTGCGATTTGGTCGGAGTAAATCCATTTTGGAACAACGGACCTGGTAAAATTTTTACCGAATGTCCTGGAGTACGGGTTGGAATTGGGACGTCAGCCCCTGAATTTTCGCTCGACGTTCGGGGAAACACTAAAACTTCCGGACACTTCTGGGCACACCAGTCTCTTTCGGTTGGAGCAGACCTGAATGCGTTTTCAAAATTCAATCTGGTGAACACCAACCGGGCAGCATCTATTCAGGTAAGTGCGGTTGGAAATACACAGCCTTATCAGCGTTTGATGTACTTCGAATACAACAACCCCGACACCAAAATTATGGAGGTTAAGAACACATCAACCAGCCGTTCACCGTTTACTCTTTATGCTGATGGTCAGTTGGAAATTGATAACGGCACAGCCAAGATTTTTCACCTGGGAACAAACGGGATGTTATCCATTAACAACGGAACCACAGAAACATTCCGCGTGGAGGCCAACGGACTTACCAGAGCACGAAAAATCAAAGTAGATGCGGACGTTTGGGCAGACTATGTTTTCGAACCGGATTACAAGTTGATGCCATTGAGTGATGTGGAAAGCTTCCTGAAAGAACACAAGCATTTGCCGTCCATCCCGTCTGAAAAAGTGATGCTGGAAGAAGGAATTGACCTTGCTGAAATGAATGTGAAGATGATGGAAAAGATCGAAGAACTCACTTTGTACCTGATTGAGCAAAACAAAGAACTGGAGAAAGTTAAAGCAGAATTGGAAACCATCAAACAGCAGAAACCATGAGAAAATTGATTTTAACCTTTTTAGGAGCAGTTCTGTTCTCAATCATTGCTCCGACGATCAGCTTTGGTCAAACAACAAACCCCAACATGCACGGGTGGCATGCCAAGTACTGGTTCTACCGCTGGCGGTTACGCAACGATTTCATGGTAATGGGAGAAGAACCCGGACAGAGTTTGGTTGCAGAAGTTAGGAACAAATATCGGGCGCAATACATGATTTGGGGAGATGTAATGATTATGCATGGTTATTATATAACAATGCTTGCCTTAGAACATAGAATTTTGCAGGAAAAAGAAAGATGGACAGACTTGAAAAACAACGAAAGGGAGTTGTATTATGCAATCAAAGCGTTTGAGCGTGTAGACTACAATTCCGAAACATTTTATTCAGCAGTCAGCGGTAACAATAGTGATGTATTTCGTAATGGAGATGAAGCACTTCCTCCGGATGTAAACGGGTATTTTTTCCGGGATGACTTGCCTCCAACTTTTTTAAACACAGACCCAGATATTGACGGTAATAATCAGTTCACTTCCAATTATCATTCGCTTAGTAATAACAAAACAGGCATAGATTATGGATTACTGACCTATAGCCAAAGTGATTATTCGGGGTTATGGGGAATTGGTCCAAATGGTGACGATGGTGAATCAACAGATCCTCCGAATTTAGACTTTCCTCAGTATCCAATAGTTAATTATCAAAAAGGATCTGATGATGATTATTATGGCTACGGTGAAGAAAGCCAGGATCAGGCAATTCGATTGTTACTTGGTTTTTTTACCATTATCAAAAGCATTCCGCCAGTTGAATATTCCATCGACAAGGATAATGACGGGATTGATGATGTGACAATGAATTTTTACGAAGAGGCACAGAGACACAGTACCAATATCATAGGACGGATGGCTGGTTACTTTAGCGGTACAACAATTGTTGGTCCGGATAATATCGCAATATTACCGCATTGGGCAGACGCATTAGGGGCTATTGGAGCACAATTCTGGCAGATTGAAAATCCACGTCACGATCAAGTCTCAATCGGGG
Organism: uncultured Fluviicola sp.; assembly: GCA_966248825.1. GTDB lineage: Bacteria > Bacteroidota > Bacteroidia > Flavobacteriales_D > Crocinitomicaceae > Fluviicola. The sequence goes on from CBINBC010000002.1 coordinate 35,929, forward strand.
GAGCACCTTATCTTTACATGACCCCTATGCAGATCGTTTCCGATCCTTTGTTCACAACTGCAAATGATCTGGGTATAAACTCACCAAATTACGCCATGCTGAGTTACAACTCTTCTTCCGCTACTGTTTGGAATTTAGGTTTAAATGGCTATGATAACAACGTGAATGCAAAAATGGCGTTGATCCTGAATGTCATTTCCAAAAGCGGATCAACCTTTGTCCCAATACACCGCTTCATTGCCAACAAAAGTGCTGAGAACAATATTGATGGTTTGTATGTCCCCCTGTATGATTATTTCTGGGGATGGGATCCTCAAAACGAAAATGACGAGGAACGCAAACAACATGCCTATGATTATGCCAATCTCATGTTGGAAGCAGCACCTTGTGTCGGACCGCATAACTTTGGGTACACCAGGATTATTAATCCTCGCACAGGAACAACTGATGGCCCGCATTCAGTAGTCCAAGATCCGGATGGAATACCATATTACTGGAATGTACCATTTGTTTTTGACAATGCACACACTATTTGGGATGACGGATATACAACCAATGGCACGGATACTTCAATTACCGAAGGCTGGTTCTCAGGGGTTGATTACATGTTATTGTATAATTTGATTTATGCTAATAACGAGGACGATAAACCATTGTACCATGATCTGATTAACCGGGTTGTTGATTATGACATCAACACGGATGATTATACGGACATGATGGTGTATTCCGGGGAAGGATTGATGATCGGAGCTTTTGAAAACCTGAAAGTTTATGGGAACATTTATGGAAACACCCCTGTTACTCTAAAAGCACTCGAATATGTAGAATTGGATGAAGGAATATACGACCCAAACAATATGCCAGACGGCATTACCATCGAAGTAGGAAAAATTACCTGTGGAAACGATTATACGTCTTCCAACACGCCTTACTCGATTGCTGTAAATAATTCCTGTCAAACGTGTGGTTTGGAAAATCAGATCGGAAGCTTTGTTGCACCTGTAGCAAGCGGAAAAGATCATAGTTTGCCAATTAAAATGCCAACGGTAAAAGAACTTGAACAAAAAGCAAGTCTTAATAATATTACTGGATTGAACACAGGTATGGAAGATAATGTAACAGTATTCCCAAATCCTACTTCGGATTTCCTGCAAATTGGCACAAATAGAGAATTTAGCGAAATGATTGTTCAAGATCAGAATGGAGTTGACGTAAAACGGTTTGCCACTAAGAAAAATTTGTACGATATTCGTGAATTAGCATCAGGTGTTTATACCATTATTCTAACATTCAACAACCATGAAACAAAACATATTAAGATCGTTAAGTTTTAGTTTGATTCTGCTCTTTTCTTTTTCATGTAAAAAAGAAAAAGGAGCCTTAGAAGATATACCTTCTGGTAAATTTGATTTTGTTTATCTATTGAACATTAACTCAATTCAAGACACCATTACTGGTGAATTGACAGGACCTTATATAAAATCTGGACTGTATATTTTTAGGATAAGACAGCAATTACAAATGAATAAACAGCTCAAAGCTTTCACTGTCGGGACTTATAAAAAAATTATTGGTAATCGCTTTGCTGCACAGGTAAATATAGGAGGAGACATTACTTATGAGGATCATACTTCGGATTATTTGCAAGTGAAGTTTGAATCAGGTGACACTCTGTCTGGAAGTCTCACGTTAACCAGAAAAGAATAAAAAACTATGATCAGATATATACTAATAGTGTTTTTACTTACCGGATTTTTTATTTCCGGATGTCTTAAGGAAAGGGGGAAACGAGAATACGAAATGCAATTGCTGTTTGATAATGGTGAAGTATACAAAGATGAGGGTATTGTAGATGAAACCAAATTATCAGAATATAAAGGTAGAGCAGTATATACAACTTTATTTAATGACTACTATTTCCTGAAATTAAATGATAAACTGGTTTGTTCCGGTCCACTAATAATTGTAAATGGAAAACATGGGGACATCTACTTTGAAGGTGCTTACAAAAAGAAGGGAAGAGCTTTTATAGTCGACGATGGTTATTTTGAGGTTATTTGGCGCGATAATGCCGGTGATCCTTTGACTAATTCAGTTCTTACTGGTAGGTGGACTTTGAAGCGTAAGTAACTTACCTTAAAATACTCTGCGTTTTGAACTAAAAAGTTTGAGACGCAGAGTTGTTTTGTACACCTCGTGAACTGGCATCCTGGGTATATACCATTATTCTAACATTCAATGATAATGAAACAAAATACATCCAAATGGTTTAGCTTGATTCTCATTTTTTTATTGAACTTATCATCTTGTAAAAAGGAGGAGTTAGCTAAAATGGAAAAGGGAAGGTACAAAATGACTCATGTTCGTACATTTTCAAATGGTCAGCAGGAGAATTTTCACTGTATATTTCGTGGACCAAGTATTGGAGACCATAGTTATTTTTTTGAACCTGAAACGGGATGCAACGGCGCTTATAGCATTGAAGTATATAAAAAAGCCAAGAAATCTAAGAGTAAGAAATACCAGAAAGTCAAGTTTTATTTGGATAGCCCTTTACTTGAGTATCCGGAATATTTTTATGGCGTAATCGACTGGTATGATCTGAGAAAAGATGAGTTAGTAATAATGTATTCAAATAGTGAGTATGCATTTAGTGGAGTAATTCATCTTACCCTGAATAAATAAAACAAAGAGACCCTGTATGTTAAATAGAAAATAATTGATAAACAATGCAGTTTTTTATGCTGAGGAGAACCAGCATCTGAGTTTACACCATCATTCTAACATTCAATGATCATGAGTCACAACATATTAAAGTGGTTAAGTGGTAGTTTGATTCTAATAACTATTCTATCCTGTAAAAAACAAAAAGGAGTTTTGGACGATTTTCCTCCGGGAAGATTTGATTTTGTTTATGTCTTGAACACTAGTTCAAATCAAGACACCATTATTGGTGAAGTCTCCGGACCTTATGTAAAAGAGTATGCTTACTCTTTTAGAGTAAAACAGGAATTGTCAACTGATAAATCACTTAAGTTTTTCAAAGTTGGAACTTATAAAAAAATCAATGGTGGCTATTTTATAGCCCAGGTAAATACAGATGCGACTATTGATTTTGAGGATCACAACACGGATCATTTAATGGTTCAATTCGCTTCCGGTGATACTTTATCGGGTAGCCTTACACTAACACGAAAAGAATAATCGATGTTCAAATTTGGAATAGTCCCATTTATAGCACTCTGTTTATTTATTTCAGGATGCCATAAAGAAAACGGGAAACGTGAATACAAAATACAGTTGCTCTTCGATAACGGTGATATTTTAACAGATGTCGGAACCGTAACTGAAAAAGAACCAAAAGTGAAAAACTATTATGACGGTAACGCTGTTTACACAACGGTATTCAATGATTATTTTTTTCTGAAAGTAAACGGAAAGTTTATATGTTCAGGTGATCTGATTGCTGATGGAAAACACGGAGATCTATACCTGGAAGGTGCTTATACCCAAAAAGGAAGAGCTTATACCGTAGAAGATGGTCATTTTGAAGTCATTTGGCGGGATGTTTATGGTGAACCATCACCAAATTCAGTGCTAACAGGAAAATGGACATTTAAACGCAGGTAACGTGCTATTTTAAAGACTCCCTTTTGAATCGGATTTGAGAGGGAGTTTCAACACAATTATCTATCTGCCTGTAAATTAGTCGATAAGATATTCGTGAACTGGCATCCGGAGTATATACCATTATTCTAACATTCAATGATCATGAGTCACAACATATTAAAGTGGTTAAGTGGTAGTTTGATTCTACTAACCATACTATCCTGTAAAAAACAAAAAGGCATCCTGGATGATTTTGATTCCGGCAGGTTTGATTTTGTTTGTATTTGGGAGAAAAATGGAGTTAAGGATACCGTAATCGGTGAAGTTTCCGGACCCGACGCCAGTACTCCAAGTTATTATTTTATGGTCAAACAAGAATTGGGAACAATTCCTTCTCTAAAAGACTTCAAAATAGGAAATTATGCAGAAATAGTAAACGGACCTTTTTATTCTCCGGGCCTACTAATATTGCACTCAAAAGTTACTTATGAGGAACATGATAAAGATCATTTGCTGGTCTATTTCGAGTCATTAGATACGTCGAGTGATACATTAAACGGAACTTTTAAATTAACACGAAAAGAATAAGAATATGTTTGGACTTAAAAGCATAATTCCGCTTTTACTAATAAGCCTGTTCTTATTTGGCTGCCATAAGGAAAACGGAAAGAAAGAATACGAAATGGTTTTGACCTTTAATAGTGGTGACGTTTTCAAAGATTCGGGGAAGATCCAGGAAAAAAAGATAACACGCAGAAAGGGTCAGGAAGTACACGTAAGTATCTTTAACGGATATACTTTTTTAAAAGTCAAAGACAATAAATTCGTCTGTTCTTACAGGCTTTGGTTGGAAAGTGAAACTCCAGTAGCTTTTGCAAATGGTATGAGCGGCTCTTTCAAAGGAGATATTTATTTCGAAGGTGAATATACCCAAAAAGGAAGAGCTTATACAGTCGATAATGGAACCTTTGAGTTTATCTGGCGTAATCAAACGACAGGACAACCGATTGACAGTATTGTCCACAAAGGCAAATGGACTTTGAAACGCAGATAATATGCTAATTTAAATAACTCCCTTTTGAATCGGATTTGAGAGGGAGTTTAGTGTAATCTGCTATCTATTTGGAGGTCACCTGATGCGATATTCGTGAACTGGCATCCGGAGTATATACCATTATTCTAACATTCAATGATCATGAGTCACAACATATTAAAGTGGTTAAGTGGTAGTTTGATTCTGCTACTTGTTCTATCCTGTAAAAAACAAAAAGGAGTTTTGGACGATTTTCCCCCGGGAAGATTTGATTTTGTTTATGTCTTGAACACCAATACAAATCAGGATACTATTACTGGAGAACTTTCGGGGCCATATGTATTTTCTTCAAGTTATGTTTTCGAAGTAAGACAAGATCTATTAATGGATAAATCTCTTAAAGATTTCTCTGTAGGAGCCTATAGGAAAATTAACGGTGGCTATTTTAAAGCACAAGTAAATACAAGTTCAACTATTACTTATGAAGATCACGATTCGGATTATTTATCAGTTCGTTTTGAAGCGGGAGATAGTCTATCGGGTAGCCTTACACTAACACGAAAAGAATAATTGATGTTCAAATTTGGAATGATCCCTTTTATAGCACTCTGTTTGTTCATTTCAGGATGCCATAAAGAAAATGGGAAACGCGAATACAAAATACAGCTTCTGTTCGATAACGGTGATATTTTAACCGATGTCGGAACCGTAACTGAAAAAGAACCAAAAGTGAAAAATTATTATGACGGTAATGCTGTTTACACAACGGTATTCAATGATTATTTTTTTCTGAAAGTAAACGGAAAGTTTATATGTTCAGGTGATCTGATTGCTGATGGAAAACACGGAGATCTATACCTGGAAGGTGCTTATACCCAAAAAGGAAGAGCTTATACCGTAGAAGATGGTCATTTTGAAGTCATCTGGCGGGATGTTTATGGTGAACCATCCCCAAATTCAGTGCTAACCGGAAAATGGACATTTAAACGGAAATAAACGAAAACGGATAGTCTTTTCAGACGATCCATTTTCATATTAATGATCCTTAACGTGCGCAAAAATGTGTATATTCAATTCATTTTCTTTATATTTGAAATCTGAAACACATTCCCATTCATGAAACTGATCATACATTCACTCATCTTACTTACAATCGTCCTTTTTGGATGCAGCTTTTCATTCGGACAGGAAATCTGCAACAACAATATCGATGATAATGGTGACCGTTTGATTGATTTGTATGATGTGGAGAATTGTCCGTGTAACAGAACGGATACGTTTAGTATTTCTATGATTCCAAATCCTTCATTTGAGAATTTGAATTGTATTCCAACATATTATAGCCAATTAAATTGTGCGCAAGAATGGAATCAGGCTACATTTGCCACCTCTGATTTATTCGTTCCAGATGGTTATTTCCCTAATTTCGTTCCACTACCAATCCCCAATGGAAACAACTGTGTAGGCACCCTTTTTGATTTCGAGTATTTAGAATATATTGGGGCATGTTTGAATGGTCCAATGTTATCAAAACAATCCTATATTTTAAACTTTAATGTAGCAGCTGGCTTTTTTGATGATCTGACAGATGTCGATGAGATAAACCCAAATGTACCTCCCATTCCAATGGATTTGGTATTGTATGGAAGTACAATTTGTGAGGCATTTCCACTTAACTCTGGCCCTTGTTGGGATGATAATGGTTGGATTGAATTGGATAGAATTAGTTATACTTTAAAACATGAATGGACTAAAGAATCCATGTTTTTCATTCCACCAGAGAATATTTATTCCATTATTCTAGGTGGTTCTTGTAGTGAAAATCCATTGAAACCGATTGGAGGAGGAGCTTATATTTTTTGGGATAATCTTCAGTTAAAACGATCTTCGGACGAAATCATCTACTACGTCCCCAACACATTCACCCCAAACGGTGACGAGCACAACAATGTTTTCAACCCGGTTTTTGTCTGCGGGTACGATCCCTTGGAATACCGGTTTGACGTGTATGACCGCTGGGGAGAGATTGTTTTTACATCTCTGGACTCCAAAACGGGCTGGGATGGCTCCTATCACGGACTTCCTGTAAAAGAAGGTGTTTTCGGGTGGAAACTGGAATACAAAGCGGAAAACACCACCGAAAAGAAAGTTATTACCGGACATGCAAATTTATTGAGGTAAAAACCATGAGCACACATTCAAAAAAAGTGTTTTTATCGCTTACACTATTCATCAACTCCTGTTTCTCTTTTTCCCAGCAGGAACCGAATTCCACACTTTTCTGGAACAATTACCTACACACCAATCCAGCGATGACCGGCGCGGTTTACAAGCACCAGGCAAATGTAAGCTGGAAGGATTATCGGGCGAAAAAGGCGCTTTACGAAGGAATATCTTATCCGCAGACGATTTTTGCTAATTACGCGACAAAAATTGACAAGATAAACAGCGGGATCGGTACCAGTTACTGCTTTGATTCTTACATAGGATACCAAATACAAACCGCCCTGGTTTCTTATGCGTATCATATCCCTATCAAGTCCATGTTCCTTTCAATTGGAGCTTCCGGCGGGATCAAAACGTTGAAATATACTCTTCCCGTTTACTATACGGATACGGCAGCTATCTCAGTACTAACGAAAGATTACGCACCGACTTTTACTACTGATTTCGGGATTGCCCTGCGCCACGAGAAATGGAACCTGGGACTTAGTATGACACAATGGAACGGACCTAGCCTGCGTGCAAAAGATGGTTCCTTTATCGGTTACAAGCTTGTCGCTAATTTCTGGCTTTTCGGGGATTACCGGTTTACACTGGGAGAAAACTGGAGCCTCACATCAAGAGCACAGTTTAAACTTGACAAATATGATATCCAAGCTAATGTGCAGGTAATAGCCGCATGGAAAGAAAACCTTTGGTTCGGAGCAGGAATTCAAAGCTCTTTCAATGGCGGCGTGTCTGTTTACTCGATAAATCCCATGATTGGATACGATATCAAAGGCAAGTTCCGTTTGGGTTATACGGCTCGTATCTCAACGAATAATAATTATTTTGCCCAGTTATACAAGCCGCTAACGCATGAAGTAGTATTGGGATTCATGTTGAAGTAGAAAGACAGCGTGATCAATCTACTCGGTTATATATCCGATATCCTGGTGCGCCTGGTGTGCCTTGTGGTAATCAAACCATCTTTACCCGGTTATCCGTCAACTGGTAACGCTCATTGCTCTCGGGACAAACTGCAAAACCGTTCTCATCGAAGGTCAAACGATGTCCGAAAGCACTCATCCAGCCAATCTGGCGTGCCGGATTTCCAACTACCAATGCATACGCCGGAACTTCTTTCGTTACAACAGATCCTGCACCGATAAACGCATATTCACCGATATCGTTCCCGCACACGATTGTAGCATTTGCCCCGATGGAAGCGCCTTTCCGTACAACTGTTTTGGAGTATTGATCTCTTCTGTTTACAGCCGAACGCGGGTTCATCACATTGGTGAAAACCATGGATGGCCCTAAGAATACATCGTCTTCACAGATCACTCCTGTATAGATCGACACATTGTTCTGGATCTTCACGTTGTTTCCAAGAATAACTTCCGGGGAAACGACCACGTTCTGACCGATATTGCATTTTTCACCGATCACACAATTGGGCATAATGTGCGAAAAATGCCAGATCTTCGTTCCTTCACCAATGGTGCAGCCAGCATCTACAACTGCTGTTTCGTGTGCAAAATAACCCATATCTTCAATTGAAAATGTAAAAAACTTTAATCCGCCACCGCGGATTTTATCAAAAGCTTTGCTTTCTCTTATCGTACAATGTACTTCTCAAAATCAATGTGATCCGATTGGTACAATTCTTCTTTTGTTAAACTCTTAAAATAAGCATAAGTGCGTTTCAAGCCCTCCTCCCGGTCAATTTTCGGTTCCCAGTTCAGCAGTTTCTTCGCACGGGTAATATCCGGTTGGCGTTGTTTCGGATCATCCACCGGAAGGTCTTTGTAAATCACTTTTTGGGTGGTTCCCGTCAATTTGATGATTTCTTCTGCAAACTGGCTGATGGTAATTTCATCCGGGTTTCCAATGTTCACAGGATCGGAGCAATCGCTGTGGAGCAATCGCACAATTCCTTCTACCAGGTCATCCACGTAACAGAAAGAACGTGTTTGAGAACCGTCTCCGAAAACAGTCAGATCCTCTCCGCGAAGTGCCTGCCCGATAAAAGCAGGAAGTACGCGGCCGTCGTTCAGGCGCATGCGTGGTCCATAGGTATTGAAAATCCGTACAATGCGTGTTTCAACTCCATGGAATGTATGATATGCCATCGTAATGGCTTCCTGGAAACGTTTCGCTTCATCGTAAACGCCTCTCGGTCCTACCGGATTTACATTTCCCCAATAATCTTCCGTTTGCGGATGAACCGTCGGATCACCGTAAATCTCGGAAGTACTTGCAATCAGTACCCGTGCATTTTTTACCCGTGCTAATCCCAGGCAGTTATGAATTCCCAAAGACCCTACTTTCAATGTTTGAATAGGGATTTTCAGGTAATCGATCGGGCTTGCCGGTGATGCAAAATGCAGGATATAATCCAGGTTTCCCGGAACGTGTATGAATTTGCATACATCGTGGTTGTAGAACTCGAAATTTTCCAGATGGAACAAATGCTCAATATTCTTCAAACGTCCGGTAATGAGGTTATCCATTGCGATCACATGGTAATCGTCCTTGATAAACCGGTCACACAAATGCGAACCTAAAAATCCGGCTGCACCGGTAATCAATATGCGTTTTCTGCCTGTATTCATATTATTGCGGTACTATGGACCTACCGATTGAACTGTAATAGAATCCTTTTTCATTCATTTCTGAAATCTCGAACAAGTTCCTTCCGTCAAAAATAACGGCATCTTTCATCAGCGACTTCATTTTATCAAAATCCGGGTTGCGGAAAACTCCCCATTCAGTACAAATCAGTAATGCATCTGCATCCTGTAGCGCCTCGTATTCATTCTGCGAATAGGAAATTTTGTCTCCCATAACTCCTTTCACGTTCTCCATCGCTTCGGGATCATAAGCAGTTACTTTTGCTCCTGCTTTGGTCAATTCTTCGATCATGTACAATGCCGGTGCTTCGCGAATATCATCCGTATCCGGTTTGAAAGCCAAGCCCCACAAAGCAATCTTCTTACCGGAAAGATCTCCGCGGAAAAAATTCTTCATTTTTGGGAAGAGAATGGTCTTTTGGGATTCATTCACCGACATAACAGCCTTTAAGATCTCAAAGGAGAACTGGTTTTCAGCTCCTGAATTATACAAAGCCTGCACGTCTTTCGGGAAGCAGGAACCACCGTAACCGATTCCAGGGAACAAAAAGCGTTTACCGATACGTTCATCCGAACCGATCCCGATTCGAACTTTATCTACATTCGCTCCCACCAATTCACAGAAGTTGGCAATCTCATTCATGAAGGTAATCTTGGTTGCCAGGAAAGCATTCGCTGCATATTTCGTCAGCTCAGCAGATTTCTCATCCATGAAAATAATCGGGTTGCCCTGGCGCACGAAAGGTTTATACAACTGCTCCATGATGCGTTCTGCGCGTTCGGAAGATGTTCCCAAAACTACGCGGTCGGGTTTCATAAAATCATCTACTGCAAATCCTTCGCGCAAAAATTCCGGGTTTGAAACCACATCGAAATCCACGGTTGCGTGTTTCGCGATCGCAGCATGCACTTTTTCGGCAGTTCCCACCGGAACCGTGCTTTTATCTACAATTACTTTATAATCTTTCAATAATTTTCCCAGCTCATCCGCTACACCCAAAATGTATTTCAGGTCAGCCGAACCATCTTCTCCCGGAGGAGTCGGCAAGGCCAGAAAGATGATTTCCGCATCTTTAATTCCCTCTTCCAGGTTGGTCGTAAACGACAAGCGGTCGGCCTTAATATTTCGCTCAAAAAGCACATCCAGGTGCGGTTCATAGATCGGAACTTCTCCGTTGCGCATACGCGCTACTTTCTGACTGTCTATATCCACACAGACAACCTGGTTCCCTGTTTCTGCAAAACATGTTCCGGTAACTAAACCGACATAACCGGTTCCAACAATGGTAATTTTTTTCATGATTTAGTGTTCGTTTACGAAATGGAGAATTTCAGAACAAATGAAGTTCTGCTGTTCTTCTGTCATTTCAGTATGGATGGGGAAGGATATCACGTGCTTCGTTAATTCTTCCGTTACTGGAAGGTCCAGGTCGCCCAGGTTGAACGATTTGAACATTCCCTGTTTGTGCGCCGGAGCCGGATAATAGATCATCGAAGGAATATCCTTTGAAGCCAGGTATTCCTGTAAAGCATTCCTGTCGACACCTTTCAGCTGAACGGTATATTGATGGAATACATGCTTGGATTTTCCATCGCGGTACGGAGTTTGGATTTTATCGGAGGCCCCCAGAACGCGGTCGTAATAATCGGCAACTTTTATTCTTGCCGCCACATATTCGTCCAGCTTCGGAAGTTTTACATTTAAAACCGCCGCCTGAACAGCATCCAGCCTGGAGTTACATCCGACCACATCGTGTTGGTATTTTACTTTCTGACCGTGATTCGCAACCATTCGCAGTTGTTCCGCCAACGCATCATCATTGGTAAAGATCGCTCCACCGTCTCCATAGCACCCCAGGTTCTTAGAGGGGAAAAAGCTGGTACAGCCGATGTCTCCGATAGTTCCTAATTTTTTCGTTTCACCATTTTTAGAATAGTAATCCGATCCGATACCTTGCGCATTGTCTTCGATCACGAACAAGCTGTGCTTTTGTGCGATTTCCATGATTGCATCCATATCGCAAGCCTGACCGTATAAATGAACCGGAACAATTGCCTTCGTTTTGGAAGTTATTGCTGCTTCGATCTTTGAAGGATCCATACAGAAAGTTTTCGGGTCTACATCCACAAACACCGGTGTCAAACCAAGTAAGGCGATCACTTCCGTAGTCGCAATATAGGTAAACGACGGGGTGATTACCTCATCTCCGGGTTTCAATCCCAGGGCCATCATAGCAATCTGCAAAGCATCCGTACCATTTGCACAAGGAATCACGTGCTTCACATTCAAATACGATTCCAATGATTTTTGAAAACGCTGAACAACTGGTCCGCCAATAAAAACAGACGAATCTAAAACTTCCTGAATTGCAGAATCAATTTCGGATTTTATTGCCTGGTACTGAGTAGCCAGGTCCACCATTTGAATTTTTTTCACGTGCTTAATCTATGAAGATTACTTAAATTATTCTATTCCTACAAAATTAATAAAAGCGGTGAATTGAAGAAGGACAAGTTTAGATTTGTCCACCCTTGTCTTCCTCCCCCTTAGTCCCTCTCCGAAGGGGGAGATTTTAAAATCCTTTTGAGTTAAAGATCGAAGTTCTGAAAAACAATTAAACTAACCAGCTATAGTTTCCAACTTAGGAGTCGGATCGGCTCCCCCTTCGGAAGGGGATAAAAGGGGGGGATACCGAAATTACTACTATTCCGACAAAACGATCGCATTGAACACCTTCTCCATCTGTTCCACTGTGTATTCGGAAGAGCAGTTGAAATTATTGATGATCAGTGAAAAGCAAATCTTCTTCCCGGATTTGGTTTCTGCGTAGCCCGAATATGCCTTGATACGCTTCATGGTTCCGCTTTTTGCATGGATCTTCCCTTCTCCGGGCTGGTTCTTGCAAACCGAGGAAAGTGTCCCGGAAACTCCCGCAACCGGTAAAGTGGCATAAAAAGCATCAAACTCTTTCGCCGTCGACATGTATTTGAGCATCTCACAAAAATGGTTTGCAGAAATGGCATTGCTTCTCGATAAACCGGAACCGTCTGTGATGTAAAGCCCGATGGTGTTGATTTTTCCGGACCAGTAATTCATCATGCGTGCAATACTGTTGTCTATAGAGCCATTCCCTGAAGTTCCGTATCCCACCCAGCACAACACTTCTTCTGCGAAGAGGTTGACGGATTTCATATTCGTCCACCAGGCAATGGAATTCAAAGTTTTTCCTTTGTAAGTAAAGAATAATTTCATGGCTGCATAGCGTGTACTTGCCGAGGTGATGCTCAAATTTCGTGCGGCAAGCGCGGGATTTTTGACCTCAATTCCTTTTGCTTTTAGAACCCTGGTGAATTCCTGAGAAAAAGTCAACTCTGGATCAGGCAGACTTCCTTTTACAGTAAATCTTCCCAAACCGGCCCCAAGTGTTCCTGTACCGAAACGGTCCATCGAATACGGAGCACCATAGATGTAAGAATTATCTCCGGATCCGCCGGTTTGAACATAATTGGCATATTTCAAACCTTCCACAACCGGAGTTGTCCCTAAAAAGGAGGTTTTTGTACCGCTTTTAGCTCCTACCTGGAAATGATAGCGCAGCATGTTATCGTAAATCGGCAGTCCGGAAGCTCCAGCGCCGTAATAATTCCCCATGTCACCCCAATTCCAGCCGTCAGGAGCACCTTCGTAGCCAAATTCGGAAGCATCTGCGACAACGGCACCATTGATCTTTTTGATTCCCAATTTCACAAGTGTATCCACCCATTTTTCCATGAATTCATCTTCTCTTCCTTCCCCGTTGTAATAGCGGCTTCCCAGCGCAACATCTCCGCCTCCCCTGATCCATAGATTTCCGTTCAAAACACCTTCCTTTGTCAATTCTCCATCCAGGTAGATCCGTGTTTGCGGTGCATAATTCTTCCCCAATAGTTGAAAAGCCGTAGCTGTTGTAAATAATTTGGTAGTAGAAGCCGGCGGGAGCGCCAGGGAAGGATTTTTGGCTGCCAGCACCTGACCGGTAACACAATCCATCGCCTCAAAACTAATAGATGCATTCGCAAAATAAGCATTGGAAGAAAAGGCATCAATTGCCGTTTGAATTGAATTTTGCGAAAAACTAAAACTTTCGGCAAAAAGAACAACAAATCCAAGCTGAAAAAAGCGTGATATCAATTTGAAATGAATCATAACGTAAAGTTCTGGTTTATCGGCATGCAAAATTTCTGCCACTTAAAAACTTTTGAACAGTTCAATTAGGAAAGTTTCCATTTCGCGGGTTCCGATTATCATTTTACAAAACTTTTAGTAAGATATTGTTTAATTTTGGACTGATTCAATTGAGAATTGAAAAGAGTCAAGACATTTAGAGACAAGAGTCACGACTGAGAAATCATATTTTGAATAGAAGTACGAGCTGGAAAGTTAAAACCGTGATTTCTGTCCTGACTCTCAAAATCTTGCCTCTTAACTCTAGTAACTTTAAACTTTCAGGAATTCATGCCAAAAGTGCTGCGAATCATTAATCGATTCAATATTGGTGGACCGACTTACAATGCTGCTTTCTTAACGAAATTCATCTCGGAAGATTACGAGACTTTATTGGTTGGAGGCTTACCCGAACAAGACGAATCGGATTCCCTGCACATTTTGGAAGATTATGGGGTAAATCCCTTGTTGATACCGGAAATGAAACGCATTCCCAATTTTAAATCAGACCGGGAAGCGTACCGCAAGATCAAACAGATCATTGAAGAATTCCGGCCCGACATTGTACACACGCATGCAGCAAAGGCCGGAGCGCTTGGCAGAAGAGCAGCAAAAGCCTGCGGTGTTCCTGTAATCGTACATACATTTCACGGCCATGTCTTCCACTCCTATTTCGGAAAGGCAAAAACACTGCTTTACAAAATCATCGAACGAAGGCTGGCGAAAATTTCTACCGGGATTATCGCCATCAGTCCCATTCAGAAAGAAGAACTGAGTGCCGTTCACAGCATCTGCAGTCCGGATAAAATAAAAGTCATCCCATTGGGTTTCGATCTGCTGAAATTCCGGGAAAACCTGGCAGAAAAAAGAACGGAAACCCGCCAAAATTGGAAATTGAACGACGATGAGGTTGCGGTAGCGATTGTGGGAAGATTAGCCCCCATTAAAAATCACGGACTCTTTTTAGATGCCCTTGCGTTATTGGCTGAAAAAGGCATCCGGGCCAGGTACTTCATTGTTGGTGACGGACAGGAAAAACCGATGATTGAAAAACGTGTAAAGGAACTACAGGATCACTATGGCTTGAAGGTTGAATTAACAAGCTGGATAAAAGATATTGCCACTTTTAATGCCGGAATGGATATCATCTGTTTGAGCTCGGATAATGAGGGAACACCTGTAAGTTTAATAGAAGCTCAGGCGAGCGGAGTTCCTGTTATATCAACAGATGTAGGCGGTGTGAAAGATATTTTGGACGAAGGGAATACCGGCTTTGTTGTTCCTAAAAAAGACCCGGAGGCATTCGCCGAAAAACTGCAGCTGCTGATCGAAAACAAAGAAATTCGCACGAAAATGTCACAAAATGGCTGGAACTTCGTAAGAGATAAATTCCATTACACTAACTTGGTGAAAAATATGGAAAATTATTATGCTGAACTCATTGAAAAGACTCGAAAAAATGCGAAATAAAGGCTTGTTATTTTCCTTATTGACGGCTTTGTTCCTGGTTCAATCCTGTGGAATTAACAGCAACCTCATGTTCCGGACTCCCAAAGGAGTCAACGAAGTGAAGGACAGCATTCCTTTAAAACCTGCTGAAGAATACAAAATTGCAAGAGACGATAAATTCACATTCATGCTGTATACCAACGAGGGAGAACGAATTGTGAATGAAATGGCAGGAATGAATAAGGATGCAAGCCCAAAAACAGAAATTGAGTATGTAGTGAGACCCGATGGGAAAGCAGATCTTCCCATTCTCGGTTCTACTACCATTGCCGGATTTACCGTCAAGCAATGCGAAGACACGCTTGCCAAATTGTTCGAGCAGAAAAATGGTTACAACAAACCTTTCGTACAGGTAAAACTCACCAACCAGCGTGTCATTGTATTTCCCGGAAACGGAAGTGCAGCTAAAGTTGTTCCGCTTGAAAACAATAACACAACTCTCATGGAAGCAATTGCACTCGCCGGGGGAATTGCCGAACGGGGGAAGGCCAGCAAGATCAAGATCATGCGGGTTGTCAACAACGTCCGAACCATGTATGTTGTCGACCTCTCGAAAATAGAGAACCTGCAATATGCCGATATGATTATCCAGGCGAATGATTATATTTATATTGAACCGAAAGAACAGATCGGGCAGGAAACCTTAAAAGTAGTGGCCCCGATTATTTCCCTGGTATCAAGTGCACTTGTTATCATTACTGTTTTCTCAACACTGAAATAACGTGAATAGTTCAAATACATCCATATTCATCAATAAAGATTATAATCCCATAATTGTGAGCGTGATCCTTCGCCGCTATTGGTGGTGGTTATTGCTATTGATATTGTTTTTCCTGTGCATTGCATTTGTTTACCTGAGATATACGAAGCCAATCTACGATTCGAGTATGATCATACAGTTGGTGGAAAAAGACCAGGCAAAGGAATTACTCGAAATCGACAACATCAATAAGAACGACGACATTTCATCTGAAATAGAACTACTTCGCTCACAACTGCTTTTCGAAATGGCCATTTCGAGAATGAACATGAACGTTTCGATCTTTGCAGAAGGGAAAATCCTTACCGAAGAAAAATACCATCAGAGTACGTTTACCATTCTTCCGTATGCGCTTCGCGACAGCAGTTTGTGTGATGTGCCGATTGAAGTCGAAACAATCGACAACCACCGGGTGAAGCTCAGTTATATGGCAAATGGAAAAAAGTATTCAAAAGCCTCCAATGTCAATGAAATCATTCATACCAAACATTTCGATATTGCATTCAAAGTTGAGAATTGGGACATATTAAAGCAAGATGATGAAGCAAACAGGCTTTATTTCATTTTCAACAATCAAAAAACACTTACTTCCCGCCTGATAGCAAACCTGGAAGTGAACCCGGTTGACGTGAATGCAAAGACGATTGAGCTCCGATATAGCGGAAATAATCCGGATATGTGCAAAGATATCATTCAATCTGTAGCCACTACTTTCTTCAACTTCGATGAGGAAATGAAACGAAAGAGTGCCGATAACATCCTTTCATTTATCCAACTGCAATTAGACTCCATTTCAGAAGAATTAAAAGATTCCAAAGACAGCCTCACCGATTTTCAGCGGAAAACGGGTTTAACGGACCCTGAAAACTCCGGGAGTTCCCTTTCTGAAAATATGGACAAATTCCAGGACATGCTTTTCGAGCTGGAAAATGAACTTGCGACGCTGAAAATGGTGAATTCCAAATTAAAATCGGAACCCAACCGACTGGATATTTACAGACTTATTCCTGAAATGCTGGGAAAAAGCTTCGAGCAGTCACTGACAAAGCAAATCACCGACCTGAATACCTTATTGGAACGGAAGGAAGAATTGCTCACCAATGTCTCCGAAAACAATTCGGAACTGAAAATCCTGAACTCACGCATTCAATCGAAGGTTCAATCCATCCGCCGAAGCGTGGAAGTTATCCAGGAGCGCATTCGTTCACAGGTAAATACGATTAATGGGAAAATCGGAGCGATAGAAGGTGAATACCTGAAACTTCCTCAAAAGAAGATGGAATACAACCGCTTAAAATCACTCCGGGACCTGAATGAAAAATACTATACGCTTTTAACGGAGAAGAAAGTCATGTATTCCATTTCCAATGCCGGTTACACTTCCAGCAACCGGGTACTGAATGATGCTTCTTTAAATACGGAACCGGTTAGTCCGAACAGAAAACTCGTTTACGCCAGTTTCACATTCATTGGCTTTATCTTCGGATTTGCCTTATTATTCTTCAAATACATTACCTTCAATGAGATCAATACGATTGAGGATTTGAAACAATTGCTTCCGGATAAAATAACGATCCTTGGGAATATTCCGCAGTTAAAGGAAAGCTCCGAATTCAGCCAATTGATGATCCACACCAACCCGAAATCCATTTTAGCGGAATCGATGCGGAATATCCGTACAAACCTCAGTTTCGTAAATTCGAATGCCCGGGTGATTGCCATTTCATCTTCGATCTCCGGAGAGGGAAAAACATTTGTAGCCCTCAATCTGGCTGGAATTATTGCACTTTCAGGCAAGAAAACCATTGTTATTGACCTGGATCTCAGAAAACCAAAAGTCCATCTGGGACTGAACGTGGCAAATGACCGCGGGATCAGCAACCTGATCATTAAGCAGGCTGTATTGGAAGATTGTATCCGTCAGTCGGAAATTGAGAATCTCGATTTTATCAGTGCGGGGCCAATTCCTCCGAATCCGTCTGAATTAATACTAAGCGATTCTTTCTTTGAGATCCTGGAAAACTTGAAATCAAGGTATGATGTGGTGATTATCGACAATCCGCCGGTTGGTTTGGTTACAGACGGAGTTCAGATATTGGCTAAAGCAGATGTTCCGATCTATATCTTCAAGGCACATTATTCCAAGCGAATTTTTGCCGGAAGAGTCCGCGAGTTATTTGAGATGAACCAGATAACACACTTGAATGTTATCCTGAATGGTACAAAAGCATTTAAGGGGAAATATGGTTACGGATATGGTTATGGCTACGGTTATGGACATGGCTATTATGATGAAGAGGATAGAAAAAAGAAGAAGAATCAGCGATAACTGATGAAGACTAAGGCTCCGTCTCACAAGACGGAAAAGCCGATGGAAGCGATAGTCTGCCGCGGCAGAAAGACTGAGGCTCCGTCCGTCAACTGACGGACAGGTTAGAAGGAAGAGAAGAATTAAAATTTGAAAATTAAATGGAATTTAAACGTACAGCCATTGCTGATGTAATACTTATACAACCCACTATTTTTGGAGATGACAGGGGATATTTCTTTGAGTCCTTCCATCAGAAGAAATTCAATGATTTTATTGGTTCTGAAATTTCTTTCTTGCAGGACAACGAATCCTTATCTTCTAAAGGTGTATTGCGTGGTCTGCATTTCCAGTCCCCACCGCATGCACAGGGAAAATTGGTCAGGGTTGTGAAAGGAAGTGTGCTGGACGTTGCTTTGGACATTCGGAAAAGTTCTCCTACTTACGGACAACATGTTTCGTTTGTATTAAGTGAACAGAACAAAACACAGGCATACATTCCCGAAGGATTTGCCCACGGTTTTGTCACCCTGGAGGATCATACGATTTTTCAATATAAATGCACCAATTGGTACAATCCTTCCAGTGAAGGAAGCATCCTTTGGAATGATCCTGCGTTAAACATCCAATGGGAAGAACGAAGCCCCATTTTATCTGCAAAAGATAAAACGGGAATCCTTCTTGAAGATTTTATTACCCCATTTGAATAGCTTAAGAATGACAGTTGAAATAATTTTGGCATGTATTGGATTCCTGGTTATGGGAATCGTTATGAGTTATGTCTCAAATGGAATACTTTTGCGTTTTTCTCAAAGTCTCGGGATACGCAACAAGAACGATGTTACTGTACGCTGGGCTAATGAGTCGAAACCCTCCCTGGGCGGAATTGGTTTTTTTGTCGCATTCTTCTTCGGAACAGTCGCCTACTCCATCATTTTCAATAACGAAAACATCTTTCAAAACCACCAGTTTGTGGGATTAATGACCGCAGGTACCATTTCTTTCATCATGGGGCTTGCTGATGATGCTTACAATACCAGACCGTTTATAAAATTGTTTGTGCAGATTTTTTGCGGGGCAATCTTCGTTTACACCCACAACACAATCGAATTGACAGAAATCAGCTGGGTAAATGCACTGATCACCATTACCTGGGTTGTAGGAATGATGAATTCCCTGAACATGCTCGATAACATGGATGGGATTACAGGAACCACTTCCCTGTTCATACTCCTTTCCTGTTTAGCCAGCAATGTCATTTTGTTCGATTGGAATATGAATATCTGGACATTGACCATGCTCATTCAGATCGGTGCAATAATTGGTTTTTTGGGATACAATATTTATCCTTCCAAATTGTTCATGGGTGATGCGGGAAGCCAGTTTATCGGTTTGTTTGTTGCTTTCTTTTCCATCCACGAATTGTGGAATATCGGGAATCATACACAGTTGAATCCTTTGACAGGAGGCGCGATTACATTAATTGCTTTCACCGCTGCTATTTCCGACACGCTGACAGTGGTCATCAACCGTCTTCGGAAAGGGAAATCCCCGATGGTCGGAGGAAAAGACCATACCACCCATCACCTGGTTTATTCCGGGTTAAATGACCGTCAGGTCTGGCTCGCTTTCATGGGAATCGGTCTGATGGCTACTTTGGTGACTATTCTCGCTGTTGTCTTTGCAAAAATGGGCAATCCATGGATGGCATTCTTCCTCACAGCTTACTTTTTTGCCGTGTTTTTTGTTCTTTACCGTAACACGCTTATTCACAAGAAGTAGCTTCCTGTTTTTTTTGAGAATTCTGAAGAAATTCTTATCTCAAACTCGCTTTAGAATATGTAATTTTGTAATGCTTTAATCGCATTACATGAAATACGTTTTCCTTTTCTTATCACTGGTCCTGCTGGCTTCTTGTCAGAGTGAAGCTGCTAAAGAGCAGAAAAAAGAAGCTAAGCACCAGGAAGTACTTGCTGCATCAGCTGTTGTTTTCCCGGATTTGCCGCAAAGCATGGAATTTGCCGGAACGAAAATCGATCTGCGCGATGAAGACCTGCGCGAACGTTTGGACCGGGAGGTACTTATGACAGCTTACTACCAAAGTGCATGGATCGGCGCAATTAAAAGAGCAAACCGCTATTTTCCGGAAATCGAACGCATTTTGAAAGAAGAAGGGGTTCCCAATGATTTTAAATACCTGGCAATTATTGAAAGTAACCTGCAGCAAGCTATTTCACCGGTTGGCGCCCAGGGATTCTGGCAGTTTATGCCTGCTACAGCCAAATTGTACAATCTGCAGATGAACGATGAAATCGACGAACGTCTGAATATTGAAAAAAGTACACACGCGGCTTGTCAGTACCTGAAAGACGCACATCAAACACTCAATGACTGGGTTATGACAACCGCATCTTACAACCGTGGAGTTGGCGGTGTGATCGAAGACATGGAGTGGCAGAAAACCGATCATTATTTTGACACTTACCAAAACAGCGAAACAGGAAGGTACGTTTTCCGGCTTTTAGCTACCAAACTGATCTATGAAAACCCGGAAGCTTACGGATTCTACCCGGATAAAATGGAATTGTACGAACCATTTCATGTGCAGCGGGTGATCGTGGAAGAAACCATTCCGAACCTGGCACTTTGGGCAAACGACCAGGGTTTTAATATTAAAATTCTTCGTAAATTAAATCCCTGGTTGAAAACAACCAAACTGACCGTAAAAGGAGGAAAAAAATACACACTCCTTTTACCGGCGGCATCCGAAAATCTGAAACCATACAATGCATATAAGTAACACGTTCAAAAGGTTGAAATGGTTCAAAGAGTTAAAGCCCAAAAGTTGTCTAAGGCATTCCATTTGAACATTTGAATCTGCTCCGCCGCGGCAGAAACAGATGAACTAATTTATATAAAAACAAAGATTACACATTCTGACATGAGTCTTGACGAACAAACAAAAACAATTGAAGTTTACGGAGCGAGGGAACACAATTTAAAAGATATTCATTTAGAAATTCCGAGGGATAAACTCGTAGTTTTTACAGGATTGAGCGGAAGCGGAAAATCTTCATTGGCATTTGACACCATTTTCGCGGAAGGCCAGCGAAGGTATATCGAGACATTTTCTTCTTACGCAAGGCAATTCCTGGGAGGAATGGAACGTCCGGATGTGGATAAAATCAACGGTCTGAGCCCGGTAATTTCCATCGAACAAAAAACGGTTTCGAGAAGTCCGCGTTCTACTGTGGGAACCATTACCGAGATCTACGATTTCATGCGCTTGCTTTATGCACGTATCGGAACCGCTTATTCCTATGAAACGGGTGAGCAGATGGTCAAATATTCCGACGATCAGATCACTGACCTGATCATTGAGCAATTTGACGGGAAGAAAGTCCTGATCCTTGCCCCGAAGATTAAAGGAAGAAAAGGCCATTACCGCGAGTTGTTCGAACAGATTGGGAAAATGGGCTATTCCAAGGTGCGCATCGACGGCGAGATCCAGGAAATTACCAAAGGAATGCGTTTGGACCGTTACAAGATCCACGATATTGAAATTGTGATCGACCGCATCCAGGTGAAATCAGACGACCGCAAACGTTTATACGATTCGATCACAACAGCCATGAAGCATGGTGGGAAAAGCATGATGATCCAGGACTTTGAAACGAACCAGGTGCGTCACTTCTCGCGTTTGCTTATGTGTCCTACAACTGGGATTTCCTACCCGGAACCGGAACCGAATTTATTTTCATTCAACTCTCCTTACGGCGCTTGCCCTACCTGTGTCGGATTGGGAGAAATTTCAGAAATTGACCGGGAAAAAGTCATTCCGGACCCGAAACTGAGTATCAAAAAAGGCGGTTTGGCCCCGATCGGTGAATACAAAAGAAACTGGTTCTTTGACCGTATTGAAGCTTTTTTACAGCAGGAAGGCTATACCATCAACACACCGATTTCGGATCTTCCGGACGATTTGGTACATGTAATCCTGAACGGGAACGAAGGTCTGGAACAAAGCGGGAAAGAAGCAACCATCCAATTTGAAGGACTTGGAAACTTCATGGCGCGCCATGCCGAAGAAAGTACTGCCGGAATACAGCGCTGGGCACAAAGTTTCATGAACAAGATCATCTGTCCGGAATGCCATGGCGCCCGCTTGAAAAAAGAAGCACTTCATTTCAAAGTGAATGAAAAAACACTGGGAGAAGTTGCTACACTGGATATCCAGGAATTGGCACTTTGGCTGGAAAATATTGAAGATTCATTAAACAGCGAACAGCAAGTAATCGGAACCGAGATTCTGAAAGAGATCCGCGCCCGTGTGCGTTTCATCCTGGAAGTCGGACTGGAATATTTAACCCTGCATCGGTCTGCAAGAAGTTTGTCGGGAGGAGAAGCACAACGTATCCGTTTAGCAACCCAGATCGGGTCCGAACTGATGAACGTTTTGTACATCCTGGATGAACCGAGCATTGGTTTGCATCAAAGGGACAATACCCGATTGATCAACTCCCTGAAACGATTGAGAGACGGAGGAAATTCGGTGATCGTTGTGGAACACGACCGCGAGATGATGGAAGCAGCGGATTTCGTGGTGGACATTGGCCCCGGAGCCGGAGTTCACGGTGGGGAAATCGTTAATGCAGCTCCGTTTAATGAACTGGTCTCAACCGATTCCATCACAACCAAGTATTTGAACGGTGAGCTGGAAATTGAAATTCCGAAAAAACGCCGCAAAGGGAACGGAAAAAAACTCGTACTGAAAGGTGCAACCGGTAATAACCTGAAAAATGTGGACCTGACGATTCCATTAGGAACATTGACTTGTGTAACCGGTGTTTCAGGAAGTGGTAAATCCACGCTGATCAATCACACCCTTTATCCCATTCTGAATGCCCACATTTACAATGGCGTGAAGAAACCAATGCCTTACAAGAAGATTGAAGGATTGGAATTCCTGGATAAAGTCATCGAGATCGATCAAAGTCCGATCGGAAGAACACCGCGAAGCAATCCGGCAACCTATACGAATGTATTTACGGAGATCCGCTCCTTGTTCGCAGCACTTCCCGAAGCACAGATCCGGGGGTACAAAGCAGGAAGATTCTCTTTCAATGTAGCTGGAGGACGCTGTGATACCTGCGGCGGTGGAGGGCTGAAAGTCATCGAAATGAATTTCCTGCCGGATGTATACGTAGAATGCGAAACGTGTAACGGGAAACGCTACAACCGCGAAACACTGGAGGTGCGCTACAAAGGAAAATCCATCAACGATGTTCTGGAAATGACCATCGAAGATGCGGTGGTATTCTTTGAAAACGTTCCGAAAATCCATCGTGTATTGGAAACACTTAACTCTGTTGGTCTGGGATACATCAAACTTGGTCAGCCGTCTACAACAGTAAGCGGGGGTGAAGCACAACGGATCAAACTGGCTGGAGAACTCACCAAACGCGGAACGGGGAATACCATTTACATTTTGGATGAACCGAGCACCGGGTTGCATTTTGAAGACATCCGCATGCTGATCGAAGTACTACAGCGTCTGGTAGACGATGGAAACACCGTGTTGGTCATCGAACACAACCTCGACATCGTGAAAGTAGCCGATCACATCATTGATGTGGGTCCGGAAGGCGGAAGAGGCGGCGGAAACATTGTCTGCACCGGAACACCGGAAGAAATCATTAAGAAGTACACTGACGTTTCCCACACTGCGAAATACCTGAAAATGGAAATGGAGCACATGGAAAAATTGCGGAAAAACCTGAAAAAATAAAACATAAGGATATATCCCAAAAAAGAAGCCCTTCGGACCAATATCCGAAGGGCTTCTCTACTACAACTTAACCTAACTAACTCTTGCGTAAGAGCTTCTTTCGAGTAAGGCCTGTTTCACAAATCAGGCTTATTACTCACTATCTTTTTCATTGATTTACACCAATATTCAAATCAAATCCCCCAGTATTCATAATACCTTTTAAAGTATCTGAAAGGAAATATAGTATATTAAAGATACCCTTGCAAGGGTATGGTTGAACAAATTGTTAAAAAAAAATCCAGACTAAAACGATTCAAAAACCTATAAAACCCTGACTGGCAAAGGTTTTTTGTTGATACATCAATTCTATTTTCCTGAAAAATAATTCACGCAATATAATGTTTTACGTTGTAAAAATAACGTTAATTTTTTAATCAAAAACAGTTTTATGCGGATTACAGCTCATAAACGACTAAACCCGAACTTCCCAAAAGGAGTTGAATCCTTTACTGAATTTGTTTATTAAGGATCGTGATTTTATTTCAAAACACCAAGCCAACAGTAATCTTGCACGTAAACAAAAGCCCTTCGAATGCTGTTCGAAGGGCTTCTTTTACGAAAACATATTCGCTTATCTATTTCACGATTTTAAATCTTCACCACCAAAAATTCAGTTCTGCGATTCACTGCATGCTGTGTTTCCGTATACTTCGGTTGTTTCTTGGGTCCTTCACAGGTACAACCGTTCAATATTTTGGATTCACCATATCCTTTCCCGGAAATTCTCCATGGATCTTTAATACGCGATTTGATGTATTCAGCAGAAGCATCGGCGCGTTTTTGGGAAAGTTCCAGGTTTTTTGCAGCCGTTCCGCGGCAATCCGTATGTGATCCGAGCTCTACCACCATAGTAGGGAACTCATTCATGATAGCAACAATCTTATCCAATTCAATTGCCGCATCCGGACGTATATTGTATTTCGCCAAATCAAAATAAATTGGCTTCAAATCGATAGCTTTTGCAAGATCGGTCCCCACTTCCATTTTCTCAATGGATAGGTTCAGGTCTTTTGAAACATCATAAACCCCTGGTATTGTCAACTCCTTGTTGTATGTAGTTCCTTTAGGCAAATACCCTTTTTTCTCCAGGCGGATATTATAGGAAACCCGGTCGTTCAACTTCTTGTCGTAAATCGGGCGTTTTATCTGGCCCTCCTTGTTGGTGTAGAAGACTCCTTCCTCTTTTCCTGTCATGTTATTGACCAGTGTCACTTTCACACTATCCAGTACAGCACTCGATTTTTTGTCCATTACTTTTACCAAAAGCATGAACCCCGGATCTTTTTCCAAAACCAGATCGGTTGGAAGATTCTCCGGGGATTCATCCGTGACTACCACTTTTTCACTTGACTCAAAATAATCTTTCTTTGATCCGTCTATCAGGAAAGCTCCCGTTTCCGAAGTTTCATAAGTAGCTTCCGCATCGGCATCTGTTGTCAGCGTTGCCAATTCTTTACCATTCTGGTCTTTTACTTTGATCAGCACGCCCGGCAGCCTGTTTCCTTTTTCATCTTTGGCTAAAACACGGATATTACGTGCAAATGCAAAAGGTTTTTCCATCGTAAAAGTATACAGGTCATCATTCCCTTTTCCTCCTGCCCTGTTCGAAGAAAGCATTCCGGTTACACCGTCTTTGTTCATCCAAACCGAAAAGTCATCGCCAGGAGAATTAAATGGTGCACCTACATTTCGGATTTGTCTCAAATCGTCATCCTTGTACTGGCAGATAAATATGTCCAATCCCCCATATCCCGGATACCCTTCCGAAGAGAAAAAGAAAACTCCGGATTCGTGGAAGAACGGAAACATATCATCGCTGCTGGTGTTGATGGAAGCCATATTTTCCGGAACGGACCAGGTCCCATTCTCCAAGTGCGAACGGTAAATATCTACTCCGCCCTTTCCTCCCGGCATATCAGAAGCAAAGAATAGGGTCTTACCATCCGGAGAAAGCGTTGCATGGCCCACACTGTAATCGTTGCTATTAAATGCAATCGGTTCAGGTTCGGACCAGGTTTCTCCTACCAGGTTGGAAACAAATAAAGAAAAATAACGTGTTCCGTCTATTGCTTTCTCTTCGTAATTATTCCGGGTAATGTACGCCTGTTTCCCATCCGGGGAGAATGCCACCGGACCCTCGTGGTATTTCTTATTGACCTTCTTGCTTGGGATCGGCTGGATATTTGTTATTTCATTAGTCGAAGGATTGATGTCGGCCACATACAAATCAAGGAACGAAAGCCGGTTCCCAAGCCATTTACGGCTCACCACTTCATTTTTCTTCCTGGAAGAGGTGAACAACAGCTTTCCGTTATAAATAACCGGACCAAAATCCTCCTGCTCCGTATTGAACGGGGCGTTTTGAACCTGGATGGTAGCGGCCTGGGCAGCATATTTCGACAGTGATTCATTCAATAATTTGAAACGTTCCATTTCACTGTCCTTTGGATCTAATTGAGAATAGATCTTTAATTGATCTTCTGCCTCCACATATTTTTGGCATTTCATCAATGCCCGCGCATATTCAAGATGATCGTTCGCAATCCTGTCAGGACGTTTGCAAATAGCCGCATAACAAGCTTCTGCATTGGGATAATTCCCAATCATATCATAACCATGGGCCAATTTACGAAGCACGCAGGCATCCTTATCCTTCACTTTTTCAAGCGAATTAACCGATGCAAAATAATCGTACTCATTCAATTGGTTCGTACCGATAATTTCGTGTTTTTCCTGTGCTGAAACCCATCCGATCAGGATGCACGAAACAGCAAAAAGCAATGTTCTTTTCATATCAGAAGTATCTTGGTGATTTAATTTTACCATCATTGTTAAAGAGCAGGTCATAGCGAAGCATCAACTCGTGGCTTCCCCCGTTAAACTTTCCTGTCCGTACTCCTGTCGACCAATCAAAGGAATAACCGAAAAGAAGCTGTTTGGAAATATGAACCCCGGCTAAAGCTCCTACACCATCCCCACTTCGATACATAATTCCAAGATCCACCACTTCTCTCAACAGGAAGGTTCCGGTAACATCTATTTGGAATGGTGCGTTTTGTACCAGTTTACCTAACAAAGTCGGTTTGAATTTCACGGAAGGCGAAATTGTAAACACTGCTCCCGCAATGAAGTAATAATGTCTTCTTTCCTTGGAAATATCTACCACATTGCTGTTTCCGGTAGCAAACAGATTATTTTCCAGGATAGACGGAACGGATGCTCCTACGTAAAAATTAGGCAGCTGGAAATAGATTCCTGCTCCCAAAGCAGGGAGCATTTTTCCTCTTCTGTTTTCCAAAAAGGCAGCATCTGAGGGGTCTGCCAACGTTAAATTATTGACTTCCGCCGAAAAACTGTTGAATCCCCCATTTATACCAAAGCACAACCGGGATTTTTCAGAGAGTTTCAGTCGGTAAGCGAAATCTACGTTCACTGCAGTATTGTTCGTTGGTCCGATCTTGTCATTCACAACACTCAATCCCAAACCGATATTCTTTTTGGCAATCGGTGTGTGGACTGTGAATGTTTGTGTGGTCGGCGCACCTTTAAACCCAACCCATTGGAATCTGCCCAATGCCGTAAATGTAAGCGCGTCCCTGCTTCCCGCATAAGCAGGGTTGATGGCCAGGGTATTGTACATGTAATGCGTATACGCTGCCTGTTGTTGTGCATGGAGTTGATTTATCCCTAAAACAATCAATGCAAGTATTATTAATCTATTTTTCATGGCTATCTTGTTATGTAGATGTAACCTTTAACTATTTTATCTTGTCCGATTCCCAAATCAAGGATGTAGAAGTAAGTTCCCTCCGGCAGTACATCATTTCCAACTGCCATTTTACCCTGCATGGTTCCATCCCAGTCATTCTTGTAAGGCGCTGCCTTGTAAACCTCAACTCCCCAGCGATTAAACACTTTCAATTCGTTTTCCGGGAAATTGTCCAGGTTCGGAATGACGAGTGTTTCATTGGATCCGTCACCATTCGGAGAGAATCCTTCCGGAACATCTACACTTTCAACTCCGCCTGTTCCGCCACCTTTACAAGCAGCTGAATTCGGAAGCGGGTCACACGGATCCAGCGGGTCGGAAGTTCCCGTTGGAACATAAGGTGTAGAAGGATCATCCGTTCCATATACTTCTTCTCCGTCATTTACACCGTCACCATCCGTGTCAGGGTCGTTTGGATTTGTTCCGTTCGTAGCTTCATCGTCATCTGAGACTCCGTCACCGTCACCGTCACAAGCAGGACTGGTTGGCAGCGGATCACACGGATCAAGCGGATCGGAAGTTCCCGTTGGAACATAAGGTGTAGAAGGGTTATCCGTTCCATACACTTCTTCTCCGTCCAATACTCCGTCTCCATCAGTGTCCGGGTTATTCGGATTCGTACCATTCGTAGCTTCGTCCTCATCGGAAACTCCGTCACCATCGGTATCACAAGCCGGGCTTGTCGGAAGCGGATCACATGGATCAAGCGGATTGGAAGTTCCGGTTGGAACATAAGGCGTAGAAGGATCATTTACTCCAAGAACCTCTTCTCCATCCAAGACCCCATCACCATCGGTATCCGGATTGTTCGGGTTTGTTCCGGCTGTTGCTTCTTCTCCATTCGACAAACCATCGCCGTCCACGTCGCAAGATACACTCATCATATTCGGATCGCATGGGTCAAGCGGATCAGTGCCATTCGTGACTTCATAACCATCGTTAAATCCATCACCATCCGTATCCGGGTTATTCGGATCTGTTCCGTTTGTAGCTTCATCACCGTTATTTAAGCCATCACCGTCCGTATCGCAAGCTGGACTTGTACTGATCGGATCACAGGCATCCAGCGGATCGGAAGTACCCGTCGGAACATAAGGGGTAGAAGGATCATCTGTCCCGAGCACTTCTTCGCCGTCTAATACTCCGTCACCATCGGTATCCGGATTAGTTGGATCTGTTCCGTTTGCAGCCTCATCCGAGTTCGTTAATCCGTCGCCATCCTGGTCACAAACCGGGTTCATCGGGTTCGGATCACATGGATTTAAAGGATCTGAACCAATCGTCACTTCATTTCCATCGTTGTAACCATCGCCATCGGTATCCGGGTTATTCGGATCTGTTCCGTAAGTATTCACCTCGTCAAAATCAGATAATCCGTCACCATCCGAATCCAGGTTGCAATCAATCATGGTCATGTTCACCGGTGCGGAAGGTTGTGAAGAACAGCTTCCGTTGGAAACACTCACTGTAAATGTTCCTGTATTGCTCACCCAAATAGATTGGGTAGTCGCTGAATTCGACCATAAGTATCCTGTTGCGGCAGAAGCTATCAACTCAACGGAATCACCCGCACAGAAGTTTGTCGGACCTGCTACTGTTATAGTTGGTGTTGCCGGAGTAGGATTTACTGTAACAGTAGTCGGAGTACTGGTAGCCGAACAGCCTGTAGTCGTAATTGTTACTGTATAAGAACCGGAGCCGGCTACACTAATTGCTTGAGTTGTTTCTCCGGTTGACCACAAATAAGATCCTCCGGTAGAAGAAGTCAATGTTACCGAACCTCCCAAACAGAAAGTTGTTGGCCCACCTGGTGTAATAGTTGGCGGTGACGGGATAGTACTCACCGTTACCGTAGTTGGTGCACTCGTTGCACTGCAGCCACCTGTTGTTACTGTTACTGTATACGAACCCGAAGTGGAAGCTGTAATTGATTGTGTGGTTTCTCCGGTTGACCACAAATAACTTCCTCCGGCTGAAGCGGTTAAAGTAACGGAACCTCCTGCACAGAAAGAAGTTGGGCCGCCCGGGGTAATCGTTGCCACCGGAGTCGGATTTACAGTAATTGTAGTCGGTGCACTGGTAGCCATACAACTTCCACCACCCACGCTTACGGTATAAGAACCGGAAGTTGAGACTGTGATTGAGTTCGTTGTTTCTCCGGTTGACCAGGTATTACCTGTTGGAGCTGAAGATGTCAATGTTACCGAACCTCCCGTACAGAAAGTTGTGGGCCCGCCTGGCGTTATGGTCGGAGTTGCCGGCGGAGCAGTCACTGTCACCGTTGTTCCTGCACTTGTTGAACTGCACGTTCCGTTTGAAACAGTTACGGTATAGGTTCCTGATGTGGAAACAGTGATTGATTGGGTTGTTTCAGCTGTAGACCAGGTATTTCCTGTGGAAGCTGAAGAAGTCAATGTTACCGAACCTCCCATACAAAAAGTTGTTGGTCCACTTGTTACAATTACCGGTACACCCGGTGAAGGATTCACTGTAACAGTTGTTGGAGCCGATGCCGCAACACACCCTGAACCATTTCCAACAGTTACGGAATAAGATCCGCCAGCAGATACCGAAATGGATTGTGTTGTTTCACCTGTAGACCATAAATATGTACTGGCTGCTGATGAGGTCAAAGTAACCGAACCACCTGAGCAGAAAGTTGTTGGTCCGCCCGGAGTAATGATAGGAGTTGCCGGTGCACTTGGTCCCGTAAGCGTTTGCACTAAAGTATTAGAGGTACAGCCGGAAGCGACAGTCAAAGTAATGTTGTAAGCTCCGGAACCCAAATTGGGGATAGTGGCCGGAAGCGTAACTCCCATCTGAGAACCCGAAGCAGTACCCGACCAGGATAAATTACCGGTTGCAGCACCTGTTACCTGGATACTTCCATCTGTTGAAGAACAAGTTGTCGGATTCACAACGGTACCAACAGCAATTACAGGACTCGGATTAATGACAACAGAAGTGGAATTTGCCGTTGAAGAACATCCGTTTACAATCGTTGTCACCGAATAAGAACCTGCATCTGCCGGCTGTGCATTCGGAATGATCGGATTTTGGTCCGTACTTGAGAATGCATTAGGTCCTGTCCAGGAATATGTAGCCCCTGAAACGGTTGATGCTGATAGATTAATGGCAGCATTCTGACAAACCGGTGTATTACTCGAGGCGGTTGCAGCGGTTGGAGTTGGATTTACAATCACATTGGTTGTTCCGGCTACTGTAGACGTACAACCACTGACGGTGATTTGAAGCGAATAAGTTCCTGCATTGCTTAAAGCAGCAGAAGCAATTGTTGGATTTTGTACTGTAGAACTAAAACTTCCCGGTCCTGACCACTGGTAAGTTGCTCCTGAAACCAGAGGTGCAGTTAAGTTGATCGGAGCTCCCTGGCACACCGGTGAATTGCTTGAAACAGCCGGCGCAATCGGAGCGGGATTCACAACTACGTTTGTACTTCCTGCAGCAGAACTACATCCGGAAATCGAAATAGTGACGTCATATGTTCCCCCGACTGCACTTGTGATATTTGAGATCGATGGGTTTTGCAGTGAACTTGTGAAACCGTTGGGACCGGTCCAGGAATAAGTTGCCCCTGAAACAGTTGGTGTTGTTAAATTCAAAGTCGCTCCCTCACACAAAGGTCCGTTACTCATGGCAACTGGCGTAGAGATCGGAGTACTTTGATTGATTGAGATCTGATCGGAAGAAGAATGGCAGCCGTCGGTGTAGATCGTCCAGGCATACGTATTCGTTCCATTATTCAATGCTGAAACTGACGCATTTGCCGTGTTGATATTCGAGAAAGTCCCTGCACCTGAAGTAACGGTCCAGTAGCCCAAACCAATAACCGGTACATTCGCTGCCATCGTGTATGTTGTCCCGCAGCCACTTTGGTCGTTTCCGGCGTTTGCTGTGGTTGGATTTGTATTTTGTCTCCAGTCCGGAAGACCATTTCCGTCAGCATCTTGTCTTGGAGCAAGTGTTCCCCCGTTATTCGGATCGTATGCATTATCCAGACCGTCATTATCGGTATCAATATTCAATAAGTTGAAATCAGCTACGCAATTGTAATTGGCATCATTTCCTTCCAACTGGTCCGAAAATCCGTCGTTATCAGAATCCAAATCAATATAATCCGGGTTGTCTGCACCGTCCGTATTGACCGGAGTAATCGTTGTTCCTCCTGTACTGGCATCATATGCATTATCCAATCCATCACCGTCAGAATCCGCTCCTGCCGGAGGAATGAATCCGGCTGAAGTTTGGTACTCATACAAGTCCATGATTCCATCATTGTCGGAATCCTGGTCTTTCCAGTCTACTTTTCCGTCGTTATCGAAATCCTGTGACGATGCAAGCGGAGAACAAAACTTGATTTCACCGATTCCATAGCCCTGGTTTCCAAGACCTGCATCTACGTTATCATATACGAAGCGCACAGAATCCACCAAAACAGGAATGCTCACCGTAATCGTTCCGTTTAGTTCTGTATTATCCATTGCAACAAGTCCCTGGAAGCGGTTACTGCCGATAAATGAATTAAAGTTTCCGCTGCCAATGGTATAATCCGCAGCTGTAATCTGGTACAATTGACCAAAAGAGTAAGCATTCACCGTAATTCGATCCTGGAATTGTCCGGCCGCAATGTCCACATCCTGTAATTTGAAAGACAAATTACTTACCGGCTGGCTGAAGCGCATTACCTGTATGGATTGATCATTGGCTGCAACGACATCCTGTTCGGTATAAATCTCCAATCCGGTAACAGCTGCGAAATTTTCAGAAATATTGAAATTAACCACCCCGGCGCCTGTTGTACTGCGCGTAATAACGTTTGCTGTAATTCCAGAGACAGTAGGATAGTAAAGTGTCGGATCTGCCTGAGCAGTTAAAGGCAGCGTTGCAATTGCTGTACAAGGTAGCAATTCAGCATTGTTTGCCACTCCGTCACCATCCCAGTCAATATCGGAAACATCCGGAATACCGTCATTGTCCGAATCGGTAGTTGGAACATAGTAGTAAACCCGTATCCGGACCGCATCGATGTAGGAGATAACTGTTGGCAGGAGTAAACCTGCAGCACGTGATTCAATGGCTATTGCTACCCCGAAACCATTGCTGCTTACATCCATTCCGTTGAGGGTCGTTCCCCAAAGATCTGCATTTGTACCATACGTAAATGCCGTTTCCGTAGTAGGCCAGTTAACCCCGGTATTTGCATGGTTTGTACCAGTAATCTGGTTATTTTTTAATAATCGGATATCCAAATCCCGCGTCCAGTTTGAACCATTATTATCAGAACTTGCTTTTCTGATTTCCACCTGTACACCACAAATTTGGGCATTTATCGGAATGTTTAAATTGAGGTTCCTGAGGACCAGGAAATTGGAGCTCCTGACTGTTCCACCAATAAGCAGGGCTGCGTTCGACATAGTTGCATAACTGTTGTTATCAGTTAATGCATTGCCGGGATTGTTCCAGGGATCAGTTCCCCCCGCGGCATTGTTTAAGCTAACTTGAGCATTGACATATCCTGTGTTTGTTCCCGGACATTGTGCTGTGGAAGCTGCAGCGAAAAGGGAGCTGAACAGAATGGACATAATAATCCTGGCTCGATTCGAGTAAATAACGGTCATAATAATAGTATTTATAGGCTTATTACCCTCTCGCACCCCTAAACGGTCCGTGGTAAGATTCAGAAGATGTAAATAGTCGTAATAAGGTTACTCAACATTATGAAAAAATTTAACACGAAGCAAATTTTTAACGCTTAAATTTAATGATTCGTCGATATTTTGTAATTATTAAGCAGTACTGTTAGATATTTAAATTATTGATAATCAATTTAATAACTATCAATATAGTTGAATTTTGTTGTTTATTAAATTTTTTCAATCCCTACCTTATAAACGCCTCTTCGTTCATAATTAATCCCTTTCTTGAATGTTATACTCATTCAAGAACTTTATTTTTACCGAAATAGCAATTTCGCTCACTTAAACGAATCAAATGAATGCATTACGCAAGGACTGGAACGAGATAAAAACAAACGACAGCTGGGCAATTTTCAAGATTATGTCTGAATTTGTGGAAGGCTACGAACGCATGGCTCGGATCGGTCCGTGCATCTCCATTTTCGGATCAGCCAGAACAAAAGAAGATAACAAATACTATCAATTGAGCGTTGAAATCGGTGAAAAACTGGCGAAATCCGGTTATGGCGTGATAACAGGCGGCGGACCGGGAATCATGGAAGCCGGAAACAAGGGTGCACACCAGGGAGGCGGGAAGTCTGTCGGATTAAACATTGATCTGCCTTTCGAACAATTCCACAACAAATATGTGGACAGAGGAAGCCTCATGAATTTTGACTACTTCTTTGTCCGTAAAGTCATTTTTGTTAAGTATTCTCAGGGTTTTGTGGTCCTGCCGGGTGGATTCGGAACTATGGATGAATTATTCGAAGCAATTACCCTGATTCAGACTAAAAAAATTACCAAACGGCCTGTAGTACTTGTAGGAAGTGATTACTGGACAGGATTGGTTGAATGGGTCCAGAAAGTGATGCTGGAAAAAGAACACAACATTTCCCCGGATGACATGCGTTTCTTAACGATCGTTGATACGTCGGATGAGGCTGTCAAGTACATTGAAGATTTCTACAAAACACACGATCTGAGCCCGAACTTCTAAGTGACGCCTTCCGTATTTTTCAACGTGAAGAACGCGGAGGATGCAAAGTCTGAATTAACTCTTTGCGCCCTTTTACCTTGTATTTGGGTCTTACAGACTATGCTTCGTTTTCAAAAGCTTCGCTTCCTCTTCTTAGGGGTAAATGAAAAATGGACTTAGCTCAGTGAACTAACAATTTTCTTAGCCGCTCCCTGGTTTCTGGCAAAGATCTGGGATAATCGTTCGTTGATCTGGGCTCTTCTTCCAAGTGCTTCTTCGACTGCTTTTTCAAAGCTGAAACTGTCTTCAATGCTGTATGCTACTTCATGGTCAAGGAACAATTGTGCCTCCGGGAATCGTGAAAATTTGGGTCCGAAAAAGATTGGGATACCAAAAGCACCAGGTTCCAGGATGTTGTGGAGTTTTCCCGTAAATCCCCCACCGATATAAGCTAAATCTGCATATTGATAGGCATTGGTCAGCTGACCTATTGTGTCCAGGATGAGAATGTCTTTTCCCAAATTCCGGAAGTTTGTATAACGTTCCACATCGTTGTCAAACTCCGCGGCAATTTGTTCGATATGTTTTTCCGAAATATCGTGCGGCGCGATAATAATTTTGAATTTCCGGCGCAGTTCAAACAATGCGGGAACCAGGATCTCTTCGTCAATTGTCCAGGAACTTCCGAGAATAAGTAAAGGCTTCTCTTCTGCAAAGGTGCGAATGATTTCATTCTCCGTACTACGTTCCTTCACAGTGATCATCCGGTCGTAACGGGTATCTCCGGTTACTGTTACCTGATCTATCCCGATGCTGTTCAGCAAATCTTTTGAGCGTTGGTCCTGTGCATAAAAATGGTCGAACAAACGAAGTGCTTTCCGGAAAAAACCACCGTACCATTTGAAAAAGCGGTGGCTTGGTCTGAATAAACTGCTCACACCATAAATTCCCGCTCCATTTCTTCTGGCACATTTCAAATGGTTGTACCAAAATTCGTACTTGACAAAGAACACCATGCAGGGATTAAAATGGTCAATGAATTTACGGGCTTTAATCTTTGTGTCGAGCGGTAAATACAGTGCCAGATCAACCCGGTGATCTCTTTTGTTGTAAAATTCCATTCCGGAAGGACTGAAAAAAGTCACTATAAGAAATGAATCGGGAAAGGCTTCTTTGTAAGCATTCATAACCGGAAGTCCCTGATCGAATTCCCCCAAAGAAGCGCAATGGAACCAAACAACTTGTCTATTATCCGGAACTTTGTAGCTATTAAGCGGAATACGCCGGCCAAGAATCCATTTTTTTGCTTTGGGATGAAACCAGGAAGCAAGCCACATGACTGCGTAAAAAGCCCGAATCCCAAATCCGTAGAATATTCTCATTTACTCAAAGTAATAGTCTTTCGGTTTGCGCTTGTAAACAGGAACAAACCATCCGACTTTAAATCCATATTGTAAATCTAATCTTTGTGCTTTAGAAACCGGTACATCCGGCTGGTCAAAAAAGATCTCTCTTCGATTATAGGTCAATCCTTCCTGGATGTAAAAACCAGCGTAGAAGTTCACAAATCCCTGGTTCGCCATAAAAGCATAACCTGCGAACTGATGAAAGTTCAATCCGGTGGTATAGCGGTCATAGCCTTTGCGGTATTTTAATTCCAATGTAGGGACAACCTGGTCTTGTGTTTCAACGCGTATCTTGTGTTGTACATAACCCAATCCGGCGTGAACATACAACCCTGAGTTTTTATTGGGACTAAGTACCGGAAATACCTTACCAACCATGGCATTGACATTGAACCCGCGCATATTTACTACAACGATGGCCACATCTCCGTTTGCATCGTGAATATAGCCGTATGAATTGGTTATAGCCGCAAACATATCCGGGGTTTTCACCTTGTTCCCGAACATGAAATTACCATCCAGCCCGTAAACCCAATTCCTGGAAGTTTTATATCCGGCCATTGCTCCAACATGATTAATTACCCCGAAGCGCTCCGCCAGATCTCCCCCGGGTGCATTCAATCCGTAGTGAATTGCAATCCAGGGTGTCGCGATTGCGCTGTCGCGAACATTTCTCTGACCAAATCCCAGGAAACTGAAACCGATCAAAAAAGCAATTAAAAAAGAATTTCTCATGTTTTTATAGTCTCTCAAAAATAAGGAATTATCCCCTCCCTAAAGTCAAATTATCGGGAAATGGGTGAATTATCGATTAAACGGACTATTTGAACCGGATCGACTTTGCCGGATTTATTCGGCTGATCAATAAAGATGGGATGAAAAGCGCCAGCAGACACACACCTAATGTAATGATATTCAAAGCGCCTATCTTCCAGATGCTGAATTCGATCGGAACAGTATTCAGGTAGTATACTTTCGGATCGAGTGGAATGATGTGGAACTGGTACTGGAGCCAGCAAAAACCGATTCCGATCAGATTTCCCCAAATCATTCCTTTGAGGATAAGTTGTCCGGTGTGGACCAGGAAAACTTTCCGGACAAATAAATTATTTGCGCCCATCGCTTTTAAAATCCCTATAAAATTGGTCCTTACCAAAATGAGAACAAGCAGTGCCGAACCCATGTTTACGATTCCGATGACCAACATCAGGATCAGTACGATAGCCAAATTGACATCCAGGAAGCTCAGCCACATAAACAGATCACGCTGATTATCCTTGATACTGTTCACTTTTACCTGCTGCCTGAAATCGGGGTTGAATTCCACCGCCTTCTCAATTTTCTTCTTTTGGTTCTCAATGTCTGAAAAATCGACCACACTCAATTCATAGGACCCGACATACTCGCGGTATGAGCCATGTCCCGGGAAAAATTCCAGGTCAACGGTTTTTGCTCCTGCTTTTACTTGGTAATGCAGGCCATCATTGCTCAAAAACCTTTTTTTCAGGTTTCCTTCGGAATCCACTGTAAACGGACTTGTTCCCGCTTTATCTCCCGTTACTTTGATTTTCAACCAGGTTGTATCCGGAATAGCTGTTTCACTTTTGGGATTATCCGGACTGCCCGTAGGTTCATCCATGAACGTCCAGTAGTCTGCAACAATTAGACGGATAGTGGTGTCTTTTTGCGGATAGATCGCAATAACAGGAGTGTTTTCATACCCTTCTCCCCAATTATAGCGGTAATTTCCATTTCCTCCGGAAACTTGGGCCCGCAGGATTAAATTTCCGAAATAAAGTGAATCTTCTACAACCAATTCCGCACTGATTCCCCAGTCATTCAATTGCTGCACCTGTGGCAGGTAACAAAACACCAATTCTTTGTCAAAATCTTCCAATCCGGTTTCATAAATCCCAACAATATGGAACTGCCTCTGAATCGGTTTTTGTTTTACGAAATAGGCATTCACGGTATCCCCCAACTGGTAGTGAAGATCCGAAGCAATGCGTTTTGAAATAAGGATTTCGGTTGAAGCAGGATCTTTAAAATCAGGAAGTTTTCCTTCTTTCAGATATGTTTTAAAAAAGGACCAGTCGTAATTTTTATCAACACCTTTTAAAACAACGCCCAGGATTTCTTTTTGGGCAACATCTCCCCTCGACTGAAGCAATGCAGGTTTGTAAGCTACTGATTGAACATGAGTTACTCCCTCAATCCGTGCCAGGGCATTTTCCAGTTTCTGGCTCTTCATTAAAGGTGCAGATTCCATTAAAGAAATTTCTCCCGACTTCTGAATAGAGATATGTGAACCAAAACCTATAACTTTACGGCTCACTTCTTGTTGGAATCCTTCAACCACTGCAATTGTAACAATGTTTACGATCATTGCCAGCGAAATACTCAAAACAGCAATTCTAGTAATTGGTTTTGCTGCTTTTTTATTGCCTTGCAACGAATCATCCGTAACCGATTGCTTACGTTGAAGTTTTTTAGCTATGAAATAGATATAATTCCAATTATTGCTCATGCGAATACGAAAGTACATAAAGCTTTTGGCGTTGAAAAGTATTATTTTGCTTTTCCTGGCTTCATGTGTCACGAATAAAAAATTACTCAAGCATCCTCCCGTTGACCCGAACCCCGATAAACCGAGAGAATATCCGGTAATCCAGCCCATTGATGACGAGATCAAATACGATGCTTATGGTATGGAAAAACTGCCAAACCTGCAGCTTGGCAATGCCCGAATGGATCTTTACCTGGATTCTTTACGGGGAAAAAGAGTTGCTGTTGTAGCCAATCAATCTTCCCTTCTCGGTGAAGATCATTTGGTGGATACTTTATTGTCTTTGGGAATTCAGATCCAAAAGGTTTTCGCACCGGAACATGGGTTCAGAGGAACTGCAGATGCCGGTGAAAAAGTATGGAGCCACAATGATCCGGTGACAGGACTGCCGATTGTTTCACTTTATGGGAGTAATAAGAAACCACGTGCAGACCAATTGTACGATGTAGATATTGTACTGTTTGACATCCAGGATGTGGGTGTTCGTTTTTACACTTATATTTCCACCCTTCACTACGTGATGGAAGCATGTGCTGAGAATAACAAACCATTGATCGTACTTGACCGACCGAATCCGAATGCACATTATGTCGACGGACCAATTTTGGAAAAGGACCAAACTTCATTCATCGGGATGCATCCGGTTCCAATCGTTTACGGAATGACAATCGGCGAATACGCTTTGATGGTTAACGGAGAGTTTTGGTTGCACAACAACGTGACCTGCCAGATGTATATTGTTCCCTGCCGCAATTATACGCACAAAACGAAATTTGAGATTGCAATCCCGCCATCACCGAACTTACGCACAGATCAGGCAATTAATCTGTATCCGAGTTTGTGTCTTTTCGAGGCAACTACAGTCAGTGTCGGAAGAGGTACCGAAAGGCCGTTTGAAATGTACGGTCATCCGAGTTTCCGCAATACCGGCTTCACTTTTGTCCCTATGCCGACAACCGGGGCGAAAGACCCGCTGTGGCAGAACCGCACCTGTAACGGTTACAACCTTGGAGCAAGTCAGAATAAACGCATGTATGAGATCAACCTGAACTGGCTGATCAATGCACGGGATCAGTTGGGAGACAGTATTGATTTTATCAATCAGCGCAACTTTTTCGACCGCCTCGCAGGAACAACGCAACTTCGTGCACAGCTAAAAGCCGGATTGAGCGCCAAAGAGATTAAGGAAACCTGGAAAGCGGGAATCCAGTCGTTTTTGAAGACGCGTCAGAAGTACCTGATATACCGGTAAATCTTAGCGGCTGTTGAAAACAGGTTTAATGTTTACCTGTTTTAAAAAGCGAAAAGAAAAGTGCTCCTAACACAGAGCCGTAAATACTGCTGTTTAGAGGCTTGGATGTAATCGGGCAAGTGCCCGAGCTACACCCTACATATTTCCAATAAAGGAATCCGGCAAACGCACCTGCTATTCCTCCTGCCAGCCAAAGCCAGTTTTTTGCAAAAAATTTCATTTACAAGCCTCCTTTAAATCATCGGAATAAGCTGCGGCCTTGCACGCATACTCTTTGTGGTAACGGAAAAAAATATTCAGCCAAATGATTCGCGACCAACGCAGTGTTAGAGGAGAACTCAAAACCAAAAAGCTTATAAACGCAGTTAAAAAGACCGTTGTACTCCATTGAAAAACATAACTCTGTAGGGCAAACCAAATGATGAACCACCCTACGGTCAATGCATAAGAAACATAC
Organism: uncultured Fluviicola sp.; assembly: GCA_966248825.1. Classification (GTDB taxonomy): domain Bacteria; phylum Bacteroidota; class Bacteroidia; order Flavobacteriales_D; family Crocinitomicaceae; genus Fluviicola. The sequence goes on from CBINBC010000002.1 coordinate 76,148, forward strand.
ATTGCCCCGTAGAAAAATCCGGGTTCTCTATCGTATTTCAAATGACAATGATTGCAGGTTTCATGCATTTTAAACATCTTGCCCAGTTTATACGGGTTCTTTTCTTCAAAGATATCTCCTTTGTGGCATCGCGTACATTTATTTGCGAACATCGAATAAAGAGCTTCTATAATGACCATGACCTATTGTCTTTAATTGTTTATCTAAATGACTACCTGTTACTCTCCTGAGGTACTTCTTCCAAAACGTACCAACTATTTATAATTTACTTTGACAAACAAAATCCGTTTTAGGAATTGCTGTTTTAGCAATCGCATTGAATCCGCCTTCGATTTCCGTAAAATTGCGGTAACCTCTTGCCTGCAGAATACTGGCTGCAATCATGCTCCTGTAACCTCCGGCACAGTGCAGGTAAAAATGCTCCCGCGGGTTGATGTCTTTCACCCAATCGTTGATATAAGCCAACGGACGGCTATATGCATCTTCTATATGTTCACTTGCGTATTCACTTTCTTTGCGGATATCGATCACTTTATCTGTACCCATTTTTACTTCGCCGGCAAATTGTTCGGCGGAGATACGATTTACGCGGTCAGTCTCTTTACCGGACTTTTTCCAGGCATCAAATCCACCTTCCAAATGCCCCAGGACCCGGTCAAATCCAACACGACTCAATCGTGTAACGGCTTCTTCTTCTCTACCGGGATCAGTTATCAATAAAATAGGCTGCTTGACGTCCACGATCAGTGCTCCGACCCATGGCGCAAAATCCCCATCCAAACCGATGTTAATGGATTGCGGGATAAATTCCAGGGCAAAATCAGCATTACTCCTTGTGTCTAATATCAGGGCATGAGCACTTTCCGCCAGTGCTTCAAAGGCTTCCGGTGACAATGCCTGCATTCCATGAGTAAGCACTTCTTCAAACCGCTCATATCCCTGTTTGTTCATGGCGACATTCATTCCAAAATAAGCCGGAGGTGGAAGCAAACCATCTGTGACCGCTTTCACAAATGCCTCTTTATTAGGTTGATTCAAAGCATAATTTACTTTCTTCTGGTTTCCGAGGCTGTCCACCGTTTCTTCCATCATGTTCTTTCCGCAAGCCGAACCCGCACCGTGGGCCGGATAAACAGTAATATCATCTGCCAGCGGAAGAATTTTAGTATACAGGCTTTCATAAAGCAAGCCGGCTAATTCATCCTGTGTCATATGAGCCGCTTTTTGTGCCAGGTCTGGTCTTCCTACATCTCCCAAAAACAGGGTGTCTCCGCTAAAAAGTGCTGTTTCCTTTCCATTTTCATCTAACAATAGAAAACAAGAGCTTTCCAGTGTATGTCCCGGCGTGTGTAATACTTTGATCGATACGTCCCCCAATGAAAACACCTGGTTATCTTCAGCTACAATTGCTTCGAAAGCCGGTTGTGCCGTAGGTCCGTATACAATCGGTGCCTGAGTTTTTTGACTCAGATCGAGATGTCCGCTTACAAAATCCGCATGGAAATGTGTTTCAAAAATGTATTTCAACTTCACCCCGTCTTGTTCCAACCGGTCCATGTAGGGTTTAGTTTCACGGAGCGGATCAATAATTGCCGCTTCTCCGTTTGATGTGATATAATAAGCTCCCTGAGCCAGGCATCCGGTATAAATTTGTTCTACTTTCATGTGTCTGTTTTTACTGTGTCTGATAATACAAAATTGCATCGTTCTTTTTGTTCCTACAGCTACTTTGGTTACATAAGGAACTGGTTTTAGCTCATTTCCCGAAAGAGGATGTAAATGCCCATTATCAATACAAACCATCCGAAGGCGGGTTTAAGTTTCGATCCATCGATTTTCCGGGAAAACATCATTCCGATAAACAATCCGGCTAAGGCCAGACCGCTTATTAACAACAGGAAATTCCAATGAATAGCGGAATTCTTCAGTGAAAACAAAAATCCCGTCAGCGAATTGATACTGATAATTGCCAGGGATGTTCCGATGGCCGTTTTCATGGGAAGTTTCAGGAAATTGACAAGTGCAGGGATAATTAAAAAACCTCCTCCGGCCCCAACTAATCCGGTAACTAATCCAACAAACATTCCCTGCAGAATCAGCAATGCATTTTTAGGTTTTCCTGTTTTTTCTTCTGATTCTTCGACAGCCTTTTTGCGTATCATACTATATGCTGCAGCTACCATCAATACTCCGAAAAGAAGCATGAAAAAGACACTTTTAGTAAGCGCGAAAGAACCGATCTGAAAGAGTGTTTCGGGGATTACCGGTATGAGAAAAATCCTTGTCAAAAAAACGGCTGCAATGGAGGGAAGACCAAACACAACAGCTGTATTGAGATTAACCTGACGGCGTTTGAAGTAAAAAAAAGCACCGATCAGGCTGGTAGTTCCAACCACGAAAAGTGAGTAAGTTGTTGATAGAATGGTGTCTGTGTGAAAAAGGTAAACGAGCACAGGAACAGTCAGAATGCTTCCTCCACCTCCGATCAACCCTAAAAATATCCCTATAAATACGGATGCCAAATATCCCGCGATGTCCATTGATACTACTATTGATTCTGCAAAAATGCACGTAATCAATTCCGGACACAGTTACTTTGGTTACACAAGTGTGATTTTATTTCTTCCCAAGTGAACGGCTCCGTTTTCTTCCAGCTGTTTCAGCAGCCTGGAGACTACCACGCGTGCGGTTCCCAATTCGTTTGCCAACTGTTCATGTGTAATTGAAATCACCGGATTATCGGTCAGTTCTGCCTTTTTACGCAACAAGGTCATCAGGCGTTCATCCACCTTTTTAAAAGCAATTGCATTGATGATCTCCAACAGCTCTTCGAATCGTTTGTGATACAAGCGGAAAATGTAATCCAACCATTCCGGGTATTCTTTGATAAACAGGGAAACTTTGTCGACAGGCAGAAACAGGATCTCGGCATCTTCTTCCACCTCAGCTTTCACTTTGCTGGTTTCCCGATGCATTCCTCCCAGGAAGGACATGATACAGCTTTCACCCGCTTTGATATAATACAGCAGGATTTCCCTTCCGTCTTCTTCCGTACGGATGACTTTAATCATTCCTTTCATGACGATTGGTATGGAACGGATATAGGAGTTTTCATTCAGGATGATCTCCCCGGCTTTGTAGCTTTTGGTGATGCCATATTCATTCAGTTTCTTGGCCAATTCAGGCGAAGAATGAAATTCAGAGATTTGCTGCAGGTTTTCCATAATACAAAGTTACGATTTCCGAAGCCAGATACCACAAATAAAAATACAGGAGATTTTAGCAGCACATTTATCACTTTTAAGACGGAAACAGCAACTCAGCAAGTTTCGGATTTTATACCTTTAGGAACCGATTGATATTTGCAGGATAAAAATGGAAGGAAGATGAACACACAGGAAACCATCAATTACAATCGTATCGCTGAGGCAATTGAATATATCAGGGATCATTTTAAAGATCAGCCTAACCTGGATGAAGTTGCTGAAAAAGTGCATTTGAGCCCGTTTCATTTTCAGCGGCTTTTCAGTGAATGGGCCGGCACAAGTCCGAAGAAATTTCTGCAGTATATCAGTTTGGAACATGCTAAAAAACTACTCAAAGAAAATCAGGCAACCATTTCAGAAACGGCCTATGAAACAGGACTTTCAGGAACCAGTCGTTTGCATGATCTGTTTGTAACCATTGAAGGAATGACACCCGCCGAATACAAAAACGGGGGAAAGAATCTTGCTGTCAATTATAGTTTTGCCGAAAGTCCGTTTGGGAATATGATTGTAGCTTCCACCCAAAAGGGCGTTTGTTATATGGCTTTCGCAGAGGATGATGAAGCGGGTTTCCTGGCACTGAACCAGAAATTTCCAAATGCCCATTTTTCCAGAAAACTGGATTTGTTACAGCAAAACGCCTTATTCATTTTTCAGAACGACTGGAATAAATTATCCGAAATAAAGCTGCATTTAAAAGGAACTGATTTTCAGTTGAAAGTTTGGGAAACTTTATTAAAAATCCCGATGGGACGGCTTTCTACCTATGGCTCTATAGCGCATCAAATCGCGAAACCCAATGCGTCACGTGCTGTCGGAACTGCAATCGGCAGCAATCCGGTTGCCTTCTTGATCCCCTGCCATCGCGTAATTCAATCTTCCGGAACACTTGGAGGCTATATGTGGGGAAATACCCGGAAAACCGCCATCATTGGCTGGGAAGGCGCACAAACAAATCAGTAACCCAAACATTCTTTCATGCAAAATATCCAATCGAAAATTGCTTCTCTAAACTGGGAAAGCATTACCGAATCTATGCACGAAAACGGATTCGCGATCATTTCAAACCTATTAACCGACAAACAGTGCGAACAATTCAAATCGGGATATTCTACTGAAAGCTTGTACCGCAAAACTGTTGTTATGGAACGTCATCGTTTTGGACTGGGTGAGTATAAATACTTTAAGTATCCGCTTCCGGAACTCATTCAGGACATTCGAACAGCGATCTATCCCAAACTGGTTCCGATTGCCAACGCCTGGATGAAAGCACTGCATATCCCTTTGGTTTTTCCGGGAAATCACGCAGAATTGTTGGAAAAATGCAGTAACAATAATCAGCTCAAAGCAACCGTTTTAATCCTAAAATATGGAGAAGGCGGGTTCAATACACTACACCAGGATTTATACGGGGACGTTTATTTCCCCATTCAACTGGTACTTTTCCTAAACGAGCCAAACGAAGATTTTACGGGAGGTGAATTTGTTTTGACTGAGCAAACCCCGCGTGCGCAATCGAAAGCAATTGTTTTAAAGCCAAAAAAGGGCGACGCTTTGATCTTTACTACGAACTTCCGCCCGGTAAAAGGGTCGAAAGGATATTACCGGGTCAACATGAAACATGGTGTCAGCGAAGTGCTCTCCGGTGAAAGGTTTACGCTGGGCATCATTTTCCACGACGCTTTGAGTTAATGCTTTATGTATTAACTCAAAGCTACATTTAAAATCTTTTATGATTCAACATCAAAAAATATCGGATCCCGAATTGCGAACCAAACTAAAAAACGGCGAAATTTGTTTGGGTGGTAATAGAAAACTAAAGATCTACGGAACATTGAACTGCTCATCCGGAAAGCGCCTGAAACGTGAAAACCGGGTCTTCTTTTTTTCAGAAGATGAAGCTTTAAAAACCGGTTTCCGGCCTTGCGGGAATTGCATGAAAACCCAATATCTCAATTGGAAAAATGGACTTATTTAACGAAACAAACGAATCAACAAACCTGCTCCCCAAAGACGGGACGGTTAACTACTTTGGAGCAATTTTTTCAAGGAAAGAAGCCGATTTTTACCGGGATGTCCTGTTACATACCATCGAATGGAAAAACGACGAAGCCGTCATCTTCGGAAAATTGATTTTAACCAAACGAAAAGTGGCCTGGTATGGCGACCGGGAATTCGAATACACCTACTCAAACAGGACCAAAAAGGCGCTTCCCTGGACCAAAGAATTGCTGGATTTAAAGCAAATCATCGAAGAAAAAACGGGCGAAACATTCAATTCCTGCCTGCTCAACCTATACCATTCCGGTGATGAGGGAATGGCCTGGCACAGTGATGCGGAAAAGGATTTAAAAAAGAATGGCGCCATCGGATCCCTGAGTTTTGGTGCCGAACGCAAATTCGCCTTCAAACACAAAGAAACCAAAGAAACTGTTTCGCTTATTCTGGAACACGGAAGTTTACTGGTTATGAAAGATGAAACCCAGACACATTGGCTGCACCGGCTTCCCCCAACCAAAACAACTCAAAAACCAAGGATAAATCTGACTTTCAGGACTATTATAGACTAAACCAAGCAATAATTCGTAATTATTTACTGCTCTGCTCCACCTTCTTAGCACCTTCCAACACGGTTTCTTTCATCGATTCCATGTAGGCACTCAGTTTTTTTTGTAGTTCCGGATTAGTCGCCCCAAGAATTTTTGCAGCCAGGATTCCGGCATTTTTTGCAGCATTGATCGCAACCGTTGCAACCGGGATACCATTCGGCATTTGAACGATGGATAACAAACTGTCCCATCCGTCGATAGAGTTGCTGGATTTGATGGGAACTCCTACAACCGGGAGCGGTGTCAAACTTGCTGTCATACCTGGCAAATGAGCTGCTCCTCCGGCTCCGGCAATGATCACCTGAATACCTCTTTCGGAAGCTGTTTTTGCATACTCGAACATGCGCTCCGGAGTTCGGTGAGCCGAAACAATGGTCAGTTCATAAGCTACTCCAAATTCCTTTAAAATATCTGCCGCATCTTGCATAATTGGCAGATCAGAAGTGCTGCCCATGATAATCCCAACCATTTCTTTCGATTTTGTCTGCAAATCTAACGAATATTCGACAATCGTTGAAAACTATTCGTCTAATGTGAAGTACTTTCACCTGTTTTTATTGAATTTTCTCTTAATTTCGGGCCTCGTCCAACATACATCTATGAATAAACTAATACCCATTTTTGTGTGCGCCATTTTTATGCAATGGAATTCACTACTACAAGCTCAAACTACTTTTGTAACCGACAATTTCGAAGGGCCATTTTCCTGGAATACGGTAAGTACTTCCGGTCCAAACCAATGGGTACAAGGTTCCTGCACCAATAATGGCGGAAATTCAGCGCTGTATATCACTTCAGGCGGTACTACCAATGATTGTACTCCGACAGGAATTACCCATTACGGTTATGCAAATTCAAGTACCGGAACGGAAACTGCTATTGTTTACAGGGAGATCGATGCATCCTGTTACAGCGCGATGACTGTGCTGGCAGATATTCAGATTGAGGGGGAAAGCGGACTGGATTACCTGGAATTGGTGCACAGTTCCGATTTTGGGGCTACATGGATCCCTGTTTCTACACAATTCGTTGCGAATGCGTCTTATTCCGGGTTTAGCCAATTGCTTCCGGGAGCTTATGATAATACGACTTTCTGGCTTGGTTTCCGTTTTACTTACAACAACTCAAATATCGGGAACAAAGCACCGGCTATCGACAACTTCCGTATCCAGGGAACCTCGAACGATGTAACCCCTCCAACAATTACCTGCCCTTCACCTTCCACCGATTACACCGACGAATTTTTATGCCAGCTGACTTTGGCAAATTTCGGAGCTCTTGCAACTGTTAATGACAACTGCGGGATGGTCTCAACAATTCAAAGCCCTGCCCCGGGAACAACAGTTAGCACTAATACCACCATTACCATTCAGGCAGTGGATCCTTCCGGAAACACCGCAAGTTGTAACTTTTTACTGACGGTACTGGATACCGTGATCCCAAAACCCAGTTGTCCGCCTTTAGACAGCGTTTATGCAACAGCATCCTGTAATGCCATCGTGCCGAATCTTGTTCCGGAAGTAACTGTAAACGAAGCTTGCACACCTGCGCCCTCATTGGTTTTCAGTCAAAATCCGGCTGCCGGAACAACCATCACAGCCACTCAAAACGTATTTGTTACCGTGACTGATCTGGCAGGAAATTCAGGCACTTGTTTCACGCATGTTATCCTCTTTGACACCATTTCGCCCCAGATAACCTGTCCTGCCAACCAAACTGTTTCCACCAATAACGGCTGTACTTACGATGTGGCAAGTTTCACCTCTCAAGCTACCGTTACGGACAACTGTTCTACCGTTTTCCTGTTGAATCAAAGTCCGGCAGTTGGAAATTCCCTGCCAACCGGAATAACGAGCATCACCATCCAGGCTATTGACCAGGAAGGAAATGCGGAGGTCTGTCAATTCAACTTAACAGTCCAGGACGGTACACTGCCCGTGATCAATTGTCCGGCTACCGTTTCTGTTCCGGTAAACAATCAGTGCCTGGCATTGGTTGGAAACCTGGTTCCATTGGTTTCGGCAACCGACAACTGTACCGCAAGCAGTCAATTGGTATTTGCCCAGGACAAGCCGGAAACTTTGTTGTTTTCAGATTCCATTACTGTTTTGATGACAGCTGTCGACTTAAGCGGAAACATCGGAAGTTGTTCTATTTTTGTTACCGCTATTGACACATTGGACCCGGTTGTAACTTGTCTGAGCGACACCAGCCTGTCAACTTCCGGAACATGTTCCATGACCATTCCAAATCTTGCAGGGACGCACAGTGCGGTTGACAACTGTTCACCATCCAACCTGCTTACTTTCTCGCAAAATCCACCTGCAGGAACGGTTGTTACGAATCCTGTGGGAATCGTCATCTCTTATACCGATACTTCAGGAAATACAGGTACTTGTATTACACAGGCGGTTCCAATCGAATCGGTTAACCCGACAATTACCTGTCCTCCCGGACAATCTGCAAATAACGGTGTTGCTTGTTATGCATTGATCCCGAACCTGACCTCCCTTGCAACTGTGACCGATAATTGTACCGGGTATTCCTTGACCCAACAGCCGGCTCCGGGAACAAACCTGATCTCAGGAACACACATTGTAACAATTACAGTGATCGACCTTGCAGGCAACAGTTCTTCCTGCAACACTGCTTACACGATTATCGAAACTCAAGCTCCTTCGATTACTTGTCCGGGAAATATTTCGACCTGTAACCCATTGGTGAATTACGGAACCCCGGTTGGAACGGACAATTGCTATTTTACTATTTCCCAAACGGACGTTTCCGGATTTTCTTCCGGTGATATTTTCCCGATTGGAACAACGACGCAAACTTACCAGATCGAAGATTCTTCCGGGAACACCAGCAGTTGTTCCTTTACCGTTCAGGTTCTTCAGTACCCGGATACTGCATTCATTCCGAACAGTCTGATCTATTTATGCGATACTTATACTACAAACATTGAGGCACAGGCCATCCAATCGGGAACAGGCTCCTGGAATATGCTAACGGGAGGCGGAACAATTAGTAACCCGAATGCATTGCAGACGACTGTTCAGAATCTTTCTTTGGGGTCAAATACGTTTGAATGGGTGGTAACTTCCCCGACTTGCGGTTCCAGGAGAGATACGGTGAGAATTGTAGTAAACATGCCTCCTCCGCAGGCGGTTCTCCAGGATTCGATGTACGCATGTGCTACAACCAACTTTATCATACAGGGAAATAACCCCGGAACCGGTGCGCAGGGAACGTGGTCCAATAATTCAGGCATTACTTTCAACAATACTCATGCACCTGTAGCAACAGTCCTGTCTATTCCGGATGGATACCACACCATCTATTGGACAATTTCTACAAACGGATGTCCGAGTACCGTTGACAGCAGTATCATTTATGCTCCGATTACCGCACAGGTCCTCACTCCGGACACAACTATCTGCCTGAACCAATTACCGTTTAATATCTACGGAAATCAGCCGGGCAGTGACCAGGCTACTTATTGGATTGAATTGGGCGGAACGGGTACTATAACCAATAAATACAACCCGAATACGCAATTAACAGGCGGTGCTCCCGGAGAATTTATCCTTCTTTACCGACATGTACATGATTTTTGCGGGGCAACCCAGGATACGCTCCGAATCCAATTGTCAGATTGCGGAGAAGTTGAATTTGATGTTCCGACCGTGTTTACCCCGAACCATGACGGAGACAACGATCTTTTTCTCATTCCGAACCTACACGAAACATATCCTGACTGTAAAGTCACCATTATTAACCGCTGGGGATCTAAAGTTTTTGAATCAACAGGATATGGTGAGCCATGGGACGGAACATTTAAAGGAGAAGATCTTCCATTCGGGACCTATTTCTATGAAATTGTTTCACCGAACAATGATTTTAAAGCAATTAAAGGTTCAATCAGTATTATCCGTTAATCCCATTAGTCATGAAAAAATTCGTATTTACAGCATTTGTTTCAGTTGCAGGATTAGCATTCGGACAACAGGACATTCAATTTACCCAAACAGCTTCTTCTCCATTTTTGATCAATCCTGCAGCAGGGGGATTAATGAATGTAGCAGAAGTGGTAGTTGGAAACCGTCTGCAATATGCGGGAATTGAAGGAAGACCAATGACCACTTTTGCAGGTATCCAAAGCATGGTTCGCTTCAAAAAACGCAAATCAAAAGCGTTATTGGGTGAACTTTCTTCCATCGGGCAAACATTTTACAGCACTCCGCAACGAACGGTTTCATACAAACAAATCGCCGGATTGACTTTCATTAATGACGTCATCGGTCCTTTTACCCGCACCAACGTTAAAGCAAACTTCGGGGTGCATATTCCTCTTTCCCAAAAATTGAATGCAGGTATCGGATTAGGAGTCGGTTGGTCCAATTTCGGAATCGACAATTCTAAAGTGACACTCGGAACTGCAAACGATAAAGCTTATACCAACTATATCGGTATTTCTGCCACACAAAATTACCTGGATGCCCAGGCCGGACTGATTGTCTATAATGACCGGTTACTGGTAAGTGTCAGCGGAAGCCAGATCTTCAATAACAAAACGCGTTTGAGCGATGTGAACACAGCAAGCAGTTTCCAGCCGCATCTGTTCGTTTTGGGGAGCTACCGTTTTGATTTGGGGAAAAACTATGGATTGGAACCGATCGTTCAATTCAAATCTGTGAAAAACGCTCCAATCAGTTATGATGTTGCCATGCGCCTTCATTACATGCGCATGGGATGGGTCAGCCTTTCTTACAGAAGACAATCTGCTATCGGCGTTGGTTTCGGGATTAATTTACTGGCACGCTTCAATGTTTCCTATTCCTTTGAATTCGGAAACGGGGTAACTGAAAAATTCGGGAATACTTCGCACGAAATCCGTTTGGGCTTCATTTTCGGGCACAAAAGGAATCTGGAAAAAGAGTTTAAACAAGATGAAAAGGTAAATCCGGCTCCTCCGGCAGAAGTTAAGCCGGAAGAATAAATGTTAATTTTCAAGTATTGCTAATTTTGTACAAAATTTACATACTATGCGTCCGTTTTACTTCTTATTAAAGGTCTCATTAAATATTTCATTCAGACTCTTCTACAAACGTTTCATTGTACTGCGTAAACACAAAAAACTATTCGGCAGTACAGTCTATGTCAGTAATCACCCGAACTCATTCATGGACCCGATCATGATCGGAGCCTTAAATTATCCCATTGTGCACTTTATGACGCGATCGGATGTATTCGTATGGTGGCTGAAACCCATTTTGTGGTCGGCACACATGACTCCCATCTACCGCCAGCACGACGGTGGAGATATGAAAGGGAAAAACACGGATGTTTTCAAAAAAGTCAACCAATCCCTGAAAATGGGTCGCAACATCCTCATCTTTGGAGAAGGATTTACAGACGACACACCTATAAGAGGTTTAAAACCGGTAAAGAAAGGTCCGGCTCGTATGGCTTTCGGCGCGCTGGAAGCTATCAACTGGAGTAAAAAGATCTACATAGCCGGGATTGGCGTAAGCTATACCGACAGAAATACAATCGGATCGGAGTTCGTATTGGACAATGGCCCGAAAATCTGCCTGAACGATTATAAAGAAGCTTATGCGCAAAATCCCAATAAGGTCATCAACGAAGTGACCAAACGCGTTGAAAAAGACATGCAGGATTGTATAATTTATGTCGCGAAACCAGCTCGTTATTCGCTGTTGGAAGGGATTATGCAAATTACGCGTAAAGGATACAACCATACCAATCACGATGACCGTATTCCGTTGGTTAAACGCTGGGAATATTCTAAAAACCTGGCAAAATGGATCAACGAAAATGTAACTGATGAAAGCGAAGAGATATTGGCACTTCAAAAAGATTTGGACGGGTATTTCAACCTGGAAAAACGCATGAAGGTACAGGACCGTTTTGTGGTTGCCAAACAGCACCCGGAAGTAGTCAGTACTTTGAATAACTGGCTCTATTTAATCCTGATGTGGCCTTTTGCCATTGCAGGAGCAATCCATGGTTTTATTCCGTATATCATTTCCAAAAAACTAACGGAAAAGATCATGCGGCGTAAAGTTTTCTGGGGTTCCGTAAAAATGATGATGGCTAAAATCATTGGTTCTATCTACAACATCCCTATTATTATTTTAATTACCAAATGGTATCTCCCACATTGGTCTTTGGGTGTTTTGTATTATTTCATGATCCCGGTATTGTGGCGTTTGAGTTATGAGTACGCACAGCAATTCAAAGAGATACAGATCAAACGAAAAATGAAATCCGTGGATCTTTCCAAGTTTATAGAGAAGCGAGCTGAATTGGAAGAGCGTATCAAGAAACTGATTCCAGTTGCGTAATTGAAGACATGATATCATAAAATACGTAGGGGGCGATTAATCGCCCCCTACGTATTTAAACAATTATTTTACGGCCCAAATATACCATTCCGATACAGAAACCAATTGATATCAGGATATTCAACATGGCAATGATCCACTGTCCCTTTTCCATCAATTCCAGGTTTTCTTTTGCAAAAGTTGAAAAGGTACTGAATCCACCGCAAATTCCGATAATCCAGAATGCCTGGAAAGCTTCTGTATTTGTCGGTTTTATCCGCATCATCCACACAAGCAAAATACCAAGCAGCAAAGAAGCCAACAGATTAGATACCAAAGTTGCAACCGGGAAAACAGATTTTGGGAATTTGAGAATTAACTGACTTATCCCAAAACGCACCAGGGACCCGATACCTCCTCCCAGGAAGACATAAAACACGTTCATTCAGACATTGTTTTAGCGACAAAAAATCGCTGATACAGCTTCCAAAATACAAAAGCCCACAAAATTCCCCAAATAACACCGCAAATCACATCGGATAAGTAATGCATTGTTAAGTAAATCCTGCTTAGTCCTATCAATGCAACACAAAAGATAAGAATCCATTTCAAGTTCGGGTAAAACTTGCGCAAAAAGAACCAGCCAAGCAATGCTACCGCGGCATTGTTAGAAGCATGAGAGGAAAAGAAGCCATACTTTCCTCCCAGATATGTATGACCATCTTCCATAAAGTAATGCAGGTGTTTTTCCAGTATTAAATTGTGCGAGGGACGATAACGCATAATCATATCCTTGAAAAGGAAAGTCGTTGAACTGTCTACGATAGCAACCATCAGCATGGCCATAACCAGGAAAATTCCGGCTGTTTTTATCCCGTATTTTCTCCAGATAAAAAAAATAAGAAGCAGGTAAAAAGGAATCCAGGTTGCAGTCTTGGTAACATACCAAAAAAACTGATCTAAAAACGGTGTATTCCAACCGTTAATTGTCAGAACAATACTTCTGTCAATGGATTCCAGGTACTCAAACATGGTTCAAATGCTTCCAGATCAAATCTTTCAATTCTGTTAAACCTTGCTGGGCAACAGATGAAATAAAGACATAAGGAACTTTAGGTAAATCTTTGCTTATAGCTTCCTTCAGTTCATCATCCAGCATATCCGATTTTGTAATCGCAAGCAAGCGTTCTTTGTGCAGTAATTCCGGATTATATTGTTTCAATTCGTTCAAAAGTAATTTGTATTCCTCATGGATGTCATCTGCATCTGCCGGAACCATGAAAAGCAAGCAGGCATTGCGTTCAATATGACGCAAGAAACGAAGTCCCAGGCCTTTTCCTTCGTGAGCTCCTTCGATAATTCCCGGAATATCTGCCATTACGAATGAACGGTAATCGCGGTACTTCACAATTCCAAGATTTGGTCTCAGCGTTGTAAAGGGATAATCTGCAATTTCGGGTTTCGCTGAAGACAAAACGGAAAGCAAGGTACTTTTTCCCGCATTTGGTTTTCCTACCAAACCAACATCTGCAAGGATCTTCATTTCAAGAATCATCCAGCGTTCCTGACCAGGTTCTCCAGGTTGAGCAAAACGCGGAGTTTGGTATGTAGAGGATTTGAAGTGGTCATTCCCTAAACCTCCACGACCTCCCGGAACCAGGATTTTTTCTTCTCCGTCTTCCGTAATCTCAAAAAGTGTTTCCCCGGTCTCAGCATCTTTTGCAAGTGTTCCAAGCGGAACTTCGATGTACTTATCTTCTCCCTGAGCTCCTTTTTGCAGTTGACCCGAACCATGTTCTCCATGGCCTGCTTTCGAATGTTTTTGGTACTTCAAATGAAGCAGTGTCCACAATTGCTTGTTTCCGCGAAGGATAATATGGCCGCCACGTCCTCCATCACCTCCGTCAGGTCCACCCTGCGGAATATACTTTTCACGTCGAAAATGCGCAGAACCGCCGCCTCCATTTCCGGAAGTGCAGTGAATTTTTACGTAATCAACGAAATTATCTGATGCCATAATTTTTCCTTTTGATGAAAAATGTTCAAAGGGTTCAAAAGGTTCAATACTAAAACCGTTTTTGAACTTTTGAACCTTTTGAACTTTTCGATCCTCCCAAAGACTTGAAAACCGCACTCTGTTCGAATGCGGTTAACGTTCCAATTGGTTTTTTCTATTAATTATTGTCTATTGCAGCATACAATCTTTGTGAAATATCATCGATACTTCCGATTCCGTCTACCGCAATGTATTTTCCTTGTTTTTCGTAGTAATCTTTTACCGGCGCTGTTTCATTCTTGTAAACATTGATCCGGTTCTGGATTACTTCCGGGTTTGCATCATCCGGTCTTCCGCTTATTTCAGCGCGTTTTTTCAAACGCTCACGCAATTCGTCTTCAGCTACTTCCAATCCAACCATCATCGTGATCTCTGTATTGATCGTGCCCAGGAATGAATCCAAAGCCTGCGCTTGTGCATTGGTTCTTGGAAATCCGTCAAAAATAAAGCCTTTTGCATGTTCATGCTTTAACACTTCGCTTTTCAACATATTGATTGTCACCTCATCCGGCACCAGGTTTCCCTGATCTATGTAACTTTTTGCCAATAGACCCAATTCGGTTTCACCTTTAATATTTGCGCGGAAAATATCACCTGTTGATAAATGCACCAGGTTATATCTGCCGATCAATCTTTCCGACTGCGTTCCTTTCCCTGCTCCGGGAGGGCCAAATAGTACGATGTTCAACATACGTTTTTCTTTTAATGGGATTCTTCTCCCTTTAGTTGATAAATGTGTTCGGTATTTCGTCCCAATTCATTGTAATCAAGGCCGTAACCTACTACGAATTTATTCGGTATTGAAAAACCAATATATGTTGGGGTATGTGTTCCTTTAAATGCTTCCGGTTTGAATAATAAAGTCGCTATCTCCAAACTTGCCGGTTTCTCAACCGATAACAAGGTGAATAATTTCTCCATCGTAATTCCGGTATCTACAATATCTTCGAGGATAACTACGTGTTTATCTTTGACTGAACTGGTCAATCCGATTACCTCATCCACCCTTCCCGAAGAATGCATTCCCTGGTAGCTGCTCACTTTTACAAAAGTAATTTGGCAGGGCGCACGGAATTGTTTCATCAAGTCAGCGGCAAACATAAACGCACCGTTCAGCACAGCAATAAAGACTAAGTCTTTTCCCGCATAATCTCGCTCCAACCGTGCAGCTAAAGCCGATATCTCTGCCTGGATTTTTTCATTTCGGATAAAAATCTCAAATGTTTTATCGTTGAGTTGAAGCACTTTGTCGTCTAATTTTAAGTGCAAAAGTAAGATTTTTACGCCAATTATTGGTTTTGAAGGTAAAGAAATCCTGCTATTTGGAATATTTCGTTGAATCTTACACACATGAACAGCCAATAGATCCCGTTAAATCACACCGCTATTGAAATCAGATATCTCTAAACGAACTATCTTTGCAGTATGAAAAAACAATGGAACGGAAAATCATATAAGGTCGGAATGCTCGGCGGCGGTCAATTAGGACGCATGTTTATACAAGAAGCTTTAAATTATGATGTTCATGTACATTGTTTGGACCCTGATGCAGATGCGCCGTGCAGACACCTGGCAACTTCTTTTCAGCATGGTTCTTTACTGGATTTCGAGACTGTAGTGGATTTCGGAAACGATAAGGATGTGGTTACTGTTGAGATCGAGCATGTAAATGTGGAAGCGTTGCGCGAGCTTGAAAACAGGGGTGTAAAAGTATTTCCTCAGCCGAACGTACTGGCAATTGTTCAGGATAAAGGATTGCAAAAAGAGTTTTATCTCAGACACGACCTTCCTACAGCTGAATTTACATTGGTAAAAGGAAAAGAAGAATTGCTTTCAAAAAATATTCCGTTCCCGTATGTCCTTAAATGGCGCAAGGGAGGTTATGACGGAAAAGGAGTCCAGATCATGAAATCTGCTGCTGACTTCGAACAATTAAAGGATACTCCCTATGTGATTGAGCAATTGGTTCCCTTTACCAAAGAACTCTCTGTGATCGTTTCCAGGAATGAAGCGGGTGAAAGTGTCGTGTATCCGACCGTAGAATGCGAGTTTAGTCCGGTGGCAAACCTGGTTGAGTTCCTGTTCTCTCCGGCAGAAATTTCGGAAGAAGTGGAGAAAAAAGCTCGTGAGATCGCGTTGAAAGTAATTGATTCGCTGCAGATGGTCGGTATTCTGGCTGTAGAGCTTTTCCTGACTGCAGACAATCAGATCCTGATCAATGAAATTGCTCCCCGCCCGCACAACAGCGGACATCACACCATAGAATGCTGTTATACTTCCCAGTTCGAACAACATTTGAGAAGTATCGTTAACGCTCCCCTGGGATCCACCAAACTGATTACTCCTGGAGTAATGATCAATTTGCTTGGAGAACCCGGATATGAAGGGATTGCTAAATACGAAAACCTGGAAAAAGTAATAGCTTTGGAAGGCGTGAGTGTACACCTTTATGGAAAGCAAACAACCAAACCTTTTCGAAAAATGGGGCACGTAACGATTTACGGACCTACTCTGAACGAATTAAAAACAACCGGAAGAATGATCGCTAAAGAATTAAAAATCAAAGCTTAAATACATTTATTTCGCTTAAATTACTACCTTTAACCCCCATTTAAGAACAATTGAAACTGCGCACACTTATTTTTGTAATCTCACTATTTGTATTGAGTCTGCAACTTAATGCCCAGTTGTATACATTTCAGGAGTTTAACCACCAGGACGGACTAAAAATAACCACAACCCTTACAGCCACACAAGATGAACTGGGACATCTGCTGATAGGAACAGATGGAAACGGGATAGTCCGATTTAACGGGACCACCTTTGAATCCATGCACACCGCCAAAGGTCTTGACCGCCCATATCACGTAACGGGAATTTCACTTGTCAACGGGGAGATCTACTTTTCCACCCTTTATGCCGGTATACTGAATTACTACAACAACGGAATCCATTCGTTCTATAAAATAAACCCGGTTAAAGAAGGATCGGCCTTAAACATCTCGAAATGCCAGAACAGGTTGTCCATTATTACCAACAATTACATCCTTGTAACCGATCTCAATGGAAAACTAATCCTGAAAAAACCTTATCTGTCGAGATACATTACTAAATGTGTCCAGTTATTGGAAACTCCTTATGGCAACATCCTGGTTACAGATAAAGATTCTTATTTCATCAGCGCCACTGAAATAATTCCTTTGAACAAATGGGTCAATTCACCCGGTGCGAACTTTCGAATAGCCTGCTATCACCAAAAGAAATTGGTACTTTACGATGAAAGCGGGAAAAACAAATACACTTATTACTTTTCGAATAACGGAAGTATTTTCAGGCAAACTACTGAAGCAACCGGTTTTGAATTTTCTAAGGCTCCTATAAATAACGTCACCTCCAGGAACAATCATATTTTTTTCAGCCATTCGGACAAGCTGCTTTTTTCCCTCGAAGAAGATAACCTGAAACGGATTGCTCCCAATTACAATAAGGAACTTGGGACAATTTACCATCTCTTTATTGATAATTCCGGCGATTACTGGATGAACACTTCGCAGGGAATCACTAAAATAAGTGTCGAGCCATTCACAAAAGTCAAACTAAGTCCCATCTTCGAGGACAATTTGATTCTTCAGATTTTCCGCACGAAGAGCAATGAGTTCTTGTTAGGAAATGGAAAGAACGAGCTCTATTACGGTCCTCTTTATTCTCCAAAATTTCAGGTAAAAAAGAACCTGCGAGCCAATCATATATTGGAATGCCCATTGGGCACACTGATTTGTTCCGAGACAGGAATTTATGAATTTAAAAACGGAGAAATCCGGGAAACAACTATCTCGCACCAAAAGGGTGAACGTATTAAGTTTGCTATTTGGGATGGCGAAAAACTCTGGTTTGCACCTGCTCAAAAAGGTCTTTATTCTTACAATCCGCAAACAAAGATCAGCACGAAATTAAAGATGACCGGTACTCCGGATTATTTTTACTGCGGACAACGATCTGCAGATGGGAAATTTCTCTACCTGGGAACGAACGAAGGTATCAAAAAACTAAACCTTGCAACCCGGGAAATCAAACATCTTACTTATTTTAATAAGATTGGATCTTATGCAGGAAATGCAACTACAGATGTTTATGGGAATATGTGGTTTTCACTTGATCGCGGAGTTGCAGGAATTGACAGTGAGCACCGATTGATCATTATCAAAGACCAAAAAATTCTTCCTTCTTATTTATTCTATACACTTACTTCGGATAAGCTCGGAAATCTGATAATTGGAACAAACCTGGGAATCCATATTCTCAAAATGGACAAGGCAGGCAAAGTTGTTTACCATAAAAATTACAACGAAAAGAATGGCTTCAAGGGATACGAAACCAATATGCGTGCTGTTTTCCAGGATGAAAACAGAGCATTCGTAGGAACCTCGGAAGGTTTGTTTTTAATCAACACCGAAACGCTCAAGAACTATCCGGTTCCACCGAAACCTATCATTATTAAAGGCCGTCTGTTTCAAAACGGAGTAATACGCGACGTAGACCAAGGAAAGTACCTGACTTTCAAAACCATTCTCTCCAAGAACAGCGGACTTGAATATTATTACCGGATTAGCGGATACCATAAATTTTGGGTAAAGCTCAACAATTCCGGTGAAATGAAAATGCCCGAACTGGAAAATGGTTCTTACAAACTCGAGGTACGATCCAGTTTTGACGGAATTAACTTTTCAGAAACTGCTCATTACCCGATACTGATACATAATCCGATCTGGCAGTCCAAATGGTTCATTGTCATCATTATCCTGTTCCTCGGATTGTTGAACATTGGCTACCTGGAATGGACCAGGACCGGAATGCGGATCAATCTGTATGAAATCAGCTACAATTCCCTGGATCCGCGCTTTGTCCCGAAACTGCTTTTGTTCGGAGCACTTACCAACGTGTTGACCGGGCTTATCATTTACTATTTTGTGGATGAAAGCCTGGCCTATGTCATGGTAAACGTCATTGCGAGTTCAGTGCTTATACTGGCCTATTTTGTTCACCGCATTTCTTCCCGCAGGAACAGGCTGGATTACATCAACAACCTGAGTTTGTATCTATCCCTGGTAGTGCTGTTCATTCAGTTCTTCTACATTCTTTTTATCTCTAACATTCACCCCTATCCGATCACGGCGATTGTACTCGTATCCAGTGCCTTGCCTTATCTGTTAAACAACATTCGTTCGATCATCATTATCTGCTTGCTGGAAATCCTTGTATCTGTAATGATGCTGATCTGGATCGAAAATCCGATATATAACGGGGTGCTTTTTATTTTAACCATCGGTGTTTCTTCGGCATTGGTTGTAATGGTGACTTATTTACGGAACGATTCCCTGGAAAAACTATTCTTTGTCAGCAACATTCTGAACAAAGGAAATATGATGGCAATTTCTTTTGATCAAAAGGGAGTTATTACTTATTGCAGTAAAAACCTTTCTAATTTGCTGCATATCGATTCAAACATGATTGTCGGAAAATCACTTTCCACCCTGAATCCCATTGTAGTTTCCGCTGAAATGCGTGAATTCTCGCTGGGAGATGAATTCTCCGACGGAAAAATATTCCTGGTACCGATGTACAATAAAAAAGGAGAAGTCATCTGGATTGAATGGTCCTGCAAGTATTTTTCTGACTCTGTACGTGTTATAATGGGACAGGATGTAACGGAAAAACTGACCTTGACCACCAATTACCAATCATTGGTTGAGAATGCACACGACATGATCTTTAATACGGATATTGACGGAAACTTCACTTATCTGAATGAGATGAGTAGCCGTACATTCGGTTACAAACACGAAAACCTGGTTGGAAAAGATTCCGTTACCATCGTCCATCCTGAATACCGCGAGATCGTGAAGGATTTCTTCCGCAACCAGATCATTAACCGGATACAGAATACCTACCTGGAATTTCCCATCCGCACAAAAGAGGGGCGTATCATCTGGCTCGGACAAAACGCATCTATCGTATTTGAACCGGGTTCACGAAAACGCATCATCGGGTTTACGGCTCTTGCACGCGATATCACGGAAAAGAGAGCCAATGAACTGCTGATCGAACAACAGAACAAAGACATTACATCCAGTATCAATTCTGCCAAACGCATTCAGTTCAGTTTATTACCGAAAGCATCCGAGATAGGAAGCCATTTTGAAGATTATTTCGTGATATTCAAACCGAAGGATATTGTGAGCGGTGATTTCTACTGGACACACAAAATCGGGAATAAACTGATATTGGTACTGGCCGACTGTACCGGGCATGGTGTTCCGGGAGCTTTTATGACCATTCTTGGAATTAACCTGTTGAACCAATTGGTGATTGAACGAAAAATTGATGACCCGGCCCGGATATTGAATGGTCTTAACAACAACTTGCATAAATTACTGCATCACGGAAATAATACCTTAACAACGGAAGGAATGGATGCATTGGTTGTGGTTTTTGAAGGTAACGACATCCAATTCGCAACGAGTGGGGTTGCCCTGATCCATATTCACCAGGAAGAATTCAACCTTCACCGGTACACGAAAATCGAAAAGGATACAGAGTTGCAGATCTATGAAAACAAGACCATTACTCTGGCAGAAGAAGATCAGATATACCTGATTACGGATGGCTTCCAGAAGCAGTTCGGATCTATCCGCAACAAAAAATTCTCTTTCAAACGCATCCGGGAGTTACTGGAGAAAATAAAGGTCGAGTCGATGCCTTTACAGAAGAAGTATTTTGAAAACGCCTGGTCGAATTGGTCAGAAGGACATGAACAAACGGATGATATAACGATTATCGGACTAAAAAGATATCGAGGAAAAGACCATTCGCAGTAGTATCCGGTCACTGAATACTATTGTGTTTTAATCAATTGTTTTCTTTACCAGATAACGCACCGGGAAATAGGACGACAAGACACTCAAAAGAACCACCATCCCAAAAATAAACAGAACGTCTTTCACCTGCAGGATAATCGGGAATGCTTCTCCACCGGAATTCGGCATTTTCAGGAACGCAAACTGCATTTGAAGCAAACAAACGCCTACACCCAAAACCAAACCGATCACTATTCCCTTAAAGGCAATCAATATTCCTTCGAAGAAGAAAATCCGGAAAATAAACTGCCTGGTAGCACCGAAACGTTCCATTGTTTCGATATTTTCTTTTTTCTCAATGAAGAGCATGTTCAGGGATGCAACTAAATTAAATGCAGCCAGAACAAAAATGAACAAGAGGATCAATACCACGATCTTCTTTTCACTTTCGCTGGTCTTAAAGATCAGTTCGTTCTTTTCAGCAGCCGTTTTGACCTGGAATTTCTTCCCGAATTTAGATTGAAGCCCCGTTTTGACGGCTTCAATATCTTCCTTCTTAGCATGAATGTAAACCGCTGTAATGTCCGAGCCATAATTCAGCTGAGTTTCCGCATAGTTGATCGGAACCAATACATCAGACATATTTACGTCCTTATTGTAATTCATTCTACCCACTACTTTCAGCGGAGAGACCTTGAACGGACTTTTCAAACGAGTCATGGAAGCATCTCTGAGCGGTGTATAGAGCATCAATTCTTCATAACCGTCCATTTCGGAAATATATCCGTCAATTTTATCCAGCAAACTTGCTCCGATAACTGCGGTTGGCTGCCCGTTCTCCTCCAGGTACGGATATCCGTCAACCATGTGCTCTTTTAAATTACATGCATCCGTAAACGAATAATCCACACCAACCATGCGCGCATTGATCCATTTCTTACCATGCTTAATGATGACGGTTTCTTCAATAGCTTTTGAAACGGAAATAACTCCCGGTATTTTGCGCAGGTTATCCAGCTTAACAGTTGTCGAATCAAATGTTTTTCCTTGCAGCGAACGCATGGTTATCGCCGGATCGTAATCCGAATAAAGCTTGGAAACCATTTGCTCAATTCCGTTAAAAGCAGATAAAATAATTACCAGTGCAGCTGTAATAACCGCAATTCCGACAACCGATACACGCGTAATCCAGTTAACCAGGTTTCGCTGTTTCCGGGTATACCGAAGATACCTTCTCGCTATGAAAAATGAAACCTTAATCTTTCAATAATTTATCGATTGTTTCAGCATAATCCAAAGAATCATCGATGTAGAACAGAAGCTCCGGAATTTTATGCATATTCTTCAAACGTTTCCCAACCTCACCGCGAATTTTGCGCGAATTTTCCTGGATATTTTTCAGGACTTCTTTCTTATCAGGCCCCGTGAAAATGGATAAATAAATACGTGCCAAAGAAAGATCGGAAGTTACTCTTACAATCGTCACACTGACCATTGCACCCAAGCAAATCTCACGTGCATTGCGCTGAAAATAAGTCGATAATTCCTCTTGAATTACTCCTTCAACCCGGTTTTGTCTAATTGAACTCATACTGCAAAGTTAAGAATTGTAAACTCGTTCATACACAAAGGACAACAAAAACATATCTTTGTACTGCATGAAATCGATATTAGCATTCCACAAATACACATTTTCGTATAAAGCTCCGGCTATACTTACGATCTTTTACAACTTGCTTTTCGTGATATTCAATCTCATCTCCATGATTTTGTTTATCCCGTTCCTACAGCTGATTTTCAGGCCCGGGGAGATCACACATTATGCGGAACCTGTATACAGCGGAGGATTCACTAATTTTTTCCTGTACTGCAAAGACCTTTATAATTACACCATGCAGGAAATGGTCAAAGAAGATCCGAAGCACGCACTTTTGTTTGTCTGTATATCTGTCCTTGCAGCATTTTTCCTCAAGAATTTAGCGCGATACGGTGCAATTTGGTATCAATCTCAATTGAGAATGGCGGTTGTAAGGGATGTTAAAGATCAAATCTTCTCCAAAGCCATGAAATTGCCGCTTTCTTTCTACACCGAAGAACGCAAAGGTGATTTGATGTCGCGTATGAACAGCGATGTCGGAGAAATTGAAATTGCCGTTGTAGCTATCCTGGAATTAATCTACCGCGAACCATTTGCGATTATTATCACTGTTGGGTCCCTGCTATATATCAGTCCGCAACTGACGTTGATCTCCTTCATTTTGCTGCCGATCTCAGCTTTTGTTATTTCCCGGATCGGGAAAAGCCTGAAGCGTACTGCAAAACAGCAGCAAGAGCAGAACGGGATCGTTTTTTCAACCATTGAAGAAGCATTGGGCGGGATCAAAATAATCAAAGCGTTCAATGCCATTCGATTTATGACGGAACGCTTCCGTAAGATTAACTTGAGGCATCAGCAATTAGTGACACGCACCTTTCGAAAAAAGGACCTTTCTCCCCCATTGAATGAATTCCTGGGAGCAGCAGTTATGATATGCCTCGTTTGGTTTGGCGGGGTCATGATCCTGGACAAGGACGTGAACAGCCTCACAGGAGAGGAATTCATTACATTTATCATTGTCTTTTCCCAATTGCTAAGACCGATTCAGGGAATTGCAACTGCTGTAGGAAACCTCAATAAAGCAGAGGCTTCCCGGGACCGTATCAATGCTATCCTGGATATGGATGAAAGTATTTACGAAACAGCAAATCCGAAAAACCTGGACAGTCTGAAAAACGATATCCGGCTAGAATCTGTGAGTTTTAAGTATAAAGACGAATGGGTGCTCAAGAACATCAACTTCGACCTGAAGCGTGGGAAAACCATTGCCCTGGTCGGTGAGTCCGGAAGTGGGAAATCTACCATTGCAGACTTACTTCCGCGTTTTTACGATGTAACCGAAGGAGCGATCTATATTGATGATATCAATATCAAAGAATACGGACTGGAAGATCTGCACAAGAATATTGGAATCGTTTCGCAGGAATCTATTTTATTTAACGATACCGTTCGAAATAACATCGCTTTCGGAAGAGAAGATGTTTCCATGGAATTAATTGTAAAAGCTGCCAAAATTGCACATGCCGACAGTTTCATCGAACAACTGGAAAACGGTTATGACACGATCATCGGGGAACGGGGGAATAAACTTTCCGGTGGACAAAAACAACGCCTAAGCATCGCAAGAGCAGTTTTGAAAGACCCTTCCATCCTTATCTTAGACGAAGCAACTTCTGCGCTGGACACTGAAAGCGAACGTATCGTACAGGGAGCTTTAGATGAATTGATGAAAGACCGTACCTCTTTGATAATCGCTCACAGAATGAGCACGATCATCAATGCTGATGAAATTTTAGTATTGTCAAAAGGTCAGATTATTGAGCGTGGAAAGCACCAGGATCTGATTGCTTTGGGAGGAACATACGCCAATCTTTGCGGTCTTCAGGGGATCTTCAATTAATTTGTGATTTTTTGACTGATAAATCATTGATTCCTACCGTTTAATCAGTATATTTCCATTTTGGTTCGCTTTTTGTATTTAAGCAAACAACTATTCCACTTACGGAACGTTATTTAAGTATGAAGCTGATTTGTCTGATAGCACTTCTTTTACCTCTCTCCTTGATGGGCCAATTGGTTACATCAGCTCAAAGTGCTGCATCTTTAGTTCAGAATACGCTTCTCGGTCCGGGAGTTACTGTTTCAAACATTACTTATAACGGAGCATCGGGTACAATCGGAAGATTTACGGCAAACGGAACAAACCTGGGAATCAACTCAGGAATTGTCATTACTACCGGAACCATAGCAAATAACGGAAGCGGTCCGCAGGGACCAAATAATTCGACTAATTCCGGAGTTGACAACGGTTATCCCGGCTTTAGTGCTTTAAGCAGTCAGGCAGGAGCACCTACTTACAATGCAGCCATCCTGGAATTTGATTTTGTTCCCTATTCAGATACGGTGCGTTTCAAATATGTTTTCGGATCGGAAGAATACCCGGAATATGTATGTTCAGACTTTAATGATGCTTTTGCATTCTTCATTTCGGGACCCGGAATTGGCGGAGCAGCGAATATTGCCAGATTACCCAATGGACAAACCGTTACAATTAACAACGTAAACGGAGGAAATCCCGGAGGAACAGGAAGCGGGATTCCTGCTTGTGGAGCCTCTAATCCTGCTTATTATGTAAATAATACTGGCGGTACCGGCATTCAATATGACGGATTTACCAAAGTGTTGGAGGCAGTATCCAAAGTTCAGTGCGGACAAACCTATCACCTCATCATTGCTATTGCAGATGCCGGTGACGGGATTTTTGACTCAGGGATTTTCCTGGAGGCAAACAGTTTAACTTCCAAAGCTCCGATCGAGGTTGATTATACTTTGTCATCCGACCCGTTTAACGACGGAAAAACGATGGCTGAAGGATGCGTAAATGCAACTGTAACACTCACCAGAACAAAAAATCTATCGCAGACAGTAACTGTTCCTATCCTTGTTTCCGGCACCGCTACGGAAGGAGTTGATTATACGAATATTCCCAATTCGGTAACATTCAATCCCGGGCAAACGACCATAACATTTAACATCAGCGCTTTTGCTGACGGTGCAGCCGAAGGAATAGAAACCATCGATCTCGATTTTCAGCTTATGGATCCCTGCGGGAACCTCAACCCTTACCTGTTGAGTCTGCAGATCGGAGATATTGAACCTGTAACAGTCACCGTGAACTCTGTAGACAAGCTTTGTCCGCAAGATGAGGCTGTGCTTACTGCTGTTCCGGGCGGAGGTTCCGGACCGTACATTTTTCTCTGGAGTACCGGTGAAACAACACCTACCATTACGGTAAATCCGACAGCTACTCAAAACTATACGATTTCCGTTACCGACAATTGTTTGCATGAAACTGCGCAAGCCGTTTCAACGGTTACCGTTCCGATATATCCGCCAATTGTACTGGTATCCACGCCAGATATTACTGAAATTTGCCCTTACGTTCCGAAGGAATTAACTGTGCAGGTAAGTGGTGGTGCAGGAAACTATACTTATTCCTGGCACCTGACCAATGGCAATGTTCTGGGAACAAATGATACGTTGGATGTCATTCCGAGTACAAGTACGATGTATTATATAGAGGTAACGGATCAGTGTGATGTTGCTGCACTGGATAGTGTTTTATATACAATTACCAGTCCGCCATTGGTATTAACGATGTCACCGAACCAAATTATTTGTCCGGGGGATACCGTTCCGATCAGTGTAAGTGCAACCGGAGGATACGGTCAGTATTTTTACAACTGGCTTCATAGCGGAGAAACAACTGCACAGGTATTTGTGAACCCTTATACAACGACTTCCTACACCGTTTCCGTGTCAGATGAATGTCAAACCTTTACCGTAGAGGGAACCACAACCGTAACTGTTATTGAACCAGATGCAGATTTCGTTATTTCAAGTAATACTTTATTTGAAGACTTACCGATTACATTCCAAAACCTTACAGTTGGAGGAAACACTTACGAGTGGGAATTCGGTGACGGACAAACATCTACCATGGTCCATCCGAACAATACCTACGATGTTCCGGGAACTTATTACGTAACACTTATTGCGACGAACTATCTCGGATGCAAGGATACGATTACAAAACCGATTACTATACAGGAAGAATACTGGATCTACGTTCCAAACACATTTACGCCGGATGGAAACCAGTTCAATAATACTTTCAAAGCTTCCATGATTAACATCCGCGAAGTAGATGTTACGATCTACGACCGATGGGGAATTTTAGTATTCGAATCAAATAGTATCCGCTGGGAATGGGACGGAACCTACAAAGACCAACCGGTTCCTGACGGAACATATACCTACAAGATCAAATACACCACCAGATCAGGCATCTATGGTGAGTTCGTGGGTCACGTGAATGTATTAAAGTGATTTGGTACGCCCTCCGTCAACAGGAATATTGATTCCATTGATATAGCTGGCTGCAGGAGATGCCAGGAATGCCACCGCAGCGGCAATTTCTTCAGGCTTCGCAATACGCTTCATCGGTGATTCATCTGCCATTTCTTCAAAGATAGCATCCACGGAATCTCCTGTTTTGGCAGATTTATTTGAAGCTATTTCCTGGAGTCTTGTAGTATTCGTTGCTCCCGGAAGAACATTGTTTACAGTAATATTGAATTGTCCCAATTCATTCGCAAGAGTTTTACTCCAATTACCGACTGCACCACGAATTGTATTTGAAACTCCAAGTCCCGGAAGCGGTTGTTTTACACTGGTAGAAATAATATTTACAATCCTTCCCCCGCCAGACCGTTTCATTCCCGGAACAACGGCTTGAACCAAAATATGATTGCAAATCAGGTGCTGATTAAACGCATCCAGAAATTCTGAAACATCAGCATCGATAATCGGACCAGCCTTCGGTCCTCCGGTATTATTGATCAAAATATCAATCGATTTTCCATTAGCAAGAAAATCTGTAACTTTTGTTTTCAGATCAGAAGGATTTGTAAAGTCGCCGACCAGGTACTCATGAATCTGACCGGGTTCTTGCGGAAGTTCTTCCTTCACCTGCTTCAATTTTTCTTCATTTCGCGCCAACAAAACAATATCAGCACCCATATCAGCCAATTTTAAAGCAACTGCCTTTCCGATACCCTGTGTACTTCCAGCAACAAGAGCAACTTTACCTTTCAAATCTTTCATCGGAGTAAAATTAATCATTCTATACTTTAAACGGCACTTTTGATTTATTGATTTATGTGTTCTGGCCCAACTTAAGGTCCGTTTTCCTTTTTAATGAAACACTGCTTTCCCATTTAATTGGAAATGTTAATAATTGACATGTCAATATGCTTTTTTGTTAAAAACAAAACATGTTTACAAAAATTTGTTATTTGTTAATTATTAAATTGTTAAGCGAAACCTAATAAATGTTCGTTCGGAAACTTGAAATACAAAATATTCACTTTTTACCAAAATTTAATTAACTCATTACCTAATAGTTGAAACTATAAACTTCATTTTTCAGGCGCGGTTTTAACATATTTTTGTAAAAACTGAAGATTATGAATAAAAAATTACTCTGGCTGGGTTTATTCTGCCTTTTTAGCTCATTTATATATGGGCAGACGGTGATAAATACCACTCATCCGAACAACAACGGAAATGGTTCCGTTACGTTCAATGTTCAAAACACCAATGCATTTGATATTATTATTACTGGTATCCAATGTCATTTAGGTACTATTGCAACAAACAACATTGAACTACTTTACAACACAAGTCCTTATGTTGACAATGCCGCTCCATGGAGCTTCGGTACCGTAGGAGCGGGTCAAAACGGGTGGATTTCCGCAGGTACGGGAGTTGTTTCCAATTCCAACACCGCAAACGGGATTGTTCCCTGTTTGACCTCTTTGTCATTAACTATTCCTGCCGGGGCAACTTACCAGCTTGGTTTATCTGCAACCACTATGCAGTATTCCACATTAACAAGCGGCGCCGGAACAAACACATTCAGTGGCGGAGGTGTTAACGTTCTTACAGGTGACGGTATTTCCTGGGGAGGTACAGTATACCCGTCCACTCCTGCAAATTATCCGCGCGGTCTTATCGGGGGGATTACCTTTATTCCTGCCGTTCCTTGTACTTCACCGCCAACAGCAGGAGCAGTTTCTGCTGCAAACAACCCTATTTGTCCTTCTGTAAATAATACGCTTTCTATTTTAGGCGGAACCGGGGGAACAGGACAAACTTATCAATGGCAGAGCTCATTGACAGGTGCGGTTGGTTCTTTCACTAATATTCCGGGGGCAACGAACAGCACTTATATTTCGAACCAAACTGCAGACACTTATTACCGGGTTTACATGACTTGTGGAGGTCTGACTGACACCAGCGCAGCATTACTTGTCAATACCAGCAACTTTATCAACTGTTATTGTAACAGCAATGCTACCAGCACCGGAGACGAAGAAATTCTAAATGTAAGTATCGGAACTTTAAATAACAGCTCAACTTGTTCAACAACGGGAGGAGCGGGATCTATACAGAACCAGTATTCCAATTACACTTCCCTTCCTGCAACCAATCTTGCTCAAACGGTTAGCTATGGATTGAATGTTCAGATTGGTACCTGTGGTGGAAATTATAACAATATGACTAAAGTGTATATTGATTATAACCATAACGGATTATTCTCTGATCCGGGAGAGGAAGTATATGCCTCTGCAGCTGCTACAGTTGGTCCTCACAATGAAATCGGAACTGTTCTTATTCCACTAACAGCAACAACAGGAATCACACGCATGCGTGTAATTAATGTAGAAACCACTGTAATCGGAAACATTACGCCTTGCGGAACTTACTCATGGGGTGAAACAGAAGATTACTTTGTAAACATTGTTCCTGCACCAACATGTCCTCAGCCAACAGCTTTCACAAATCTTGGCGCAACAACTACGGAAATTGAACTTGAATGGACAGCAGGAGGATCTGAATTATCCTGGCAGTTGCAATACGGACCTCCGGGATTTGCTCTTGGAACAGGTGATTCTGTAGTTGCGACGACAAATCCATTCACACTTACGAACTTAACACCAAACTCATTCTACCAGGTTTATGTTATGGGAATTTGTTCTTCTACAGATTCATCTTATTATACCGGACCTATTTCTTTCAATACTTATAACCAGGGTCTTTATATGGACTGGTCTACAGATTGTCCTGCCGCAGGATTTATCGATATTTCAACAACAGGAACTGATCTGGTATTGACAGATGATTCGGAAATTGGTATGACGCTTCCATTCCCTATCCTTTACCAGGGAACTTTGGTTACTGACTGTACTATCGGTAACAACGGCGGGATGGCACTTGGTACAACAACAGCTCAAATCGGTTATGGAGGAAACATGACAACTCAACCGGGAATCTTTATTTTCCCTTGGGGTGATGATCTGGATGACGAAACCGGGAACGTTTACCAACAGACAATCGGAACGGCTCCGAACAGAACATTTATTGTTCAGTGGGATAATATTTGTAACTTCTCCGGTTCCACGACAGCTCCGACGGTTACTTTCCAGGCACAATTCGATGAAGCTACCGGAAAAATCTGGTTTGTTTACGAAGACGTTGTATTTGGGGCTCCAAATGCGGGTGATGATTACGCTGCAAATGCTGATATCGGGGTTTCCGGACCTAACCAGGATTTGAACGTATCCAATGACAATGCTTCTTACCTTCAGAACAACAGTTGTGTCGAGTTTTACTATACAGATTGTCCGAAACCTAAGAACTTTGCAACAACATTCCTTGGTCCGGATGAAATTCAATTTGGCTGGACTGCGGGATTCTCTAATGAAACAAACTGGATCATTGAGTATGGTGTCGAAGGATTTACTCCTGGTACAGGAACAATCATGAATGAGACAAACACGTTCTCAAGTATTTCGTCATTAAGCCAATTAACAGATTATACGATCTACATTTATGCAAATTGTGCAAACGGTGATACTTCATTAGCATTGGTTCACAATTTCACAACACTTCCATACTGTTCGAATCCTTCGGGAATCACTGGGGCAACAGATCCGGATTCATTGGAATTAACCTGGAGCTGGATTGAATCAAGCCCGGCTTACCCTGTAACCGGATTCAACATTCAGTACGGGATGACCGGATTTACGCTTGGAAGCGGATTTATCGATAATGCTTCAGGTATCAACTTTGCAGACACCGTATACAATGCAGCATTAATGGGGTCCGGTGTTTACCAGGTGTACGTTCAGGCAGAATGTGACGGAACAAGCGACACTTCAGGTTGGGTAGGACCGATTACTGTTATAATGCCGATTACAAATGATGACGTCTGTCAACAGGAAGCTCTTCAGTTAGGCGAAACATATACTTTTAACAATGTGGGTGCGGGAGTTTCCGTAAACGAATCAAACATTGCTCCTCCTGCCACGGGTGCTCAGCAAACTGACGGATGGGTTAACTCTACATTGAACGGTACATTATGGTATACGTTTACTGCACCTGCATCAGGCTCGGTTAGAATTAACTCAACAGGGCTTCCTTATAACGGGCAAGCCGCCGTTTATTCAGCGATAAGCTGTTCTGATTTCAATACGTTCATGTTAACAGCAGCAAATGATGATGCTATCGGTGGAACAAGTTTAGCTCCAAACTTCACAGTTTGTGATCTGACTCCGGGCGCTACCTATTACATTATGTATGATAAATTTGATGGGACTACAGGTAATTTCAGCCTTGCTGTATCAGCTATTGTTCTTGAAGGTGGATCTGCCGGTCCTTTAACGAGTGTTTGTACGGGAGAACTGGTTGACCTGTTTACTACTATCTCAGGTAATAATACCGGGGGAGATTGGTCTTCTTCAATTGCTGCAGTAAACGCAAGCATCCAGGATTCTATGTTTAACACTGCGGGACTTGCATACCAAACATTTGATCTCGAATACCGTGTATCAGATGGCTGTGCTTACGATTCAATTGTTTCGCAAGTTCGTATCTATCCTTTATCCAATGCAGGTCAAGACGGTTCAATTACAGCTTGTAAAAACGAACCTATTGATTTGTTAGCCGGTTTGAACGGAAATGCTGACCTGAATGGTGATTGGTATGATCCTTCTGATGTTCTTATACCAAACTCTCAAATCGTTACTGCAAACTTCCCTGGTCAGTATAACTACGATTATATTTCCGGAAACGGAGTTTGTCCGGATGACACCGCAAACGTGGTTGTTAACGTAAGTTCAACTTGTGACTTCTTATCTGTAGATGAGAACGCGCTTGAGCAGGTAACCGTATACCCGAATCCATCTACGGGAGTTGTATTCATTGAATCAACATTCAGTACCGGTAACTTTGACTTAGTGGTAACGGATGTAAACGGTCGTACCATTCAAATCGGTCAGAATACAATTTCTGCCGGAGCAAACAGCGTAAATCTAAAAGATGTAGAACGCGGAACTTACTTCTTTAAACTTTCCACCAAAAACGCTGAAAAAGTGTTCAGGATTGTTATCCAGTAAGATTATTTCATTCAAAAAAGCCCTCCCTTAACGTTAAGGGAGGGCTTTTATTTTTAAAAAAAAGTTCAATTCTGAATAATCCGTTTAATTTTTTTAAAACAAGAATTCTTAAAGATCATTTTTTTGTCGGATAAACTAATTATTTAATCGAATAAAACGGACCTTTGCTCGATTAGAATACCCTTTTATTCATTCGCAAAAAAAATTATTGATCCATCAAAAAAAACGATTCATTAGGCACACTGATAATGTAGCACTAAGAATCCTTTATCAATTAATTACCTTTGTATAAACTGAAATTATTATGAAAAAAAATTACTATTGGGGCTTCTCCTGGGTAATGCTATTTGCATGCGTCCTGTTTGGAGAAAAGACCCAGGCTCAAGTCTCGAGCTATTTATTCAATGAATCCTCCGGAACTTACACCCCTATTACTGGTGGATCAGTTTACGGAACTGCATCTACGGATGATCAGCGTTTTGTTGATCCTGCAGTTCCTGCCGGAGGTACAGTAGTAACCGGGGTTGGTATTCCGATCGGGTTTAACTTTACTTACAATGGCTCTGTGTTCGACCGTTTGGCGATCAATGCCAACGGATGGATCTCACTGGGGCAATCTTCACTGACCCCTTCTGTTGACATTACTTCTTCGAGTTCATACACTGCATTGTCTTCAACCGGAGCAACTTCACCTGCAACTTTGCGTAACCGCATTGCTGCAATGGCTCGAAATTTAGTAGCACAGGCAGGTTCGGAAATCCGCGTAGAAACTGTCGGTACAGCACCAAACCGTATTTGTGTCGTTCAATGGACGGATTACAAACGTTCCGGAACAACAGGAAATGGCGATACACTTGACT
This sequence comes from uncultured Fluviicola sp., assembly GCA_966248825.1. GTDB lineage: Bacteria > Bacteroidota > Bacteroidia > Flavobacteriales_D > Crocinitomicaceae > Fluviicola. The sequence continues at coordinate 109,258 of CBINBC010000002.1, forward strand.
TTCAGATTCGTTTATTTGAAACGTCCAACTATGTGCAGGTGATGTATGGAAACTGTGTATTTAATACATCATCAACTGCCTCAACGCATGTTGGTCTTGGTGGAACTGTAAACACAGATTATAACAACCGTACTTCCACTACTTCCTGGTTAGCTACAACCGCAGGTACTGCGAACAGCCAGGGAATTACCATTAGTGGCACAGTAACTCCCCCATCATCCGGATACTATTTCATTTGGGGTCTTCTCCCAACCGTTCCACCGGTGCCGGTTCAGGCAGCAGGAACACCAACTTGTTCCGGAGGAGCTCAATTGAGCATGCCCGGATCACCAGTTATTTCAGATGAGATTTGGTATTGGCAAACAACTGCAGGCGGAACCAGTACAACAGATCCAGCTTCCACTCCATGGACAGTATTTGCGAATGGAACATATTATGTACGTGCCTTCAATCCTATTCTTAATGCATGGTCTACCGAGTCTTCAATTACTGTATCAAACTTCCCGGTTGCAGCGACACCTCCTGCACCAACAGCTGCAGCAAATCCTGCATGTACTCCGGAAACAACGATTTCCATGCCGGCTGCACCGGCGGGCACTGAGTACTATTGGCAGGGAACAACAGTTAACGGATCAAGCAATGCCGACCCGGCAACTGCTCCTTTCAACGTAACTGCAACCGGAACTTATACTGTTGCAGCATACGAAACAGCTACTCAATGCTGGTCTCCGACAACCAGTTTAACTGTAACCGTAGACAGTCAGATTCCAAATAACCCAACTGTAAATACTCCTTATTTGAATATCTGTACAGGAGAAACTACAGCGATGATTTCAGCAACAACAACTTCTAACGCTCCTGGTTCTCTTTCTACAACTTCTGCAGGAGGAAACGGTTGTGGCGGTGGAGCAATGTTTAACATCACAACGAATTCAAATGCAGTAAACGTGACAAGTTTGGATGTTATTCCAAATGTAGGTGGAGCACAAACTGTTGAAGTATTCTACAAAACAGGTACTTATCTTGGAAGTGAAACAACCGCAGGAGCATGGACTTCATTGGGAACTTACCCGGTGACGACAACTACAGGAACACCAGTAAACATTGACATCACAGACTTGTTAATTCCTGCTTCTTCGCTTTATGCTATTTATGTAAATTACGGTGCACAATACACCACTGTTTCAGGAGCAACAAATTACACGAACGCGGACATGACCATTACCTCCGGAGCAGGACTTTGTTCTCTTTTTGGTGGTGTAAATGCTAACAGAGCTTTCAATGGTACTGTTAACTATTCTATTCCGATTGCTTCTTCTGCAACCTGGTTTGATGCTGCTTCCGGTGGGAACATAGTGGGAACAGGTAACCCGTTTGAAACGGTTGGAACTACGGTTATGCCAACTGCAACCAATGGATCTTACGAATTTTACGTAGCATCTACCCTTGGTGGTTGTTACAGTGCAACACGTGAACTGGTTACCGTTAACGTAAATCCGGTATCTGTTTACTTAAGCGCGATAGATATTTCATGTAATGCTTTAACAGACGGATCATTTGCCTTAGACAGTGTTGATTGTGGTACAGGTCCTTTCCTTTATTCTGTTGATAATGGACCTTTCCAGGCCATTCCGACAAATTTAGCAGCAGGAACTTACTCAATCGTAGCACAAGATGCAACGATGGCATTGAGTGCACCAAATACGATTGTTATCGTTGAACCAAGTGCTCCTCAGAACTTGAACGCATTGAATGTGACTTATTTCAACGGTCAATTAACATGGACACCTCAAGGAAGTGAAACAACCTGGAACGTGGAATATGGACCTGCAGGATTTACTCCGGGTACCGGAATCCTAATGACAGGTGTTACAAATGATACTATTCCGATTACAGGTTTAACAGAGAATACTAATTATGAATTCTATGTTCAGGCAGGATGTACAACCTCTTCTGATTGGGCAGGTCCGTTTGCATTCTCAACTGATCCTGGATTCCTGGCTTGGGACAATGAATGTCCGACCATCGGATTCTTTGATATTTCAGGGACGGGAACTGACCTGAACTTAACGGATGATTCAGAAACAGGAATTACACTTCCTTTTGCTTTCCCTTACCAGGGAGGTTCTGTTACGGATCTTACAGTTGGAAATAACGGTGGAATCCAGTTGAACACTTTAACAGGTGCTGTTGGTTATGGAGGAAACATGACAACAATCACAGGAGACTACCTATTCCCTTGGGGAGATGATATGGACGATGAAACCGGAAATGTATATTACCAGGTAACCGGTACCGCTCCGAACCAAATCGCAATTTTCCAATGGAATAATCAGAACAACTTCAGTAATGGTGCCGGATCAGTTACTTTCCAGATCCAAATGTACGAGTCAACAGGAGAGATTTATTATGTCTATGATGATGTAGTATTCGGCGGAACAGAAACTGCAGATGATTATGCAGGAAATGCAGACATCGGTCTGTCAGGTCCTACAACTGATATCAACGTTTCTAATAACAACCAGGCATACTTGCAAAATAATTCATGTGTTCATTTCTATTATGCACTGTGTCCGAATGTACAGAACATGACTGTTATTACAGGAACAGATGACGCACAATTGAACTGGGATGCGGGTCTTTACGGAGAAACAGACTGGACTGTTGTTTATGGTTACGAAGGATTTGATCCGACAATTTCCGGACAGGAACTCGGAATATTGAGTGTAACAAGCTCAGATGTAAACTTCGGAAATACATTGGAACAATTGACATGCTATGATGTTTATATTTATTCCGAATGCCAGGCAGATAATTTAACTTCTGAAGGTTACCTTGTAAACTTCTGTACGAAACCATACTGTTCTGATATTACTGCACTTGCAGGAACTACAGATATAGATTCTATAGAATTGACATGGAACTGGATTGAATCTAGTGTTGCTTACCCGGTAACAGGATTTAATATTCAGTACGGAATGAACGGGTTCACTCTGGGAAGCGGATTTATTGATAATGCTACAGGTATCGACTTTGCGGACACTGTATTTAACACAGCTTTAATGGCTTCAGGTGTTTACCAGGTATATGTTCAGGCTGAATGTGCAGGTACAAATGATACTTCAAACTGGGTTGGTCCTATTACTGTAATCATGCCTGCCACAAATGATATCGTTTGTGAACAGGAATCGTTGTTATTGGATACCGATTATACTTTCAACACTACCGGAGCAGGAGTATCTGCAAACGAGTCAAATATTGCGCCTCCGGCTACCGGAGCACAAGAAACGGATGGTTGGGTAAACAATACATTAAACGGTACACTTTGGTATACTTTTGTTGCACCGGCAACGGGTCAGGTACGTATTGATGCAACGGCTATTGGTTTCAACTCACAGGCAGCTGTTTACTCGGCTGTAAACTGTGCTGATTTCAATACGTTTACGTTATTGGCAGCAAATGATGATGCAATCGGTGGGACAAGTTTGGCTCCAAACTTCACGGTTTGTGATTTGACTCCGGGTGCTACTTATTACCTGATGATCGATAAATTCACTGCTACAAACGGAAACTTTGCTATCCGTATCTCTGATATCATTCTAAATGCAGGTACGGCAAATGCTTTAACAAACGTTTGTACAGGTGATACCGTAAATCTATTTAACACCATTGCTGGATTTGATGCCGGTGGTGTTTGGTCTTCATCAATCCCGGCAGTAAACATCAGTATTGTTGACTCACTATTGTTGTCAGAAGCTATTTCTTTCAACACGTATAACCTTCAATACCGTGTAACCGACGGATGTGCTTACGATTCTATCGTTTCACAAGTGAAAATTTTCGCTCCTTCCAATGCAGGAATCGATGGTTCGATTACAGCTTGTAAAAATGAACCTATTGATTTGTTGGCCGGATTAAATGGAACTGCTGACTTGAACGGTGATTGGTATGATCCGTCAGATGTTCTTATGCCAAACTCGCAAGTAACAACAGCTAATTTCCCTGGTCAATATAACTATGATTATGTATCAGGAAACGGGGTTTGTCCGGATGATACGGCAAACGTTGTTGTCAATGTGCTTTCCAATTGTAACTGGTTATCTGTAGATGAAAACACCCTTGAGCTGGTAACGGTTTACCCGAACCCTTCTACAGGAGTTGTGTTTATTGAATCAACATTCAGTACAGGTAGCTTCAGCTTAGTGGTAACAGATGTAAACGGCCGTACCATTCAAACCGGTCTGAATACAATTTCTGCAGGAACAACCAGTGTTGATTTAAAAGATGTGGAACGAGGAATTTACTTCTTCACACTTTCTAATAATGATGCTCAAAAGGTTTTCAGAATAGTTATCCAATAACATATTTAAAATCTTCATTTTAAAAAAAGGTCCTTATGTTTCATAAGGGCCTTTTTTGTTGATTAATCAATTATTGAAACAATAGTTGATGTGAAAATTAACACGTCAATTGTCATGTCATATAAATTTACCGGTTTGAAAACATATTTTTAACCTCCTTTGTATCAGTAAATACCATTTGTTAAAGCAAATTGCCAACTAAATTTTACATATAAGAAACTCATAACGTATTTAGAATAAAAAGTAAAAGAAAATATTATTAATGAACCGTTAATTCTTTACATTTGTCCTGAACGTAAATAAATTATACTTTATGAAGAAAAAATTACTACTCGGTCTGGTAGGACTGTTAGTGGGAATTCAATCTGCTTTTGCGACAACCTGTCCATCAGCGATTGCGCTTCCTGCGGCTCCTACCTTACCTTACACAGACCCATCCATAGTCTGTGGAGGAACTGATGACATCAATTTCGGTTCAAATTATGATAACGGCTTTGAAGCCCTTTATACATGGACTCCAACATCGAATTACGCAAACGTTACAGTTGCTTACTCCGGGCAAACCTGGGTAGGTATCTTTATCTATGCGGGCTGTCCTACTTCAGGTGGAACACTTGTTACAAGCCAAACCACTTCAGGTTCGTCTTTAACTACAGCTCCTTTTAACCTGACTGCAGGTGTGACGTACTACATCATGTTTGATACATGGCCTTCACCGCCAAGTCCGTGTACAGGTACATTTACATTAAACGGAACGATTGTATCTTCACCTGCAACACCGGTTCAGGATCCTACTGCACCTACTTGTGCAGCAGGCTCATCTTTAACAGTTCCGGGAACTCCGGAGGCAAACACTACCTGGTACTGGCAGACATCTGCTACAGGAACAAGCACTGCAACACCTTATTCAGGTGCTTACGCTATATCAGCTAACGGAACTTACTATATCAGATCTTTAAATACAACTTACAATCAGTGGTCTGTTGCATCATCGATTACAGTAACTAACTTCCCAACGGCTGCAGCTCCTCCGGCTCCGACTGCCGGTGCAAACCCAGCTTGTATGAACACTACTTTAACAGCTGCTGCACCTCCAATGGGTACAACTTATTACTGGCAAACTATTGTAAACGGAGTAAGTACTGCAAATGACGCAAGTACGCCGCTTAACGTTACAAGTTCAGGAACATATTACATTTCAGCTTTTGACGCAGGTACTTCGTGCTGGTCAAATACTACAGCTTTACCAGTTGTTATCAGTACATATACTCCTGATCAACCGGTTTCTTCAACAAACCCGCTTAACATTTGTACAGGAGCATCTTCTGCAATTATTAGTGCAGCCGCTTCAGCTACTTCTGCAACTGACACGATCATGCTTGCTTCCAATTTTGTGTTGACTCCGGGATCATCTGCAGCATTAAACGGGACTTTGAATATTCCTGGTGGTGCAACGATTACTAGTTCTGTTATCAGCTTTAATAACGTTACAACTACAGGTGGAACGTGGCCTTCAGATCTTTCTGTTGATATCACAGGCGCGGTTACACTTGGTTCAACTGTTGTTGCAAGTGTAAACAATGGAGTTACTAATGCTGGTCCTTATACTAACAACGTAACAATCGGAAGTAATGGTGCTTTCACAGTAAACGTAGACCACAATTACAGTTTTGGTGGAAACGCAAGTGCAGGATCAGTTATGTTGATCGTTGCGTATACAGTTCCTCCTGTAACTTTTGAATGGTTCGATGCACCTGCTGCTGGTAACTCATTAGGAACAAACAGTACGCTTGAGACTATCGGAACATCTGTATTACCAACAGCAACTGCCGGAACTTACACATTTTATGCACAAGCCGTTAACGGTGGGTGTGTGAGCCCGACAAGACTACCGGTTGTGGTTAATGTTAATCCGGTTGTTGTAACGCTAAACCCAATTGACATTTCTTGTAATGGTTTGACAGACGGATCATTCAGCCTTGGAACTGTAACTTGTGGAACTGCTCCATTTGAATATTCATTAGACAATGGTGTGACTTTTGGACCAATCCCTACTAACTTAGTAGCCGGAAGTTACGACATCATTGTTCGTGACGCTACAATGGGAGTTTCTTCTATTGTTCCTATCACAATTATTGAGCCATCTGCTCCAACTGCATTGAATGCATTCAACGTAACTTTCTTCAATGGAATGTTGACATGGACTCCGCAAGGAGGCGAAACAACCTGGAACATAGAATACGGACCGGCTGGATTTACACCGGGTACAGGATTAACAATGACAGGTGTAACCAATGATACAGTTCCTGTTTCAGGATTAACTGAGGATACAGATTACGAATTCTATGTTCAGGCTGGATGTATTGCAACTTCTGATTGGGCGGGACCTTTCGCGTTCTCTACAGATGTACCTTTCTCTGCATGGGATAGCGAGTGTGGACCTGGATTTACTCCAATTCATACAACCGGAACAGCATTGAACCTTTTGGATGATGCTACAACTCCAATTACATTAACGAATCCTGTTTCTTTCCAGGGAGCTAGTTCAAACACACTTACAGTAAGTAACAACGGATGGGTTTCATTCGGTGCTGTTACTCTAAATGCATGGCAAGTTGACCTGGATGATGAAGAAGGAAACGTATACTGGCAGGAAACAACTATCGGTGGTGATGACTACGTAATCGTTGAATGGTACAACAGACCTAAATTCTCTACGGTTTCGGGTCAAAACGTAACGTTCGAAATTGCTTTCAATCAAACTACAGGTGAGATTTTCTACTTATACGATGATAAAGTATTTGGTGGTAGTCAAAGTTCATACGACTACGCAGGAAACTTTGCGACTATTTCAGCAGTTGGACCTATGTCTACAGTAACTATCTCTTACAATAGCCAGACTTATTTGCAAAATAACTCTTGTGTAAGACTTTACACAGCACTTTGTCCGAACGTAACTAACAACGTTACAATTACAACGACTACAGATGCTCAATTAAACTGGGATGCCGGTTTATACGGAGAAACAAACTGGACAGTAGTTTATGGTTATGATGGATTTGATCCTAGCATTCCTTCTGAAGTATTAGGAACATTACCTACAGCGACTTCCGATGTATTTATCGGTGGCTTAGATCAATTGACTTGTTATGACGCTTACATCTATTCTGATTGTGCGGCAGATGCATTGACTTCTGATGGTTTCCTGGTAAACTTCTGTACTAAGCCAAATTGTGCTGACATTACAGGTCTTGCAGGAACAACAGATCCGGATTCAATCGCATTAACATGGAACTGGTTGGAGTCAAGTCCTGCTTACCCTGTAACAGGATTCAACATTGAGTACGGAATGACTGGTTTCCAATTAGGATCAGGAATGACTGCAACTGCAACAGGTATCAATTTCGCAGACACTGTATATAACACTGCATTAATGGGATCTGGTGTTTACCAGGTGTATGTGCAGGCAGAATGTGCAGGTACAAACGATACTTCCAACTGGGTAGGACCAATTTCAGTTGTAATGCCAATTACAAACGATGTCGTTTGTTCTCAGGAAGCAATTCAATTAGGTCAGACTTATACATTTAACAACGCAGGTGCGGGTGTTTCCGTAAACGAATCAAGCATCGCGCCTCCGGCTACTGGTGCTCAGGAAACTGACGGGTGGATTAACTCTACATTGAACGGAACATTATGGTATACATTCGTAGCACCTCCTTCCGGTTCGGTTAGAATTAACTCAACTGCAATCTCATACAACGGTCAGGCTGCGGTATACTCCGCAATTAACTGTGCTGACTTCAACACATTTGACCTGAAGGCAGCAAACGATAATGCGATCGGTGGAACGAGCTTAGCTCCAAACTTTACAGTTTGTGATTTAACTCCGGGTGCTACTTATTACATTATGTATGACCGATTTGACGGTACTTCAGGAAACTTTAGCCTGAACGTAACAGAGATCGTATTGGAAGCAGGAACTGCTGCTGCATTGACTGAAGTTTGTTACGGTACAAATGTAGACCTTACAACAACTATCAACAATGAAGATTTAGGAGGTGTTTGGTCTTCCGACATCCCTTCTGTTAACGCAAGTATCACAGGTTCTGATTTCGAATCAAACGGTTTGGCTTACCAGACATTTGACTTCCAGTACCGTGTAACTGACGGATGTGCTTACGATTCTATCATCTCTCAAGTGAAAGTTTATGCTCCTTCTAACGCAGGAGAAGACGGTACAATTGATGCTTGTAGAAACCAGCACATCGATTTGTTGGCAGGATTGAACGGAAATGCAGATCTGAATGGTAACTGGTATGATCCTTCCGATGTTGCTTTACCAAATTCTCAAATTGTTACTGCAAACTTCCCTGGTCAGTATAACTACGACTATATTTCCGGAAACGGAGTTTGTCCGGATGATACGGCTAACGTTGTTGTAACAGTATTATCATGTAACGCGCTTTCTGTTGAAGAAAATGCATTGGAAGAAGTATCTCTTTATCCAAACCCTTCCACAGGTGTTGTATTTATCGAATCAACATTTACAGGAAACTTTGATTTAGTGGTTACTGATATCAACGGTCGTACAATTCAAACCGGAACGAATGTTACTGCGGGAACAAATACAGTGAACTTGAAAGAAGTTGAAAGAGGTACTTACTTCTTCAAACTTTCTACAGAGAACGCTGAAAAAGTATTCCGTGTAGTTATTCAGTAAGAGAAAGCATTGCTTTCGATGAAATACAAGCGTTAGCGCAGGAATGAAGCAATGCTTCCGAAAACGCTAACGAAATAATAAAACCCTGAAGTAGATGTTGTCATCACTTCAGGGTTTTTTATGTGCTTATATTGCAAATCGATCATTCATTTGGTACTTTTGATAAAAACGCAGGATATGTTAATGCCATTTAATTTACATCAGTGGATCGAAGAAAACAGGGAGTTATTAAAACCTCCTGTGGGGAATAAAAACCTTTATAAGGAAGCAGGTGATTTCATCGTAATGATCGTTGGAGGCCCAAATGCACGTAAGGATTATCACTTCAATGAGAGTGAAGAACTTTTTTATCAGATCGAAGGGGATATCACGGTCGGTATCCAGCACGAAGGTAAGGCGAAGGATATTGTGATCAAAGAAGGCGAGATGTTCTTACTTCCGGCACGTATTCCGCATAATCCGCGTCGTGGACCAAACACTGTTGGCCTGGTAATTGAACGTGTCCGCAAGAATACAGACATGCAGGATGGTTTGTTTTGGTTCTGCGAAAAATGCAATCATGAATTGAAACATTACCGATTCAAACTGGATAATATCGAAAAGGATTTCCTTCCGCGATTCAAGGAATTTTATAATTCGGAAGAAATGAGGACCTGTTCGGTTTGCGGTCACCAAATGGAAGCGGATCCGAAATTCATTTAATCCGAATTGTTACTTTTACCAAAAAACGAATTTACCCAGAAAAATAACTTGTATGCACTTTTTTGCTTCTATCATCTTTCCAGTACTGATTTCAATAATTTCCGGCGGCGGAGTATTACTAATGGCTTATCTCTTCCTGAAAAAAACAGGAGATCGTGAGGTTAGGGCCGCACAAATTGAATTAAAAAAGGAGCGTCAGAAACACTTTCTTCCGATGCGTGTAGAAGCGTATCAACGTGCAGCTCTTTTAATGGAACGAATCCATCCGGGGAGTTTGGTTATGCGTCTTCACAATCCGGGACTTCCGGCAAGAAAACTTCAAACGGACTTATTACAGGCTATTCGTGAAGAATACGATCACAATGTTTCCCAGCAGATGTTTATTTCTCCGCAAGCCTGGGAAATGGTTCGAAATTCGAAAGAAGAAACTATCAAGATTATCAATCTGGCCGGGCAACAAATGGATGCAACAGCACTTTCAACGGATATGGCAGCAAAAATATTTGAAATTGTAGCGGAGGTCGGGAAACTTCCTACGGAAATTACTGTGGAATACCTAAGAAAAGAATTGCAGGAGCTATTCTAAAAGGTTCAAAAGAGTTCAAAGTGTTTAAAAGGTTCAAAAAGTTCAAGGTTGTTTAATCATTTTTGAACTATTGAACTATTGAACTATTGAACTATTGAACTATTGAACTATTGAACTATTTCAAAACAATCCGAACCTCGTCTCCAACTTCAATGATATCACCGGGAACCAACTTTGCCCGCTTCCGGGTTTCCAATTCTCCGTTTCGGAAAACTTCTTCATCCTCTACGATCATTTTTGCGTGACCACCGGTTTGAGCGATTCCTGTAGCTTTCAACAAACCCAGTAATTCAATAAATTCCCCGTTGATGGTAAACTCAATCTTTTCCATGCCGCAAAGTTAATCAATCCGATTACTATTCGGAGCAAAAAGAAACAACCCTATTAATCAATGTTTTTTCTATAAAGCCTATAAATTTCTTCGGCAGCTTCAAAGGCGGAAACAGTTCCATTCTCCACTTCCAGTTCTTTAGCTTCGATATAAGCTCTTGTTTTTTCTTTTCCCCACAACCCCTGAACCAACAAATCTTTCAAAGTTTCATGCATCCAGTTCAAATCCTGGTGTTTTCGCTTTGAATCGAAACTTCCGTTCAGTTTGGTATGCCGCTCAAAACGCTCGATCATTTCCCAAATGGCATCAATATCGGTGTTTTCCAAAGAACTACAGGTTTTCACTTCCGGGATCCAGCCATTTGAAGTCGGCGGGAATAAATGAATCGCATTTTTCAACTCCCTGGAAGCCAGTTTTGCTTTATTTACATTGTCACCATCGGATTTTGTAACAGCTAAACCATCTGCCATTTCCATAATCCCCCGCTTAATCCCCTGGAGTTCATCTCCGGCTCCGGCCAAAAGAAGCAAAAGAAAAAAGTCAACCATCGAATGAACCATAATTTCCGATTGTCCGACTCCAACTGTTTCAATCAACAACACATCAAATCCGGCAGTTTCACAAAGAATAATCGTTTCACGGGTCTTGCGTGCCACACCACCCAGCGTGTTCCCCGCAGCTGACGGACGAATAAATACACGCGCGTTTTGTGACAAGGTTTCCATGCGGGTTTTGTCTCCCAAAATACTTCCGCCTGTTCGTTCGCTGCTTGGGTCAATGGCCAAAACAGCAACCTTATTCCGGTTCTCTAAAATAGTCTGACCGAATTTTTCAATAAAAGAACTTTTACCAACTCCGGGAACCCCCGTAATTCCTATTCGCAATGAGTTTCCTGAATACGGAAGGCATAAACGTATCAACTCTTTAGCCGTTTGCTGGTCCTCTTCACGCGTACTTTCCAGTAAAGTAATAGCCCCGCTCAAAGCAATAGCATCTCCCTGGCGAATAGCATCAAACAACTTCTTCGCAGTTCGGTTCTCGCGCATTTTCTTCCGGGAAGAAAACCATTCTTCAAGGCGTTTTTCGTTCATTTTACTTTACTCCAAAAGGAAATACTAAAATATCGTTTATACTATCAAAAATCCAGGTTTTCCCATCTCGGGAAACCAAGATAATCCGGATTGGTGTTTCCTGGCGAGATTCCGATTCTGCCATAACCTGCCGGCATGATCCGCAGGGAGAAACACATTCGTCTTCTGCGATCAGATCTCCCTCAGCTACAACCACAATCGTTTTTACTGCTGTTCCGGGATAAGTTGCTCCGGTATAGAACAAAGCCACACGTTCGGCACACAAACCACTCGGATAAGCAATGTTTTCCTGGTTATTCCCTTCCACAAGTGTTCCGTCTGCCAATAAAAGGACAGCTCCAACCTTAAAATTGCTGTATGGAGCGTACGCTTTTTGCGCTGCTTCATGCGCTTTCTCAATCAAAACATGTTCGGATTCAGGAAGTTCTTTCCAGTGCTCCAGCCATTCGTAATGGATCGTCAATTGCTTTTTCATGCTAGTCTATAGTCTAACAAATATAACGATTAGTTGAACGGGGATTTTTGTACAGACTTGAAAATGTCTATCTTTGTAGCCTCAATTCTGCAAAAAAATGCAACAGTTTAAGAAAGTCGCTTTTTATACCCTTGGGTGCAAACTGAATTTTTCAGAGACATCTACTATTTCAAGACTTTTTGAAAACGCGGGTTTTGCAAAGGTTGATTTTGAAGAAACACCTGACATACTGGTGATTAACACCTGTTCGGTAACCGAGAATGCAGACAAAAAATGCAAGCAGCTGGTCAGACGTGCCAAAAAAATCAATCCGGAGGTTTACGTGGCAATTATTGGGTGTTATGCGCAATTAAAACCGACAGAAATTGCTCAGATTCCGGGAGTATCCCTTGTTTTGGGAGCCAATGAGAAGTTCAATATTGTAGAACATTTAGAGCAGCATGAGAAAGAGCAACAAAATGAAGAATTGCAACAGGCCACTGTGAAGTTTGAGAATATCAAGCAGACAACCAGTTTTATTCCTTCTCATTCCATGGGAGACCGCACCCGTTCTTTCCTGAAAGTCCAGGACGGCTGCGATTACTTCTGTACGTTTTGTACCATTCCTTTAGCACGTGGAAAAAGCAGGAATGCCAGTATCTCCGAAACCGTTTCGGAAGCACAAAAAATTGCCGACACACAAATTAAAGAAGTGGTTCTTACCGGTGTAAACATCGGGGATTTCGGGCAGGGATCAGATGAGAACTTTTTCGAGCTGGTAAAAGCATTGGACGAGGTAAATGGAATTGACCGCTACCGCATTTCTTCCATCGAACCGAACTTATTGAGTGATGAGATCATTCGGTTTACGTTGGAGGATTCAAAACGCTTTGTTCCGCACTTCCATATCCCGCTTCAATCCGGAAGTAACCGGTTGTTGAAAGCAATGCGCAGGAAATACCTGCGTGAATTGTATGTAGAACGCGTAGAACATATTAAGAAATTACGTCCCGACTGTGCGATAGGTGTAGATGTTATCGTGGGCTTCCCGGGTGAAACAGATGAAGAATTCCTGGAAACGGTTGATTTTCTGAAAGATCTGGATGTTTCTTACTTACATGTATTTACCTATTCCGAACGGGCAAATACCACTGCTGTGAAATTGGGAGATCCGGTTCCGAACCAGGTCAGAGCCCAGCGAAGCAAACAGCTTCATATTCTCTCCGATAAGAAGAAACGTGCCTTTTACGAATCACAGGTAGGTTCCAAAAGAACGGTCTTATTTGAAGCAGAAGAAGATGAAGGGATCATGTATGGTTTTACGGAGAATTACGTCAAAGTAAAAACAGCTTTCAACCCGGATTTAGTGAATCGGATGCAGCATGTTCAGCTCACGGAAATTGACCGGGACGGTGTTCTGAAATGTGAATTCATCTAAGATGAACCGAACCACCAAAATAATCTACTACCTCTGCTTTCTCTTTGCATTCAGCTATGTTCTTATCCGCGGATTTACCGTTGGAATGACTCACGATGAAGCATTAACCTATAAAATTATCCAGGGAGATGAAGTTTTAAGAGGAACCGCTAATCACCACTGGCTGAATACACATTTAAGTGCAATTAGTTCTCACCTTTTCGGAGCTAAAGAATTTGCGCTTCGACTTCCGAATATCCTCTCATTCGGGATTTTTTGGTTTTTTCTTTTCCGAATTGCAAGGACTTTTCTAAAGTCCCCAGCGACCCAGCTCGCTTTACTTCTGCTCCTTTGCGGAAATCCGTTTATTCTGGATTTTTTCTCCTTGTGCCGCGGATATGGTCTCTCCATTGCTTTTGTAACGGCATCCTTGTTCTATGTTTTCAGAATAGCTGCTCTCAGGAACGACTCAAAACCTGTTCACTATTTCTGCGGGTTCCTTTTTGCCGTTTTAGCTTTAAGTGCCAATCTGAATACGCTCAATTATTTTTTGATCGCCCTGTCTTTAATGGTATTCAGCCTGCTTGTATTTAAGTCCAAAAACCGGATTATTCTTTTAGCGGTTTTACTTATCCTAAGTGGAATTATCCTGTATTTTTCCCTAAACCAGTTGTTCTTTCTCAGAAACAAGAATGAACTTTATTTCGGAACAAATAATATCCATACAACCATTGACAACTTAATTTGCTCCGGATTTTATTCAAGATTCGGTTTTAAACATGTTGATATTCTGCGCTATTTGCTTTATGGACTGATCCTTCTTGCAGGTTTCCAAACAATCAGAAGGAGACTTTTTTTCAACCCCGGTACGTTCGCATTTATAATGGTAATCGGCATTTTTACAGCTCTTATAGCTGAACACCTGCTCTTTGACTCGCTCTATCCCATAAACCGTTCTTCGCTTTATTTATATCCGGTTATCCTCCTTGCTTTCCTGCTGAATATCGAACCTCTGAAATCTAAAGTCATCCGTATCCTTATAATTGCATGTTCGGTCTCGTTTATCCTGGTGAATATCTCCTTTTACAATTTTAAGACGACCATGACATGGTCCGAAGACCAGGATCTAAAAGCCGCCATGCTTTCGATCAAAGATGACATTCAGGATACATCCATTCATATTGCGGAGTGTACCTGGATCTATGAGCCTGTTATCAATTATTATCGCCTGGAATACGAGGTTCCGATCCAGCAGGTTTTCAGGGAAGACATTCAATTTGAAGGGGAATATATTTTGTTCCAAACAGCTCACATTCAAATCAAAGAATACTCCATTTTAAAGGATTTTTCCAGAAATAGCCGTTTAGTAGTTTACAAGCGAAAGCTTAACGCAACAAATTAACATGCCCCACGATCTGGTGTCTTTCGCCTGTCAGGATTTCACCATATTCGATTTTCCAGGTATAAACCCCGTCAGGTGACGGTAAACCGGCATACGTTCCATCCCACATTTGAGCTAATGCATCTCCCGAGTAAATAAGTTCTCCCCACCGGTTGAAGATTTCCAGGCGGAAATCCTTGATATTAACACCCAGTGCGAAAAAGGTCTCATTCGTACCATTATTGTCCGGCGTAAAAGTATTCGGAACATAGATGATGGCATTGTAGAAAACATGCACTACATCCGAAGCGGAACAGCCATTGACATCATAAATCGTAACCGTAAATGTCATCGGTTTGTCCGGCGTTGTAACCGGGCTTTGACAAACATTACAGGATAAGTATTCGGCAGGGCTCCAAACATAACTAATCGCAGTAGATGAAACCGCATTTAGCTGGACCTCTTCTCCAAAAACGGCATAAACATCCGGGTTTGTCTGAACAAAAGGTAAGGGGAATAAATTAACGCGCACATTGGCTGTATCTTTACATCCGTATTCATCCGTTCCAACAACAACATAAGTTGTAGATACCGTTGGTTTCACCAGAACATGTGATCCGTCCGGTTGCAGGAATCCATAAGGGGCTGGTGACCAATTGTAAGAAATTCCTCCTGAAGCGTGAACGGGTGTTGTTTCTCCCGGACAGATCGTCGTATCATTTCCGGCAAGAATCGTTGCAACATTTACCCGGACAAAAATACTGTCTCGTGCGGCACCACATGCATTTGAGAAATCACAGTAATAATACTTGTCAGTTTGTGTACTGATAGTCACCTGTGGACCTGTAACTGGAGTAATATCCGTTTGTGGCGACCAATCATAGGTAGTAGCACCCGAAACTGTGACCGTTCCGGAAGAACCCAAACAATACACCAGGGAATCCGGCATGACGGGTTGCGGCATGGTTGT
This sequence comes from uncultured Fluviicola sp., assembly GCA_966248825.1. Taxonomy (GTDB): domain Bacteria; phylum Bacteroidota; class Bacteroidia; order Flavobacteriales_D; family Crocinitomicaceae; genus Fluviicola. The sequence continues at coordinate 125,274 of CBINBC010000002.1, forward strand.
ATCAACATGGATGTGAACTGTTGCGGTTAACTGACAACCATCCGGAGTTGCCCCGGATGCGGTATAAGTAATCGATTGCAAAGGTGTTGAAACCGGCGTCAAACTGGAAGGATCATCCAGATAAGTTGCCGGACTCCAGGTAATTTGAGAAACGCCGGAAGCAAATAAATTAACGGTATTGCCAATACATACAGCAGTATCATTGGAAATATCCAGTGCTCCGTTCAGCACGCTAACTTGCGCATATACCGTGTCTATTCCGCAACTATCCGAAACAATGCAAAAAATGGAAATATCCTGGTCCGTAGTTACCATCGGGTTAGCTATATTCGGATTACTAAAGTACTGAACTGGTTCCCAATGGTAAACAGTTCCTCCGAAAGCTTCCATCTGCACCGGAACATTTACACAAGTCTGTGCGGTAGGATTTACGATTCCTCCGTTAAAATCACCGATATTGACAATAAACTGAACCGTATCAGGTGCATAGCACTGTGTAGTATCGCGAACAATCAATGTAACCGTATACTGCCCCGGTCCGCTGTAAACATGCGATGGATTTACCTGGTTAGAAGTCTGTCCGTCACCGAAATTCCATTCAAATTGATTTCCATTCGCACTGTTATTATTGAAAACCACCGGATCTGGTAAACAAACCAGGGGATCCGGTGCTGCTACGACCGCTTCGATGGTATTCAGTTCGAATTTAAAAGCTGCCAGGTTACAGTTCGTACTTAAATTTTGAGGTCCGATTACTCCGGGAGTAGTTGTAAATCCGAATGGGTTTCCGGTACAGGCTCCACAAACAGCATGATAAATATTCCCGTTCTTATCAAAACGGCTCGTGCCCCCATCCACGTGGTTGAACGAAGAACTGGAACCGCCGATGTAAGTAGCATACTTCAACGTAGCTGCATTTTCATTTAAAACAGCGATCCAGAAATTACTTCCATTCGTTGTAGATTGAAATGCATCCGCACTAACCGGGAAATTATTCGATGAACTGGTTGTAGCCTGGCTGTTCTGAAAGTTTACTGTTCCACCCCATCCTGAAAGGTAAATATCCTTACAGTTCGAAACCAAAAATGCTGTCGGCGAAATCTCAATATTTCCGGAGCCTGCACCAATAGTTGTCACCCAAAGCTGGGTGGTCAGGGCAGGATTAAATTTCATCATAAACTGTCCTGAATTCGCATTTCCATAACAGCCTGGTGTAATGGACCAATTTCCGGCTGTTTGGCCCAGAACATAGACATCATCGTCATCATCTACCTGAACAAAATAACTTTGATCGTAATCTGGAGTACCGATATAAGTTCCGTTTAAAACCGCACCGGTTAAAGCATCAAACCTGCTCAGGAATCCATCTCTTCCCGAATTATAGCTTGCATCCCATCCCCCGGTACCTAGATTCAGATTCGAAGAACTGGTTCCACCTGTCACATAAAGGCTTCCGTTTCCTGAAAGTGCAACCCCATTTCCTGTCTCATCCACCGATCCTCCGTAATAGGTTGACCAGACAACTGCTGCAAGGTTCTTAGTCATTTTCACTACAACTGCATCCTGTGCACCGTTGAGTGATGCCTGACTTGGAATAACCGTTGGGAAATCCGCAGATTGAGTAACACTGGAGAAATAAACAAAATTCTGGTCCACAATGATCTCACCTCTGAAATTGTCTCCGTAATTGTACTGAAGTGCTCCAAAGCTGATCCCGTCATTCCCGGTTCCTCCAACAAAAGTGGAAGCCATTAAGGATGTTCCTGTAGGATTTAATTCCAGTACATAAATATCCGACCCGGTAAATTTCAAGTTATCCGGACTTACAGTATTGCCTCCGCCGAATGAATTGTCATAACATCCTGTCGAAGTAGGAAAATTGGGGGAAGCAGTGACTCCCAGCAAATACATATTCCCCTGGTCATCTGAAACAACTGAATGTGGTGTTTCATTGGCAGAACCACCGATATAAGTAGAAAATATAAATGCAGTGCCAAGACTGTTGAATTTGGAGATTCCTACATCGAAACCGATGCTTAAGGAGCTGGTAGGTGGTGCTCCATCGGTTGGCGTTCCGCCATTAAACACCGCATCCACAACTCCGGTTGTTACCGGGTATCCGCTTCCAAAAACGATTCCCCCCGCATACAAATTTCCTTCCGGATCAGGCGCAGCAGTGAATCCCCAATTATCAGCAAGTGAACCGGTAAAGGAGGAAAATGTGAGCGACGGATCTATCACAAGTGTATCTGAATCTGTGTAAGATCCGTTTAAATCGAAAGAGAACGTTTTTTCATTGAAGCGGTAATTGACTTTTAACGGTACTTTTCTTCCATTCTTCAATTTCCAGGCTATCGGTTTTCCCTCAATGAAATGACCCAGTCCATGATCCACTCTCAATTCTCCGGAAGGAAGCAGGCTGATTTCTTTAGCTCCATCGTACTGCCATTGGATATCCCGGAAATTTCCGCCAGGGAGTATAATCCAGGAATATTTCACTTGTTCTCCTGTTGTAGAGATCAACAAATCAATATTCGGATACTTGGCCTTATATTCAACCTCCTGAACATCATATATTTTTGTTTTCCAGTTGTTCTTGTCAGATCCCAGGAAATAATTGCGGTAATAACTCTGCTTTTTGGATTCAATAATTGAAGCCGATTTTTTGGCATTCAAAAAGTGGGATTTCACACAATATCCCTTCATTTCTTCATCCTGGTGCTCAGTATCGTGGGTGTGGCCGTTGAACTGATAAAAAAAGTAAGTAAACCCGGTTTGTTCCAGGTACATATTTCCGCTCTGAAGCCCGATTGAATAATCGATCCTTGAGTCCCACTGACCGCGGTTGGGGCGCATGGTCACAGCCGATTCCTGCGCCATAACAGCACACGAAATCAGGAGCAGGAACACCAACATCAGTCTGAACATATATCTAATTTACAAAAAAGCTTACACCTAAGTTAAAAGAAGCTAAAACTGCAAGTAATCAGCCTTCTAAACAATAAGACTAAGATATCAATAAAAAGTTGTTTTTTGGTTGAACATTTCTTACCTGAATCGATTTAGAATCCGTAACTTTGCACCTCATTTTTGATGCCCATGAGCGATGCAATTAAACATGAATGCGGGATCGCACTCATTCGATTAAAAAAGCCATTACAGTACTATGTTGATAAATACGGAACGGCTTTTTATGGTTTAAACAAGCTTCATCTTTTAATGGAAAAGCAGCACAACCGTGGACAAGACGGTGCAGGAGTTGCGAACATTAAATTGGACATGGAACCCGGGGAGCGTTATATTTCGCGCTACCGGAGCATCGATCCGAAACCAATCCAGGATATTTTTGACCATATCAATAAGCGCTTTTACGAAATCGGGGAAGAAAACCCGGACCTGCTGAAAGATGTCAACTACTTAAAGAAAAATGCAGGGTTCACTGGGGAATTATTCCTGGGACATTTGAGATACGGAACCTTTGGTAGGAATTCAATCGAGAGCTGTCATCCGTTCTTACGTCAAAATAACTGGATTACCAGAAACCTGGTCGTAGCGGGAAACTTCAACCTCACAAACGTCGACGAATTATTCGATGTGTTATTGGAAATCGGACAGCATCCGAAGGAAAAATCAGATACGGTAACCGTATTGGAAAAAATCGGTCACTTCCTGGACGTTGCCAATGACGAACTATTTCAAAAATACCAGACCGAAGGCCTTAACAGCCAAGAGATTTACAAAAAGATCGCTGAAACAATCGATATCCCGCAAATCCTGAAACATTCTTCCGAAGTTTGGGACGGTGGATATGCAATGGCCGGATTATTTGGTCATGGAGATGCTTTCGTACTGAGAGATCCGAACGGTATCAGGCCGGCATTTTATTTCGAAGATGAAGAAGTTTGTGTGGTTGCATCGGAAAGACCGGTTATTCAGACAGCTTTCAATCTAAAATACGACGATATCAAAGAACTAACTCCGGGACATGCTTTGATCATCAAAAAAAACGGTACAGTTTCCGAGGTGGAGATCAACGCACCGAAAGCTCCTGCAAAATGTTCTTTCGAGCGCATCTATTTCTCCCGCGGAAACGATTACGATATTTACTCCGAGCGTAAGAATTTAGGACGCTTCGTAGTTCCGAATGTGTTGAAGACTATCGATTATGATTTGGATAATTCTGTCTTCTCTTTTATCCCGAATACCGCTGAAAGCAGTTTCTACGGAATGATCAAAGGGCTGGAGGATTATCTGAACGAACAGAAATACGAACAGTTAGCTGCCATTGAAGGGAAACCGAGCCCGGAACAGTTGAAAGAAATCCTGAACCGCAGGGCCCGCATTGAAAAAATTGCGATTAAAGATGCCAAAGCACGTACATTCATCACACAGGATGATGCCCGTGATGACATGGTTGCACAGGTTTATGACATTACTTACGGATCCGTTGTTCGCGGAAAAGACAACCTGGTGGTTATAGATGACAGTATTGTTAGAGGTACCACATTAAAACAATCCATTTTGCGCATCCTGGACCGTTTGGACCCGAAACGCATTTTGGTTGTTTCTTCTGCTCCTCAGATCCGCTATCCGGACTGTTACGGGATTGACATGGCTAAAATGGGCGATTTCATTGCTTTCGATGCTGCCATTACCTTGTTAAAGGAATCTGGTCGACAACATATCATTGACGAGTGTTACCGCAAATCAAAAGAGCAGGAAAAATTACCGAAAGAGCAGATTGTCAATTATGTAAAAGAAATTTATGCTCCTTTTACCGCTGAAGAAATCTCTGCTCAAATAGCAAAAATGCTTACTCCTGAAAACATCAAGGCAGAGGTAAATATTGTTTATCAAACGGTGGAGGATCTTCACAGAGCTTGTCCGGGAAATACCGGAGATTGGTATTTTACAGGAAATTATCCGACTCCGGGAGGAAATAAAGTCGTGAACAAGGCATTTATTAACTATATTGAGGGTAAAAACGAACGCGCTTACTAAGAGAAGAAATGCTTAAAAAACCCACAACTGTTTTTGTATACTTGCTGGGTGCTTATGTACTGATCCAGTTCCTTTGGTGGGGCTATCATCTTATTGATTTAACCCGGGCATCGCAGCATACCGATGAACTGATCACCAAGCGTATTGTGATGATCATCGGTGAAGGTTCGGTTTTCCTGGTATTGCTGCTCTTCGGATTGTGGAAAATCAAACGTTCCATTAAGAAAGAAATCCAAATAGCTCGCCAGCAAAATAATTTCATGCTGTCCGTTACACACGAACTGAAAACTCCGCTTGCAGCAACCAAATTATACCTGCAAACTATCCAAAAACACAAGTTAAGCGAAGAAAAGCAGGTCGAACTGATTCAAAAAGCACTGGACGAATCGAGCAGGCTTGAAACATTGGTAGAACAGATCTTGACAGCTTCCCGCCTTGAGCAGCAGGCAATGCCCCGTCTAATGACTTCCATCTCTTTGAAGGATTTCCTGACTCAATTAATCAGTATTCAGGAAAAGCGATTCAACAGTGTTATCCATATGAATGACTTTGAAGATATCCGATTAGAGACAGACCCCCTGATATTTACCAATATCCTGAATAATCTTATTGAGAACGGCTTCAAATACGGGCATTCTGAAAAAGGCCTGGATTTGACTATCCACAAAGAGAATGATTACTCTGTTTCGATAGATGTAAGGGATTATGGAAAAGGAATCCCATTGGAACAACAAGATCTTTTATTTAAAAAATTCAATCGTTTAGAAAACGAGGAAACACGTACTACAAAAGGAACAGGACTTGGTTTGTTTATAGCCAGGGAATGTGCACGTACTTTAGGTGGAAACCTTCGTCTGATTAAAGTGGATGGACCGGGAGCGTGTTTCCAAATACAAATGCCTTATGATGAATAATCAAAAAGTTGGTTTAATAATTTTAGACGGCTGGGGATTGGGCGACCAATCAAAAGCAGATGCCATTTTCAATGCGAAAACTCCTGTAATGGACTCATTACTTGAGAAATATCCGCATAGTACTTTGACTGCCAGCGGAGAAGCTGTAGGACTTCCTGACGGACAGATGGGAAATTCCGAGGTAGGTCATTTGAACATTGGTGCCGGGCGCATTGTTTACCAGGAACTAACACGGATCAACAAATCCATTCGTGATGGTGAGTTTTTCAAAAACCCGGTATTGACGAGTTGTTTCGAGAACGCCAAAAAGAATGGGAAAAAAGTACATTTGATAGGCCTTGTTTCCAACGGCGGGGTACATAGTTCCCAGGAACATTTACATGCTTTGCTGGACATGGCAAAAAGCTATGAGCTGACTAATGTCTGGGTCCATGCATTTACAGACGGACGTGATTGTGACCCGAAAAGCGGACTCGGCTTTATTCAAAAACTGGAGGATCACATGAAGCAGTCTACTGGCAAAATCGGATCAATTGTGGGCCGTTATTATGCCATGGACCGTGATAACCGCTGGGAACGTGTGCAGGTGGCCTACGATGCTATGGTAAAAGGAATCGGAACACCCTTTTCCGACGCCGTAAAAGCAATCGAAGCAAGCTACGAAGACGATATTACAGATGAATTTATTCTTCCGTTGGTAAGTAATTCGGGAGAAGGATTGATCCGGGACGGAGATACAGTTATCTGCTTTAACTTCAGAACAGACCGTCCGCGGGAAATCAGCCAGGTGTTAACACAACAGGCTTTCCCGGAATATGGAATGAGGCCTTTGCACATCGATTATTATACCATGACACGTTACGATGCCAAGTTCAGGAATGTACAGGTCATTTTCGAAAAAGACAATCTCCAGAACACTTTGGGTGAAATTCTCAGCAAAATGGACCGTACCCAGGTTCGTATCGCAGAAACCGAGAAATACCCGCATGTAACATTCTTTTTTAACGGAGGACGCGAAAAAGAATTTAAGGGAGAATCCCGGATCCTGGTAAAATCTCCAAAAGTAGCGACTTATGACCTGCAGCCCGAAATGAGTGCTCCGGAAGTAAAAGAGCGGATTCTTGAAGAATTAAGAACGGATGAACCGGATTTTTTCTGTTTGAATTTTGCCAATCCGGATATGGTCGGGCATACCGGGGTTTACAATGCAATCGTAAAAGCTGTTGAAACAGTTGATTCCTGTCTGGGTGAAATTGTAGACCTGAGCATTCAATTAAACTACGAACTAATTATCATCGCCGATCATGGAAATGCAGATGTGGCATTCAATCCGGACGGATCCCCAAATACGGCACACTCTTTAAACCCGGTTCCTGTAATCCTGGTAACGAAAAAAGAAGACATCCATTTGAACCCGGGAATTCTTGCAGATGTTGCTCCCACTATTCTTGACCGGATGCGAATAGCTGCTCCACTGGAGATGCAGGGGAAAACACTGGTAGAATTAAATCATTAGAATCATACAAAAAATACGAAGGGGCGTCTCGGTTTAACCAAGACGCCCCTTTTGTTTATCATAAAATGAATATTATCGGATCAACTGCAGGAATCCCTGACCGGTAATTTCATCCCCCATTACTCCTCTTACCGTGTACTGAACGAAATAAACTCCATCCGGTGCAAGAACCCCATCGATTTTTCCATCCCAGGATGCGTCTAATCCCGTACCTGTGTACACATTGGTTCCCCAACGGTTATTGATCATAATTTCGACCTCCGATGCATTAACAGTTGTTAGTTTAAATACATCATTATTCTTATCGCCATTCGGTGTAAAAATGTTCGGAACGATCACGCTTGGCTGAGGGAATATACAAGAACCATCGTTTTGTTGTGCATTCGGATTGTAGTTAGTTGCCTGTGGATCCGTACATCCACATTCTACTATCAACACCGATGCAAATGCTGTATCTCTGCAAGGTCCGTTAATTGCAATCAGAACTATTTCATCTGCAGAAGATGTAAATGTTTGAGTTTGAGAGCTCAGATCATTTACAGTAACATTGTTCCCATTGTCAAAATACCACTCATAAGTTGTTGAATTCTGACTGTTATTTGTAAATGTTACTGTTAGAGGATTACATCCGGAAACATCATTTAAAGTCATATCTGCGATTGGTCCCGGTTCACCTGTCAAAAGAACGGAATCTGTTACCGAACACACATTATCACTAACCGTAAACACATACCATCCCGGTGAAAGGTTCTGCATTACAGACGCATTAATCTGGCTTGGTCCACCCGTATTCGGTCCTTCCCAATGGAATTGCTGAAGACCTGTAAATCCGGATGCAAATCCACTGACAGCACCATCCGGTGTACATGCGGATGCCGGATAGGTCAGCATGGAATCAATTGTTAATGTTTGGTTCATTGTAACCATCACACTGTCGGTGATAGTACCCAGACAGGCATCTGTCATTGTTACAGGGAAATAATAAACCCCGTTTTGTCCAATAAATACATTGGCAGAAGCGGTTATCGAAGGCGAATCTTCCCAATCAAATGTATAGATTCCGGATCCACCGCTCGCCTGAACAACCACCAGGGCACTGTCATTGTTACACTTCAAAGTTTGGTCCACCGGATTCAAAACCAAAGGCTGAATATCCGATAAGAAGAAAGTTCCCGTACTTGTTTGCGGGTTACCATATTGGTCTACATAATCAATAGTCACTGCAATGGATTCTGTTCCTTCAGGCAGACCGTCAGCGAAAGTTGTTAAGTCCATTACCAGGGTATCTTCACCTGCTGCCATGAATAATGGGCTGGTTTGTGAAATGGAGTAATCCGTACCATTTGTTGCTGTACCCGTTAAGGTAAAGTTAATAGACAGGTCCGTTAAAGACTGGCATAAACTTCTGGTGAACAAAAAGCTTGCATCCGTACACGCTTCAATAATATCGTTACCTCCCGTACCACTCGCATTTTCCAATGAAAGGTTGATCGGAGGAGATGTAAATGAACCTGCTTCCAGGAAAACAGCAGAAGTAAAGCCCCCATCCTGCATATCGGCAATAGCAAATTTGAAGTGATACGTCTCTCCACATATTACTGGAAATGAAATATTTATTGGCGTAGTATAACCATTCAACGCAAGTGAAGTCTGGCTCATGTTGTCTACATATAACTGTGGATTTAACCCTGCCGGAGCCCCTGTACCGGTATTTGGAGGGTAAATAGTAGAAATTGTTATTGGAAGAGTAGTACCAGGAACAATAGCTAAATTTTGTGAACCTCCCGGAAATCCAGCCGGAGAGCTAAAAGGTCCTGTAATACCTGGTCCGCTGACAAAGAATCCGAAAGCATCATTAAACTGGCTATTGATGTAAGTGGTATATTCATTTGAAGCGAAAATAAAATTAAATGACACCAGGTCGGATTGAGGAACGAAATCAAATTCCAGGATACCCTGATCGTGGATTTCATCAATATTCCCCGCCTGTGGATTGCTTGTAACCGATTGCGCTACCGTAATCAGGTCACCGGTATTTTGAAAGGAATTAAAGTCATCCGTATTAAAACTTCCCGGCACCAAACTGTTGGCATTTCCGGTAGATATTACTGTTCCATCCAAAAAGCCAAAACCTGCTCCCGAACCATTGAAAGATGCAATCTGGGAAGGGTTCGCTCCCGTAAAAGTAATGTTAGATGCCGTTACCCCAAGCCCTAATAAATGATTATTGACATAGTCAACAACAGGTTGTCCGGTTTGAACCGCGATCTGGGCATTTCCATTTAAACTTACTGACGCTAACAAAATAGACAGTATTGTAGTAATTTTCTTCATAGTCCTATAATCTCGTACTTCCTTTAGACTCAAATAATTTGTTAAAGGTTGCGTTTAGATGTCAATAATATTAATTTTTGTTTAATTGTTAAATTTTAATCACAATTATTCGATTAAAAACGTTCCGATTTAACCAATTTTGTCCCAGAAATTAATTTTTATGCAAAACACTCAAAAATATATACAAGATTCAAAAGACAAGTTCCTGAATGAACTCATTGATCTATTGAAAATTCCAACGGTATCTGCTGACAGCGCTTATGCAAAAGAGGTGATTCGCGGTGCTGAAAAAGTGGCAGAGTTCCTGAAAGAAGCAGGTGCTGAAAATGTAGAGATCTGCCAAACTGCCGGACATCCGATTGTATACGGTGAAAAGATCATCGACGCAGCATTGCCAACAGTATTGGTTTACGGACATTATGATGTGCAGCCGGCAGACCCGATCGATCTGTGGACTTCTCCTCCATTTGAGCCGGTAGTGAAGAAAACGGAAATCCATCCGGAAGGTGCCATTTTTGCACGCGGCGCTTGTGACGATAAAGGTCAGTTTTTCATGCATGTGAAAGCATTTGAAGCCATGATGAAAGCTAGCGAACTTCCATGCAACGTGAAATTCATGATCGAAGGGGAAGAAGAAGTTGGTTCTGTTAACCTGGGTGTGTTCATCAAGGAAAATAAAGCACGTCTGAAAGCGGACATCATCCTGGTTTCCGATACAGGAATGCTGGGCAACGATACACCTTCTATCACAACCGGATTGCGGGGATTGAGTTATGTAGAAGTAGAAGTTACCGGACCGAATCGCGATTTGCATTCAGGTCTGTATGGCGGCTGTGTGGCGAACCCGATCAATGTACTTACAAAAATGATTGCTTCATTGCATGATGAGAACAATCACATTACCATTCCCGGGTTCTATGCCGATGTGGTTGAGTTAAGCCTGGAAGAACGTGCTGAAATGGCAAAAGCTCCGTACAACGAGGACAATTATAAAAAGGCATTGGATATCGATGCTGTTTATGGTGAGAAAGGATATACAACTCCGGAAAGAGGTTCTATTCGTCCGACACTGGATGTAAACGGAATCTGGGGCGGGTATACCGGAGAAGGAGCAAAAACAGTTATTGCTTCCAAGGCTTATGCTAAAATTTCCATGCGTTTGGTGCCAAACCAGGAACCGGATAAAATCACGGAATTGTTTACCAAACATTTCGAATCCATTGCTCCGGCAGGAGTAAAAGTGGTTGTAAATCCACATCATGGTGGCGAACCGGTAGTTACACCTATCGATTCTATCGCTTACAAAAGCGCTGCTAAAGCATACGAAAAAACATTTGGTAAAACTCCTATTCCGGTAAGAAGTGGCGGAAGTATCCCGATTATTGCACTATTTGAGAAAGAACTGGGATTAAAAACAGTAATGATGGGCTTTGGTCTGGATTCCGATGCGATCCATTCACCGAACGAGCATTACGGTTTATTCAATTTTTACAAAGGAATTGAAACCATTCCGTATTTCTTCCATTATTTCAATGAAGCAATGAAGTAAAAACTATGAAGAAGGTCTTTTTTTTAAGTGTGCTCCTCGTGGTAATTTCAGTGTCAAGCTGTGATTTCGAGGAACCGGTGGTTTCCGGCTATTCCAATTTCAAATTTGGGAAGCTGGAAGGAAAAACCCTGAATGTGAGTTTTGATGCAACGGTTGACAATGACAACGGTTACGGTTTTAAGATCAAGAAAGGCGAACTAACCCTTTCCATCAATAACCTGGAAATCGGTGATATTGATTTGGATAAGAAAATCAAAGTCAAACGAAAATCCGAACATGTTTACACCGTTCCATTACAGCTTAGTTTAAGCGACGGTGCTTTATTCCGCATTGCTAAACTGGTAAGCGCAGACAAGTTTGAATTGAAACTGGATGGGAAAGTACGCGGAAGCATAATGGGATTCGGAAAAACCTTCGATGTCCATGAAACGCGCAACTTATCAAGCGGCGATATCAAGTTTGACGGTTTGCTTCAGGGCATTATGAAGGGAGCAGCCAGGGAATAAGTTAAAAACGAATAACAAAAAAAACCGATCTGCAATAGATCGGTTTTTTTATGTTCAATAAGTATGTTATTACTTCGCCAGTAAATTTCTCCAGCTCACTTTCTCATCAATTTTTGCTCTTAACTCGGAAATAGCTACACGCTCCTGCTCCATCGTATCACGATCGCGGATTGTTACCGTATTATCCTCCAAAGTCTGGTGATCCACCATCACACAGTATGGTGTTCCGATAGCATCTTGTCGGCGGTAACGTTTCCCCGGAGAATCTTTCTCGTCGTATTGGCAATTGAAATCAAAACGCAGTTCGTTCAAAATTTCTGTTGCCTTCTCAGGAAGACCATCTTTCTTAGTCAGCGGCATAATCGCCACTTTGTAAGGAGCAAGCTGTGCAGGAAGGCTCAATACCACGCGTTCCGAACCATCTTCCAATTTCTCATTCTTATAAGAAGCACTCATCACAGCCAGGAACATACGGTCCAAACCTACGGATGTCTCCACCACGTAAGGAACATAGTTCTGGTTCAATTCAGGATCGAAATACTGTAATTTCTTTCCGGAGAACTGCTCGTGTTGTTTCAAATCGAAATCTGTGCGGGAGTGAATTCCTTCCAATTCTTTGAATCCCATCGGGAAATCGAATTCAATATCACAAGCCGCATTTGCATAATGTGCTAACTTGATATGATCGTGCTCACGGTAATAATTTTCACCCAAACCAAGCGCTTTGTGCCATTTCAAACGGGCATCTTTCCAATGGTTGTACCACTGCATTTCCTCACCCGGACGCACAAAAAACTGCATTTCCATTTGTTCGAATTCACGCATGCGGAAAATAAATTGGCGCGCCACGATCTCGTTTCTGAATGCTTTACCGATTTGAGCAATTCCAAAAGGAATCTTCATACGACCACTTTTCTGAACATTCAGGAAGTTCACGAAAATACCCTGTGCAGTTTCCGGGCGCAAGTAAATCGTAGCGGCATCTCCGGCAACAGAACCCAGTTCGGTAGAGAACATCAGGTTGAACTGACGAACTTCTGTCCAATTACGGGAACCACTGATCGGACAAACGATCTCCAGGTCTTCGATCAATTTTTTTACACCTTCCAGGTCATTGTTTTCCAAAGTTACACGCATACGATCCTCGATCTCTTTGATCTTTTCTTCGTTGCGCAATACATTCGGATTGGTAGCACGGAACTGAGCTTCGTCGAAAGCCTCTGCAAATTTCTTCGCCGCTTTTTCGACCTCTTTATTGATCTTCTGACGGATCTTTTCGATGTGTTCTTCGATCAGTACATCGGCACGGTATCTCTTCTTGGAATCTTTGTTGTCAATCAACGGATCATTGAATGCATCTACGTGCCCGGAAGCTTTCCAGGTTGTAGGGTGCATGAAGATTGCGGCATCAATTCCCACGATATTATCATTCATCTGTACCATGGATTTCCACCAGTACTGTTTGATATTATTCTTCAATTCAGAGCCCAGCTGACCATAATCGTAAGTTGCAGCCAAACCATCGTAAATTTCAGAGGAAGGGAAAACGAATCCGTATTCCTTCGCGTGAGAAATAACTTCCTTTAATAAATCTTCTTTCTGTTCCATGGGCGCAAATTTAGTTAATTGGGAATTACCAATTGCGAATTACGAATTAAAATGAAAAAGGTAGGGGCGAAAAATTTTTCGCCCCTACCTTTTTATCTTTGCTTGCTTATTTCTTAGAACTGCAAACGAAATCAGTTGTTGGGATCCCGGCTTTTTTGATGGCTCCGAATCCTCCGGCGATATCGATCAGGTTCTTAAATCCTTTTTGTTTCAATAATGAAATGGCGATCACACTTCGATAACCCCCTGCACAATGCACGTAATACGGATTGTTAGGTTTCAGATCACCCAAATCGTCCAACATGAAATCCAGCGCAACGTGTTCTGCGTTTTCCAAATGCTCTGCTTCGTATTCTCCCGGTTTACGAACATCCAGGACCGGAAGGGTATCAATTTTGTCAGCGATACTCTCAGCGGTTACCGATTCGATCGTTTCAACAGGTTCCCCGGCAGCAATCCATGATTTCATACCGCCATCCAGGTAGCCGACACAATTGTCATAACCAACACGTGCTAATCGCATAACGGTTTCTTCTTCTTTTCCTTCCGGAACAATCAATACAATAGGCTGATTGATGTTCTCTATTAAAGCTCCGACCCACATGGCAAATGTTCCGTTCAACCCGATAAACAAGCTGTTCGGAATCGCTCCCTTGATGTATTCGTCCTGGTTACGAACATCCAGCACCAATACGTTCTCGCTGATCAATCTTTTTACTTCTTCTACGCTCAATGCAGTATTTCCTTTCGAGATCACTTCATCAATCGATTCGTAGCCATTTTTATTCATCATGGCATTCTTCGGGAAGTATTGCGGCGGAGGCAAAATACCTTCCGTTACTTCTTTAATAAATTCCTCACGCGTCATGTCTGCACGCAAGGCATAATTGGTTTGTTTCTGTTCGCCCAACGTACCAACGGTTTCGGAACTCATGTTCTTTCCGCAGGAACTTCCGGCGCCATGTCCGGGATAAACCGTTAAGGAATCAGGCAATACCATGATCCGGTTTCTCAATGAGTCGAATAACATTCCTGCCAAATCTTCCTGTGTCAAATCTCCTTTGATTGCCAGGTCAGGTCTTCCCACATCTCCTAAGAATAATGTGTCACCTGTAAAAATGGCTGTTTCATTTCCTGCTTCGTCAATCAATAAATAAGTTACCGATTCGGGCGTATGACCGGGTGTGTGAAGTACTTTGATCGTTGCTTTTCCAACTTTGAATTCCTGGTTATCTTCTGCAATAATGCTTTCGAAAGTTGTCTTTGCAGTTGGACCGTAAACGATCTTAGCTCCGGTGCGTTTTGCAAGGTCCACGTGCCCGGAAACGAAATCCGCGTGGAAATGCGTTTCAAAGATGTATTTGATAGATCCGTTCCATTCTTTTGCCAGATCCAGGTAAGGCTGTACTTCTCTCAGAGGATCAATAACAGCAATCTCTCCTTCGCTTTCTATGAAATATGCCGCTTCGGCTAAACATTTGGTATATAATTGTTCAATGCGCATGTCTGTAATTTTGTAACACAAATTTCGGCAATTTTTCGACGCAAAAAATGACTTTGCTCATAAGAAACGTCAAATATGGCCTCTCCCTGTTATTCCTACTTTCATTTCTCAACAAAAGAGCATGTTGTCGGGTTATCAAAAGTTAACCGCAACGCTTGCGCCTTAGCTACAGCGAAGGAGCAAAGAGTTCAAGAACGCAAAGAGAAAATCTTTAAAAACTTTTCACCTTAGCTTTCTTAGCGGTTAAATCCATCCGAGCCGTGTGTATCAATTTATGAACTTTGGACTGATTTTTGATTTTTCGGATGCAGTTCGCAAAATTGCGCTATTTTTAAACCCAAATAAATCGAATATGAAAAAAGGACTTAAGTACATTTCAGCGTTGGTGCTTTTATGTATTACTACCACTTCTCTTTTAGCACAAAAAGTTGAATTGCCGAAAGATTCAGAGCCGGGTATTTACGCAGCTTTTGTTACCACAAAAGGAAACATTATTGTAAAACTGGAAGCTGAAAAAACGCCGATGACCGTTGCCAATTTTGTTGGTTTGGCTGAAGGGAATATCACACTTTTTGATTCTATCAAAATTACAAAACCATTTTACGACGGGTTGAAATTTCACCGCGTGATCAAAGATTTCATGATCCAGGGTGGTGATCCACAAGGAACAGGAATGGGTGGTCCCGGATATAAATTCTACGACGAAACAAGACCTGATTTGACACACAGCGGTCCAGGTATTCTTTCCATGGCAAACAGCGGACCGGCTACAAACGGAAGCCAGTTTTTCATTACACACAAAGAAACTCCATGGCTGAATGGCAAACACACTGTTTTCGGACACGTGGTTGAAGGACAGGACGTGGTGAATAAGATCGAGCAAAACGATGTAATGACGAAAGTGATCATTATCCGTAACGGGAAAGAATACAAATCCTGGAATGCAACAAACATCTTCAAGGTGGCTTATACAACAGCAAAGGCTGCAGAAGAGGTAAAGAAAGCTGAGCAGGCTAAGTTAGATGCCATTGAAAAAGAGCGCATTGACAAAGTTTCTAAAATGTCTGAAGCCGAGTATCGCGTTTACTTATTGGAAGAAATCCGTAAGACTTACCCGACTGCGCAGCAAACAGAATCCGGGTTGGTTTATGTGATCCAAACTGAAGGAAACGGTGAAAAAGCGAAAAAAGGAGACCAGGTTTCTACGCATTACATCGGGACTTTCCTGAACGGAACGAAATTCGATTCTTCCCGCGACCGCAACCAGCCGTTGGATTTCACGCACAACGTAGGACAAATGATTGCGGGTTATGACGAAGCGGTTGCCCTGTTGAGCAAAGGTGCAAGAGGTATTTTCGTGATCCCTTATTTCAAAGCATACGGTGCAGCCGGAAGACCGGGAGCAATCCCTCCTTATTCGGACCTGAAGTTTGATATAGAGTTATTGAACATCATTCCGGGACCGGACCCGATGAAAAAAGAAGTAGAAAGTCCTCAAAAGTAATTTCTTCTCCATGATATTTAAAGGAGCGGTTCTGTGAATCGCTCCTTTTTTGTTTCTTTCAACTTTGAATATAAAATTTCAATACTGGTTAATCGTTCTTCGATTTCTATTTTCTCCCCCCCTACTTTTTTTCCAAGGCAAAAAAGTAGGCAAAAATGCCTTGATCCCAATTACAGCTTTCAAGCCAGGAGCCTGTGCCGGGATTAAAATTGGGATAAAAAGGATAAAGATTAAGGTTGCTTTCATAATTACTGATGGTAGTTTAATGATCAAAAAATTCAAGATTACAGATGGATTCCCACGCAAAAGCGCGCGTATAAATATGCGCTTTCAAAGGATCTGTTATAAAAATCCATCAAATTTAATCCGAACTCAGGTTTGATAAACAAATCAACCTTTGGTGAAAGTCGGATACGTCCTCCAAAACCAGCTGCAGGAGTAATGACCATTCCCGGAAAATAAGATTCGTATTGGGTATAGTAGGAATAAGATTCGTCAGACTTCCCGGAACCAATTCCCACATAAGTTCCCACTTCAAAAAATCCCTTCTTCTTGTTTCCAAAGGAAAACCGCGCCATTAGAGGAATAGATAAGACCACAGTATGGTAGTCGCCACTTTTAAATGAAAGTGTCTGCAAAGTGGCCCAGGTATGGAAATAATTAATTTCTAGTCCCGTTTTAAAACTAACAGTGTTTGTATCCCGGAAAATGACATTTCCTCCTATACCTCCTCCAAAAAATGTGGCTCCGATACCTTCAATCAGAGGATGATTTCCCGAAAGATGGAATTCAGAACCGATGTTTCTTTGAGCCAGGATGCCAAAAGGAATGAAAAGAAAGATGATTAAGAATTTTTTCATGATTTAAATTTTTAGTTGATTTTGAATGGCGATTCTATGGATGGAGCGGCTCAATTTTGATCACTCCATTTTTTGTGGTCGTTTTCCGTGGTTTCGGTTTCAAATGAATTCCTGCGCAAAAACGGGCATAGTAATACCAGGTTTCAAATGACATTTCTTGCACATCAAACTGAGTCACCGTTAATGCGAATTCAGGTTTCAGGAATAAATCAATCCGTTCTGAAAGCGGAAATCTTCCTCCCAAACCAATAGCAGGTGTAATAACCACTCCCGGAAAATAACTTTCGTACCTTTTTACATTGGGAGCCAAGGACACACCATAAAGACCCTTATAGTTTTTCGGAGCTTCTATTTGTCCGTAACCAATTCCCAAATAAATCCCAGATTCTACAACCACTTTAAATTTATCTCCAAAGGTAAACCGCACCATTGCAGGAACTGAAAAAACCCCATACTGACAATCACCTTTTGAGCCTCCATAACTCTGTTCTTCCCGGGTATGAAAGTAATTGATCTCTAAACCGGTTTTAAAATTGACAAGGTTATTTTCCCTGAAAATGATATTGGTAGCAATTCCTGCACCGGGAAACGCATCTCCACCCAAAGGATAATTCACAGAGGCGTGGAACTCTAAACCGGGCGTTTGTGCACAGCTTAATAAGGGACTAAGGAGGATTAAGAGGAAGGTTGTTTTCATGATCTGTAAGTTTTGAAGTTTGATATTGAACTATTGAATAATATTTCCCGGGACCGGCCCACTGAAAAAAGAAGCAAAGTAAATTACATTATTATTTAAGGATGGATCGGTTCAATTTTGATCACTCCATCTTTTGTTGTCGTTTTCCGTGGTTTCGGTTTCAAATGGATTCCTGCACAGACACGCACATACATGCAACTGAAGTCATACTCGTGGCTTCCGCCATAACCCTTACCGGGCTTATTTGCAGAAAATTGCATGTCTTCCAGCCTGTTTCTCACATAAGCAAACTCCGGCTTGAAAAGGAAGTCTATGCGTTCCGAAAGCGGAAACCTGAACCCCAGACCAGCAGCTGGCGTGACAGATAAACCTGAGTAGCATGACTCTGAACCCTCGAATTCTGATACGGGATCATTTGGATAAGAGGGGTAAGAGATTTGAGAAAATGTAACGCGTCCACCCAAACCAAATCCGACATAAACTCCGGCTTCCAAAAACCACTTAACCCGGTTTCCGAAATTAAATCTTGCAAAAGCCGGAAGCGTCAATGCTGCAAACCGATAGTGTAAATTCCTTCGGGACGCCATTTTGCTATAATAGGCACTTTCGTCCCAGGTTTGGAAGTAATTCACTTCTATACCGGTCTTAAAATTAACCCGGCCTGTATCACGAAAAAGAACATTCGCTCCGGCTCCGGCACCTATGAGCGTTTTTCCCTGGTTTAGGGGAAGATTTGCAGATGCATGAAACTCCCAACCGGGAGCTTGTGTCCAGGCAGCAAAAGGGATTAAACTAATGAGGATAAAGATGGTTTTCATGTTATTAAAGTTAATTTGTCAAAGCTATTTAGCAGGCCCTTTCCTGTAATAACGGAAATAATCTACTTCCATCGCCTGCGGAAAGTCATCGCTTTCATTGGGATCGTTGTTGTTTCCATGCTGAACACCCAGGTTGAAACGCACCTGCATTTGTTCGGTGAAAGGCCAGGATTCATTGACTTTGTATTCCTCACCTTCCTGAATCGTGTTACAATCGGTAGGCTTGCCGTTCTTTGAATTGTACCGGTACAAAGCATGCACCTGTTTTCCGTCGATGTACCACACGATCTTGTAATAATCCCATTCCAGGGTGTAAATGTGGTAATCATCGCTGTAATCCGTTTTGGAATTACCCCAGTTTCCGTAACAAGGATATTGATCATCCGCACATTGCGAACTGCTGCGGTTGATGCTGTCGCCGTGAATGGTGAAATGCGGATTCTTCGACAGGCGGTTCTTTTTATACCTTCCCATGCAGGTGTATTCGTTCCAGAATTCAAAAATGTCTATCTCGTAATTGTGTTTTCCGTTCTCACCGTTGAAAAGCCAAAAAGCCGGCCACAGACCTTTTCCCTTCGGGATTTTGATACGCGCTTCGTATTTCCCATATCCGAACATGCGCTGTGATTCGATCCAGGCAGAAGAATACAGGAACGATGAAGAATCTCTTCCGGGAGGAGTTTTCGACCAGTCCACTACATAGCTTCCCTTGATCGGATTTTCCTCTTTCCGGGCAATCATTTTCAGGATTCCATTTTCGGTGACAATGTTGTTGGAAACCGGAATTTTGGGGTTCGTATTCGTATTGGCGTACCACACTTTGGAACCATCTCTTTCAAAATTAAACCCCGCCAGTACGCCCTGGTAAGGAAGGATCCATTCTTTGGATTTTAGTTCTTTTCCGTCAAAGTTATCTTCAAACTCCAGCACCCATTGCTGATCGTTGCAGGAAACCAGTTCCTTTTGGGTGATTTTAGCATAGGTATTATCGAAACATTGGGAAAAAGCAGTGTTTCCGCTTACCAGAGCAGACAACGCAAGAACAGCCATCGGTTGAAGCAGTTTCATTCTTTCAGTTTAATTGTATGCTATGAAGATAAAACGAATTATTGAATCATTCCGGGTGATCATGCGGTGAAACGAAAAAGGTTGGATCACAGGATATTCAACCTAAAAAAATTTTAGGAATAATTATCACCTAACTTTCATTCTTGCAGTCACATACATTCTTTTTCCTTATTTTAAACGAATACCAACACACAAACGTCCATACGGATAAATACGTGTATGCGTATCCATAAAAAACAAGTTCGCTCCAAAATCCGGATGGATAACCAGATCTAATTTTTCATTCAGTGAAAGTGTTGTTCCGATTCCGGAATTCAGACCAACAGTTCCCAATCCCACGGGAGCTTTAGTGGTTTTCGTGTGTTGAAGGTAAGATTCTCCGTTGCTTCCGGTTTGAAGGATATCTGCTGTATAATATCCGAAAACAACAAAGCCTAATCTTCCCCCTAATTCCAGGAAAACATTCTTCTTTTCGCCAAAACTAATCCGGAGATTCAATGGAATAGTCAAAGATGTCAGGTAAAAATGCTGATTACTCCTTGCTTTATCACTTTCGGGAGGACCTACATTATAATCTGTAACGTGAAAACATTCCAATTCAAGACCTGCCCTTGCTCCTACCGTTCTGTCCGCCCGGAACACATGACTCATTCCCAATCCGCCGCCAATAAAAGCCCGGTCATTTGTACTCAATGGAACGCCATGGTTCACTGAAACGTGGAATTCGTTGAAATAATCCTTGAATTGTTTCTTGTTCTCTTGTGTGAATCCTGAAAAGGAAACAACAAGCATTGCTAAAAGCACACTTATTCTCATATCATCTATTTTAAATGAATTCCGACACATAAGCGTCCGTACAGATTCCCAAACTCGCGATCTAAGGAGATGCTTGCTCCCACATCCGGGCGGACTAACAAATCCAGTTTTTCAGTGAGCGGGATGCGGGCTCCTATTCCCAAAACCGGGCCTACAGAGAATCCCGGATTCCAGGAATCCTTAGTGGTTGTTTCCTTCAAGGGCGGTGAATAATCCTTGAGAATTCCTCTTTTTTGACCGGCTATCCCTGCCACCAAATTTCCACCCAATTCCATAAACACCCATTTGATGTTGATGCGCATAATGAATGGAATGGTCAAATCCACATACGAGCAATAATAGTCATAGGGAGAACCAAAATGAGAAGGAGGGTTTGAATAAGTCTGATCGCTAAAAAACTGGAAATCCAATCCTGTTCTGAACGAAATTACTTTATCCGGATGAAAAACATGATTTACTCCCAATCCACCGCCAAAAGAACCATCGCCGATTCCATGGTTGACGGAAACATGGTATTCGTTGAATAAGTTTCTTAAGGGCTGCTCTTTTTCCTGGGCAAAGTTCCAGTTCAAAAAGCTCATAAAAATGAGTGAGAGTAAAAGTCTCATAAAACTAAATTTGGCGTGTTATTGAACTGATGCAAAAAATAGAAAAGGTTGGGAAAGATTCCCAACCTTTAAGTTAATCGATATTATTTGTTTTTTGTGAATCGTTCCAAATAAACTTTTCCGCTTTGCTTATTCAAAATTTTAATAAAGTACGTTCCGGGTGAAAAACTGCTTACATCCAGTTTCATTGCCTCATTCAATTCCATAGAATCACTTAACAATGATCTACCCTGACTATCCGTTATTTCAATCACATTTATGCCCCCGGAAGTCAGTTCGATCATCAAATGATCGGAAGTTGGGTTGGGGTAAACTTTTAAAATTTCTGAATCTGCGGATAAATCACTCATACCCAAAGCACTACTTTCCTGGATCGCATTTTCGCTCAAGTTATCTGCAATTCTTTCCTGGTTTTCAGGATTAACCGCTAAAGCGCTTGGATTACAGAATCCCTGATCAATATGAGCAATGAAATCAGATCCGTTAGCAGCTTCGAAACCCGGATCCAGGACAACCGAATTTGATCCAATTACTTCAAGTTGCTGATTACTATTGACCGTTGCTGTCCCCGAGATGGTAACATTTTGTCCCATTCGAGTATTATATAGCTCAGGGCTTAGGTTCAACTGAGGGTTTGTCGTGATAATATTGTTGGTTACACAAGATGCTTGTTTGTAATACCTGAAATATTCGATCTGAAATTCTTTTGGAAAGGTTGTTCCTGCATCTGGTGCATTAGAACCATTCTGAATACCCAGGTTAAATCTGACATTCATGTTATCTGAAGAAGGCCAATATTGTGCATAAAGCATTGGATTAGTAAATGAATTACAATCAAGATTTTGTCCATTCAAATTAACAAATCTATAATCCCTTCTCACTTCACTACCATCAATATACCAAACAACTTTATAATAATCCCACTCTAATGCATATGTATGAAAACCTTCTGATAGATAAGCTGAATTAGGATACCCGCTACATGAACCATATAGTTCAGAAGGACAAGTTCTATCAATGCTAGCATCTTTCCTGTTTGAATGCAGATTCATATGCGCATTCTCAGACAATTTAGAGGCATCGTAATTTCCTCCACAGTTTTCATTCCAAAACTCAAAAACATCTATTTCTATAGCCGCACCATATTGACCTGAAAATAACCAAAATGCCGGCCACATTCCTTTACCTTTTGGAATCTGGCAACGAACTTCATATAAACCATAACCAAAGTTCTTTTTAGATTCAATCCAACCTGATGAATAGTCATAATCAGTTGTCATAGTCGTTAGAGGAGCTCCGCCAGAGGTCCAACTTGTCACAACGGTTCCGGTAATTGCCGGAACTTCCTTTCTGGCAATTATTTTAAGCTTCCCATTTTCAAGTACTACATTATCAGAGACAGGTCTTGAGGGAGTTGTTCCCGTATTTGCATACCAGTTTTTCCACCCATTGAAATTATACCCACCAAGAACCCCCTGAAAAGGATATCTCCATTTGCTCAGATCTAGCGTCTGGTCATCAAAATTGTCCTCAAAATATAATACCCATCCATCATTGTTACATGGTGTTGGATCTCCAGTTACATAAACCTGGTCACGTCCGCAACAATTAGCATCAATTAAGGGTACCACTTGATAAAAACGCCGGGGAATGCAGTTATAATGTTGTCCGAAAATATTACCCGTGCAAAGCAGCAAGTAAAAAATTAAAATAATTCTCATACCTCTACTTTTGCTTCATTTCCTCAATAACCGCCTGCTGCTGCTTTACCTGCTCCTGCAATTGGATCACGTATAAAGTCAATTCTTCAACCTTGCGTAGCAGCAAATCATCCATTTGACCTAAAGAGTATCCATTTTCTGCAAATTCTTTGGCTGAAGGAATTTCCGGTAAATGTTTGTTCTCATTGACATAAGACTTCAATTCTTCCAAAGGCATTAACTTGTAATCCGTTTTGAAAACGTGATCCGAATTAGGAACATCAGCAATTACTTTGACCTTTTCGCAAAGAATTCCTCCGTTAACCATCAATTTATGGCCCTGGGTGTTTACAACTGTGCCATCGTATCTTTCAGCAACGCCCATGGTAATTGTTCCGTCATTTTGAAGAGCGAACATCGCTCCCTGGTTTCCACCGCCGTTAGTAAATCGTCTGAAATAAACATTCCCAACAAAATCCATAAATGTTCCGGCACAAC
Organism: uncultured Fluviicola sp.; assembly: GCA_966248825.1. Classification (GTDB taxonomy): domain Bacteria; phylum Bacteroidota; class Bacteroidia; order Flavobacteriales_D; family Crocinitomicaceae; genus Fluviicola. Next base: position 148,775 of record CBINBC010000002.1, read on the forward strand.
AGCTTGCTTTGTACATGGTAAAAACTGCGTCTGTTGGGTTGTCTGCTCCAAGTTTGATCCGGGAGTCACTAGTGATGAAAAGATCTCCCGCTACGTGCAATTTCCCCTGAGGCGCAGTGGTTCCAACGCCAATATTACCGGTTGTCGGATCAATGTACATTCTGGTAGTTCCGTTAGTCTTTAACGAAAGACCGATTCCGGAATAGGAATTATACCCACCGGTCAGCGAATAAATGTCTTTGTTGAATAAAAACTTAGAGCGATCTGTGTAGATGTGGCCCCAGTTTGCATCAGCTGGACCAAGCTGAATGTTTCCATAAGTGGTTGTAAATGTGTTCCATGTTTGAGAACTTGAGAATAATGCTACAAAACACGGAATCAGTGTTAAAATGGTTTTTTTCATAGTGATTGTTTTTTCTAAAAATAAGTAAAACAATCACTCAAAATCGCTTTTCACACACTAATATTAACAATTTAACATTTTGAAAATACTACAACTAAACAGGTAATTTTAGTTAGAAAAAGATTAATTATTCAGTTAAAGAGCAAACTATGAAATCAAATCAACCAATCCAAACTACACCTATAGTTTATCCCTTAGATCCGTAATCGGTTTTTCATAAAACTTGTAAATCAATGTTGAAATGAAAAGCGTGAAAAACCAAAACAGTGAATAATAGAGAGCATTTTCCAAGCGTCTGTCAGGTATAAAGTTTTTAGCAAACACACTAGCAACCAGAGATAAATTCACCAAATACATCGCATAAGAAATGACTGAAATGTAAGTAACAAACCTTCCAATTGCCTGAAATCTAAAGTTCTTAATGGAATCTGCTTTAGCCAGAAGCAGCGAGGCCCCAAAAGAGGTCACGCAGAAATAAAATGTTTTGCTGTAAAAGTCATTCGGCTGCTTCGGTAAATAGATGTTTAGATAAATCAACGCCAATCCTAATAGAAACAGCCAGTTTCTTGCTTTAGAGAAAAACGATCCATGATAGAATTTAACGTATGCCATTAATACTCCATAACCAATAGCATCCAATCTTGTCAATACTACTTTCCTGAAGTGGACGTCCCACCAAAAACCGTCTACTTCCTGTTCTGAGATCGAAATCCGATAAATCACAGGAACAACTAGAAGTAATAAAATGCTCAAAAGGATGGCTGTTCTTTTAGGAATGAATCGCAGAAATATAAAAAGGAATACCGGCAAGAAAATATAAAACCATTCTTCAATCGATAAGCTCCAACTTTCCCAAAAAAAGTCAGTAAATCCAGTAGCAAAATTCTGAAGAAAAAATAGGAATTCCCAGGTACATTGTTTCAAATCACCTGAGATAATAGCAAACTTGACAAGCAATACATTTACTCCCAGGATCAGGTAGTAATTCGGCAAGGTCCGAAACCATCTTCTTTTCAGGAAAGTAAACAACTCTGAGGCTCCAAATTTCTCAGTCTTCTCAATATTCTTAATTAGCATCGAACCAATCAGGAATCCGCTAAGAACAAAAAATAATTCTACTCCATCGATCAATGGTATTGAAGGAAGAAAGCTGAAGAGATTGCCAGCTAAAAATGATCCGTGTCCTAATACAACAAGAATAATGGCTGTTGCCCGGAAAAAATCCAGTCCGTAAACGCGGTTGGAATAATCTACCTGTATGAGTTTCATGAATTCGAAGGTACGAAAAGGATCCAAAAAAAGGCTGTCATTTCTGACAACCTTTTCCTTTTTTCACTATAAATCGATTAGCGAATAATTCCAGCCTCCAATAAAGCTCTGTTATCGCGTACTTCTAGTTTTTTCTGCAGTGCCTGGCGGGAAGAGTTTGCAATGCTTCCTTTGATCTGGCTCAACATCTGTAATTTCTCAGCATCGTAGTTTTTCGCTGCCGGAGCTTTTACCGTTTTGTTCACACGGAACACGTATACTCCCGACTGACCAACCGTTGCCTTAGAGGACATTTTATCCTTGATCTTACCGGAGAACAATGCTCCAACCAATTCCGGTTCGTAACCACCTCCCTGGATGCTTGGAGATGCAAATGTTACTTCTGCCTGTTTCACCTCTGTTTTCAATTTCTTAGCCAATGCTTCCAAATTCGTCACAGATCCCATTTTCTTCAAAATGGAGTTCGCTTTCTTCTCGTTCAAAGCATCTGTTGTCATTCTTTCGTAAACATCAACCAATGCAGGAACTCCTTTTTCACGGATTGAAGAAACGATCGCGATGATCAAACGATTGTCGTCCTGGATAGGTGAAGAACACAAGTCACCAACTTCCGCTTCATCGTTGTAAGCCAATTCCAAAATTGACTGAGCAGCCATTTTAGTGGTGAATCCTTGCACTCTTGGAGACTCATCGAACATACGTACCGGTCTGGAGTAATATCCTTCTCTGCGTGCAATCGTATCGAACAAAATGATTTTGTCTGTAATATCCGATTTCTTGTTCAACTCACGGTCCATTTTTGCCAACAGGTTATACGCTTTGTCTTTCAGGTTCATTTTTGTCTCTTCAGACGGAAGCAATGTTTTTTGAACCACTGCTAAAACCGGGAATCTTGCATCACTTTTTCTGTCCAATACTTCCATGATGTGGAATCCGAAATCTGTTTGGACCACTCCGATTGTTCCAACCGGTTTGCTTTTTGCAAAATCAGAGAACGGAGTTACCATTTCGTAATCCATGAAGTCTTCGTAAACACCTCCTTTGTCTTTCGATCCCGGATCTTCTGAGTACTTCTTAACGAATTCTTCGAAGTTTGCAGCATTTACTACTTTCACCAAGCTGTCAGCCAATTTCTTAGCAGAAGCAATTTTCTTCGTATCTCCTTTTTGAGCGCTGATCAAAATGTGGCGCACTTTCATCACGTTGGAGTTAAAGTCCATCACTTTCACAATGCGTGTTGTTCCGTTCTCGTTGTAAGGTCCTACGATCTGACCGATAGTTGCTGTTTTGAATACGGTATCCATTGCAGCAGGGTAAGTCATTCCCTGGCGCGCTTTCGGATCACCTTCCGGGCGGAAAGTCATCATGTGGCCGGAAGCATACATTCTTGGCAATTCTGAATTACTCAGAATGAATAAAGAATCGTTTGTAGAAGCCGCGAATCCTTTCTTGATCACCGCCATTTGTTTGTTGAACGCCACAGAATCTTTTCTAGAAGGAACGATCGTCACATCAAAGTACTTCACATCGCGTCCTGCCATTACCTGGTATTTAGGCTTCTCTTTGTTCTTTTCGTAGAATGCACGAACTTCTTTGTCAGAAACCTTCATTTGGTTTTCCGTAATATCGCGGTAAGCACCCATTACGAAAGAAATAGACTTTGATTCGTTTTTCGCCAAATATTCGTTCTTAGCTTCCAACTTTGTTACGTAAGCTCCCTGACCCAGGTACTGGAAATATTTCTCCTGCATACGCTGCGTGCGGATTGCTTCTTTGGTTCTTTTCCAACCTTCGATCGCATTCGGGTCCGTAGATTTTTCCTGGTCCTGGATGTATTTCTCCAATTGAGCAGCGTTGAATTGTCCTGTTGCAGGATCTGTAAATGCCTGCTGGATTTCCGGCAATAAAGTAAATCCTTCTTCTCCGTAAAGAAAAGCAGTAAATTCTTTTTCCGAAACTGCCAATCCAAGCGCTTCGTACTCCCCTTTTAGGATGATTTCATCAACTGAAGCAGACCATGCCTTATCAGCAGATTGTTCAGCATCTCTATCCGTATACTCTTTTTGCTGCTGTTGGAACTGTTGTCTATCAGACATTTCGAACTGGCGCAATTTAGAATAATAAACCGCCGTATCAACTTCATTTCCGTCGATTGTACCTAATGTTCCTCTATCTACCGAGGAGCCGATTTTATCAAATAATCCGGTAAGGATAAAAGTTAAAAGAGCTAAACCTGTGATACCTACAAGCAGGTAACGCATGTTTCTGATTCTACCGATGATTGCCATTCTATATTTTCTTTTAAGGGTGCGAATATAATGAGTTGAACCGACTTTTTAAACCTTTCTACTTTTTTTTGTTGTTTCTGGCTCAATTATTTGTATAATTTGAGCTTCGGGACTTTAATTTCAATGTGAATTCTAAGCAGCTTGCTCTTTCGCCCGCGGATCTCGCTGATCTCGCAGATTTGGTCCATTTAATTTGCTCTCCGACGTCGTCAAAGCTCTTTGGAGTTCAGGTTAATGAGAATTCCAAACTTAATAAAGGTTAAAATCAGAGTAGGAATAAAACCGGAATGGGAAGTCTGTCGTAACTTGTAAAAAATTATCCATGAAACATATTATTTTCTCCTTAATTGTTACGCTGATTTCCGTTAGTGCATGTGGTCAGAAAACCAAAACCGCAGAAGTGGACAAATCTTCAAAAACTCCTGCTCAATTATCCAAATACCAGGTTGCTTACTTCGGGAGCGGGTGTTTTTGGTGTGTCGAAGCGATTTATGAATCGGTAAAAGGCGTTGCTGAAGTAGAAAGCGGGTATTCCGGCGGACATGTGGAGAACCCGACTTACGAGGAAGTATGCACAGGAACAACCGGACATGCAGAAACGGTGAAAATTTATTATGATTCTACGGTTATTTCCTACGATGATTTATTGAAAGTCTTTTACGATTCCCATGATCCGACCACTTTAAACCGCCAGGGGCCGGATGCGGGAACACAGTACCGTTCGGCTATCTTCTACCAGAACAATTACGAGCGCGATCATGCAAAAGCGTATATTGATGAATTATTGAAAGAGCAAAAATTCCCGAGAATTACAACAGAAGTGGTCAAATACACGGCTTTTTACAAGGCGGAAGAATACCATCAAAACTTTGAATGCCGCAATCCGAACAACGGATATGTGCAGGCAGTTTCACAACCGAGACTGGAGCAGTTTAAAATCAAGGCTCCGGAGATGCTGAAAGAAGAGAAAAAATAATCAAAAATTCCTGTGGGCACGCGATTAATCGCGTGCCCACTATTATTTAAGGTTTATACTTGTTCATGAAGAAATAGCTTTTTGCTTCACCATTTTGCTTTTTCAGATACAGAAAAGCGATCTTTGAATCCGGGAACAATGTACGGTACTCATGAACGATACGCAGGTTTTTAATTTTACTCCAACTATTTTCCAACACGGTTTCATTCGGAGAACTGTAAGAAACAACTTTTAACGGATCCAACTCAAGCGAATAAGCCTCTCCTCTTTCGAGTTCATTCCCGACCACAGACTCGATGAAATTACCTGATTGCGCAGTAAAATAAGGAAAATCAAGGGGTGTAATCAAGGAATCACATAAAATGCCCAAGATCAAGTTAATTCCATAAGCATGAATTTCTTTCCGGTAATACGTTTGATTATTAATAAATACCATTTTATGAGAAATATTCATTGGTATTTCTGTTAATTCCGATGCGCTGTTCATATGATATTCATTTGCATACTCCACGGAATCCGAAACTGCTATAATCAAATATTCCCCTTTGGCGATGGTTGTTTCATTGGATGGATCATCACTATTAGAAGGGTTATCAGTGACTACTGGAATGTCCGGTTGTTTTTCTTTTTTGCAGGAGAGAAAAACAAGGGATAACGCGATAAAAAAGACCAGGTTCTTCATACTTATGTTGATTTGGATCTAAAGTTATTCCTATTTCCTACAAAATCAAAATAAATTCTCCAGGTAATCTTCGACTTCCCGAACATGTACCATCGGGATGGAACACAAACCGGCCGCACAGACTGTAGCTTCGGAATCCTCGGTATAGCGCACAAGCAAAAATGGCGAGCTTTGCTTTCTGAAGCTATTCCAGTCTGCTGTTTTTGGAATGGTCAACAAACGCACTTCTTTTTGGAAACGCAGCAATAACAGCGCCCAATTCGAATAACCGGAACCGTATTGCTCCATGCCGTCGATGACATTTTGAAGCAATTGCTTCGATTTCGCTTCGTAATCGAGGTTATCTGTCAACAAGGAAAGCGTCAGCAGGTTGTTTGCCATGATGCTGTTCGTAGCCGGAATAACATTGTCGTTGATTTCCATTTTCCGGGCAATCAGGTCATGGTCATCTGCCGTGAAATAGAACATGCCTGAAACCTCATCGTAAAAATGTTCCAGGGTGTACTTGCATAACTCATGCGCGAAATTCAGATCTTCTTCATCTGCAGTAAGCTGGTAAAGCGACAGAAATGCCTGGATAGTAGTTGCATAATCATCGAGGAACCCGGTGATGAACGAACGTCCGTTCTGGCGGGTGTGGAACAACTGGAAATCGGCTGTTGTTTGGTAGTTCCGTATCCATTTCGCAATTTGCAAAGCCAATTTCAGGTATGCATGATCTTCCGTTGCTTTGAATGCCTCCAATAAGCCTGTAATCGTTAGTGCATTCCATGCGGTTAAGCATTTCGTATCCGTAACCGGGGCAATGCGTTTTTTCCGGATGTGTAATAAAGTATCGAGCTGCGACTGGATTTTTGCCGGATCAATCTCCGGGTTGTTTTTGCAGAACTCTTCCCAGGTTTCATTTCTAAGCAGAACCCACATCTGGTGTTCCCAATATCCTTTATTCCCCGGGTTGTAAAATTTCCAGAACCAGGAAGCATTTTCTCCCAAAGCGGATTCGATTTCTTCCTTGGTCCAAACGTAGTATTTTCCTTCTACACCTTCCGAATCGGCATCCTGAGCCGCAAACAAGCCACCTTCTTCGCTCTGCATTTCGCGTTCAAGCCAGCCGAGTGTTTGATCCAAAACCCGTTTATATTCCGGTACTTTTGTTGCCGTATAAGCCTGAGCATAGACACTCAGCAACTGTCCGTTATCGTAAAGCATTTTCTCAAAGTGCGGTATTTTCCACAATAGATCAACTGAATATCGCGAAAATCCACCCCCAACCTGGTCGTAAATTCCGCCCAGTGCCATTTTATATAAAGTCAGGTTTACATATTTTTGAATGTCTTCGTTCTTTTGCAAAATCCCATAATACAGTAAGAATTCCAGGTTACTCGGAAGCGGGAATTTCGGTGCTGAAGTCGGACCGCCTTCTACCATATCCATGCGTTGCTGCCACCTGCGCACCAGCTCCCACAATTTATCCTCCGGAAAAGGCTTCACGGGTTCTGCAACCGCAATCAAATCGGATTGCTGCACGCCATCAGCCAGTTCTTTGGCATATTCCAGTACTTTTGCGGGTTCTGCCGTATAAGTATGGTTCAACGATTTCAACACGTGCATCCATTGTTCCTTCGGGAAATATGTTCCCCCGTAAATCGGCTGTCCGTTGGGAATAGTGAAACAATTTAGAGGCCATCCTCCCCTTTGGGTCATTAACTGAACAGCTGTCATGTAAACCTGGTCCACATCCGGGCGTTCTTCCCGGTCGACCTTAATGCAGACAAAATGTTTGTTCATTAATGCCGCAACCTCTTCATCTTCGAAACATTCGTGTTCCATCACATGGCACCAATGACAGGCGGAATATCCAACGGAAACAAGTACCAATTTCCCTTCCTTTTCAGCTTTTTCAAAGGCTTCTTTCGACCAGGGAACCCAGTTTACGGGGTTATGTGCGTGCTGCTGCAGGTAAAGGCTGCTTTCGTGAATGAGATCGTTTGTGTATTGTTCCATGGATTAAAGGTACGAAATACACCAGTAGTGCGTAAAATTTCACGCTGCTACCGGCCAAATAATATCCATTTCCCGGCAGATAATAAACAAACATTGGTCTATTGCATATTTGGATTAATTTTGTAGCTCAATTTGAAGTAGAAGTGAAGCAATTACAACCTTTTCATGTACTGATGTATCTTGCCGGGATTCTGGTTTTACTCACCGGCATTAGTTTTTTAGTTAAAGGCGATACAATTGATTTGTTTGGAGCAGATTTGCGTTTTTTGACATTCAACGACGCATTGACTCCCCCGAAACCGGTTGAAAAGAAGGATATTACCAATATTGTAAAGGTAGATACCGTGAACATTGAAAACATATCCGCTGATACCACGATTAAAAACACCTTCGAATCGGATGGAAAAATGGGTGCTCCGACAGGCGGAACCCTTTCTGCAGAAGCAGCAACAAGCCTTCAATTCACTGAAAAAGGCCAAAAAGAGCTTCACGCTTTCTTTGAAAAACTGGAAGGTGCTGCAAAAGGAAAAAAAGTGCGCATCCTGCATTACGGAGATTCCCAAATTGAAGGAGACCGCATGACTTCTTACATCCGCCAGCGTCTGCAGTCCCAGTTCGGGGGATTTGGTCCGGGAACCATTCCTGCAAAGAACGAATACAACACGATTACTTTCAAACAAACCTGTTCGCCCAACTTTACACGTTACACGGCTTTCGGTGGTTCCAGCCTGAAATCCAAAAAATACGGATCGATGAACACTGCCGCCCGTTTCACTCCTGAAATGGACAGCGCACAAATGGCCCTTTCAACTACTATTAAAGAAGCATTCATTGAAATAGAACCTACAAAAACGGCTTATTCCCGTGCAAGAACATACAATCATGCAAGGATGTTCTACACCAGCTGTATCAAACCTTGTAAAATAAAAGTCTATAACGGAACAACCCTTATTCACGAAGACAGCCTTGAAAACGATGGAAAGTATCACGTACTTTCACTTGAATTCCCAAGTACTCCGGGAAAATTGCGGTATGAATTCGCTGCTGCGGTGAGTCCTACCATTATCGGTTTCTCATTGGAAAGCGATTACGGGGTACTCGTGGATAATATTGGGATGCGCGGCTCTAGCGGTACTTTCTTCGGTAAGATCGACCACAATACGGCATCCAAAATGTACTCGGACCTGAATGTGGAAATGGTTATCATGCAATTCGGAGGAAATGGTGTTCCCTATATGAATGATTCTTCATCTGTCCGACACTATGCCAAGCAGTTCAAAGGACAATTGTACACCGTAAAAAAACTGCGCCCGTCTGCATCCATCATTGTAATCGGACCAAGCGACATGTCCATGCAGGGAGCAATGGGTCGTGTGACCTACAAAATGCTTCCTTTCCTGGTACAGGAAATGACCCGAGTATCCAAAGAAGTAGGTGCATGTTATTGGGACCTTTTCAGTGCAATGGGTGGAGAAAACTCGATGCCAAGCTGGGTCGAAAAAGGATTAGCCGGAAATGATTATATCCATTTCACCAACCGGGGCGCAAGTATTGCATCACAGCTTTTCTTCGATGCATTTGCCGCAGAGTATGTCAAATGGAAACAGAGAGCTCAATAAAAACGGCATGTTCGTTGCTCAAATCAAATATTGGATGAAATTTAGTTTATATACCGTATTAGTCATTGCTTCTCTGATTGCCTGCACAGGCAGGTCACAGGTTGCGGTTATACGTGATAAAACGCCACTTGATAGTTACACTTATCCTCTTTTCCATCATCTGGACACAAACTTAAAACACCAATACCCTTTCATCAATTTTGAGAGCAACTGTTTTCGTTTTTATAGTCCGAAAAGTGCCAATTGGGAACGCCTTTTCGAGGACTTCCGGAATATGACCACGGACAAAAACTGTAAATTGAATTTTTACCACATCGGTGGTTCACATCTACAGGCAGATGTCTATACACATGATATCAGGACCTACCTGCAGACACACTGGCTGAACCTTCCGGGTGAACGCGGGCTGATATTCCCTTTCGACCTTGCTCACACCAATAATCCGTGGAATTACGAATTTCATTCCAAAAATCATTGGACCGCACACCGAAGCGTGAGTTTTAACCGTCCGGAAGGAATCGATTTCGGTTTGCTTGGTGCAATTGTCGAATGTCAGGACTCTATTATTGAGATACGGTTTAATTACGATAAAACAGATGTCAAACCCGGGTTTACACGCCTAAGGGTTTATCACAACAAGGGAGTTTTTCCGTATGAGCTGAATTTCGGGCCTGACGAGATCCTGATAGTTAATAAATTCCGGAATGAAACCCTGGGATATACCGAAACAGTATTTACAGATCCGGTGGACACTTTCAACCTGCAGTTCACCCGGTTAATTGCCGGACCTTATCGCTTACAGCTGAATGCTTTTCAATTGAGCAACGCTTTCCCGGGTGTTTCATACACTGCAATCGGGATCAACGGAGCAGGATTGTATACCTATCTGGCCAACGCGAATTTTGAAGAGCAGTTAAAAGAATCACCGCCTGATTTCTTTGCATTTTCGGTAGGAACAAATGACGCAAACGTTCCCTACGCTTCCTTCAACCCGGAGGTTTATAAGAGCAACCTGGAAAAAATGATGATCAAAGTATTGACGGCAAACCCGGAATGTGCCATTTTGCTCACGGTTCCGAATGATGCGGGTTATAAGAGGAAATACCTCAACAAAAACGTAGCCCGCGAGCGCGAAGTTATCATTGAACTAGCCCGGAAATATGAATGCCCCGTTTGGGATCTTTACGGGATAATGGGTGAATTAGGCTCTTCCAGGACATGGAATGCCCGTGGGTTGATGCGTGGAGATTTGATTCACTTTACGGCAACCGGTTATCATTTAAAAGCTGATTTATTCATGGATGCTTTTGAGAAATGGCTTCAGCAAATGGAAAAAAGAAAATACATAATCAATTAAAATACCCCTTTTAATACCTCTATGGAATCGTTGCACCGCATTTTTAGTTTCACACCCATGTCAGCAAATGACCTGGCATTTAACAGACTGGATTTCTGGATTTTCTTCCTGGCGTTCATGGTGCTTTTTAGTTTCCTGCACAAACATCAGCTGGTTCGCAGCATGTTTATTACAGTGGCAAGTTTGTTTCTGTACTTCAAAACTTCCGGATTCTTTGTAACGCTTTTGGCACTTTCGGTGGTCGTCAATTTCTTGCTTGGGAAATGGATTTTCAGGGTCGAAAGTAAGCTTGGGCGCAAGTGGATTATTGCATTTTCCGCAACTTTCAATCTATTTTTTCTGGGTTATTTCAAATATGCCCACTTCTTCACCGAGTCCTTCAACAAAATGTTCCATACCGATTTTGAGATCTTTAACTCTTTCGCGCAATGGGGCAACGGATTCTTCGGAGAAGGGACTTTTGAAACAATGATCTTAATGCCGGCCGGTATCAGCTTCTTTACCTTCCAATCAATCAGTTATGTTGTTGACATATACCGCAAGGAAATTGCACCGGTAAAGAACTTTTGGGATTATGCGTTCTACGTGACTTATTTCCCGCACGTACTCATGGGACCGATCGTTCGCGCACGCGATTTTATTCCGCAGATCTACCAGAAATTCAAATTGACCCAGAAAGAATTCAGTGAGTCGGTGTTCCTGATCATGAAAGGACTTTTCAAAAAGATCGTACTGGCAGATTTCATTGCAACCCATTTTATTGATGCGATTGTGGACAATCCGGATGTTTACCCGGGATATTGGAGCGTTATTGCCATGTGGGGATATTCCCTTCAGATTTACGGTGATTTCTCCGGTTATACGGATATTGCCATCGGGATTTCGAAATTAATGGGCTTCGAACTCTTACCGAATTTCAATTCACCTTACAAAGCAAACAGTGTGGCTGATTTCTGGAGAAGGTGGCACAAATCATTGGGTTCCTGGCTAAAAGACTACCTGTACATTCCTTTGGGCGGAAATAAAAAAGGGTCCGTCGGTACCTTCATTGCAATTATTGTCATTTTCATTTTCCTGATCTTCATTACCGGCTGGTATGAATTAATCTTTGTCTATGTCGGTTTAATGAGCTTGTACGGAATTGCGATTCTCATCAGTCCGAAAGTAAAAACATTCATGTACCGCGACCTGAACCTCCTGATCACAATGGTCCTGGGGGGATTGTGGCACGGAGCTTCCCAAAACTTTGTGATCTGGGGAGCTATGAACGGTTTAGCTTTGGTGATTTACAACCACTGGAAAAAAGTTTCTCCTTACGAAAAGAGTTCCTGGTGGATCGTTCATTTCTGGAAGATCCTTCTGACCTTCAATTTCATCACCTTTACCCGTATCTGGTTCCGACTGAAAACGGAGGGTGCTCCAACGAAAATGCTGGACCGTATCTTCAATCATTTTGATTACAAATGGGAAACGTTCCAAAAACTCATTGACACCTACTCTCCTGCACTTTTGATTATGCTGTTAGGATTTTTCCTGCACTGGATGCCTCAAAAATGGAAAGATTTCATGGTGGGAAGTTTCGTGAAAACGCATTATGCGGTACAAATGTTAATCATTGCTATTTTCGTAGTGATTCTGTACCAGGCCGCTTCCAATTCCTTCCATCCTTTCGTATATTTGGAGTTCTAAAAACAAGTTCAAAGTTCCGATAGCTATCGGAATGAAAGGCTCAAAAAGTTAACCCATTCAATTTGAACATTTGAACATTTGAACATTTGAACATTTGAACTATTAAACTAACAAAGAAACATGTTACCGGAAGTGCACTTTCAGGATTTGGGATTGATCGATTACCAGGAGGCCTGGGATTACCAGGAGAAACTCTTCGGGGAAACGATTGCCTTGAAAATCGAACGCAGGAATGAGACCAGCACGGAGGAAACCAGGAACCATTTGTTGTTCTGTGAGCATCCGCATGTTTTTACTTTAGGAAAAAGTGGTACAGAAGATCATCTGCTCCTAAACGAAACCGGTTTGGAGGAGCATAATGCCAAATTCTATAAGATCAACCGCGGAGGCGATATTACCTATCACGGTCCCGGACAATTGGTGGCTTACCCGCTTTTTGACCTCGATTATTTTTTCACCGATATTCACAAATACATGCGTTACCTCGAAGAAGCTGTCATTCAGGTATTGGCACATTACGGAGTCAAAGGTGAGCGTTCCCAGGGTTTCACCGGTGTATGGATCGATCCGGAAAAACCAACAGCACGGAAAATCTGTGCTATGGGAGTCAAATCTTCCCGCTGGGTAACCATGCACGGAATCGGTTTCAACATCAATTCAAATCTTTCCTATTTTTCTCACATTGTACCTTGCGGAATTGAAGATAAATCAGTAACTTCCTTGCAACTGGAACTTGGTAGAGCTGTTGATATGCAGGAAGTAAAGAACCTCCTAAAGGAAAAACTAGCCTCCCAATTCGGATTCACTTACGCACAATAGTCATGAAACGCACCCTGCTCAAATGGTTAAAACGAATCGGATGGTTTGTCTTAATCCTCTTTTTATCCGTCAATATTTTTATTCTTCTAAGTGGTCGTTTTTACCTTTACAAAGGAATTTATTACACTTATCTGCAAGGAGAAACTTCGCCAACGATCTATGATCTGAATAAGTTTTACAACGCAACAGTAAAAGCACCGGCTAAAAGTGAGCCTTGGGATTTCAAGCTGTTAAAAAACGAAGTGCTTGACAAGGATGATCTGAAATACATGGAAACCTGGCGCACATCGTCTTTCCTGGTGGTCAAAAATAACCAGGTGATTTATGAGCATTATTGGGATGAACATCATCCTGAAACGGTTTCCAACTCCTTCTCCGCCGCAAAAACCGTGGTTAGTATATTGATTGGTATTGCGCATGAAGAAGGTGCTATCAAAAGCCTGGACGAACCGGTTTACAAATACATCCCGGAATTTACAGGGAAAGGGAAAGAAAAGATAACCATCAGGCATTTGCTGGCCATGGCTTCCGGGCTGGATTGGACGGAAAGCGGTAAAAATCCCTTATCTGAAAATGCGGAATCCTATTATGGATGGGATTTGAGAGGATTGGTAACCCGACAGCATGTAGAACGTGCTCCCGGACAGGAATTTATTTATCAAAGCGGAAATTCACAGCTGCTTGCTTTCATTCTTGAAAAAGCTACAGGCAAAGACCTTTCACAGTATGCTTCCGAAAAGCTATGGCAGCCAATCGGTGCAGAATCCGATGCATTCTGGAGTTTGGACAAGAAAAGCGGTGACGAAAAAGCATTTTGCTGTTTGTACAGCACTACGCGTGATTTTGCACGCATTGGAAAGGTATTGGCCAATCACGGAAAATGGAAAGACAAACAAGTCATTCCGACCTCTTATTTCGAGGAAATGGTCAAAAATCCGGTCATGACAACAGAAGAAGGTGTTCCAAATACCCGTTACGGCCTTCATATCTGGACTTATGTAAGTAACGGTCATCCGGTGTATTACTGCCGCGGGATCAAAGGCCAGTACATCATTGCCATTCCGGATGAACAGTTAATCGTTGTAAGAACCGGTCACAAACGCGCTCCTGACACCGATCCGAAAATCCTGGAGAAAGCAAACACCAAAGCAAACCAGGAAAAAATCGGTCATCCATCCGATCTGTTTGAATACATCCGCATGGGAAGAACAATAGCAGCTGCCAACAAATGATTATTTTCATGCTCACAAATAAATGAGCGTCTTAAAAATGATGGAACGCAGGAATTACGCTAAAGTTTACCTTCCTCTCTTTTTTATTCTCCTGGGCTTCGTGCTGAAGGGACTTTTCCTGGGCTCTAATTCACTGGGGGGAGACGAACCATTCAGCGTGTACCATTCGCAACAGTCATTGGATCATTTATTTGGCATTTTCCAACATGAAAATAATCCGCCGCTGCATTTTTTATTGCTGCATTACTGGATCAAGTTTTTTGGTATCTCCGAACTTTCGGTTCGAATGCCTTCTCTTATTTTCAGTGCTTTCACCGTGCTTTTCATTTACCGGATCGGATTGCGATTCTTCAATCTGCGTGTAGCGGTTATCGCTTCCGTTCTATTCACTTTTTCAACTTACCAGGTCTTATACGCGCATGAAGCCAGAGCTTACGCATTGATGGGGTTCCTGACTGCTCTTTCCATGTTCTATTACCTGGAGATCATTCATTCAAAAGGCAGGAACAACCGGCAACTCTTTTGGTTCTTGCTCGCAAACACTTTGCTGATCTATACGCATTTCTTCGGATTTTTCATTTTGTTCATTCAATTCTTCTTCATCCTCTTCCAACGAAAACTATTGAAAGCACATTACCGCTTCCTGGTCCTTTTCGTGCTTGTCATGCTGATTACCTATTCACCTTATTTATGGTTGATTTTGAACAGATTCTCTAGCGCTGCGGGCGGAACCTGGGTGACACCTCCAAGTGGGATCAATGCTTTGTATGAAATGCTTCGCGCTTTTAGTAACGCACCGGTAACAGCCGTTTTCACATTGGCCGGAATGCTTGTCGGGTTAGCGTTTTTGATCATCAAACGCAGGCAAAATCCCAATCGCATTGCTACCAGATTGATCCTGTGCTGGTTCTACATTCCGTTCCTGTTTATGTTTGTGATTTCCTTTTGGATTCCTATGTTCCTGGACCGTTACCTGATGTTCGTTTCAATCGGTTTTCCACACGTGGTTGCTGTTTCCACCGATTTTATCCTTCAAAACCCGAAACTCAGGCTCCTGATTCCGGCTATGATCTGCCTGCTGTTTATTGTGACCGTAAAACCCAATAAAACCAATAAACGGGAAGTCAGGGAAACGGTTCAACTGGTTAAACAGCTGGAAAATGACGAAACGCTGGTCCTGGTAGCCCCGATGCATTTTTCCCTCAACTTCATTTATTATTACGACCGGGAGCTATTCAAATATTCGGATATTGAACTTGCCAAAAAAAAATTGAACGAACGCAACCTGTACTGTATAAACAGTTTGGAAGGGCTTGATTACAAATCCGCAAAACGGATTGTTTTAGTGGACGCAGCCAGTAATTTTTCCGCACCGGATAATAACATTCTGAACACATTGAATGCAGAGTTCAATCAGGTAAACAAACACCACATCGAAGAAATTTTCGATATCTACGAGTTTACTGTCAAATAAACCATTCTCCGGAAACGTTGAAGAAGAATAAGTAGCAAATGATTAACTTTGCAATTCAAAATCGATTGAAGCAATGCGCGAAGAATTAAAAGGTCCGGTAGTTGAAAATGTAAAAGTAGTTGTCGTTCCTGAAATCAATGAAGAAGGCGGGACACAGCACTATGTTTACCTCTTGAATTTACGTGACGACATCATGGAAGGAATCATTATCACCAGTCGTGGTTATGGCGAAGATGTAAATACCGGTGAAAAAATCAAAACCTCTACTTTACGTCATTCCCTGGAGGTTTTACTGCCAAATGAAGCTGCGAAAATCGAGCCTATTATGGAAGAAGTGTTTGGTTTGACAAATGAATACTGGGTTTCTTTTTGGGCAGATGATGTGATGTATGACAAACGTTTCATTTTCCTTCCGGAAACAATCCATGAGAAGAATTTTATCGAGATCCCAAAACTGGGCGGTAAAGGAATTATGATCGGATAACTGGGTGTTAAGACTACAAGACTAGAGACAAAAGACTCCAGACAGATTCATTAAAAATAAAAACCTCGACAATCCATTCAATTTGGAGTCGAGGTTTTCTTTTAACTATAAATCTGTCTTAAATCTCTAGTCTTTTGTCTGAAGTCTCTTAAAGCGTTCCGCGTTTTTCCTGCTCTCTTTCAATCGATTCGAACAATGCTTTGAAGTTTCCGGCACCGAATCCTTTTGCTCCCATTCTCTGGATAATTTCGAAGAAAACAGTCGGACGGTCTTCAACAGGCTTAGTGAAAATCTGCAGCAAATAACCTTCATCATCCGCATCGATCATGATTCCCAGTTTTTGCAATTCGTTGATATCTTCCTTGAATTTCGACATGTGATCTTTCAAACGTTCCGGAATCGCATCGTAATATGCCTGCGGAGGAGTCGACAAAAACTCGATCCCACGAGAACGCATATCCGCAACAGTTTTGATGATATCATCCGTTGCAACCGCAATGTGTTGCACACCTTCACCCTCGTAAAAATCAATGTATTCTTCGATCTGAGATCTCTTTTTACCTTCTGCAGGTTCATTGATCGGGAATTTAATTCTTCCGTTCCCGTTCGACATCACTTTCGACATCAAAGCAGAATATTCCGTAGTGATCTGCTTATCATCAAACGATAAGAAGTTTACGAATCCCATGATATCTTCAAACCACTTCACAGCTTCATTCATTCTGTTCCATCCGGTATTTCCTACCATGTGATCAATGAACTTCAATCCAACCGGAGCAGGATTGTATGCTGTTTTATGCTCCACATAACCCGGCATGAAAATACCTGTGTAATTCTTACGCTCCACGAACACAAATACCGTTTCACCGTAAGCTCCGTAAATCCCGGAACGAACAACTTCTCCGTGCTCATCCGATTCAACCATTGGCTCAAAAAAGGATTTCGCACCTCTCTTAGTTGTTTCTTCGTAGGATTTTCTGGCATCTTCCACCCAAAGTGCAATTACCTTAACACCATCACCATGCTTCTTCACGTGCTCTCCGATCGGTGAATCACTTTTCAAAGCTGTTGTCAATACAATTCGGATCTTATCCTGCTTCAATACATAAGATGCACGATCTTTCACACCCGTTTCCAATCCGGCGTAAGCCAAATCCTGGAAACCAAATGCTGTCTTGTAAAAATGGGCAGCCTGCTTCGCATTACCAACGTAAAACTCTACATAGTCGGTTCCCAACAAAGGCAAGAAGTCTTGCGCACCTTCAAAAATTTTCTCTAATCCGTATTCTACGTTCTTAATTTCGTTACTCATATTTCTTGTTTAAATGTTCAAAAAGTTCAAGCGTTCAAAGTTCCAACACTTCTCTCTTTTTAATTATCAAAGTTGTAATGATGAATTATCAAGTGGAATCCCCTTCATTCGGAATTCAGAACTCGTAATTCGGAATTATTTGTCAAGCCAGCTGGTCGCGTAGGAATCATCTTCCATATCAATAGCAGCCTGTGTTAATTTTAATGGTTTGAAAGTATCTACCATCACAGCAAGCTCTTTCGTTTCTGTTTGTCCGATACTTCTTTCGTATGCTCCAGGATGCGGTCCGTGTGGGATCCCTCCCGGATGCAGCGAAATGTATCCCTTCTCCACGTGATTTCTGCTCATAAAATCACCATCCACATAATAAAGCAACTCATCCGAATCGATATTACTGTGATTATAAGGTGCCGGAATAGAAAGCGGGTGATAATCGTACATTCTGGGAACGAACGAACAAATCACGAAATTGTGGCCTTCAAAGGTTTGGTGTACCGGAGGTGGCTGGTGAACGCGCCCCGTTATTGGTTCGAACTCATGGATTGAAAAGGCATACGGGAAGTTGTATCCGTCCCATCCGATAACATCAAATGGATGTGAAGCATATTCCAGCTCATGGAGCATGTTTTCCTTTTTAATCTTGATGATAAAGCTTCCCAGCTCATCGTGTGTTTCCAATTCAGTCGGCCCTCTGAAATCACGCTCGCAGAACGGAGAATGCTCCAATAACTGCCCGAAGTTGTTGCGGTAATTACGCGGCGTTAAGATCGGAGAGAATGATTCGACAATGAATAATCGGTTCTTTTCCGTTTCAAATTCTATCTGATAGATCATCCCACGGGGAATAACGAGGTAATCTCCGTAGCTGAACGGAATATTTCCCAACATGGTGCGCAGCTTTCCGTTTCCTTCGTGGATAAAGATGACTTCATCCGCATCGGCATTCTTATAGAAATAAGTCTGCATCGATTTTTTTGGCGCAGCCAGAGCGATATTCAGGTCATTATTAAAAAGAACGATCTCGCGTGATTCCAAAAAATCTTCTTTCGGTGCCACGTTATATCCTTTCAACATGCGTGAAGTGATATTCTTATTTACGGCAGGAACCGGAGTAAGGTCTTTCAACTCTTTGATCGATCTCACCATCGTTGGTCGGTGTACGTGATATAATAAAGAAGAAAAACCATGAAATCCTTCCGTACCGAACAATTGTTCGTAATACAGATCGCCGGATTCCTTGCGGAATTGAATGTGTCTTTTAGGAGGGATTTTCCCCAACTTATAGTAAAAAGGCATGTTTAAATGTATTTAGTTTTTAACAATTCGACGATAAACAGGGAGTTGGCTCATTCAGGTTTGCGAATAAGTAACCACATTAGTTTTAACATCAATTCCAACCACATAGTATCTGAAAGTTACGCAAAATTACCGACAAAATGAGTGATAAAAAATGAGAATTGTCAGTTTTTTGACAAAAGTGAAAACTTTTATTCCATTGAAAAAAAAGTATATTTGCGCTCAAATCGAACGCCCAATGAAAAAAATTCTGGTTTTAGGTTCCTGCGGACAAATCGGTACTGAATTGGTACTGGCACTGAGAGAAAAATTCGGTGCTCAAAATGTTGTCGCAGCTGATTTAAAAGAAGAATGTCCGGAAACACTTGCAAACGGACCTTACATCCAATTAGATGCCTTGAACAAGGATTTGGTCCGTTCTTATATCATAGAACAAAAATTTTCGGATGTGTATTTGCTGGCTGCTTTGCTTTCGGCAACTGCAGAGAAGAACCCGGATTTTGCCTGGAAACTGAATATGGAAAGCTTGTTCATTATCCTGGACCTTGCAAAAGAAGGACATATTTCCAAAATATTCTGGCCTTCATCCATTGCGGTCTTCGGTCCAACGACACCAAGGTTCAATACTCCGCAATTTACGGTGATGGAGCCAAGTACTGTATACGGTATTTCCAAGCAGGCGGGAGAAAGATGGTGTGAATATTACTTCAACAAGTTTGGTGTGGATGTCCGAAGTATCCGTTACCCCGGATTGATTTCTTACAAAAGCCTTCCCGGTGGAGGTACTACAGATTATGCCGTAGACATTTATTACAAGGCGAAAGCTGGAGAACACTTCACCTGTTTCCTCAAAGAAGATACTGCACTTCCGATGATGTTCATGGACGACGCTATTCGTGCAACGATTGAATTGATGGAAGCACCGGCTGAAAAAGTAAAGATCCGCTCCAGTTATAACCTCTCTGCTCTAAGTTTTACCCCGAAACAGATTTTTGAGAGCATTCAAAAAATAATTCCGGATTTCACCATTAACTATGAACCCGATTTCAGACAAGCTATTGCAGACTCCTGGCCTGCATCTATCGATGATTCTGCGGCACGTGAAAATTGGGGCTGGGAAGAATGTTATGATTTAGATAAAACTACCCGTGAAATGTTAAATAACTTGTAGTTCAGGTTAAAAAAAATCAGTCTATTCATTGTTAATCGAAAAAATAAAGCACTTCAGCGAAATTTTGTATGTATTTAGGCAACTGTACCAAAATAATTCTATCTTTAGATTGCGCTACAAAACTAATTCAAAACATGTGGAAGTATAAACAAGTCGGACTCGCTGTTTTTTTCCTGTCACTACTTATGACTGCCAAGGCATCCCCGAATACTGATCAGGATGGTAAGCTGAATGTTACAGATGAAAAGGGAAGAAAGCAGGGTAAGTGGATTTACTATGGTAAAGACCGTCCGGATTCCGGTGTTCCCGCAAACGGTAAAGTAGAAGAAGGAAAGTATGTAGATGACCGTAAAGAAGGCATTTGGATTAAATATCATACTGATGGTATAACGCCATCCCTTAAAGGAAATTACGAAAATAATCGTCCGAAAGGACAGTTTACGCGTTATTGGGCCAACGGCCAGCCAAAAGAAAAAGGAAATTTCGAGAAGAATATCTACAAAGATTCCCTGATCCGATATTATGAGAACGGTCAGCCTTCCTACCAGGGGAAATACAACGAAATTGGAAAAGAGAACGGAAAAATCCGTTATTACTATCCGAATGGCCAATTGGAATATGAATATGATTCAAACAATGGTGTAATTTCGGGTAAAGCAGTTCGTTACTATGAAAATGGCGACATCAAAGAAATCTCGTATTACGATGGTTCTGGCAACCAGACAAAATCCGAAACGAAAGATCCTGTTCACCCGATGGTGAAAGTAAAAGATCCCGGACAATCCAAAGAAAAAGCTCCTTCTATAGGTGGAACTCCTAAAACACAAGGCGTGAAATGGTCTCCGAACGGTTACAACAAAGTCTACAACAATGACGGAGAAATCTGGCAGGACGGAGAATTTAAAAACGGTGCTCTATGGGATGGAAAAGTGTATGTCTATGACAATGATGGAATCCTGTTGAAAGTGAAAGTCTACAAAGGTGGTGTCTATCATTCCGACGGACAATTGTAAAAGCAACCGAAGCAAACTTTATATAAATGAAAGGATCCCTTCTACTGCGGTGGAAGGGATTATTTTTTGTATTAATAAAGATTTCCTTAATCTGTTGATTTGCATCTTCCTCCCCCTTACGTCCCCCTCCAAAGGGGGAAACCCACGATACATCTTTAAAGATTAATCACACTTCGAGAATTCAATTCTGGATGATAATATTTCCTTTTTTTGGAAAACGATTTGAAATCTCCCCCTTTGGAGGGGGATTAAGGGGGAGGATAATTAATCCCAACAAAAATAAATCAAGGTTTATCCCAGAAAGTAGGCTCCGAAAAACGGATGATGGAGATGAAATTACTGCTTACTTCTCGCATGATGATGGAATACAACAAGCCGGTTAATCCACTGTACACAATTTGATATTCGGTAACAAACACTCCGTCCTTGTATACATACTTTGCCTGTAGGTTGCCAAAAGTATCATAAGTATAACGTGATTCAGACATTGGGATGGTATCCGTGTTCTTGTACACAGCAACTTTTTCGATCAGTCCTTTATCCGAATAACTGTATTTGGTCGTGATCCGGTTTCGGGTAATGGTAAATACTTCCTCTTCGCGGGCCAAATACCCCAAACTATCCTTGTACTTAGTTACTTCCAGGTATTGGTTCCCATAGCTGTTGAATACCTTCTTCTTGAACTGTCCTTCATACAACTGGTATTCCATTGTTTCCGTATTCCAAAGTAAGCTTCGTTCGATTGCCGGCTTCAGAATACTGTTCATGGTATCAATATCCCTGTAAACTTCTTCCTTAACAATTTGTCCCTCTGAATTATAAGTGTAATAGGTTGATAGAAAACCGCGCTTTTGGCTGATCCTCTTTCTAACTATCCGGCCGTCAGCAGTGTAATCATAAAAACGGACCGTGGTATCTGTAGTCTGATCCCCTTTTGCTGTCTGATAATGACGGACCAGGTTTCCAAGTGTATCGAAATTGAACACATATACATAATTGGATTCACGCATAATATCCCCCTGTTTCTTAAAGGTAAACTTGCCGTGAATTTCCTTGATCTTGCTTCCTTTTACAAATTTCGTATTGAAAAATGGAATATCCGTAAAAGCAACACCTTTCGTATTTTCAATTAACTGGGCGGAAGATTGGGATACACTAAAAAGGAGAACTAAAAAAAAGCTATACTTCGAAAACATAGCACAAAAATGGCGTGAATTTCGAAGCATAGCTACTATTTTAAGAAAAATTGGAATCTTATTACTTAATAAAGGAAAGGAAGAATAAAACTGAACCCGAGCATACCTACCAATGCAATTATCAACACTGCAACTGTTAACGGCGACAATTTGATTTTCTCTTGTTCCTGTTCTGCCGGAGAAGCGATTGTTACAAGCACTTTAAGGTAGTAGTAAATACTGATCCCTGAATTGATCAATGCAATAATCACTAACCAGGAAGCATTTTCCCAAGCTCCGGAGAAAAGAATGTATTTCGCGAAGAATCCGGATGTAGGCGGAATTCCTGCAAGTGATAGCAAAGCCACAATTCCTACAATTGCCAGGAACGGGTTTCTTTTGCCCAATCCTCTCAACCCTTCGATGCGGTCTTCCGAATCATTTACAGCAATTGCAACGGCAATAATTCCAACGATAGAGAATCCGTAAGAGAACATGTAGAACCACAAAGTACCGGCAACATCACCCTGGGACACAAACAACAAAAGTGTGTAACCCACGTGGGTAATAGAAGAATAAGCCAATAAACGTTTAAATTTCACCTGGCGCAGTGCGGATAGATTCCCGACAAAAAGCGTGATAACAATCATGACTACCAAAGCACCTTTCCAGAAATCATATAGTTCTCCACGACCAAAGCAAAAAGCAAACATTTTAAGAAATGCGAAGAATGCTGCAATCTTCACAACAGAAGCCATAAAACCGGTTACTGCAGGCGGCGCTCCGTCGTATACATCCGGACTCCAGAAATGGAACGGTGCCGCTCCCACTTTGAAAATAAACGATGCCATAATCAATAACACACCAATCATTAAAATCGGACTTAGAGTGTCCATTTCAGCGATTTTTAGTTGGATTTCCTGCAACTTGAATGTTCCGGTTGCACCGTACATCCACGCCAATCCGAATAAGAAGATTCCCGTAGCAAATGAACCCGTTAAGAAATACTTCAACGATGCTTCTGAAGAGCGTACGTCTGCCTTATTACTTCCCGCCATTACGTAAATCGGAATAGAAAGGATTTCCAGTCCCAGGAAGAACATGAACATGTCCGTGTAAGCCGTCATGATCATTGCACCGGTTGCAGAGAACAACAATAAACCAATGTACTCTCCCGTATGCACCGGATTCTCTTTAAATCGCTCGTAACCAATACCGACAATCAATAAAGTCAGAACACAGATGGCTAAACTAAACAACAAAGCAACCTGATCAAAAGCTAATCCTTCATACTTCAGGAAATCAAAAAATGCTTTTCCTGTTTGAAGCTGTCCGATAATTACGATAATCGCAGCTAACAAACCTGCCATAGCAGATCCAACAACTAACCAAGGTTTCTTTGCAAAAGCAGCAAATAAGGAAATCAATCCACTGGCAAAAACAATTAATAATGCATCCATATTATAAACCTGAAGGTGTTGAAATTGTTTCTAATACTATTTTTAAACTTGGATTCACGAAATCCGTGATCAATGCAGGATAAACTCCTAAGATCACTACCGCGATGATGATAACCGCCAAAACAAGCAATTCAGACCAATGCAGATCGGCAAACTGATCTCTTGTCACCGGACCATACATGCTCAACTGGTAAGCACGGAAGGTGTAAACTGCTCCAAGGATCAGGGTAGTTCCGGCAACGATTCCAACGATCATATCAAACTGAACCAATCCTTTCAACATCAGGAATTCTCCAATGAAACCGCTTGTTAACGGAACTGATACCGAAGCAAAAGCCAAAGCGGCAAACCAGAATGCAAATTTCGGAGCCTGCTTTGCAAATCCTCCCAAATCGTTCAGGTTTCTTGTTCCTGTTCTGCGCTCGATAATTTCAACCGCTAAGAACAATCCTACGGCCACCAGACCATGGTTTACAATCTGTACCATGCTTCCGGATAATGCATCGAAATCCCAAACCATAATTGCCGCAGCAATCAATCCAACGTGAGACATAGAGGCAAAAGCGAATACGCGCTTCATATCTTTTTGCTTGATGGCGATAACTGCACCGTAAACAACTCCGATAGTTGCCAGGATGATTACCGGCCACTGCAAACAAGCAACTGCTTCCGGGAACAATGGAATCATCCAACGGATCATTCCGTACAATGCCATTTTCAACATGATACCTGAAAGGAGCATGGTACCTGCCATCGGCGATTTCGTATACGTATCCGGCTGCCACGTGTGGAACGGGAAAACCGGGATTTTAATAGCGAAGGCTAAAAAGAAACCAAGTGCCAGCCAGCAAGCTGTTTTAGAGGTAAAGACAACCGCTTTCAAATCTTCGATATAGAAAGTAGGTGCATTTACTTTGATTCCGATTAATGCAGCAAGCATTGCTAAAGATCCTACGAATGTGTAGATGAAGAATTTCATCAATGCCGCTTTTCTTTCCGGGGCTCCAAACCACCAGGAAATTAAGAAAATCGGGATCAACGTGATTTCCCAGAAAACGTAGAACCACAATCCGTCCATGGAAATGAACACTCCGATCAATCCCAGCTGCATGAAGAAAACCATGCTTGTAAACAAACGGTTCTCAGCCAATTCATTTTTGAAGTTGGAGATCAATACCAACGGAACCAAAACTGCTGTCAATAGCAGCATCAATAAAGAAATTCCATCATAACCGAAACTCATAGTGATTCCTGTACCACGAAGCCATTCGGTTGTTTGTCCAAATATGTGCACCGTTCCATCGTTGTTGTACTGCATCATACATGCTATTACAACCCCTAAAACGGCAAGCGAACCGATAATTCCGTATGCCCGAACTCCTTGTTTCGGAACAATCAATACCGATAACGCAAAGAAAACTGGTAGTATAAATAAAAGTAGTGCCACGCTTTAGTTTTTATAATAGATAATGTAATAAACGATCAACCCGATGATTCCAAAAACCATCCACAAAATGTAGTTATCGGTTCTTCCGGTTTGGATCTTACGAACCAAATCTCCTGATTTTCCAATCACTTTCCCGATACTTACTACTCCGCGGTGCAGGAATGCTCCTTCGAAGTAATGTGCGCCTTTTTCAGAAATCCAAAGAACCGGTTTCACGAATAGGAAATCGTAGATCTCATCGAAGTATAATTTCATAGCAGAAGCTTTTTCCCAACCCTTCAATTGGTCATCTTCTTTCGGAATGCTGTTCTTAGTAACATAAACCGTGTAGGTAATTCCGGCAATAATAACTGCCATTGCTCCGGCAATACACATTAAGATCAAGGTCATGGATGTATCACCGTGTTCGGCTACTTTCATTCCGTCACCCGCTACATTGTGCGCAAAATAATGCGACAACCAATGCGTTCCCTTGTGCAAGAAAACTCCCGGTAAATTCAATATCCCACCGAAAACAGAAAGCATAGCCAAAATGATCAAAGGCAAGGTCATAGACGCAGGTCCTTCGTGCAAATGGTGTTCTTGTTCGTGTGTTCCTCTGAATTTCCCAAAGAAAGTAACGAAGTACACGCGGAACATATAAATGGCTGTTAATGCTGAACTGAACATCAATGCTCCGAACACGAATTTATTGTCACCGAATGAGTGACCGATGATCTCATCCTTCGAGTAGAAACCGGACAATAACGGAATACCTGAAATTGCCAAAGTACCGATCAGGAATGTGATGTGTGTTACCGGAATCTTCTTGCGAAGTCCACCCATTTTGCGGATATCCTGTTCATCAGACATGGCGTGGATCACACTTCCCGAGCCTAAGAACAACAATGCTTTGAAGAATGCATGAGTTGTAACGTGGAACATCGCAGCCGTGTAAGCTCCCATTCCCAATGCTACGAACAACATTCCTAACTGAGAAACTGTTGAATAAGCCAATACTTTCTTGATATCATTCTGACGCATGGCAATGAAGGCAGCAATAATTGAAGTTGCCAGACCGACATATAGAATGATTTCTTTCACAACGTGTGCTCCCTCCAATTCATACAGGAAGTTGGAACGAACCGTTAAGAAAATACCTGCAGTTACCATCGTTGCCGCGTGGATCAAAGCTGAAACCGGTGTCGGTCCCGCCATCGCATCCGGAAGCCATGTAAACAATGGAATCTGAGCAGATTTTCCGGTTGCACCGATGAACAAACAGATCGTAATTCCGAAGATCAGCATTTCTGAGATCTCAAATCCTTCCGTCATCACCGCTTTAGCCACTTCTGCGTACTCCAATGTTCCGAATTTTCCAAGGATTAAGAAAAGTCCTACTAACAGTCCCAAATCCCCGATACGGTTCATGATGAATGCTTTTCTTGCAGCCAATGTATTTTTGAAATCCTGGTACCAGAAACCGATCAATAGATAAGAACAGATACCCACACCTTCCCATCCGAAGAACAACATGAAGTAGTTGCTTCCGAGTACCAATGTCAACATGGCAAAGATGAAGAGATTCAGGTATACAAAAAACTTGTAATAGCCTGCATCGTGTTTCATATAACCCATAGAGAACAGGTGGATCAAAGTTCCGATCCCTGTTACAATCAATGTCATCCATAGGGATAGGTTATCGGCAAACAAACGAGCATTCAAAGAGAACGAACTCGTTTTGATCATCGTGAACAAATGAACGGTTACCGGTTCGCCGTGCTGAACGCTCATAAAAGCCATCAAAGCAAGGACAAACGAAATCGCCATTACACCGGTCCCGATCGTTCCTACAACCACTTTTGAAAGCGATTTCCCGATTGTACCGTTAATAAACGCCCCAATTAATGGAAGCAAAAGAATCAAAGGCAGTAATTGTGATACCGACATGTTTTAGTTTTTTAATTTATTAAACAATCGAATATCTGTTGAGCGCGTATTTCGGTAAAGTAATACCAAAATCGACAGACCCACCGTAGCTTCAGCAGCCGCAACCACCATGATGAAGAACACGAAAAGCTGTCCGTCTGCCTGCCCGAAATAAGTGGAGAACGCTACCAGTAATAAATTCACCGCGTTGAGCATTAATTCAATGCACATCAATAGAATGATTGCATTCTTTCTGTAAAGCACACCGAATACACCGATCACGAACAATGCCGTAGCAAGGACCATGTAGTGTTCGATCTTTACACCTGATTCAAATAATGTCGCTAATAACATATTACTCTATAGTTTGTTTTTCACGTTTTGCTAAAAGAACTGCTCCAACCATTGCTGCAAGGAACAATACGGAAGAAACTTCGAAAGGAAGCACATATTTCGTAAACAGCACTTTCCCCAGGTTTTCCACCAATCCAACTTGCTCTGAGTTCGTATCGATCATCGGAGCGGCAAGAATGGCATCACGCATAGCCGCAACTACCACTAAGAACAATCCGCCTCCGGCAATAGCCGCACCAATGGTCATCAAAGGTGAGTGTTTCGGTTCGTTTTCCTTATTCAGGTTCAATAACATCAATACGAACAGGAATAATACCATGATCGCTCCCGCATACACGATGATGTTAACGATAGCAATAAACTGCGCGTTCATCATCACGTAATTTGCAGAGATCAGGAAAAACGTAAGTACTAAGTAAAGTACACTTCTCACCGGGTGCTTACTCAAAACAACCATCAAAGCTGTTCCGATCGTTAATCCGCCCAGGATGTAAAATAGAATATCCAAACTCATTACGCAGGTCTTTTTCCGGTTAATTGTCTCTTACTGATATCCACTCGCTGATCAACCGGTTCTACCAGTTTGTCCTTTCCGTAAATGAAATCGTTGCGTTCGAAATAAGTTGGAACGATACGATCAGTCAGGAAAATAGCTTCTTTCGGACATGCTTCTTCGCACAAACCACAGAAAATACAACGCAGCATATTGATCTCGTAAGTCGATGCATACTTTTCTTCTCTGTACAAGTGCTCCTCGCCTTTTTTACGCTCTTCGGAAGTCATGGTGATTGCTTCTGCCGGACATGCAACTGCACATAATCCGCAAGCGGTACAATTCTCTCTTCCCTCTTCGTCACGCTTCAATACGTGTTGTCCGCGGTAAACCGGTGCAAACTCGCGCTTAACCTCCGGATATTTTACAGTATTGTGTTTCTTAAATAAATGCTTAAATGTGATCCACATACCTCCCAGGATTGCCGGGAAGTAAAGTTTCTCCATGAAGGTCATCTTCTTGTTCGAAACAACTTTTTTACGATTTGATAAACTTTCCATTCGAATATTTTATAAGCTATTTCCGGTTTTCGTCTTTTCCGGGGATGTATTTACCCCCAACGGCTGTTCGATTTTTGCATTGCTTGCAGATTCGTTGGATTTGTCTTTAGCAAACCATCCTTCGGTGTAAGCAATCACTACTCCTGTAATCAACAAATTGATCAATGCAATCGGAATCATTTTTTTCCAACCGATGTGCATCAGCTGATCGTAACGGAAACGTGGCAATGTCCAGCGGATCCACATAAATACGAAAATGAAGAAGAAGGTTTTCGCGAAGAAAACCAATGTTCCAAGAATTGCTAAGGTGTTTCCTGAGAAGTGGTCCATTCCCGGGAAGTTGTAACCTCCGAAGAATAATGCAGAAATTACAGCACAAGAAATGAACATGTTCACGTATTCTGCGAAAAGGAAGAACCCCAGTTTCATAGCACCGTATTCGGTGTGGTAACCACCGATCAACTCGGATTCACATTCCGGTAAGTCGAACGGAGCGCGGTTACATTCTGCCAAAGCTGTAATAAGGAATACCACGAAACAGATCGGCTGTTTGAATACGTTCCAGGAGAACCATCCGTCCTGCCAGAAACCATGCTGCTGGTCAACGATATCTCTCATACTCAATGATCCGGTCATCATAACGATAGTGATGACGGAAACTCCCATCGCCAATTCGTAAGAAATCATCTGGGAACTTGCCCGGATCGCTCCGAATAATGCGAATTTATTGTTGGAAGCCCAGCCTCCGATCATGATTCCGTATACCCCGATGGAAACCGCTCCCATAATGAAGAGAATACCGATGTTTACATCAGCAACCTGGAGGGAAATCGTTTCACCGAATAATTGAAGATCCGGTCCCCATGGAATTACCGCACCCGTAATGAGTGAGGTAAACATGGCAATTCCAGGCCCAATAATAAATAACCACTTATCGGCATTCGTTGGGCGGAAATCTTCTTTGAAGAACATTTTTCCACCATCGGCCAAAGGCTGAAGCAATCCAAATGGTCCCGCTCTGTCCGGCCCGATACGGTCCTGCATCCAGGCAGCAACTTTTCGCTCCATTAAAGTCAGATAAGCCGCTATTCCCAGTGTTACTGCGAATAAAACAACAACTATGATTAATTTTATGATCATCTTACTTTCCTGTTAGTTTTTTAAGTTCAAGACGCTCGTCAACGATGTATTTATTTTGAGAGATCACGGAGTGACGGTTGATCACACGTGGTCCTTCAATATTCCATTTCGTTTTATCTTTTTTGTCGAAACGGCATTCGTTGCAGATCCAGGCTGTTTTTCCATCGATGTCTTCGATCTCCCCGTATTTGTCCTTGCGGCCTGTTACGCGGTAAATCTCATCTCCGAACATCCAAACAACTGCTTTTCCGGCACATTTCGTACACTCACAAGAAGCTTCCATCGGTTTTAAGAACCATACACGGCTCTTGAAGCGGAATGTTTTATCTGTTAATGCTCCTACCGGACAAACGTCAATCACGTTTCCTGAGAAGTCATTATCGATTGCTTTCTCGATGTAAGTTGAGATCTCAGCATGATCTCCGCGGTGCATCACACCGTGAACACGCTGATCTGTCAATTGATTTGCAGTATATACACAACGGTAGCAAAGGATGCAACGGTTCATGTGCAACTTGATCTTATCGCCGATATCGATCGGGTCGAATGTTCTGCGCTTCTCTTCGTAACGTGTACCTTCTTTTCCGTGCTCGAATCCGAGATCCTGCAAATGACATTCTCCGGCCTGGTCACAGATCGGACAATCCAATGGGTGATTGATCAATAAGAACTCCGTCACAGCCGCACGGTTGTCATACACGCGCTCTGATGTTTTGTTCTTTACAATCATTCCGTCCATTACCGGAGTTGAGCACGATGCAACCAATTTGGGCATCGGGCGCGGATCGGCTGCAGAACCTGCGGCTACTTCCACCAAACATGTTCTACATTTTCCACCGCTTCCCTGCAGCTTGCTGTAATAGCACATTGCGGGAGGAACTACATCTCCACCGATCTTACGAGCAGCATTCAGGATGGTTGTTCCCGGTTCTACTTCTACTTCGATATCGTCAATGATAACTTTTACCATGATCTCTATTTTATACTAAAGGCATGTGATTTGACGCGATCCCGAAGTTGCGTTTTACCGCTTCATCCGGATTAGTCACGTGCCATTCAAATTCTTCTCTAAAATGACGGATTGCTGCTGCTACCGGCCATGCTGCTGCATCGCCCAGCGGACAAATCGTATTTCCTTCTATTTTCTTGTTGATCTCTGCCAACAGGTCTATGTCGTGCATGTGACCTTGTCCGTGTTCCAAACGGCGAAGTACTTTCTCCATCCATCCGGTTCCTTCACGACACGGTGAACATTGCCCGCATGATTCGTGTGCGTAGAAACGTGCGAAGTTCCAGGTATTTCTAACGATACACTGATCTTCATCAAATACGATGAAACCACCTGAACCCAGCATGGATCCGGTTGCAAAACCACCTTCCGCCAAACTTTCGTAAGTCATCAAACGATCTGTTCCTTCAGCTGTTTTTGTGATCAGGTTTGCAGGCAAAATCGGAACGGAAGATCCACCCGGCACACATGCCTTGATTTTCTTCCCGTTTGCGATACCACCGCACCATTCGTCGGAGTAAATGAATTCTTCTACGGACAATCCCAGTTCGATTTCGTAAACTCCCGGCTTCACCAGGTTTCCACACGCTGAGATCAATTTGGTTCCGGTACTTTTCCCAATACCTATTTTCGCGTATTCAGCCCCACCGTCATTCACGATCGGAACAACTGCTGCGATAGATTCTACGTTGTTTACTACGGTTGGACATCCCCACAAACCTTTTACAGCAGGGAATGGCGGCTTGATACGCGGATTTCCGCGCTTTCCTTCCAGGGATTCGATCAAGGCCGTTTCTTCACCGCAGATGTAAGCTCCACCTCCCGGTGCAATAGCTAAATCCAGGTCGTAACCCGATCCTAAGATATTTTTTCCAAGAAAACCGTTTGCATAAGCTTCAGCAATTGCTTTTTCCACAATTTCCAACACCCACATGTATTCTCCGCGGATATAAATGTATGACTGGTTACATCCCAATGCATAAGAAGAAACGATCATTCCTTCGATCAGCAAATGCGGGATCTTTTCCATTAAGTAACGATCTTTGAAAGTTCCGGGCTCGGATTCGTCGGCATTACACAACAGGTAACGCGGAACTCCTTCCGGTTTTGCCAGGAAAGACCATTTCATCCCTGTCGGGAATCCGGCTCCACCACGACCTCTCAGTCCGGAAGCCTGAACTTCTTCCACCACATTCTGCGGCGACATCGTTTTCAAAGCCTTTTCTACAGAGCGGTAACCTCCGTTTCTGCGGTAGACTTCAAAGGTTTCGATTCCGGGAACGTTTGCATGTTCCAATAATAATTTTCTTCCCATTCCTATTTATCTGAATGTTCTTTACGCAAGGTGTCCAATAACTCATCTACTTTCGCAGGAGTCAAATGTTCGTGGTAGTGCTTTCCGCATTGAAGCATCGGACCGTAGCCACAAGCTCCCAAACATTCTGCAGTTTTCAATGTAAACATTCCGTCTGCTGAAGTCTGGCCCACTTTAATATCTAGTTTGTTTTCGATGTATTCGATGATCTGGTCGGAACCAACCAGCATACATGGTCCTGTACGGCACACTTCCAAAACAACTTTACCCGGTTTTTCAATGTTGAACATGGTGTAGAAAGTTGCCACTTCGTATACTTCGATCGGCTGAATGTTTAACAAGCGGGCTACGTAATTCATCGTCGGAACACTTAACCAGCCGCCAAATTCTTCTTCTGCCAGGTGAAGGATACGCATCAGGGCACTTTTCTGTTTTCCTTCCGGATACATGTTGATGAAGCGTTGTACTTCCAACAATTTTTCAGCGCTGAACTCCGGTTCAGGCTGATCTGTATAATTATGTGTAACTGATATACTCATCTTATGCGTCCAATTCTCCTGCAATCACGTTCAAACTACTTAAGGTCAATACGGCATCTGAGATGGTTTGTCCTTTAATCATTTCCGGATATGCTTGATAATAAATAAAACAAGGTCTTCTAAACTGAAGTCTGTATGGTGTTCTTCCTCCGTCTGAAATCAAATGGAACCCTAACTCTCCGTTTCCACCTTCCACCGCGTGGTACACTTCTCCGACCGGAACAGGTGTTTCACCCATGACAATTTTGAAGTGGTAGATCAACGCTTCCATTTTCGTGTAAACGTCAGCTTTCGGAGGTAAATAGAATTCAGGAACATCCGGTGAGAAG
Organism: uncultured Fluviicola sp.; assembly: GCA_966248825.1. Taxonomy (GTDB): domain Bacteria; phylum Bacteroidota; class Bacteroidia; order Flavobacteriales_D; family Crocinitomicaceae; genus Fluviicola. The sequence continues at coordinate 181,592 of CBINBC010000002.1, forward strand.
TGTTTTCCTTCCGGCATGTTGTTGTAAGCCTGTTCAATAATTCTCAAACTTTGGCGTACTTCTTCCTGGCGCACACAGAAACGGTCATAAGTGTCTCCCTGTGTTCCTACCGGAATATCAAAATCGAAGTCTTCATAGGAAGAATACGGCGTCATCACACGCACATCGTAGTCCACTCCCGCAGCGCGTAAGTTCGGACCTGTGAATCCGTAATCCAATGCACGTTCAGCGCTGATTGGTCCGGCTTTGATGGTACGGTCCATGAAAATACGGTTCCGAAGCAACAGGTCGTCGAATTCCTGGAAGTGTTTATTGAATTCTTTTAGGAATTTTTTCAGTTTTACGTGGAATGTCGGAGAGAAATCTCTTTCAAAACCTCCGATACGACCGATGTTTGTAGTCAAACGCGCACCACACACTTCTTCGTACAATTCATAGATCGCTTCACGCTGCTGGAACATGTAGGTAAATCCTGTCAATGCTCCGGTATCCACACCGATTACCGAGTTACAAACCAGGTGGTCTGCAATACGCGCCAATTCCATGATGATTACACGCATGTAATCTACTTTCTTCGGAACCTGCACGCCGATCAGTTTTTCCATGGTCATTTCCCAACCCATGTTGTTGATCGGGGAAGAACAATAGTTCAATCGGTCTGTGATCGGTGTAATTTGGTTGTAAGGTCTTCTTTCAGCCAGCTTTTCAAAAGCGCGGTGAATGTAACCTACGGTCTGAACTGAGTCGAGGATTTTTTCACCGTCAACTGTCAACACGTTCTGGAAAATCCCGTGTGTTGCAGGGTGAGTTGGCCCGAGGTTCAGCGTCGCGATTTGTCCGTCGATGGTTTCATCGGCAAACAGGCTTTTGTTATTTGGAGTATCGCTCATAGTTTTTTAATTACCGACCGAAGAAACGATCGTCTTTATCTTCTCTTGTTGCATCTTCCAAATGGTATTCTTTACGCATCGGGAAGTAATCCATATCGTCTTCGTTCAGGATTCGCGTTAAATTCGGATGTCCTTCGAAAATGATCCCGAAGAAATCGTATGATTCACGTTCCTGCCAGTCGGCACCTACATAAATATCTGTAACGGACTGAATAGTCGGGTTTTCGATCGGGAGAAATGCACGGATGCGCAAACGCACGTTATTCACTAAAGAATGCAGGTGGTAGTTTACACAGATCTCGCGTCCTTTATCGTTTGGAAAATGAGCTCCGCCGATCAGGGTCAGGAAAGACACTTTCAACACCTCATCCGCTTTTAACCATTTTATTAAGTCGTGAGCTTTAGCAGCATCAATCTCGATGGTCAACATTCCGTAAGGTTCTTCGGAATTGCGAACTGCTTCGCCGAATTTTTCCTGGATGCGGCTAAGTACCGCTTCGTTTGTCAAATTACTCATCGTTCAAATCGTATTTCTTCAACAAATGCTTGTATTCATCCGAATACCTGCGGCGCAGCGATTCGTTTTTCACCAGGCGGTGAATGTTCATACACCCTTCAATGATTTGCTCGGGTCTTGGCGGACATCCCGGTACGTAAACATCCACAGGAATCACGCGGTCAATTCCCTGCAATACCGAGTATGTATCAAAAATCCCACCCGAGCACGCACATGCACCAACGGAAAGAACCCATTTCGGTTCAGCCATTTGTTCGTACACCTGTTTCAGGATTGGAGCTAATTTTTTGGAGATTGTACCGGCAACGATCAACAGATCTGCCTGGCGTGGAGAGAAAGACATCCGTTCCATTCCGAAACGCGCCACGTCGTAGTTACTTCCCATGGTCCCCATGTATTCGATACCACAGCAAGAGGTAGCAAACGGCAGCGGCCAAACGGAATTTGCACGGGCAGCTCCGATGACCTTGTCAAGCAACGTCAATTGGAAACCTTCTCCGTTAATGGTTTCTACACCATTGATAATTTCTACTTTTCCCATTCTAAAGCACCTTTTTTAAGTACGTAGAAAAATCCGGTCAGGAAGAATGCTACGAAAATAATTACCGCGATCAATCCGTCAGACTGCAGGAATTTAAAATTCACAGCGTACGGGTAGAAGAAGATTACTTCCACATCGAACAGTACGAACAAAATTGCGGTTAATAAATAACGGATGGAGATTGGGAAACGAGCGTTTCCAACTTCTTCAATACCACACTCCCAGTTGGCATTTTTCTTTTTTCCGAACAGTTTGGGACCCAACATCGGGGCAACCACCAAAACCAGTATAACAAAGCCCAGTGCAACACCTGCCTGGAGCAATATCGGTAAGTAATCTTCTGCAGAAGACATAATCTCTAATTTTTAAGACAGGCGAATTTAATACTTTTTAACAAGACCAAATTGCGAAAAATCCTATTTAGATTTAATCTAAATTACGGGGTAAATCCATTTAAAACCCAGTAAAACCGTTGGTCGAAGAAAAGGATTTATAGAGCGATGATAATGATGTGTTGATGAGAATCCTTAGTTAGAATCGACGGCTTCAGAAGCAATTGTTAAAAAACAAATGGTTACAAAATCAGTTACCTGTTACGAATAATCAACGGAACACTTACGGTTAAGTTAACATAATCATTTCCAAGATTGAAAGGGTTCTTTTCCGATCCAAATGTTTGTACATAGGTGAGATTGACAAAACCTAAAAATGAAAGTACGATCTCGTAATTGATTCGCGGACCACCGAACAGATCATCCGGAGCCACGCGCAGCTCTTCAATCAGCGAAAACCGATCATTTTCCTGAGCTTGCAGGTAAAAGCCCCAAACACCGAACAACAGTAAGAGAACCAGCAATTTCATAGGTTCAAAGTATCCGGAACAAAGAAACTGTATTCTACGCAAAAATGTGTTGCGATTTTCCGTACTCGAAAAATCCAATCTAACTACTTCAAAAAAAGTTTATTTCAGATAACCCGACTGCAACAAAAGCGATTAAACCTATAGCTAAAAGCGTACAGGAAAAAAAGAACACTGTAAACGACAGCACTCTATTCTTATAACGGTCCGGGTTTCTTAGAATGCGAATTACGGCAATCAGCGAAGTGATGAACATTCCAAGTGCCAGTCCAAATAGTATTGCTGTGGCACCAACGGTCAGTAAAAAGCCACTTATAGAAAAAATAGCTGTCATGATTCCGATAAGGAAAAAGAAGAGTAACGAAAACCAGGTACTTTTTTCCATCTTCTTTGAAACTATTGTTTCATTACCGGGATCATCCACATTTTGCGAAACAATCTTTTCTTCCAATACGTTTGCTACTTCCGGGACGGTAACCTCATCTTGTACTAAATTAAAGTGATCTGCTGAACTTTGTTCAGAAAAAGCCTTTTCTTCAATACCATTATTCGAAGAAGTCTTTAAATCGAAGGACACTTCTTTTTCAGGTCCAACAGGCCCTGCTTCGACAATTACGTTTGAAGCCAAATCGATATCCGATGATTCGGAGTGTGGTTTCTCGGATGAAGCGTAGGATTTCCATTCGATATGATAACCCGGTCCAAAGTGGCGTTTGGTAATGGTACAGCTTGTAAGAAACAAGATTAGTGACACTTTAATAAGTAATTTCATGATTCATTTACTTTTCACAAAGTTGAACAGGAAGGTTCGAAAAAATGTTGCGGTTTTCCGTACCTGAAAGTGTTCGGTATTGACTATCAGTAATTAATATTCCAGATTTTGGTTTCACTTTCATTCAAATAGATACTATCTCTCTTCGAAGTTACAATACCATTCTTGGTTACTGTTCCATTGTATTTATACCATCCCATTGGAGCTTTATTCATGTTTCCAGTTTGATTAACACATCCCATATAAATAGCAGGATTTGGAACATTATCATAGAATCCTTCAATAGAATGCGTACGGAATATTTTTAATTCATCATTAGAATCGAAACAAGAAGTGTTATGGATATTGATTTGTAAGTTTCCATAGGGAACCGCGTAAAAATCTGCATTGGTTACTTTGCCCCTCTTTACATCCAGTTCGAAATTATCAATAAACGTTTGCCCATCATCCTTTGTCCATCCTAGTTTATACATTTCTCCTACTTCACAGCGTGCCACCGGTTTAGCCCAAGTATATTTATCCAGCTCAAAATTACCGGATGCATCTGTGTTAGCAGATTTAATGGTCTTGTAATTCGAATCATATCCGCCTGCAATTCTGTATAATTTAACCTCTGCCCCTTTAATACCTTCCCCGGTAACCGGATTGATAACCCGACCTTTCAGTGTGACGTTCTTCCTGAATTTGGTGCAGGAGACAATCACGGCTAGAGTGAAAAACATTAGTAGAAACCTCATTAGTAATTGATCGTGTAAGTTTTATACTCATCTTCAGCTAAATAAATAGTATCATAAAAAACAGTAGTTATTGCATTTTTGGTAACCTCCCAGCGATAATATCTTGCACCCATAGGCACTTTTGAATGCCCAGAAGCAGTATATTGATAACATCCCGATTCATCCAGCATAAGACCATATTTACTCATATCAACCTGTGTGCCTTCTGCATACAACTTAAAATGATCTGTCGCTCCCTGACAATTTACATTATGAATGTCTAGTTGCAAATAAGCGTAAGGAACTGAATAAAAATCGGCGTGCATCACCTTTCTTTTCTTTACATCCAATTCAAAATTATCAATGAACGTTTTACCACCATCCTGAGTCCACCCTAAATCATAAAGATCTTTTGTTCCGCAGCGTGCAACAGGCTTAGCCCAAGTGTATTTATTCAATTCAAAATTACCAGACGCATCTGTAGTCGTTGATTTGATTGTCTTGTAATTCGAATCATAGCCGCCTGCAATTCTGTATAATTTAACCTCTGCCCCTTCAATACCTTCCCCGGTAACCGGGTTTAAGACACGGCCTTTTAAGGTTACATTCTTCCCGAACTTGGTACAGGAAGTTAATACAAAGGGTACTGTCAGTAAAATCAAAATAGAGCGCATGCTAATAATCTATATCAATTGTTGCGATTCCAGTTTCCGGAACAACTATTGTATCATATACATAAGTAGTAATTCCTGAACGTATTACCTTCGTCTCGTATACATATGTTCCCATTGGAATTTGGAAGGCTGAAGGACTTGTATATGAATAACACCCTGTTCTGGCGGTTGAATAGGATCCTTCAAAATCTGTATATCCCAGCCATTTTTTTCTAAAATACATGACGTCTCCTGAACCACCACAATTTACATTTTGGATATCTAAGATTAAATTCCCATACGGTACAGCGTAAAAATCTGCATTTGTGACCTTCCCTTTCTTAACTTCCAATTCAAAGTTATCAACAAAGGTTTGCCCGCCATCCTTTGTCCAGCCCAATTTATACAATTCATCAATTTCACATCGTGCTATCGGTTTGCTCCAGGTGTACTTATCCAGTTCAAAATTGCCGGAAGCATCTGTAGTTGCTGATTGGATGGCTCTGTACTTGGAGTCATAGCCCCCTACTATTTTATACAACTTCACTTCGGCTCCTTCAATACCTTCACCCGTTACCGGGTTTAAGACACGGCCTTTTAAGGTTACATTCTTCCCGAACTTGGTGCAGGATGCTGTTGTTAAAATCAATATTAGTGCAAATAGTGTCCTCATAATACTACCAATTTATGAATTTCCAACTGATCTCCAACCATCACCTGGATGATATATGTACCTGTCGGGAGCCTCTTGTTAAAACGAACTACCGAAACGCTATTCTCCCGGATATCTTCCATCAATGTTCCGTACAGGTTAAAAATGCGTATGCCTGAGATGGTCTTTTCTCCATCAGCCTGTAAAACAAAGGTCCCGTTGAGTGAGGGATTGGGATACAAACGTGCTTGTTTTTTTTCTTCTGGCATAAATTGTCGCGTCTCTTCTTCCCGGATTTCACGCTGTACATGCTGTCGTTGACCGGACCCGGATTGCACCAGGTCAGTTGTTGGCCGCGGGCATTCCTCGAATTCAATTTTCAGGTGTACGGTGGACCCCGGCTGGAAATGGACTCCCGGTTTCAGGTTGATTTCCTGGCCTGCCCGCAGGTCAACCACTGCGTTTTCCTGCGTCACATAATCACCGGGATCCGTACTAGGAGTTACCAAATGCCCCACCGTGATCCTATTCTGAGCCCTTCGGCGTACGTAATACATATAATTTAAGCGTACCCTGCTTCCCACAACCTGGTTTTGCAGGTTCAGGTACCAGGGTTCTGCCTCCCCGAAAATAAAATCGTTCAATCTATCTACATCATTCCCACCACCGCTCATATCGATGTGTGGATTAATCTGGTTGTCAATGTAAATAGACTCAAAAGGAGTGACCTGGAAATGGTCGTTCGGCCTTCCGAGGTTGGGATAGCCGTAATTATTTGATTTGATATTATTTTGTAGATCAGAATAATTATTAAACATCAATCCCAAATCCTTCACATTCACTGTCATGCTTCCATCATTGGGCCACAAATTGGGGTTGATACCCAAAGCCGTAACAACGGATTTATGCGAGTAGCGGTTCTTTCCTGTCCAGATTTGTGTGAGCGGAAAGTAAGCCCAATCCGCAACTTCTACAAAATTTCCTATCTTATTCATGAAAGAACCGGAGACGTTATCAATTTCCAGCACTTTGGAAACATTTACTTCATGCTTACAAACCGATTGGAAGGGATTTAAAAACAACGGGGGGAGCTGTCTGCGAAAGATTTGAAAGGTTTGCCCGGAAGGCATGTATTTGGCCGTACCAATTTTAAATACATATCCTAAGAATGAATAGTTCTGCCAATATTCCCCGGCATTGTTGTAATGCTCATCGTCATCACTGTTCTTGCCACTTATTTTTCCCAAAGAAATGGCAATATTCCGCGTTGCAACCGGCATTGGGAAAATGTGCTCGTGGTTATCCACCGCATCCAATGCATCCAGGAACCCTTGTCTTCTCCAGTGATGACTCGGTTCCGTATATGGAATATTGAGAATGGGCCCTGTGAAAATACCATCACTGTAGCTTGCAGCATGATAGGCCACCAATTCTTTGAATGATTTCTGGTTCACGGTATTGTACAGGAATCCGCTTAAGAATAAGGGAATGACCCCGAAATAATTGCTTTTAAACCAATGCTCACTATACACCTGGTATTGATAGCCCAGCGGAATATTTGCCCCGAAGAAATTGGCATCATAAGCAATATTTAAGCGGGAATGGTGGTGCGGATAATTTTGAGTGTAATCCATGTGCTTTTGTTCCATACGCAGTAAAGTCAGGCGTACAATTTCTTCTCCCATGGAAGACCCCTGAATGACATTTTCAAAATAATCTCCTTTTTTCATGTTTTGGTTCAAATGGATCAGGAATCGTTCAAAAAGTGCGGCAGATTCTTCCATTCCATGCCTCATGGGTTTGCCTGCAATGTTGAATTTTACAATGATAATATCGTAATCCTGTCCCCGCAGGTTTTCGAGCAGGCTTGCATGATTAGGGCTATATATCTGCCAGCTTTTTTTGAAGCTCTGACCGAACATTGGCGGCCTGTAACCGGTTACAAGTATGTAAGGTTTCTCAGGACGTTCATCATCATACCCTACTCTTGAACAAGAAGGAATAAAACACCATTTGATCTTATTTCCCTGGTTGTCGTACATCATACCGCAATCCTTACACCCGGGAGACCATGGAATCTCCAGTAAAGAGCAATTATTTGCATACTCGTCCGGATCATTTTCCCAATCCTCCGGGTAAGGCAAGCTTTTTTCCAGGGATTTTTCTTCTATCATTTCCGGAGTATGCAGCATGAAATTAAACAAGGTAGCAGAACTATCCGAATAAGTAACCCGCAGTTGAAAATACTGCAATGAATCGGTGTAAGGTCTGAAGAGAACGATCTGATCAAACTCCGTTTCCCGCTCAACACCATTCCGTATCAAAGTCAAACCAATAACATCATCGGCATTCCTGGTGTTACTCACAAAAAAATCGCGTTTAATGCTAAAACCCATTCTATCGGATGAAAAGTAGTCAAACAAAGGCCCGGCAATTGAAGAGTGATGTATTGACACAATGGAACTGTCATTTGGAACCTGATCCTTCCAGATAGAAACATCCTTCGTTAAAATGCCATTTATCAACCCGGTCTGCTCATCCACCGAATTAAAGCTCAAATCAAATATTCCAATAGGAATGACGATGATTTCCTGTTCAAACTCCGTTTCCCCTACAAACTCGCACGACCTTGCTAAAACACTATCCATTACCGGCAATTCATTCGGGCGAACCGAGATGCAATTCATTTCATATAACCAACGCATCATTCCATCCGCATCTACATGCCTAACAATGGAATCACCTGTATACAAGTATGTTTTTAAGAGTGTACTGTCAGAAGGAAGCAGGCTTAGTTTATTGGCCAAAAATCCTGTCGGGCATTTAGTGCTCAACCCATTATAAATAGTATCCGCCAGTTTTTCCTGTGATAAAAAAACGGTGTCGATTTGTCCCCACCCATGTAAACTCATGAGCAGGAACATTCCTGATATGAACTTTTTCATGGCTTTAGGGCTTTAATTGTTCCTCCAGTTTACGGATCAATTCCTGCTGCAGGCGGATGGTCTCCTGCTGTTGTTTCAACAATTCCCGCTGTTCGCTCAATAACTGATCCTGCTTTTTGACCTGCTCATTGATCTGGAGCACGTACAGGGTGAGTTCTTCGATCTTTTCCATGAAGAAGATACTGCTTTGAGCTACGTTCAGTCCATTCTCAGTCATTTCCTTTGCGCTGGGTACATTCGGTAAATGATTGTTCTTTTGAATAAATGCCTGTAATTCGCTCAAGGGCATTAGGGGGTATTTTTCGTCAAATACGTAATCCGACCAGCTGTCGAGATTCACCTTCACTTCGCGGGCATAAAGCAATCCGTTGTGATCCAGCTGCATCAGCCTATAAGTGGGCGCAGGTGAATTCGGATTATTGCTCAAGCGCTTTTCGACCAATAACGGAAGTAAGGTAGAGTTTATATCCAATTGGACATGAAACTTAGCCTCCGGCTTCACTCCTACTCCGAGGCGGGGATCGGGAGAACAAGATGTATTGATCAGATACATTCTTTGCGGATTTGCCGAAGCCTGCCAGAATGGAGCGGTTTGAATGTATCCTCCGTTCATATCGGTGGCACAGGGCATGGCTTGTTCTGCTGCAGGGAAGTACACCAGGCTCTTCAGATCGCCCCCTCTTTTCAGATTTCCGACGGAGTCGATCAGGATTACTTCGTCGTCTGTCAATGTCGAATCACGCAGTAAATTCAAGGTTAATTTTCCTTCTAGGGTTGTATTTCCGTCTACCTGCAAGTCGCTTTTTATATGAGCTACATTGTCTACGATCATGGAATCCCGTACGGTTAAAGTAGAGTCTATCCGGGCAGATCCGTTCACCTGAAGTTTGGCAGTAGGTGTTGAACCGGTTCCAATCCCGACATTTCCACTGCTTGGAAAGGTATTGGTTTGAGAAAAAGAGTGAGTGGTGGTTACCAAAAGGGTGGATAAGGCATAAACAGCCTTTTTAAGTGCAGGTTTCATCATTTTGAATAGTTTAAGTTTTTAAGTTATCGGTATAAAACTAAAAAAAACTTTTTGGTTACACAAACGCGCATAAAAAAATTAACAATTAGACTTACCGGTTTATTTTAAGGCAGTTGTGATCAGATACCTGCAATCAATTGCGCGTTTGTGGTACAATCTAATTTCAAAACCAAAATGGTGGAAGGAGTTTGAAGAGGGGTTCGGGATAGTTGTCAGAAAAAAAGATTGATTCTTCTACTTTTTCTTAATTCACAAAGTTTTGAACCGGTTCAGAAAAACCGGAGGGTTACTTTTTTGAATATCGAATCTACAATCTTTTGGTGAATTGATACTAGTTGCTAATATGCACAATTACACGACCCTTAGAAATATCCCGGGACTTTCTAATCATTACCCGTCCTTCAGATCTTTTTGAAGAAGCGACAACCATCCGATTTGGGTATCAATCCCGAAAAGTGCTAATTCTGTAGTGTTTGTAAAACAACTACAGAATTGCATTTTGGATCCGGATCCCACCTTTTAGTGGATTGATCCCGATCGGTTGGTTGGCCGAAAGCTGTAATTGTGCAAAGGCATTTTTGCCTACTTTTTGGGCCTGTCAAAAAGTAGGGAGGAAAGGAGGATTGTTTTTGGGGTGGAAATTTAACCGGACAATAATGATTCGGAATTACAGATCTTCCGGATCTGTAACATCACCGCGCAATGCCCGGTAGCGTTTACGTGCTTCTACGGTCAGCAAGCTTCCTTTGCATTCGAACAAGATTTTCTTGTAGTATTCTGCAGCTTTTTCCTTGTCGTGAAGGTTCTTTTCGTAGATCTCAGCGATGGTGAAGATTGCATCGTCGGAAAGAATATCGTCCATGTGGTAGGTGACAATCTTGTTCAGGTAGTCCAATGCTTCCTGCCACTTGCCCTGGTACTGCATGGCTTGTGCTTTACGCAGCAGAATTTCGTCTGCCAAGCCGTGTGCAGGAAATGCTTTATTGATCGAATCGTACAAGGTAAATGCCCGTTCATACTGATGTTGTTCTAACAACAAATCTGCCTGCGCAAACTGGTACATAGCTGTGTAATTACTGTCGAGACCTAAATTATCGGTGATCAGTACGGAAAGCTTCATCGCGTCGTTGGCAATAAGCTTGCTGGTCGATTCTTTCAGGACATCCAGTTGCGACTGTGCAAACTTAAAATCGCCGTCGTAGTAGAAGATACGCGCGTTCTTGAACTTTGCTTCGGAACCGATTGTTTCGAATTTGAAGTCTTTATCGATCTGCATGTAATAAAGTGATGCCTGCCAAATGTCGTCCTGGAGGACCAATACATCTGCAAGCGCCATTTTGATCTGTGCCTTCTCGATGTCGGATAATCCGCTTACTACCAAACAACTGTCCAGCAGATCGGCTGCCCCTTTCGCATCGTTTCCGTAATAGGCTTTGATCTCTGCCAATTCTTTTGCGGTGTAAACGGCGTTCCTTCCCCAGCCCAGCAGTTTTAGCCCTTCGCGGTATTCTTTTTCCGCATCTGCAATATCCTGCGGCTGGTATTTCTTTTCGATCGTAATTTCACGGTAACGGATGTTCAGCAACGAACTGTACGCCGTATAGTAATTTGGGTTTTGAGGTCCCTGGTCGATCACATACCTGTATGCCAGCCGGGCTGTAGCATAATCGCTGTTTTCTACGCAGGTTTCTGCCAGGTCCATCACGCGGTTCCCGGTTCCTTTTTCCCGACGGTCCAAAGCCTGCGTCTGGGTTAAAGCGGATTTGAACTCTTTCTTTTGGATAAACAGCCAGATCAGCATTTCGGAATACACAAAATCGTTTGGCTTCTTCTGGATACGTACCAATAATTTGTCTTTCAGTTTTTGGTAAACGCCGGTTTTGTCTTCTGAAAAATCGATCTGCCTGGTTAGTGCGTTCTGAATATTGCTGCTGTAGTTCGGGTATTGGTCGAGGACGTCGAAATACTCGTCAATCATTTCGTCGGTTCTTCCCAGCAAAGAATACACTTCGGCAAACTGGAGTTGCAGCGGATAGTTCTTCTTCAATTCCTTTCTGCCGGTTTCGAGTGTTTTTAAGCCCCATTCTGCTTTTCCTTTCTTGATGAAGGAATTGTACAACTCCACTACTTCATAGCCGTTTGAAGCGACTTGTTTAATGCGGTCGTTATAGAGTTTTTCCGTTTGCGAAGTGCGTTCTGTTCGTTCGTACAGATCTCCCAGTGCGATGGTGTAATCAAAATCATTGGAGTTGGCCGAGACTAGTTTCTTCAGGAATTTCTCAGCGTCTTTTACCTGGTTGGTTTTCTCCAGGCAATCCACATACCGCAGCTGATCGAATTTCGTGCTCTGCTTGTTAATGATCTTCTCAAAGTAAGGAAGTGCTTTTTCAAATTCACCGTTGTTGTAATACAGGTTCGCCAATTGCTGGTCGGTACTGGTTTGGGCCGAGCCTGCAAAGGACAGGAGAAGACAACAGAAAATCAGCGCTTGTTTCATGATTTATTTAGTGTACAGCTTTAAAACGCTCAAATGTAGGTTTAAATTGCTCGTAAGATTGTTTAAAATCCATAAATTGTTTTTCCAGGATCAAACTATGTTCCCGAATTTGTGCAGCTTCTTTTCGTTCGAATTGAACGTGATCGTAATAAGCCGAACGATCTCCGGCTCCGTTCTCAATATCCGACTGCAATTTCTTCAATCTTTCCTGCTGGGCTGTTTGAGCTTCCCGCAGCTGTTTGATTTCGGTTGTAAAGAAATCGGTGGCGCGGTATGCACGGATGAATCCGTCAATTTCCCTTGCTGTTCCGATGTCCAGGGTGTCATTTCCCAATTCGATGTTGAAATTCAGGAGCATTTGTTTGGATTTCCCACGCAGTTTCAGTACCTGGTTGGTATCCAACTGCTGAAGAGTGCTTTGAACGGAGTCATTGGTCGCTTTGGCAAACAATACGTCTTCTTCAAACTTCCCCAATTTGCTTTCGCAGGAAGTGATGATTCCGAGTAGTATGAGAAAAGACATGATTCTTAGCATGAGACTAAATTAAACAAAAACAAGTAGGGGCGAAAAATTTTTCGCCCCTACTTGTTAATCAATTCTTGTAAACCCGGTGTATTTATGCAACACCTCCGGAATTTCAATTCCATCCAGTGTCTGGTAATTTTCCATGATCGATGCCATAATTCTTGGCAAGGCCAAAGCCGAACCGTTCAGGGTATGTGCCAGGTAATTTTTCTTGTCACTTCCCTTGAAACGCAATTTCAAGCGGTTTGCCTGGAAAGTATCAAATCGGGAGCAAGAACTTACTTCCAGCCATTTTTCCTGCGCTGCAGAGTACACTTCGAAGTCATAAGTCATTGCCGAAGCAAAACCGGTATCTCCACCGCATAAACGCAAAATACGGTAATGCAGACCCAATTTCTCCAATAATCCTTTTACGTGATCCACCATTTCTGTCAGGGCACGCTCCGTATTTCTAGGGTGTTCGATGCGTACAATTTCTACTTTGTCAAATTGGTGCAAACGGTTCAACCCGCGAACATGTGCTCCGTAACTTCCGGCCTCCCGGCGGAAACACGGAGTGTAACCGGTCATTTTGATGGAGAAATTTTCATCCGGAAGCACGACATCGCGGTAGATATTTGTCAACGGAACTTCTGCGGTCGGGATCATGTACAGATCGTCAACAGGCATGTGGTACATCTGTCCTTCTTTATCCGGAAGCTGCCCCGTACCATAAGCACTCGCTTCGTTCACTACGTGTGGAACGATGAATTCTTCGTAACCTGCTTTCTCTGCTTCTTCCAGGAAGAACTGGATCAATGCACGCTGCAATTTCGCTCCTTTTCCTTTGTAAACCGGGAACCCTGCTCCTGTGATCTTCACTCCCAACTCAAAATCGATCAGGTCGAATTTCTTAGTTAATTCCCAATGCGGAACTGCTCCTTTATGCAAAACAGCAGGCTCTCCCACCACTTCAACTGTTTCATTATCTTCTTCGTTCTTTCCGGCAACAACCAGTGCATTCGGAACGTTCGGAATTTGATAAAGCAAGTTTGTGATTTCATTTTCCAATGCATCTACCTGCTCTTTTAACTGACTTTCTTCCTGCTTTAAATCGGCTGTTTTTGCTTTAGCGGCTTCTGCTTCTGCAGTTTTACCACTTTTGAAATACTCACCGATTTCTTTGGCAATCTTATTCAATTCGGATGCAATGGATTCCATGGATGTTTTTGCTGCACGCCATTGCTGGTCTTTGGCAATAATTGCATCAATAGTCTCTGTCACGTCCATGTTGCGCTTCTTCAATGCCGTGATGATCTCATCACGTTCAGCGCGGATTTTAGTCATTTCTAACATACGAATTGAATTAAGTCCGGATTAGATTCCGGGAGTTGGTAAAATTAAAATAAAAAAAGGCGAATCCCGAAACTGTCGGAACTCGCCTTTTCAAAAAATCTATATTATTCGATTAAGCTTCCGCAGTTTCAAATGGAACTACCGATACAAACGAACGATTATCTCTTTTTTTGCGGAACTCAACTGTTCCGTCAGTCAATGCGTATAATGTATGATCTTTTCCAATACCAACATTTTCGCCAGGGTGGTGTGCAGTACCGCGTTGACGAACGATGATGTTCCCTGCGATTGCCATTTGTCCACCAAAAATTTTCACTCCTAAACGTTTGCTTTCTGATTCGCGACCGTTTTTAGAACTACCGACTCCTTTTTTGTGTGCCATGTTTTCTAATTTTTTATCCGTCTACTGACGGAGAATTACCCTTTAATATCTGTAATTGTAATTTGTGTAAAAGATTGACGGTGTCCGTTTCTTTTCACGTATCCTTTTCTGCGTTTTTTGCGGAAAACGATAACTGTATCACCTTTAACGTGATCATTCACTTGAGCAGTAACTAATGCTCCTGCGATAGCCGGGGCGCCAATGTTCACTTTTCCTCCGTTGTCAACCAATAAAACACGATCAAATTCTACTTTTGCTCCTGCTTCAGCATCCAAACGGTGTACAAAGATCTTTTGGTCTTTTTGCACTTTAAATTGCTGCCCTGCTATTTCTACTATTGCGTACATAACAGATGTTTTAAAATTTAATTTGGAGGGCAAAGATAGTAAACTTTTTTAAGAATCAATATCTTGAATGGTTTTTTCTTACCTGAAACTCTCCGACTGACTTAAAAAGACCTTCAAATCCGAATAATTTCTTGTCTTTAACAAGCAAACTCTATGTTTGTCAAGAACCCAATAGTTCGGCATTCCATTCAGCCGGAAGGTTTCTTCTGCAAAACGGCTGCTAAGATAGGTATTGAATGTCCAGGACCCTTTTTCCATCTGTTTCTGCAAATCATCCCTGTTGTAAAACGTCAGAATCTGAAAGCGTTCCTGAAGTTTTTCAAGCGAATCCAGTTCACTGATGCAATTCGGGCAATACTCATTCCAGAAAGTTATGATTGTATACTCTTTATCTGAACGTTTCAAAAACGAACTCAGATCGGTCAAACTATCCAGTTGGAAGTTTCCAATTGCCTTTGAAAACAATAAAGCTGGTGAAAATACCGAATCTTTGATTTTATGCAGCGCAAATTGACCTTTGTCATCAACCAATTGAAATGTGGCATCCCACCAATCGGTAGAGATCGTATCTACTCTTCCAACCAGATTTACCCGTGAATTAATTGCAGTTGGGAAATAGGTTGTTTCTGAAAGAGAAACATAATCGGTGGAGTCAATTCTTCCGTTAAAATTCCGATCGAGAAATGCTAAGAACAATGGCGGATCTTTCTGAATTTGCGCATAACGGGTTAACCTGTTTTTTAGTTTTACGTAGCCAAATGTTTCATCCAGTTTTTGATTTTCTTTTAACGGTGGTCCGCTTCCACCATTCGGTTTGGCCATCAATTGCCAGTCAAATTCAACACGATCTGCCCCGCTTTCAATGTAAAACACCGAACTATCTGTTAAGCCGATCTGCATATACATGCAATTCAAACAATTCAATTTCAGTTTGCCGTCTGCACGAGTCAATTCGACTTTAATCGTGTCATAGCGGTAATTCATGTGAAAATAATCAGTAGGAAGCAACTCGATATAAGACTCTTTTAAACCCTTAATCACCGGATAAATCCGGTCTGAACTCACCAATTGAGTATATTCTGGTTTTCCGATTTGATCTGCTTTAAACAGGGTGTCTTGCGCGTAAATCTTTGGAACAAAAACCAGGAAGAGAAAAACGAAAAGGTGCTTCATCAGATAGTCAATTTATGCCTAAAGTAGACAAAAAATGACTATTCGTTCTTCCAAGGAACCTTTTATTCTACTATCAAGGGTAAAGAACGAAGGCCGTCTATTCCGCTTACTTTCACCAAATAATATCCGGGATCTAATCCTTCCAGAGGAATCGAAAGGGCATTCAAATCTTTCAAATCACTCCTTTCATAAACAATTCTTCCCTGTGCATCCACTAATTGAACCAGTTTCGGATTCACTTGTTTTTCCCAGCTCAACAGGGTGGTTCCCACTGCCGGATTCGGATATATCTCCAACAGGTCCTCTGCTCCAACTTTGTGCAGACCTAATTCGTCCAGTTTCCCAATGCGGATATTGTCCAGGAAGAAATTGTTCCCACCTTTGGATTCAAAACGGAATTTCACCTGCGTGTGGTCTGTAAAGTTTGTCGCTCCGCTTATCAATACCGTATCACTTGCCCATTCTGCTGATGAAACCGGTGTAAATGGCGTGGTTACAAACTGGTTCACAGATTTCAGCGTACTGGTTCCTGCATACGTCTTTTTAGGTAACCAGGTCTCACCACAATCATTGGAAATATATATGCGAAACAGATCGGTATTACTGGAAATCTGCTGCGCATACGCCCAGTCAAAAGCCACAGCTAAACTCGTGAATCCGGAAAGGTCCAGCAGATCTGAGAAGAACTCATATACCTGGTTTGCTCCACCCTCAAAATTATTGATCATCGCCGATTGGTTGCTTTGAAAGCCGGTGTTTACAATTTCCCAATTATACGGCTGACCCACTTCCCGTACATTCCATTTGTTGGAAAAATCAGCCAGGGTAGTTTCAAAACCTTCTGTAATTCCCTGGTCAGAACCGGTAGCCGGAAGTACCGTTATGTAATCCGAAAGTGTCAAATCGAGCGTATCTGTTCCATTACTAACGGTAAGTGTAACATCAAATGTTCCAGCCTGGTTGTAAATAACAATAGCCGTATCATCTGTAGACGAACCGCTGACAATTCCTGATTCAAAATTCCACAATCGGCTCGTTACGCCGTGCGCAGAGACATCTTTGAACAAAACAGAATCTCCCTGGCAGATAATGCGTTTAGCAGTTTCGAATTTTGCTTCACAAAGCTGGCTGGTCAAATCATCAGTTCCGGTAGCGGCAAGATTTGCAGGAGTCCACAAATTATTCCGTTGTGCTACCGGGGAATTCAGCGCAGCATGCATTCTTACTTTCTGTCCTTCGGTGAACATCAGTGCGCAATAAGCGTAATCCATATAATTCTGCACATTATCCAAACTACTGCAGGAATTTGCATTCAAATTACAGAAAGACCAGCCAATTGTATTCGGAGTATCTGTTACCTCATCGTCGTATGCACAATTTCCCGAACTACCCACCGGTAAATAATAAAAGTTGGGAACGTTATTCCCGCCCCAAATATGATACAGGTTCAGGTAATGCCCGATTTCATGCGAAAGAACGGTTCTTTTGAAGTAATCTGATGTTCCGATCGTTCCCACATAATCATGCCGGATCACAATTCCGTCCCACTCAGGAATCGTATCTGCGACAGCCGGCATCAATGCATGACCGGCCAGACCGGCCGCATCAAAACACACATAAATATTCAGGTATTTATCCGGCGGCCAATGGATCAGGTCTTTTACCTGGTGATCTCCGGGGTAAGTTAAGGAGGAAACTGTACGCGTAATTCCTGAAGTACAATTCCCGTCCGGGTCGATCTGTGCCAAACGGATCTCAATCTGCGCATCGGCCGCAATGGATTGAAATGCCGCAACTATTTGATTGGTATCGGGGTTTAATTTCCGGTATTGGAGATTGACCTGCTCCACTGCATCGTGAATTTGTGAATCGTTAATATTCTCCGGTCCGTTATTGTGAATGATGTGGAATACAACCGGAATAATATAGGTTGCACCGGATTTTACAGGGTTTTCGCTGAATTGTTTGGTAAACGATTCCAATTGCTTTTTGGAACGTTCAAAAGCCTGCCGGTATTGGGGATGTTCGAGGAATAATTGGTATTCCATTTCATCGCTTCCACAATGCAGTATGTTTTGAGAAAATGCATTCGAACAGGCAAATGCAGTAACGAACAGAAGGATTCCTTTCATGTCTATAGTAAGTAGTAAGTAACACAAAGGTAAACGCTTCGATTGAAAGTTCTCAGCCTTTCATCATTTTTTAGTAATGTGTTTTGATTGAAAACAAAAAACCCTAACGATGATGTCAGGGTTTTCCAATTTATAGTGAGCAAAAGTTATTTTGCTTCTGTGTCGTCTTTTTCAAATACACGTTTTGGACGCATTTGCTGGTTGATTCCCAAAGAAATCCAAAATGGAAGTACAAATCCCATAAGGAATAACAACATCCAAAATGCCATACCTCCGATCAAAAGAAACAATACGATACCAAAAACGCTCATGATATATTTAATTTGTGTTTTGTGGGGTAAAAGTAGTAAAAAAATCAAAAGTGAATCTTTTTAAAACAACTTTTCTGTCAAAAAATGGCTTTAAGAAGGTAATTGACTCAGTAAGTTTTCCGTATCTGCCAAAATAACTCTCGTTTCTAAGTGCTCAGCACCAAATCCATAGCGGTATTGATCGCACATTTCGATAATCTCACGCAACCCTTTTGCAATTTCAGGATTGGTATCCAACAACCTGTCAAAAGCTTTCTCACGCGACTGGAAATTGCATTTTTCACACTGTTCGATACGCTGAATGATTGCTTTAGGCAATACGATCGCAAACACGCTCGGATCATCCAGGTGCATTTCGGCATCTTTCCAATAATCAATTGCTGCTGCGGGAGTTTGTGCTGTCTCTGAAGCTAATGGCGACATGTGATCCGGTTTGGTTTCGTCGAGGAAAACCGGTTTTCTGGGAAAATCTTCTGTTTCGGAGATTCCCACCTTCTCTGTTTCTTTTTTCTTGCGTTTTTTCACTGCCAAAAACAGGAATAAAAGTCCCAACAAACTGGTTGGAGCAACAATTCCTACCCAGAATTTGGATTTGGAGGATGAACTTGTTTTTGTTTCGGAGTTTTTTGTCTGCCGGGTTTTCAGATCAACCATGTCTGTATGCGTTCCTGCAGTCGGATCAGTCAAAACTACCGGGTTAAAGCTCTTGTCCGGGATCACGTTGATGTGGAACGCATTTCCTTTGATAGAGATATATCTTTCTTTTTCCGGATCGAAATAACTTATTGACGGGGCTGTGAATGCCAGGTCGTGGTCTTCCAATACCTGTATATTGAACCGGTAAGTGATCATGCCTTCGGCACCGCTTTCCGTAAACTCAATATCTTCGATTCGTTCCGGATCACCGTAAATCGAACAACCCTTCGGCAATTTCAATTTCGGAGCATTGGAATTATGCAGGTTTCCAACACCGGAAACAATGAGTTCCAATGTAAATACTTCTCCTTCTTTTACTCCTTTTGTCGGATTTTTTTGAGAAAGGCGGTATTCACCTACTGCACCGATGAAATCCTTCGGGGCATTTCCCGGCAAAGGTTTGATGTTGATCGTTAAACCCGAAGAACGGAAACGGATGGTTTTGGAAAACAGCGAGCCATGACAACGCAGAGCCATTTCGTATGGTTTGATGTGGCATTTTCCTGTTCCAACCGGAATCAGAAGCTGCTTACCATACTCAAATGCCAGGGCATCTTTCCCATTTACACGCGTCTGCTCTACTTCTACACGTCCATTGGGGAAGGTATGCTCTTCCATGGAAATGTCTGCTTTGAAGTCGGAGTAACCTTCCAGGTATTCGATATTGATATAAGAGAATACTTTTGCTTTCAGCAAAATCGGTTCTCCTTCGTATACGCTTGTTTTTTTACATTGGATAAATCCGAAAACCGGATCGTTTGAATTGACTTTGTTGTCATCTTCCGAAGCTTCGTTGACTTTGATGGTGATCTTGTTCGATCTGTAAACTTTATTCCGGTAAGTGGTGTAAGCGTAGAACGAATAAGTTCCTTCTTTTTTGAAAGAACCGGTTTGCTGCATGTAATAGTAAGTTTTGATCTTACCGCTCGGATCCATTTTCTGTTCCATTCCATGCATGACGTTCAGGTCCACTTCAAATTCTACCGGGAAATCAATTTTCATGGAACCTTCCACGTTGGAAGTAACGGTAAAGCCCATGTGCTCATCCACTCCCACTTCCTTCTTATCGGAAGTAAGGGCAACCATCGGTTTTTGGGCAATAGAAACCTGGCTCACAAGTGTGAACAAAAGCAATAAAAATTGCCATTGATTACCAGTCTTTTCTTGCACTTTTACCACTTGTAGTACCTTTTGAACCATCCAATCTTTTCTTCGTATTCATTTCCTGCTTGCTAAACTCATCGAGTTTGCGCTCGGTTTCTTTATCCTGTAGTTTTTTTTGCTCGCTCTTTTGTTGTTGAGACTTCTGATTTTGCTGGTTTTGGTTTTGTTGTTTATCCTTTGAATTATTCTGTTGATTCTGTTGATTCTGTTGATTCTGTTGATTCTGTTGATTCTGTTGATTCTGATTATTATTATTTTGCTGATTCTGGTTGTCTTTATTCTGTTCCTTATTCTCTTTGTCTTGTTTGTTTCGTTGCTGCTTCTGCTGTTGTTCTAATAATCTTTTTGCTTCAACCAATCGCTGTCTTGCTTTTTCATTATCAGGATCCATTCTCAGAATCTGCTTGTAATTATCCACCGCACTTTGAAAATCCTGCTGCTTCATACGGGATTCTCCCAAACTTGTTCTGGCCCGGATCTCTTTTTCTTTCGTATCAGCGTTATTCACCTGGCGCTCAAAGTTTTCTGCAGCTGTCTTAAAATCGTTCGCACGATAAGCAGTCTGACCTATCTCCTGTGACAAATCTACGTCATTTGGAGCTATTTGTTCGGCTCTTTTATAATACTTTAACGCTTCTTTGTAGTTTCCTTTTTTGTACAAATTCCTTGCTTCGTTGAGTGTTTCTTTCCATTCCTGCCCAAAAGCGTTGAAAGCCAAAACACACAAAAAGATCATCCATGCTGTTTTCATGACTTATCGGGATTAATAATGATGGGTAAAAAGAAGTAGCAGATCATAGACAAAAGCGCGAGTATTGCGGGGATGTAAAAATAGTTTTTATCTACTTTAAATTCCACTTTGAGGACCTGCTTGTTTTTAGTATTCTTGTAGTTTGTAGCGATATCATAGATATTCGGGAACGGGCTATCGGAAGTTACTAAAATACTTCCGGACTCACCTGCCATGCGTTTCAATGCGTCTTTATCAATTTTGGAAACGACCGCCACTCCTCCTTCTCGTTTGTACCCTTCTGATTCATCGTACGGGTTATTGGGAATCAATCCTCCTTTTGTGGAACCCAGGCCCAAATAAGCCAATTCTACATGCTTCTTCTTCAATTCCTGGAGCTGTTTCTCCCAAAGCGCTTCATGATCTTCTCCGTCTGTAATCACCAGGATCGCTTTCCCGGACTCCGTGTCCTTAAATTGCTCCTGCGCTACTTCAAGTGCCCGCCCGATATTCGTTCCCTGACTGGAAATCATGGAAGTTTCAATATCCGGGACAAATAATTTTGCAGCTCCGTAATCCATTGTCAGCGGAAGCTGTGTGTAGGCATCGTTGGCAAAAATCACTACTGCAATCCTTTCTCCTTTCAGTTGGTTCAGTAACTCCCCGATGGCCTGTTTGGCCGCCGTTAAACGGCTGGTTTGGTTCCCGCCCATGTCTTTGGTGTTCATGGAATTCGAAATATCCAGGCAGATAACCAAATCCAGTACCCGTTTCGAACCGTTTACTTTTCGTGATCCTGCAACAGGCTGCGCCATAGCGAGAACGATAAAGAAATAAGTGCTCCGCAGCAGGAAATAATGCAGAAATGCTTTCAACGGTTCGAATTTCACCCACAACATCCGTGTGGCTCCGTAACCGGAATATTCTTCATAAATTCTTGCCTTCCAATTCCACTGTATCCAGGATACTACCGCCAAAACAGGAATAATCATCCACAATCCAAGTACTTCGCTGTGAAGCAGTTTCACTCCCCACTTGTCAAAAGGAACAAGTAAATAACAAATCAGCACCAGCGACCACCAGATTGCTTCCGAAATGAGCAGTAACCTCACCAAATGACTATATGTGTTTTTCTTAATCATCCAGTTTGAATTTGAGGCGCTGAACGCTCCAGGCTGTGAATGAAAATAACATACTCCAGATAAAAAAAGGAAACAGTGTTAACGGTGGTTCTGCAGCCAAATGCTGGTCCTCCATTTTCCGTTTTTCCAATTTATCAATCTCGGCATAAATCTTTTCCAGTGATTTCTCGTCCTGCGCCCTGAAGTATTTTCCATTTGTCAGTTTGGCAATATCTTTCAGGATCCCTTCGTCAATTTCCACCGGAACGTTCTGGTAAATAATGCCAAAAGGAGTTTGAACCGGCGTCGGGGCCATTCCATTTGCTCCCACACCGATTGTATAGACTTTGCACTTCTTCGCTTTCGCCAATTCGGCCACTTCCATCGGGTCCCGACCGGTATTACTGCTTCCGTCGGTTAAAAGAATAATAACCTTGGAAACCAGGCTGTCACTTCTCAAACGGGTTACTGCAACTCCCAAACCGCTTCCGATTGCCGTGCCAGGTTCCAAATACCCAGGCTCAATTGCCGCAATTTGTTCTTTCAATAATTTGTAATCCAGCGTAGCCGGACAAGCAGTATATGCCTCACCTTCATAAACTACCAATCCTACGCGGTCACCTTTCCGGGAATCTACAAACTTTTTGGCCACACGTTTAGCCACTTCCAAACGATTCGGATCAAAATCCTGTGCCAGCATCGAGCCGGAAGCATCAATGGATAAAATGATATCAATTCCGTTCTTGTAATCAATTTTCGGAGGATCTATCGAAGTGTTGTAGGGTTCTGCCAGGGTTAAGACCAGGCAAGCCATCGAAAGTGCATAGAATGCATTGATTCCCCAGCGGACGTAGCGCACCCAACCAATGGAATACGACAATTGTTCCTGCTCGGAATTCGCATATTTCAACTGACCGGCGCGGCTTTTCTGCAGGTATTCCCATAAAAACAAAAGACCCGGAATAGCCAGCAAGAGCCACAGCATTTGCGGATTGTAGAAATCGTATTCCCAAAAAAATATGTTGAAATAACGGCTCATTCTGGAATTTCCAAAGGACTTAATTCGGTGACTATTTCTTCTAAACGGAACAAACTGGAACGAATGTGCATGTCATTCAACTCCGTTTTTGCAAACTTTACCATATCTGATTCTCTCAGCAGCACTTCAATTCTGCGGATCATATCCCGGTCAAGGCCTTTGATTTTAAGCAAAGTGATTGTCTCGTAGGTTGTGCGTTCCATCAGGTTCAGTTCATACCTTGAACTCAAATACTGTTTCAAAATTGCCGAAAACCCAACATAATGAGATTTGGTCTTTCCGTGAAGCCAATCTTCCCTTTTCCGCAGTTGCTGAATAGCCTGCAGTGTCCGTTCCCGCAAACTCAGTTCATCCGATTTTTTGATCATTCTGCGCTTGTTCCAAAGAATTGCAAGGACAATTCCGATTACTCCGATGACAATGGTCCACCAGTATTTTTTGATCCATCTCCAATAATCGTTTTCCGGTTCAATTGGAATTTCTTCGACCCCGTCTTTTACTTTCTTCTTCACAAAGCCCACATACAGGTTCGGTGCGCGAAATGAGAAAGTGGAATCTTTCCAGCTCATCCAAAGCTCAGGCAAACGGTATTTTGCAGAATCCCAGGCGATCAATGTATAAGTTCCTTTCCAATACCTGATACCGTTGCTGGTATACGTCGTATCCTTAAACGATTCTATTTCCAATTCCCCGCCCGGCTTCCATAGCATTTGCCCCTTATGGCTGATATCACAGATAAATACATCCGAAATCGGATTGTAATCAAACTGTTTCGGTTTGTGCTTTACCAGGATGGTCAATTTTGCCTTGTCACCGATACGAACGGAATCTTCTGCCCAGTAAACGCGTTTTGTTTGTGCAAATCCCGCTGCAAAACACCAACATGTCACTATGGAAAGCAGTACTCTCATTTCCGGCGTTTGAACAGTTGAAGCAATGGTAAATATACATGGTCTCCGACCTCGAAGAATGCGGCATCAATTCCCAATTGCAGGAAAAAGGCTTCATTCTTTTCTTTTCGAAGCTGGTAATTTTTCTCGTAATCTCTTCTCACTTGGGCAGAAGAACTGTCAATCCAATTGGTAGCTCCCGTCTCAGCATTCAGCCAACGCACAAACCCTACATTCGGAAGATTTGCTTCTCCCGGATCACTTACACCAAGAGCTACCAAATCGTGCTTCCGTGCGGTATTTGCGAATCCTTCCTTGCTCATTTCCAATTGGGAGAAATCACTGATCACGAAACAAATACTCCGTTGCTTGAAAATATTGCGGGCATATTTCAACCCGGTATCCAGGCTTGTTCCCCCGGATTTCGGTTTCAGGTTAATAAGTTTTCGCAGCAGGAAATGTACATGACCGAACCCTTTTTTGGGTGGAATGTAATACTCTACTTCATCCGAAATAAAGAGTGCTCCAACCTTATCGTTTTTCTTTGCCGCCGAAAATGCCAGAGTAGCGGCCAATTCAACAGCCAAAGATATTTTCGAGTCTTTTCCCTGACCGAAATACATGGAGCCCGAAACATCGATGATCAACAAAACGGTCAATTCCCGCTCTTCTTCAAAAATCTTAACGAAAGGTTCCCGGAAACGTGCCGTCACATTCCAGTCGATGGTCCGAACGTCATCTCCGACCTGATAAGACCTCACCTCGCTAAAAGACATACCGCGTCCTTTAAACGCAGACTGGTATTGTCCTGCGAATACTTGTTCGGTCATACCACGAGTTTGAAGCTCGATGGTACGAATGCGCTTCAGTAAGGCTTCCTTATCCATGCTGATTTATGGAACTTCTACCCGCTGTAATAAACGTTCAATGATCTGCTCCGGTTTCACTCCGTCTGCTTCAGCTTCATAATTTAAGCCTACTCTGTGACGAAGGACATCCATCGCAACGGTCCTCACATCATCCGGGATGACGAAACCACGCTGTTCCAAAAATGCATTCGCTTTTGCAGCCAATGCCAGGTTTATGGTTGCACGCGGTGATGCTCCGTAAGCCAGGTATTTCGAAATCTCAGAGACTCCGGCTGTAGCAGGATTACGTGTAGCATCCACAATATCTACAATGTAGCGTTCTACTTTTTCGTCCAGGTAGATGGAACGGGTTAAATGCTTTCCTTTGATCAGGTCTTCCGGGTGCATCACATGCGAAACCTTCTCCAAGCCTTCAGGCCTTACGTTTGAACGCAGAATCAACTGCTCTTCCTGCTTGGACGGATAACCCATGAAGACTTTCAGCATAAAGCGGTCCACCTGAGCTTCAGGAAGCGGGTATGTTCCTTCCTGCTCGATCGGGTTTTGCGTGGCTAATACCAGGAACGGCTTTGGCAGTTCAAATGTAGAATCTCCGATAGTAACCTGGCGTTCCTGCATGGCTTCCAATAAAGCTGCCTGAACTTTTGCAGGAGCACGGTTAATCTCATCTGCCAAAACGAAATTGGCAAAGATCGGTCCTTTTTTTACGGCAAACTGTTCGGATTTCTGCTGATAGATTAAAGTCCCAGTCACATCGGCAGGCAGCAAATCAGGTGTAAACTGAATACGGGAAAACTCTCCCGAAACAGCACTCGAAAGCGTGCGGATTGCCAGTGTTTTTGCGAGTCCCGGAACACCTTCCAGCAAAACGTGCCCGTCGGCAAGCAAAGCAATTAAGAGACTACGAACCATGTTTTCCTGTCCCACAATTACTTTCCCGATCTCACGCCGCAATAAGTCGTATTTCAATCCTTCCGTTTTGATCTCATTTGCAACTACCTGCAACTGTTCGGAAGGAGATAAATTAGGTATATCCATCATCTTTAAGCCTAAGGTCGCAAATATGTGAAAGAATGGGCTTTCGGCTTTCCAATTGCTGTTAAAATATGTTAAGCCCCTTGTTTAAGACTGCCTAAATCACGGTGGCTTTTTACCAATTTCTGAATTTCAGCATTCGTTAGTGACATCGCCAGGGAATAGGCTGTTTGATTGTCTTTGTTAGAGATTGTCAAGTCTGCACCTGCATCTACCAGGACCTTCACTAATTTCAGGTTTTGATTTAATACCGCGTACATCAAAGCAGTATTTCCATCCGGGCCTTGCAAATTAAGCTTTGCCCCCCTTTTAATCAAGGATACGGCCAACCTGGTGTTGTTCTGATAGCATGCAGCCTGCAAGGCACTTCCTTCCTCTGAAGGACGGTTTACATTTGCTCCCTGCTTCATCAAAAATTCAGCACATTTGGTTTGCCCGCGGTAACAAGCGATCATCAAGGGATCAAATCCCATGTGATTTACTTTCTGAATCGTGTCTTTGTTTAGTGCTATGAGCTTTTTCAGCTGTTTGATGTTTCCGGTTCGCGCAGCTTCAAATACATCCTGTGAATGGGCCTGACTTGCCAAAAGCAAGCCGAAGCCCAAAATAGCCATGAATCTAATCCACATAAATTTTCAGGAATGCAGGTTCATTATTACGTAGGATCCGAACGGTGTAAATTCCAGCAGGAAGGTTATCCAATACTGTTTTAGTTGATTCCAATTTGCGAACTCTTCTTCCCCCGGCATCCAAAACTTCTCCATAGGAATAATTCGTTTTAATCACGAATTCCTTCCCGTTCCAGGAATATTCGTCCTTCTTAAGTTCGGTAAGTCCGGTTTCCAAAACAGCTGTAAACGACCAGGCAGTTGTATCTGATATTCCTGTGAACGCATTTCCTGCCGCATCCATAACTGCATTATTGTCGATCAGAACGTGGTAATGGTATGTAATCGTTAATCCGGATTGATTCAACGCAACAGAATTAGCAGTCACTGTAATGTTGCTTAGCGCTGTGCTGAATTCCTGGATTGTTCCGTCATTTTCGCAAACCAAATAAAAACTTCCCGCACCCGTTACGATATTTTCATTGAAGGTAATTGTCGGGATTACATCCAACAATACATTGATACTATTGTCCGCCGGATTCAAACTGGCAATTGTCGGAGCTGTAAAATCTCCAACCGTAAAGTTCCACAAAGTATTTGAAGTAATTCCTGCAAAGTCATTTCCACTCAAGTCCTCAATAAAGCCTGGAGTTATCTGTACATAATAGGATGTGCTTTCCGTCAATGGATTGGCTGTAGAAAAACTCACTGTTGCACCGCTCACTGATAATTGAGCTGATCCGGAAGCAAATGATTCTACCAAAGTTCCTGCGGAAGTGAATAGTTCAATAGCTCCCGCTGCTGCAATTTGCACATCTTCCGTAAAGGAAATACTGAAATTTCCGGTAACGGGAACATTCAATGCATCATCTGCCGGTGATAAAGTAAGCGCCAAAGGAGCAACCAAATCATTGGTATTGAAATTCCAGGTTGTATTGTTCGTAAATCCGGCGTAATTGTTATTCGACATGTCTTTAATCGCACCAGGCTGAACATGTACATAATAATCTGTGTTCAGGACCAAATCCGTCGGGTTGATGGTAACCGCTGCTCCGGAAAACGAAATCAGCGGACTCGTAAGCACGTCGTAAGCCTCGACGAGTACTCCCAAGCCATCATACAATTGGATTTCACCCGAACCTGCCTGAATTGCTTCATTGAATGTAACAGATAGCGGCGTTGTCAGGGCAACTCCAATCGAATTATCGGCTGGCACAAAAGGTGAGGCAATCAAAGCTGGTGGAGTGACATCATTGGTGTTGAAATTCCAGGTGACATTATCTGCAATCCCGGCGAAAAAATTATTAGCTGCGTCTTTAAAAGCTGTAGCGTCGATTTTCACATAATAAGGGGTATTGATTACCAGGTTTGCCGGTGGATTATAGAAGAAGGTGCTTCCCGAAACCGTTGAACCCGGAGTTCCGTTGGAGATTGTTTGAATAACGTTATCGTTTCCATCGTAAAGAATTACGGATCCCGTTCCCCAGGAAATCGCTTCTGAAAACCCAATTGTCAGATTGGTATTTACATTCACTCCAACGGCATTATCTGCAGGTATGAAACTGGAAATCGTTGGCGGTGTTACATCCGGAACGACCCAGTTTCGGACAATTCCGCTGGCCCGGTTACTCGCTCCGTGATATTGCAATTGATTCGTCGCGCTTGGTCCTTTCGACCAAAATAAATTCTGGGTTGTAGCTGCAAAGCTGAAGGTTACGTCATTTGCATCACCGGTATTTAAAGCTCGTGTTGCTACAATGGTCCTGTTTCCGCCGGAAACTGTATTTGATGAAACGGTCCAGTCTTGCTGTGCATCAACAGAAGGTTCAACTCCCTGACCGATCATTCGGTGATCACGTAATTGAAGCGGTGCGACCCCGGTTCCCAAAGTCGACCAAATGATCGCGTCATTCCCATTTGCCATTCCTGTTCCGAAACCAAAAGCGATAAAACGGTCGGATGGTCCCTGGACAGTTACAGTAATGTCTGTGGTTGTCATGACCGCTCCAAAAAACATCCCGCTTCCGGGTGTTAATTCAGCAAAGGCAATTTCCTTTGTTTGACTGAAAGTCATCAAGGGACAAATTGCGAACAGCAAAAAGTGGATTTTCTTCATAATCAGTAGTGTTTTAGAAGCAAATCTATTCTATAAATAGCTAACTATCAATAATTTTTATGATTATTATCGTCTTTTTGTGTAAATCGACTATTTTTCAACATCAATTCACGAAATCACTGAATATTATGACTGATCGGAAATGCCTTGAATGCGGACAAAAATTAAGCGGTCGGAAGGATCAAAAATTTTGTTCGGACTACTGCAGGAATACCTATAACAACAGGCAGAATGAAGATGCTACAAAATATGTAAGGCGGATCAACAATATTTTACGAAAGAATCGACGAGTCCTGGCAGCGCTGAACCCGACCGGAAAACGGACCGTAGACGCAATTACATTGGCGGAAGAGGGTTTCAACTTCCATTATTACACCAATACTTATCAAACCCAAAAGGGGAATACTTATTTTTTCTGTTATGAACAAGGGTATACGAAACTGGAGGGCGATCAGTATATGTTAGTGCTCAAGCAAGATTATGTGAAATAGGATTCACTTCAGTTTTACAGGATTTACGGTATATCCGGCTTTTCGCAATTGGGAAATGATTCCACATTCTCCATACAAGTGATATAAACCTACAATTACAATCACAGAGTTATTTTGTTGAATGAATTCTGTGATCAAAGGCATCCATTTCTCATTTCGCTTGGTTAGAATTTCATCGCTTTTTGCACATTTTGTTTCGAATTGATAATCAAATCGCATTTTTAAATATGATTCTACTACGGCACAAATTTTCTTTCGGCTTTTATCATCCTGAAAGTTGTTAACCCATTCATGAACAGCATCCTTCGCTTTATCCCAGGTAAAGTCTTCACCATTTATACTGCTTATTGCATTAAACTGATCTGCGAAACTTTCCAACCCCTGTACTTGAATCGTATTTTTTCGAGCTATAGACAACAGATAATCATCCATATGATCAGTTGTGTCTGCTGATTTTACCGTTCCGCAATTCATTTTCACATATTCCTGCCGAAGCTTTAACAGCAGCTCTGAAGGCTTTTGTTTACTCAACGGGACTTTCCAGTCTATGGAGAGCTCTTCCAAAAAATCCACATCTTGTTTTGCCAGGAATTCTCTATAGGAAAAATCGTCTGTTCTATTCAGCATCACACCAATGATCTTCTCATTCTTATCTTCTACACTCTCAAAAATCGCCAGATCTGATTTGAGTAACAGTTCCTTAATTTTCGGTTTTTCATCTACAAAAGAATTTCCCATTTGGTGAAGCGTACCTAACACATAGGACGTCTTTTCAGAGCCAGCTTTCCGGACAGACCACAATATGGTGTTTTGAGCAAATACAGCAATTATAAAGAACGTAAAAACAAACAGGTTCAGGACTTTTTTCATCGGATGATATTTGATGTAATGTTAGATGAATCCTGGTAATCTCATTCAGATTTCTTCCGAAAAACCAGCTAACAAAAAAGGACAACAAATGTCGTCCTTTCAAATATATCAATTAAAAATTTCTAACTCTTATAAATTCCACTTCTCCTTGAAAACATCCATTTTAGGATGATCCTTTACACCTTCACTTCCTATAAAGAGCACATCCTTACATTTTGTGCGATCGAAAAATAATGATAAATGAGATAACGCAACATTCATGGTTCCGCTTAAATCAATCTTATGAATGGGTGCCTGGTGCACTTCAAATAAGTCGCGCAGTTCGGCAGTGCGTTTATCAAAGTTGTGATTATCGTGAAAAATAACAACAGCGTCGATCTTTTCAGTGAATTCTTCGTTCTCCTGAAAAGGCAAAACATGAAAGCCTTTTCCTTCCAACCAGGAATTTACGGATTCAGCAAACGGTGTTTTTTCTTCGGTGTAAATGGTCTGAATATGTGTTGTCATTCTTCCCTGATTTGTTATTTTTCGTTTACGTTTCTTAAAAGAGAGTGCAAAAATACTGTAAACTTTTAGTAAAGTCCGTTTAAAATCGAATTTAATTCCTCTTTTTATTCAAATTAGCACTGCAATAATTCCGGAATCATTTGATCCTGAAACAATTAAACGCAACGCTCATTCAGATTGAAAAATACAACAATTCCAACTAAAAACCTAGAGTCAACTAACTAATTCGATTTAGCATTATTAGGGCTGGTAACCTAAAATCTTCATGAAATCATCAGCAGTCTGTTCCTTGGAAAACAGTTCCGACACGATCTTCCCGTGTTCATCACGTTGAATAAGAACATGTTTGGGTTCCGGAATCAGGCAGTGCTTTAAGCCTCCGTAACCGCCAATGGTTTCCTGGTATGCCCCGGTATTAAAGAATCCAATATAGAGTGGTTTATTCTTATCGAATTTTGGAAGGTAGATCGCATTCGAATGCTGTTCGGAATTGTAATAATCATCCGAGTCGCAGGTCAAACCACCTAGCAGTACGCGTTCATAATCATCGTTCCAGCGGTTGATCGCCAGCATGATGAAACGCTGGTTGATTGCCCAGGTATCCGGGAGGTTTGTCATAAAAGAACTGTCGATCATGTTCCACTTCTCCCGGTCGTTCTGTTGTTTTTGGTGCAATACATTAAAGATAGCGCCTCCGCTTTCTCCAACTGTAAATGATCCGAATTCCGTATAAATATTCGGTTCCGGAATGTCATTGTCCGAACAAACGCGTTTCACCTGCATAAGGATCTCACGAACCATGTAGGCATAGTCGAAATCAAAAGCAAGTGATTTCTTGATCGGGAAACCACCACCGATATTCAGCGAATCCAGAGTCGGACACACTTTTTTCAAATCGGAATAAATACGCAGACACTTTGTTAATTCGTTCCAGTAATACGATGTATCGTTAATACCGGTATTGATAAAAAAGTGAAGCATTTTGATCTGTACACGCGGATTGTCCTGGATAAATGCCTTGTAAAAAGGAACTATTTCCCGGTAACGAATACCGAGACGCGAGGTATAGAACTCGAATTTCGGTTCTTCCTCGGATGCAATCCGGATTCCTATCTTTAGTTCGTTTTCACCCGTTGCCGCGATCAAGTCGTGAATTTCTGCCGTATTATCAACCACGGGAATCACGTTCAATCGTTTATCATCAATCAAATTGGCAATATTCTCTATATACTGCGGCGGTTTGAAACCATTGCAAATAACATAGCTTCCCTCTTTCAGTTTTCCAGCGTTTAAAACGTTCTTCACAATATCAATATCGAACGCCGAAGATGTCTCAATATGGACATCGTTCTTCAGTACCTCATCCAGGACAAAGGAAAAGTGGGAGCTTTTTGTACAGTACGAATAATAATAGTTTCCCGAATAACCTAAGTTATTCATTGCTTCACGAAACCAACCCTTGGCCCTCTGGATATTGTGAGAAATTTGTGGTAAATAATTGAATTTCAATGGCGTTCCATATTCTTCAATTAATCGCATCAAATCAATACCATGAAACATCAAACGATCTTCTCTCAAGTGAAATTCATCTTGCGGGAAATCAAATGTCTGATCGATAAGGTCAATGTATTTTGTTCTCATTCGCTAAACGTTGCACTCCTCCGCGCCATTGCTAAAGCCTGTACCATCACTAAAAGAACTGGCACCACGATCAGCGTAAGCGTTACGGAAATCTTTCTTAAAGGTTTACAAACCAACTTAGTTATTTCGGAAATAATCCGTTGCAAATGTAGGGTAAAGATTGGGATGTGACCCGTAAAAAATCAAAAATTGCATTGCTTTTTCTACAAGTCTTTCCGTCAGGGATTTAAAAGGTGCTTTTGGATAAGCAAATGTTTAAAAGTTAATTTGAAAACGCTCTGTGAGTTACGAAGGTTCAAAGTCCCGATAGCTATCAGGATTAAACCATTCAATTTGAACATTTGAACGCTTTAATGGTTCTTTGTGAGATGTTCTACCAGTTTGGAAGCCCTGTAGCTGGAATAGATGCCAAATGCGTTTACTACGACTCCTTTTATTTCTTTATTTGCAGATGAAATAGCATAAACGATCATTTCATCTCCCGGATCGGTCATTCCTTCGAACCGGTACACTTCATCAATACTGAAATCCTCAGGTGACAATTCGGTTGCGGATCCGCTGCAGACCAAACAATCACGTTCCGCCTCCATGGACAGATCTGCCGTGTATCCGCGTTTCTTTAGATCATTTACCGCTTCACTGACTGTTTCATAATCACGTACCATAATTGCCCCTTTTTATTCTTTTTAAAGGTAATGAAAATGTAGCATCGAAAATCTTTCGTCCATACATTTATTGCTTCTTCAGGCAACTCCGGTAAATTCTACAGCGTCTATCTTACACACTAAAAGAATAAATCATGAAAACTCTACTACTAAGTATTTCCCTGATGTTAGGGATTACTTCTACTGCAAATGCTCAATGCAGTGTACAAGTCAATGACAGTTTATTAAGCAATTTTGATTATGTACTAAATGCAGTTAATCCGACCGGAACCGCTCCTTTTACCTATAACTGGACAGTAACAAACGGGGTCGGGATGCCTATCCAGGTCACTTATAACATAGGAGGAGACAGTTTGACTATTGATGCCTTTACGCTGCAGAACAGTTACGGATGTATCATTTACCAATTATGTATGACTGATGCGAACGGCTGTACAACCTGCACCGGGGATACTTCTATTTCACAAATTCCGTATCCCTGTTACTCCGCTTTTAATTCATCGATCACAGGACCAAACCAGGTGTCTGTGGATCATGTGTTCTCCATGCCTATGCCCCAGTTTATGATTATGAGCCAGTTCCTGACCTGGACCGACGGGAACGGACAAAATCAAACTATGCCGTTTGTGGGTCCGACCATCATTGATTACACACCGGGACCTTCCAATACCAGCAACAAATTCTTTTGCTGTGTGGTAACCACAACGGTCAACGGCGGATGTATTTCCTGTGATTCGATCCAGTACACGAATTCAAGTTTGAGTTTAGATGAAATGAAGAATACGGAATTGCACATTTCTCCGAATCCGGCATCATCTGTTGTGAAAATTGAGAGTTCCTCGCCCATTGAAGCGGTTAGCTTATTCAATGCACAGGGACAAAAATTGGTTGTAAGCTATTCATTAAACGGAGGTGTGGCACAACTGAATATTGCCGAATTTCCAAAAGGGATTTATGTGGTTGAAGTTTCGACCGAAAAAGGTTTATCCAAACAACGATTTGTTAAGGAATAAGCAACAATGGCGTCCCCTTCATACGGGACGCCATTGCTTTATAGTTTCATTTAGCCAATAAATCTTTGATCAAACTTGGAGGTCTTCCTACAATTGCCTGATCACCACGTACAACGATAGGTCGTTCGATGAGGATAGGGTATTTCATCATGGTCTGGATCCATTGTTTGCGTGTACGCGTTTTCCCGGCGTACTTTTCGAGGAAAATATCCTCTTTCTGCCGGATGATTTCCAGCGGTTTTGCTTTGAGCAGCTTCAACAGGTTGTCCAATTCCTCATAAGTTGGCGGAACGAGCAGGTAATCCCGGATTTCCACATCGGCGCCCAGGTCTTCCAAAATACAAAGTCCTTCACGGCTTTTTGAGCAGCGGTTGTTGTGGTATATGATTGTTTTCATAAGAAGATTTTAAGATTTTAGGACATCAAGATATTAAGACTTCATTTTTTTGTTTCTGTGAAAGAATGAAGTCTTATGGTCTTAAAATCCTGATGTCTTGAAGTCTATTTAGTTACCGTACATCATCAAATACGACTTCAGGAAGGGCAATAATTCACCGTCCAATACTTTATCCGGGTCGTTTACGGTATAATCTGTTCGGTGGTCTTTCACTCTTCGGTCGTCCAAAACGTAACTTCTGATCTGTGAACCCCATTCAATCTTTTTCTTACCGGCTTCAATCTGCTCACGTGATTCGGCGCGTTTACGTAACTCGATCTCGTATAACTGGGAACGAAGTAGCTGCATCGCCTTTTCCTTGTTGGCAAGCTGTGAGCGTGATTCGGAGTTTTCGATAATAATTCCGGATGGTGCGTGACGCAAACGCACAGCGGTTTCCACCTTGTTTACGTTCTGTCCGCCGGCACCACCTGAACGAAAAGTTTCAAAGGTAATATCTGCCGGGTTGACATAAATCTCGATCGTATCATCTACGGAAGGGTAAACATACACGGAAGCGAAGGAAGTCATGCGTTTTCCCTGTGAGTTGTATGGGCTTACACGCACCAATCGATGGATTCCGTTCTCACCCTTCAGGTAACCGAATGCAAACTCCCCTTCAATTTCCAAAGTAACCGTTTTAATTCCTGCCACATCACCTTCCTGGAAATTCAGTTCTTTTACTTTGTAACCGCTTTTTTCGGCCCACATGAGATACATACGCATCAGCATTCCTGCCCAGTCGCATGCCTCCGTACCACCTGCACCTGCGGTAATCTGCAATACAGCACTCAAAGCATCTTCCTCACCTGAAAGCATGTTTTTCAACTCCACCTCATCCAGCGTAACCAGCAAAGCGGCATATGCTTCATCACATTCGGATTCTTCTGCTACACCTTCTTTTACAAAATCCATCAGGACTTCCAGGTCTTCAGCCTGTGATTTCAAACGTGTGTAAGATTCGATCCAGAATTTCAATCCACGGATCTCTTTCATTTGCGCTTCGGCTTTTTTCGGATCGTCCCAAAAACCGGGATCCTGCGTTTTCAATTCACTTTCACGCAAATGCATCTGCTTTTCAGGAATCTTCAAATAGCTTGCAATCGCATCAATGCGCTGATTAATTTCTTTGAGTTGGTCACTGTTTACCATAGCGCAAAGTTAATTGAAAAGTGAAAATTGAAAAGGCAAAAATGAAATTTGGGGAATTGAACATGAATCCTGAAAATCGTCCGGGTCTATACCCCTAAGAACACTGCATAGTCCAGAAACAGGACGTATCATACTTTCTATCGGAAATGCTGATTAAATCAAAGGGGGCTGTCTAAAAGTAGACAGCCCCCTTTTCTACTACAACTTAACCTAACTACTCTCTTGCGTAAGAGCTTCCTTGAGTGCTGACTTCCACAGCCAGCATATACTCGATATTTTCGAATTGATTTCAACACATAAAATCAACTATATTGGTCATTGAAACTTTTTCAAAGGTAAACCATTAAACCTTCCAAAAAACAGGTGATTTCAGGGTTCTTCTTTACTAAATATTTAGTGGATTCAACCTTTGTTGTCATCTGGTTTACGAAATGTTTGGATGGCTTGTTGAATATCAGCAATTTATTTAATTGACCTATCAATTCATAGCTGGAACGGAAATTGTCTACCTCTTAAAACAAACGTGAATTTATTTACATGAATCCGGTAATTAATGATAAACACAACGGTTTTGAAGCAGAACTAATATCGTTTTAAGCGCAGTCGGCATACTTGCCTGACTCTATTTCGGGGAAACCGATTCCTGAGTTGTTCTTTTATACCGGCGAACTTCAAATAAACTCTTCAGAAATGTGAAAAGTTAGGGTATGAATACCGATAAAGAACAGCACTTTCTTTTTTGGAACCTAAAAAAAATTACATTTGCACCGAGAAAAAGACTTTAAAGAATAACAAGATGAATATTCCTGCAAATTTAAAATACACAAAAGACCACGAGTGGGTAAGTGTTGAAGGTGATGTTGCAACAATCGGTATTACTGATTTCGCTCAGGGAGAGCTAGGTGATATTGTTTACGTTGAAATTGAAACAGTGGGCGAAACAATGGACCAGGAAGAAGTTTTCGGTTCAGTTGAGGCAGTTAAAACAGTTTCTGATTTGTTTATGCCGGTTTCCGGAGAAATCATTGAGTTCAATGCAGGTTTGGAATCAAATCCGGAAGCAGTGAACAAAGATCCATACGGAGACGGGTGGATGATCAAAGTGAAATTGAGCAATCCTTCTGAATTGGAAGGTTTATTGGATGCTGCAGGATACGAAGCATTGGTTGGATAATCCGAAATCAAAAAATAAGATGAATCCCGATCGGTTAAGCTGGTCGGGATTTTTAATTCTAAAGCAGGGTATGATTTTTGAATTGTAAACATCCAACAAATTTTAATAGTACTTTCACTAAAATTTATCTAATGAAAATAGCATTATACATCACGGGACTTCTGATCTTTTTGAACTCCTGCACCATTGTTACTTCTACCAATGCGCCCGGGAAACCGGAAAAGGCTTTCCCCAAAACAATGATCGGGAAATACGAACTGATCTACCCGGAAAGTTTCCAGGGAATGATGGAAGGTGCAGACATGAAAACAACCGTTGAGATCAAATATGATGAATTGATCATGAACAGCGGTGAAGGGGATTCTCACATGAAACTGAACGATTCAATTTCTATCAATAGATTGGGCAAACAATTCTATTTATGCATGGGTAAAGAACCATCTCTGAATGTTTTCAAGGTCATTAAAATCGGGAAGGATTGGGAGCTGCATTCCATGAATGCCAAGGAAGGTGTCACAGCCGAAGAATTAAGACCATTCTTTTCGCAGGTAACAATCAACAGCGATCTGGATGAAGAAACGGGTGAAATTACCGAATCTTATGTGGTTACAATTGATGACAGTAAGATTGACAGTTACTACAAAAGTGATATCATTCACAAAGAACCATTTACGCTCAAACGAACGAAATAGACTTCAAGATTTTAGGATTTTAGGACTTTAATTGCTCAAAAGCATAAAAATCCCCGTCTTAATATCCTGATGTCATACTGTCTTTAAAATCTTATAAACAAAAAAAGGGGCTGTCCCTATCTTTACAGCCCCGATTTATGTGTTTAATCTGCTACTAATTAAACAACTTCGTCAATTTCTTCGTCGAGGTACATGAAGAATGCATATACATCATCTTTCAACGCCTCGGACTGTTTAGCTTTTAGTTCTTTTTTCAGCTCTAATTGTTCCACTAAAGCTACATCCGTTTTCACTTCTGCGGTATTTCCCTGACGTGCATCCTTACGCAATTCTCTTTTAGCCTCACGCAATTCCTTTTTAGCAGCTTTAGTTTCTAAATTTGCCTGGTGAATTGCTACTGATTGATCGGCATATAAATCACATTTGTCAATACGTAAGTATTTCTTGTCTCTTTTTAGATCGGCTTTCGCTTTTCGAAGTTCTTTCTTACTCATGTGAGACTCGATTTTCAAACCTGCTTCTTTGTTTTTCTTAAACGCAGCTTTGTGAAAGGCTATACGTTCCTGGTCATTCTCAATACGTGACATGGAAGCTTTCATGTCGCGGTATTCCTTACGATTCAGGAATCGGTTACCTTTGATTGAACCTCCTTCGTTTTCATTGGCGGCAAAAGAAGGCGTTGTCGCTAATAGTCCTGCTACCATCGTCCCGATCATAAACAGGTTCTTTAATTTCATCTTTTCCATGACTTTTCATTTTATGGTTCGGTAAAGGCTAGACAATGGATGTGCCATGAATGGAATGTACAGCTGAAACACAGTTATATCAAGGGATTGAGCGTTTTTATTCAAAATGAAAAAAATTGTGAATATTTTTCAAAATGAAAAAAGGAATTTCGAAATGGAGATACCACGGGATTTAATATAACCGCAAAGATTCTGTGTTAACATCAAAATCTTTGCGGTAAAAAAAGTATTGTAACTTTTATGTGAGCACTATTTGCCAATGCGCAGTAATATGGGGAAAGAGATTTCTGCGGTTTCAAAGTCTTGTAACTCGGGAAGGAGTAAATCGACCGGATTGATCTGATGTTTGTCTTTGTAGTGTTTCACTGCCGACCAGGTATTCAAATAGCCCAACAGCTGATCGCGGTTCCAGGTGTGTTTGATTGTAAACTCCGGATGCGGAATCTCTGCAAAAGGAAAAGGAATTGTTTCGTAACCCTCATCAATATACCGTCGCTCCGGGTCCCAATAATCAGAAAGCGTTTCCGCGTATAATTTTGTAACTACTTGCTGAATTTCAGCCTTATCAATCTCACAGTTTCCATAACCCAAAACAACGATAAGGCCATCCGGTTTTAAAACACGCCTAGCTTCCGCATAGAATTTCTCAAAGTCGAACCAATGAACTGCCTGACCAACCGTAATACAGTCAAAATACTGATCCGGGAAATTGGTTTGTTCCGCAATTTGCAGTGAATACAAGATTTCAGGATGAGAAACCGCATTTTTTAATTGATTTTTACTCAAATCAGTGGCATAGACTTCATCAAACAGGCTCACCAGTTTTCCGGCAACCTGCCCGGTGCCTGTGGCACAATCCCAAACTCGCTTGTTTCCGGTCAGAATAGTTTTCAGAAAAGTGAAGACCTCATCCGGGTATGAAGGCCTAAATTGAGCGTACGCAGCTGAATTATTTGAGAAGTTGTCTTTCATTTTTCTATTTCGGACAATGTATCCCAAACTTATTACAAACGATTTCGTAAACCATACCTGAATGGAAGGTTGCTAAAAATTCAGGTCCAAATGTTTCAAAAATATAATCTCCTTTTACTTTTCCATAAAGAACATAGGAATATTGTTTCCAATCGCCTGGCTCTTGTTTAGTTGATTTCGTCAAGTATTCTTTTTTCAAATACTTTTCAATTTCAGTCAGCTCATTATAGCAGCTTGACTTTTCTGGAGGAAGTCTTCTATTCTTAGAGATATAGGCAAAGCGTAGTGTATGAGTCTGCAATCGTTCATCAGTCAAATCAATAATTATACTTCTCACATAACTAATGGAACACGAATCTACATTATGAATACAGTGATAAGAATTGTACCAATCAGACTCGGCATCGTTTACACGCAGGACTAAGAAATCAGCATCTAAATCCTCAAAACCCTTGATCTCACTAATCATCCTTTTGGTTAAACTATCAACCATTAATTGTAAACTATCACGATTAACTTGAGCAAAAGTATCTGAACAGAAAAACCATGCAATCAAAACCAATATCATTCTCATTTTTACATAATTATTAGTTTTGGAAATGTTACCTCAATAATCTTACAATTTAGTAACTACTCGTAGCCCCGCCCACATTCTCAATCGGGTGCCAGGTTGTTTTCAGTTCCTGCAGATCGGTAATGTAATACGGATTCTCATCTGTTTCTTCGGTGAAATCATTCTCGTAAACAAACACGCGCTTCACGTTGCAATCCGCTCCGGATTCAATTGCTAAAGCGTGTTCTTTGTTTCCACCGGCGTAAACTACCGCATTCACATCCATATGGCTGTGGAATTGATCCACCAATTCTTTTTCCGTTCCTGTCAGAATATTCACTACTCCGCCTGTCAGATCTGATGTAGCCAACACTTCCGCAAAAGTAATCGCACACAAGGGCAGGTTTTCCGAAGCAAGTACTACACATGCATTTCCACCGGCAATAACCGGCAAAATAGTTGAAACCAAACCAATCAATCCATTGGTCTGCGGAGCAATGATTCCTACTACTCCCATGGGCTCCAGAGCCGAGAAATTGAAATGACTGCTTGCCACCGGATTCACTGATGAGAAAACCTGCTGGTATTTATCACACCAACCCGCATAATACACGCAGCGGTCGATGGAAAGTTCCACCTCCTGTTTTGCCTTTGCTTCCGTACTTCCCTGTTTCACCAATTCTTCTACGAACTGTGCTTTACGCCCTTCCAGCATTTCGGCAATGCGGTATAAGATCTGACCGCGGTTAAAAGCTGTTTTCTCAGACCAGGAACCGAATGCTTTCCGTGCAGCAACAACTGCATTTCTGAAATCTTTCCGGGACGATAGGCACATATTTGCCAATGGCTGTCCTTTCTGATCCAATGGAGAATAATACCTTCCTGATTCTGTTCTCGGAAATGCTCCGCCGATGAAGATTTTGTATGTTTTTAGTATTTCCAAACGTTCCATTATAATTATCAATGTTTAATTATCAATTATTAAGTACTTTAACGCTTCGTCCATTTTGAATTTTCTTTGGTTCGCAAATTAATTGTCTTAATAATTCTAAGTAGTTGGTTCGCTTCATCGTGAATGGTTAAAAGATGCTCTTTTTCTTCATTCAACAATGCCATTAACAACTCTAACCAGTATTACTTTCGTCACATTCTTTTTGACAGATGCTAAGTTTATGAATGAAATCTGCTTTACTTTCAGCATTTCTAGCTTCTCTCATATTTGCCCCAACAGATGTAGATGACCTCACCAACTGGTCTGTCAAAATAAATTCTTTGTGTCTTTCTTTTATTCGTCTGCAATTCTTTACTGTGTTTAATGCAAAATGGAAACTTCTTTCTCTGATGTCCTGGTTTTTAACAATCATTTTCTCGTTTCTTATTTAATTTAAACAAAAACATCGTCTAAAAACAAATTATTCATCAAAAAAAATGGTGTTTCCGCCTTGATAATTAATCAATTAATAATTGATAATTATCTTTCTATTTTCAAATAAGCGCCCAATCCCTGCAAACCGCCTTCTCTTCCGAATCCACTTTCTTTGTAGCCTCCGAAAGGCGAAGTCGGATCGAATTTATTATAGGTATTTGCCCAAATGACTCCGGCACGAAGTTTTGTCGTCATATTAAAAATACGTGACCCTTTGTCTGTCCAAACACCTGCCGCCAATCCATACGGTGAATTATTCGCTTTTTGGATCACTTCATCAATGGTACGGAACGTCTGAATCGTCAATACCGGTCCGAAAATCTCTTCCTGGGCAATTCTGCTCGATTGCGCTACATCGGTAAATAAGGTTGGTCTCACGAAATATCCTTTTTTAGGAATCTCGCAGGAACTTTCATACATGCTCGCTCCTTCATCTTTTCCTATTTGAATGTATTTCTGAATGGTCTCCAATTGCTCTTTGGAGTTAATTGCTCCGATATCCGTGTTCTTATCCAGCGGATTACCGACATACAAAGTATCCAGGCGGTCTTTCAGTTTTTGGATAACTTCTTCGGCAACGGATTCCTGAACAAACAAGCGCGAACCTGCGCAGCAGACGTGTCCCTGGTTGAAGAAAATTCCGTTCACAATTCCTTCTACGGCCTGGTCGATCGGTGCATCTTCAAAAATGATATTCGCCGATTTTCCTCCTAGTTCCAGGGTCAATTTCTTTCCTGTTCCAGCCACCGCTTTTTGAATGATCTTTCCAACGTTCGTAGAACCTGTAAAAGCAATCTTGTTGATATCCGGGTGGTTCACAATGGCAGCTCCGGTATCTCCGTAACCTGTAAGGATATTGACAACACCCGCAGGCAAACCGCTCTCATGAATAATCTCTGCCAGTAACATGGCTGTCAGCGGAGTGGTTTCTGCCGGTTTCAATACAACCGTATTTCCAGCCGCCAAAGCCGGTGCAATTTTCCAGGCCGCCATTAAAAGCGGAAAGTTCCATGGAATGATTTGTCCGACAACGCCCAAAGCACTTACATTTCTGTTCGGAAATGCGTATTCTAGTTTATCTGCCCAACCTGCGTAATAGAAAAAATGATTGCATGCCAGCGGAACATCTACGTCGCGTGATTCACGAATAGTTTTCCCGGCATCCATTGTTTCTACAACGGCCAGTTCACGGGCTTTCTCCTGCATCAACCGTGCAATGCGGTAAATATATTTCCCGCGTTCTTTCGCCGACAACTTCGACCAACCGTTTTCGTATGCTTTGCGTGCAGCTTTTACCGCTTTGTCCACATCTGCTTCGTTGGCATAAGCCACTTCTGCCAGTACCTGCTCGTTTGCAGGATTTGTCGACTTAAAATATTTTTTCGAAGTCGGTGCAACAAACTTCCCGTCGATATACAACTCGTAGCGTTCTTTCAGTTTCACATGACTGGTACTCTCCGGACTCGGGCTGTAATCCCAGGTACCGTTGAAATCGAAATCTTTTTTTGACTGATTTTCCGGTTCGCTTTTCTTATCTTTTTTTGTCATATCCTCCCCCTTAATCCCCCTCCGAAGGGGGAAACAAATTAATCTATTGAAAAATAATCCGCGCTTTGATA
The DNA here is from genome assembly GCA_966248825.1 of uncultured Fluviicola sp. Lineage (GTDB taxonomy): Bacteria > Bacteroidota > Bacteroidia > Flavobacteriales_D > Crocinitomicaceae > Fluviicola. The sequence goes on from CBINBC010000002.1 coordinate 224,092, forward strand.
GTGCCCGGTTTCCTGTTTTACCAACTGCATGAGTACATCATTGGCGAGTGAACTTGCCCCGAAACGGAACCATTCGTTGGTCAACCAATCGCTTCCCAGCGTTTCTTTTACCATTACCAAATTATGCAATGCCAACTTGGAAGAGGAAATTCCTCCTGCCGGCTTCATGCCCACTTTTACACCTGTCTTGCGGTAAAAATCCTTGATGGCGCACAACATCGTATAGGTTACCTGCATCGTTGCGGCCGGTTGAATTTTCCCGGTAGAAGTTTTGATAAAATCAGCACCTGCGTACATGGCGATATCACTGGCTCTGCGCACCTGGTCTAATGAAGCAAGTTCTCCTGTTTCGAAAATCACCTTCAAACGAGCCTTTCCACAGACCTCCTTAATCGCCGCAATTTCATCGAACACAAAGTTGTAATCTCCTGCCAAAAACTTCCCGCGGGAAATGACCATATCAATCTCATCTGCTCCGTTATCGACTGCAAACCGGGTATCGAGCAATTTGATTTCCCGGGTGGATTGTCCGCTTGGAAATGCCGTGGAAACAGAGGCAACCTTAATTCCGGAATCGCCCAATGCTTTTTTGGCTTCCGCAACCATCGTAGGGTAAACGCAAACTGCCGCAACAGTTGGCAATCCTTCCTGCAAATCATGCAGATGCTGTGCTTTGTAACACATTTGGCGCACTTTTCCCGGAGTATCTTTTCCTTCCAAAGTTGTCAGATCGATCATGTTCAAAACCATTTTCAGGCCTTGAACCTTCGACTCGTTCTTAATGCTCCTGGTTTGGAAACGAGCCACTCGTTCTTCCACACCCACTTTATCAACTGCCGGCGAAAGTTTGAAATCAGGTATGCTCTTGAATGTTTTGTTTCTATTCATGTATGATGACATGTGATTTACTCAAAGATACAGATAGGAAATTAACTGGCGCTTAAATTTGAAGAAGAAATGGAGCTAAAAGGAATTAGTCGTTAGAATTCCCAAGATGCACTATGCGAAGGCCCATCAAAGATGTGTCACGCAGAGTTCATTGAAAATTACAATGTAGTGATCTATAATCCTTCAACATTTTTTTACTTACTTTTAACCAATGATTACCTCAGAAATTCAGTCTTTTATACCTCTTGTTTTGAAAGCTTGCATAGAAGCATCCAAAGCAATCATGGAGATTTATGAAACGGATTTTGACCCTTCTATTAAAAACGACGGGAGTCCGGTAACCAAGGCTGACCTGCTTTCCAATGCCATTATCAAGAGAGAATTGGAGAAAACCGGAATTCCGACCATTATGGAGGAAAGTGTTAATTCACCTTACGAAATCCGGAAAAACTGGGAGACCGTCTGGATTGTAGATCCTTTGGACGGAACAAAAGAGTTTATCAAAAAGAATGGGGAATTTGCGATCTGCATTGCATTGGTCCACCAAAACCGACCTGTTTTAGGCTTTATCGTTTCGCCCGCAAACCAGGAGATTATTTTCGGTGGAAAAGAATTCGGTACTTCATTCCTGAGTTTCGACCAGGTTGACCAAGCTGAAAAGTGGAAAGCCATCCATCCCAAAACGGAAACAAATAATCCGCTTAGAATCTCGGGAAGCAGGTCCCATCATTCCGGAAACGACCTGAAGTTTAATGAGTCCATGCGGCAGTTTTTCGGAGAAGTTTCATTCCTGAAAATGGGGAGTGCTTTAAAATTTTTCGATCTTGCCTTGGGAAAAGCAGATGTTTATCCGAGATTTGCACCTACAATGGAATGGGATATCGCAGCCGGACAAGCAATTATTGAAGCCTTAGGCGGAAGTGTTGCACATGCTGAAACAAATCAGCCGCTGAGATATAACAAGGAGAATTTATATAATCCCTATTTCATTGTAAAAACTAAGCCGGTTATTGAGCGATTGAATAAATGAAACTACTGCTGAACATCTTTTTTTCATGCTTTTTCACTTCCATGATTCTTGGACAGGAATACCGCGTTTTACCCATTGAATCTTATTTTAAGGATGTTTCTTTTTTTACCGATTCCTCTTTTGCACCTGTTTTTCCCGTAACTAACAACCAGGTCAATTATTACGGCGCGACCAAGGAGAAAAAAGTACGTTATTCGGATATCGGGTATTATATCTATCAGCGGGAACTGATACAACTTGTAAAAAAGAACGGAGCTATTTGGGTAAGCCCGATCTTAGACATTCAAATGGGACGGGAACAAGGCGACACCTCTATGCGCCAGTATTTGAATGTACGCGGACTGCGTATTGAAGGAAGTATGAAGAATAAAGTGTTTTTCTCCGGTTCGTTTTATGAGAACCAGGCAATTCTTCCTTATTACCTGCAGCAATATGTGACAAACCGGGGCGAGTTTTATCCGAACGCAGCCGATTCAAGTTATTACCAGGTAAATGCGGTCATTCCCGGAAGTGCACGGACCAAACCTTTTAAAACAAACGGATTTGATTATGCCTACGCAACAGGAATGGTGCAATGGCAGGTTCTGAGAAATCTTTCTGTTTCGGCAGGAAACAACCCGATTTTTCTGGGAAGCGGTTACAGGTCGGTCATTTATTCCGATAATTCCTTGCCGACGATGAACTTCCGCGTCAATTATTCGCTGGGCAAAAAGTGGAATTTCCAGCTGATCCGCATGCAGGGATTGAATATGCTTCGTGTTCCGTACTCCAGCAATGGCGAAGCGCTTTATGAACGTAAAGCTTTAAGCATCGGAACCATCTATTTTCAGCCAACGGAACATATACGAATAGGTTTGATTGAAGGCGGAACCTGGACGCGCGGGGATTCCATCCAGAAACAAGCCGTTGAAGGTGGTTTTTATATTCCGCTGCCGGGCGCTGCATCCATTCAGGAAGGAATCAACGGAAAAAGCTACGCGTATTTGGCTGTGGACCTTAACTGGCGGTTTTGGAAAGTGCTCCTATACGGTCAATACGGAAGGAATCCTTACGCAAAATCCAGTGATGTGGGTCAAATAGGAATTCGCTACTGGCCTTTCAAATCTCCGAATTACCTGGTGCATTTGGAATACAACCACACCTCTTCAAATGCTTATCAAGCTTCCAATCCACGAATCAACTACGGCAATTTCAATCTGCCAATAGGGCATCCGATGGGAGCCGGAGTGGATGAAATCGTGGTAAGAATTCGTGCGGAATGGAACCACCTGTTCATCAGTTCATCTACCAATTACTATGTGAATCAATCCAGTAATTACAGGCAGTTACTCCCTCTTTACGAATCCAATACCGGTGTGAACCAGCAGGTATTTTACGAAAACCTGGAAATTGGCTACAATTTCAACCATATTTACGGATTGGAGATTTTTGGCTCTGCCAAACTGCGAATGGTGAATAATCCATTGCAGAACGGACAATCTTACTGGTTCAATGTAGGAATCCGAACAGCCCTTAACAATCATTATTTCGATTTCTGATGCGGCATATCATTTACATAGCGTTTCTATTTTGCTGCTTCTTAAGCTTTGCCCAGGGAGGAATTGATCGTATCCGTCATTTTAATTTAAAACCGGAATTCCCGTTTAACAGGAGCCTTCATCATTCCATTCAACCGCTGATTCGCACTCAGCCTTTCATTTTCCGAGATGATACCACAGACACGATCATTGAAATCGTAAAGGATAAACAGCTCTTTTCTAACCCATCGAGAACAAGCAGGTCTTTCGTTATTCTTCCTGCTTCAGACAGCTATTTTCAATACGACACAGCCATCAGTTACCGCGCTGCGGTCGGTTTCAATTTCGAAAAGACCTGGGGGAAATGGTACAACCGTACCCTGCTGACTTCCGGGTGGAGCCTGCGCGAGGACTACACACAGACACACGTTGCTTTTTCTCCGTTGCAAGACCGCAGTTCTTTTTGGTTTACAGATATCCGCACGCGTTTCGGGTACACACCCGGTGAAATGCTTCATATCAGCGCAGGAATTGACAACCAGTTCTTCGGGGAAGGATACCGCTCGCTGATCCAGGGAGACCAGGTTGCACCGAATCCGTTTGTGCAGTTCCGGGTGAATTTCTGGAACCTCGAATACGGATTGCTCTACCAATTTCTGCACGACAATAATTATGCGAACAAAACCCGCGACTGGAAATACAATACCACTCATTACCTGAGCATGAATATCGGGTCTAACTTCAACATCATGTTATTGGAATCTGTCATTTTCCAGTCGAAAGACAGCACTTACAAACGGGGATATGAAGTCGAATATTTGAATCCGTTTGTATTTTTCCGACCACAGGAATACAGCCTTGGTTCTACAGATAACGTCTTGCTTGCTTTACAATCTTCCTATTATTTCTACGGAAAAAATCACTGTGTTTACTTTCAGCTGCCGCTGGATGAATTTGTATTGAAAGAGATCACGAAGCGCTCCAAATGGTGGGCAAATAAATACGGATTGCAATTGGGAATCAAAGGACAGTTCAGAAGCTGGTCCTACCAGTTGGAAGGAAATCTGGTGAGACCTTATACTTTTTCCCATATTTCTTCGGGACAAAATAACGCTTCTTTGGGCTTGCCACTCGGTCATTATTTAGGCAGTAATTTTGCCGAGTTGATAGCAACAGCCCGCATTCCGTTTAAGAACTTCCAGCTGACGCTTTTCTCCTCTTTTTACCTGAAAGGATATGATGATTCCGCAGTCAGTTACGGAGGCGATATTTACAAAAGCTACACTTCCCATCCGAAAGAATATGGAAATACGATCGGCCAGGGAATTACCCAGCGCACCCTTTCACTTCAGGCAAATGCATCCACCACTTTAAACAAACTGCAACTGGAACTCTACCTCCAGGGAGGATTGCAATACAGCTGGGGAGAAATGGGCACAAACACCACTCCGCTTATTTGTGCAGGAATACGCAGCGGTTTGTTCAATGAACGAAAGATCCGGTAATAAAAAAGAGAGTCTGTAAAAACAAACTCTCCTTTTCCTTAAAATCGTATACAATCGTTAAATCTGGATCGAACCAAGACTCTTGATCTGACCTTTTGTGATCGTAACGTCCTGTATACTTTTTTGAGATGCTACCACTTCACCTTGTCCTTTCGCCTCAATTTTCAAAGTATATGTTCCGTCCGGAACTCCTTTGATCATAAAATATCCGTTGCTGTTTATAAAAGTGCTTGCGCTATAGGAAGCATTACTTAAACTGATTGCTGCCTGCGAGGTTCCGCTAACTTGTCCCTGCACACCCGTAGACGGATCCACAATTTCTGCAATTACAGGATTCAGTGTATAACCTCCACCTGCCTGTGCAATAGATGAGCCTACGTTGAAATCCAGTAAAATACTTGCAGTAATACCGCTGGTTACAGTACACTGAATCGGAACTTCAACCTGCCCCTGGAAATTGGATCCGAAGGATAAGTTGACGGTATTTGATCCGTTTGCACCGTTAAATGTCAAACTATTTTCCCCGCTAAAAGTCAATTTTAGTTTCGTATATGTCCCGGGTTGAACAGTTGTTGCACTAACTAATGTAACTTCTGCCCCGTTTGTCAAAGTCATGATATTGACTTCCTGAGAAGACTCATTGATGGTGACCCATCCGGAATTCTGAAGGTATGCTTCGATTTTAACGATTTCAACATTCAATGCTACAAAATCACCTGGTGAATCGGTCATTCGAACTTCCATTTGCCCCTGAGAGGTCTTATTGTCTTTCTTACATGATTGGATAGTGACTCCCGCACAAACAATCATCAACGTTAATACTAGTATCCTTTTCATAATCGTGTCTTTTAATTGGAAAAAGGCTAAACGAAGTTTGTGCCAAAGAACTAAGGATTCTTTCTTTTACAGCATGGCATTCCAGTAAAATCAAAGTATTTTCAAAAAACTGATCATTTTGGAAAAATTTGGAGTCACCCGTTGGTTTATTCAATATGAAAACGACGTTTTCAAAATGAAATCTATTTTCATTTGTATTTCTAACTCGTTTGAGCGCATGAGGAATACAAAATAAAACGGCAGTTTAAGGCAAAAAAAAGAGGGAGGCTTACCACTTCCTCCCTCAAACTAACACACCTATGACCCGATTTTTGAGAATTCGTTAAGAATCTCATAACCTGATACAGAACAAAGATATCTTTAAAGTTAAATGAAACCTTCAGGAATTAATAAGAGGTAAGAACGAAGTAACATTTGGTTCATTTTAAAGAATACTTGAATTAATTGTTATCTAAAATCAATCTAATTTGTCCTTGATTTGAAATTTTGAATTCTAGTTGGGTACAACTTCGCAAGTTGATGCTTACATTTGCACAATCTTTAAAAAGAGTAATTATGGGTATTGGCAAAAAAGTGAAGATGTACATGAATTTCACCAAATTCAGACTCTCAGCCCTTGTTATTCTTTCAGCACTTTCCGGATACTTATTTGTTGGCGGTCATGACGGACTGGAAATGACCTACTTAATGCTCGGAGGGTTGTTGGTTACTGCAGCTTCCAATGGCTCCAATCAAATTTGGGAACGTGAATTAGACGTACTAATGAACCGGACCGGAAAAAGACCGCTTCCAATGGGTGAAATGTCAGTAAACGAAGGGGTGATCGTAATTGCTCTTTGCTTACTTCCCGGATTGTGGATGCTTTACCAGTTAAATCTGGGCTCCATGTTACTTGGTTTAGCTGCATTCGTTTCTTACGTTTTCATTTATACTCCGATGAAGCGCATTTCTACATGGGCCGTTTTCGTTGGTGCATTTCCGGGAGCTCTTCCGCCGATGATCGGGGCTGTTGCCGGGTCTGACAGCTTTGGTTTGGTACCGGGAGTCTTATTTTTTGTACAGTTCGTTTGGCAATTCCCGCATTTCTGGGCAATTGCCTGGGTCGTTTACGACGATTACCAGCAAGCAGGTTTTTCATTGTTACCGTCAAAAGATGGCCGCACGAAAGGGTCCGCTTTCCAGATCATGGTCTATTCACTGGCTTTGATCCCTTTTTCATTGCTTCCGTGGCTGATGGGCTGGACAAGTGACATTACCTTAATAGTAGCAGGAAGCTGTTCTATCTTATTTTTCCTGCAGTCCTATAAATTATTCCTGAGCCTTACTATAGCTGATGCCAAAAAACTGATGTTCGCATCGTTCATTTGGCTGCCGGTTGTTCAATTTTTATATGTGTTTGACAGAAAGCTTCCTGAAATTATGGATGCTTTATGGCAACACGGTACACTTTTTTAAAAACGTATGTCACAAATTGATTACGATAAAGAATTAACTCCCGAGGTTCGGGAGAAAATGAAGAAAAACCTCGTTTATGTAGGGATTTTTGGCATTGTCATGCTATTTGCAGGTTTGTCCTCGGGATACATTGTAAGTGCGGGAGATACCTTTTGGGTGAAGTACAATTTCCCGCCGGCATTCTATATTTCCACAGCTTTGATCATTTTAAGCAGTATTATCCTGTTTGTGGGAATTAAAGTTGCTCAAAAAGGAAATGCGGCAATCCTGAAGACCATTGTTCCTTTAACATTCGTTCTTGGGGTCGGGTTTGCTTATTTCCAGTTTAAAGGATATAAAGAACTGTATCAAAACGGGGCATTCCTTTCTTCGAAGATTACCGTTTCCGAAGGTCGTTACGGCTCTTATTACGAGCTTCAGGTAAATGGAAAATACATGGAGGTCGACGGAAATGATTACCTGATTGCCGGAAAGGTTATTTCTGAAAGTCAGAAAAAAGAGATCGGTCAATTCGCCAGGCAGTTTGAACGCATCACCAAAGAGAAAAACCCGAAGATCGCAGACCTGGATAAATACACTATTCTTTACAAGCACCAGCCGGTGAGCTTAAAAGACGGGAAGTTTTATGTACAGGATACCGTTGAATTACAACACGTAGATTTGATCCGCCTGGAAGAGTTTTCCTGGCATCTCCGCGACGGAAGAGGTGATTTTTTCCACTCCGGGAAATACGGCAAAGATTTTAAGATCTATTACAAAAATCAGGAGTTGGATTACAAAGACCGGACACTTTATTATAAAGGAGTTCCTCTAAATGCACCGCTTCAGTTAAAAATGGATTCCTCTTCGGATACCGCAACATCTTATCTTTACATCCTCACATTTTTACACTTATTACATATTTTAGTTACACTAATTTTTGTACTAAGAGCTTCAATTCGTTCATTCTCAGGTAAATTAGCAGTTGATAATTTCCTTCCGGTACGCACCCTTGCCATTTTCTGGCATTTTTTAGGCGTATTATGGATTTATTTATTGCTTTTTTTGCTTTTTATTCATTAAACTTGCACAAAAAATTATAAAATGGCTGGACACGCTACAACACATGTCGACGCTGCTACCGCTTGGGGCGGGAAGACTTCGCCGTTCAACGTAAGTTACGGTAAGTTAATGATGTGGTTTTTCTTGGTATCGGATGCATTGACATTCGGTGGATTGTTAGTTGCTTATGGTTATACGCGCCACACGACACAGAGCGCATGGCCGATCGGTGAAGAGACTTTTGACTCCTTACCTTTCTTAGGTCACGGTTATCCATTGATGTATGTTGCGTTGATGACATTCATCTTGATCGTATCTTCCGTAACAATGGTATTGGCTGTTGAAGCCGGTCACCGTATGGATAAAAAAGGGGTAATGAAGTGGATGATTGCTACCATTATCGGTGGTTTCTTCTTCCTGGGTTCTCAGGCTTGGGAATGGTCTCACTTTATTCACGGATCTCATTTCGGAAGTGTGGAAATCCTTTCGGGAGAGCATACAGGTTCCCGTGCAATTGTAAAAGGACATTTCGGGGATTTGGAAAGCTTCACAGTTGTTCAAGCCGGAAAACACCACAAAGTCGGAGATGTTATCAAAGAAACTCCGGATGAATTGTTCCACCATTTCCGCACTGCAGTTATGAACGGACAAGTTAAAGACGGAAAGATTACTTTGCATGACGGTTCGGTTGCTACCTGGAAAAAACACAACGATGAGCACATGGAGTTGATCATCAAAACCGATGGAACAGGTCATTCTTTATCAAAAGTGACTAAGATTCACGGAAAAGAGGCTGAAGCGAAATACTGGGAATCTGTTAATTCCGGGAAAAAAGGAGCGATCATTTATGGTGCTGATTTGAAAAGCAACGAATATGGTCCTTCCCAATACGGACAATTCTTCTTCTTCATTACAGGATTCCACGGATTCCACGTATTCTCAGGAGTTGTTATCAACATCTTAATTTTCTTAGGAGTTGCACGTGGTACTTACCACAAACGCGGACACTACGAAATGGTTGAGAAAACAGGGTTGTATTGGCACTTTGTCGATTTAGTATGGGTGTTTGTATTTACATTCTTCTACTTAGTTTAATTTTTGAAAGATCTATATCATGGAAAGAGACGATATTATTGAATACTCATTAGATGCTCACCATAGCGAAGAACAAGGAAAAAAAATCCGCCGCAAAATTTGGTTAGTAACAGCGATCCTTACTGTAATTACAGCATTTGAAGTTGCTGTTGGTGCAATGGTTCACCAGGACAATCCAATGTGGTGGGTAGTTAAATTGTTATTCATCGGATTGACATTATTGAAAGCAGGATACATTGTATTGGTGTTCATGCACTTGGGTGACGAGAGAAAAGTATTGAAATACTGTATCCTGGTTCCTTACTTTATTTTCATTATTTACCTTATTTTCATTGCGCTGACTGAGGCTAATGCAGTCCACACAGCTTGGGAAACATACGGAGGATAGTTTCATTTAAACAAATTTTTAGCCAATGGCTAAGTCAAATTCTAAGGCCGGTTCGTTAAGATCAGTGTTCGCACTACTGCTTCTATTCGGACCGGCTCTTATTTTAATATTCATTTCCACTCGGGGTTGTGAACACAAATTCAAAGAGCTGGATGATTATGGTGCGATTCCTCAATTCTCCTTTACGGATGCAAAAGGAAAAGTCTACACCAACAACTCTTTCAAGAACCAGATTGTTATTTATACAACAATACAGCCCTCCTGCCCGGATTCATGCGGCATCACTATCTGGCATTTAGACCAATTGATTTATCAAAGTCTTCGTGAGAATAAGAAGAAACTAGGACATGTGAAACTGGTTTCTGTTTTAACGGATGGAATAGGAAATCCTGACAAGCGGATCAAGGAAGTAGAGTTTATGCTCAATGACCGTGTAGAAGGCTACGATCCTTCTATCTGGATCGTTGTTTCGGGTGATGCAAAATCACTATACAATATGAAACACAACGGACAGACTTTACTCCAGGAAGACAAAAAGTATTTTGGAGGATTCGGGTTCCAGGAATTGATGCTTCTTTCGGATAAAAGCAATCATTTACGAATGGTCCTTCCGGGAAAAACCGAAGGTACAATTCGCACCATGCGCGATCATATGGCGCTTCTGGAAAAAGAATACGATATCAAATCGTATAAGGAGAAGCATAAAAAGTAGTGATTTGATGACTGCTGCGTTAGATTAGAACAGTTATCAGAGAGTTAATTATTAGAAAAATGAAACAGATCTTACAAGTCGTGTTGATTCTGATCCTGGCAGCAAGCTGCAAAACAGAACCGGAAAAGAAACCAAAAGCACTTCCTTACTTTGGGAACTATGACATTGTTTTTTCTGAAACGGACGGTGTTCAATCAGCAGATACGGTTTACCCGAAAATTCCCGCTTTTTCTTACCTGAACCAGGATTCCGTAATGATTACATCGAAATCCATGCAAGGGAAAGTCTGGATCGCTAATTTCTTCTTCACAAGCTGTCCGAGTATTTGTCCCCCAATGATCTCTCAAATGAAACGATTGAACGTTCTTACAAAAGATCTGGCTTCCGAAGTTCAGTTCATGTCGTTCAGTATTGATCCTGAAACAGATCAGCCTCACGTGTTGCGGGCTTACATCAAGAATAACGGAATCCAAACCAAAAATTGGCAGTTCTTTACGGGAGATGAGTCTAAGACGCACCGCCTGGGCGTGATGCATTTTATGGTTCACGCAGATAAAGACCCGATGGCTGCCGGTGGTTTTGCACACAGCGACGGATTGGTCCTGGTTGACAGAGAAGGATATGTAAGAGGTGTTTACCGTGGAACACAGACAGAAGACGTCGACCAACTAAACAAAGATTTACGCAAATTATTAGAAATTGAATATGGAATCAACTCAAAGCACTAAAACCGGTATCCGAAAACTAATTATCGTTCTTTCAATTGTTATTCCTATTGTTGTTGCAGCTTTATTCAAAGTGAAGATCGAAGGTTATGACTGGCATTTTTTACCTTCTATTTATGCTTGTATTAACGGGTTAACAGCTGTACTTTTAGTTGTGGCTTTGGTTGCGATCAAACAAAAGAAAATCAGCCTGCATGAAGGTATTATTAAAGTTTGTATGGGACTTTCAGTTTTGTTCCTGCTGCTTTATATTGCTTACCACATGACTTCAGATCCAACGCTTTACGGCGATTTGAACGGAAACGGGGAATTAGATCCTTACGAACTCACAACTATCTCTTCCGGAGCTAAAATCACTTATTTTTTCATCCTGATTACACACATTATCTTGAGTATCGCGGTAATCCCGATGGTTCTTTTCTCTTATTTGTATGCCTGGGAAGGAAAATACGACAAACACCGCAAGTGGACAAAAATTACCTGGCCTTTGTGGTTTTATGTAGCAGCAAGCGGAGTAGTAGTGTATTTGATGATTTCTCCATATTATCCACATTGATAATTCCTAATTACGAATGCCGAATTCCTAATTGAAGATTTGGAGTTTTCTACTTAGGCTGCGGGCAACTTTTCTTTCCTCCCATGCGGATCATTAAACCGATCCCGAAAAATGTGTACCAATCTCTGCTGGCACGGTTCCCTCTTTGTCCGAACCGGTTGCCGTCTAAACTTCTATTGCTTAATGCTGCAGCAGTAGGGCCGTTTTGAGCGGCCAATAATAAAGGATCGGCATAGCGGTATCCGCCTACATCATCCAGGTAATCCGTAAACAACAAGCGAATCCCGTACTCAATATTCAAACCGATGTTTTCACTAATGGAAACACGTGCACCAACTGCGATCGGAACTCCCATTTGTACGCGTGAATACTTACTTCTGTCTGCCAGATCAGTTCCCTGACCCTCGGTTCCAAGAGGCTGCAATTCCACCATCTCCCCGTTGTAATTAGTCATCGGATTGATGCGCGTTAAAGACAATTCAGCCAATAAATAAGCTGTCCCTCTATATCTTCTGTTACCGATCTCAAAAGGAAAATAGGTTACTTCAATCCCGGTGCCGAATTCAAAAAGATCCGATTGAAAGGAAAGATTCCTGTTCTTATAAAAATCACCGCTTTGTTCACTGTCATACCCTTCTATTTTCCCGTAGGTAAAATTTGCGCGGTAAGCCATCCGTGCATTGATATTGTAACGGTACAATAACTGACCCGCAGGATTTGTATGGTTAAAATGCTTTTGGTTCAGATCTCCGATATAATAACTTCCACCGACCATAAAACCTATTTCAGAACGTGACAAAGCATTGTGCCTATGCGCCTTTTGTCCCCAGGAAAAAGTAGTCAGACTACAAAGTAAACCAATCAGAATTCTGTTATGCATACCAGTTATAACGGTTTTGATCGCGATTAATTGTGTGTCCCGGCGGTCATTGGAACTAAAATTCCTTTCTTTATAAGCAGTTCCGCGATCTGAATAGCGTTTGTTGCCGCTCCTTTTCTCAGGTTGTCGGCTACTACCCACATGTTCAGGGTCTTTTCCTGGCTTTCGTCTCTTCGGATACGTCCAACGAAAACATCATCTTTAGCTTCAGCAAACCGAGGCATCGGATAAGTATTCGTCGTCGGGTCATCTTTCAAAGTAATTCCCGGAGTTTCGTGAAGTAATTTTCGTACATCTGCCAAATCGAATTCCTTTTCGAACTCTACATTCACTGCTTCCGAATGTCCGCCAACAACAGGAACACGAACGGCAGTTGCTGTTACAGAAATAGCAGGGTCCAATATTTTTTTGGTCTCGTTGGTCAATTTCATTTCCTCTTTGGTATAGCCATTATCCAGGAAGGAATCACAATGAGGAATACAGTTTTTATCAATCGGATAGTTGTATGCCATTTCACCTGAAATTCCGGCACGTTCATTCTCCAATTGCTGTACCGCTTTTACACCTGTTCCTGTAATGGACTGGTAAGTGGAAACAACCACACGCTTCACCCCGTAAGCTTTGTGCAAAGGTGCCAATGCCATCAATAACTGAATTGTGCTGCAGTTCGGGTTGGCTATGATCTTATCAGAAGCGGTCAACAGATCTCCATTAATTTCAGGAACAATCAATTTTTTGTCAGGGTGCATTCTCCACGCCGAGCTGTTATCGATCACTGTTGTTCCAACAGCTTCGAACTTAGGCGCCCACTCCAAAGACGTTTCGCCGCCTGCTGAGAAAATAGCTACATCGGGTTTCATAGTCACAGCCGTTGCCAAATCCACCACCGGAAATTCCAATCCTCCGAACTCGATCATCTTACCAACTGATTTCTCTGAAGCTACAGGTATTAATTCCGTAATAGGAAACGAACGTTCTTTCAACACTTCCATCATCACATTTCCAACCATTCCTGTCGCTCCGACAACTGCTACTCTCATAACCAAAAAAATTTTATACAAAAGTAATACTAAAAAGTTCAAAAGGTTCAAAGAGATCAATGGGTTCAAAAAAATCATTCACTCAAAATTGAACTTCTAACTTTTTGAACATTTGAACATTTGAACATTTGAACATTTGAACATTTTTCATAATATCGATTCATTCATGTATCTTTGTACCGGAAATACCATTTCCACCGATTTGAAGTGAGGAAAAGTTCACCACATGTGACAGTCATTTCGGAGCATTTTACAAAACATTTCATGCAATTTGATGAATTAAACTTGTATCCGCATTTATTGGATGCATTAAAAGAATTAGACTACACTACTCCAACACCTATCCAGGAACAATCCATCCCAAGTTTATTAGAAGGAAAAGACTTATTCGGCTGCGCGCAAACAGGAACCGGGAAAACGGCTGCCTTTGCACTGCCCATTTTACAGCATTTGGAACCAGACGGACCAATTAAGGGAAAACGTCCCATCCGCTGCCTGGTTTTGGCGCCTACCAGAGAATTGGCTAACCAAATCAACGATAGTTTTAAAGCCTACGGAAAACATTCCAAACTCCGCTCCATGGTCATTTTTGGTGGGGTAAACCAAAATAAACAAGTCAATCAATTAAATGCCGGAGTAGACATTTTGGTAGCAACTCCCGGTCGTTTACTGGATTTAATGAACCAGGGACATATTCACTTGTCCAAGATCACCCATTTTGTACTGGATGAAGCAGACCGTATGCTCGATATGGGATTCATTCACGACATTAAAAAAATCCTCCCGCGTTTGCCTAAGAACAAACAAAACATTTTTTTCTCTGCAACGATCTCACCGACAATCATGGAGTTAGCAGGAACCATCCTATTCGATCCGGTAAATGTTCGTGTGACACCGGTTTCTTCAACAGCCGAGATTGTTGAGCAGTTTGTTTATTACGTAGAGAAAGCCGAAAAACGTGCTTTCCTGAAGCAATTGATTAAAAGTGAGAATATTTCACATGCGATTGTTTTCACACGTACCAAGCACGGTGCAGACCGCGTAGCAAGAGAATTGACGAAATCCGGTCATAAAGCAGAAGCCATTCACGGAGACAAATCTCAAAATGCACGAGAAAGAGCTTTGGCAGGTTTTAAGAACAGAACGGTGAACTTCCTGGTTGCAACGGACATTGCTTCACGTGGTATCGACATCGATCAACTGGAATATGTGATCAATTTTGAGATTCCGGAAGTCGCGGAAACATACGTGCACCGAATAGGACGAACCGGTCGTGCCGGGTCAAGCGGTGTTGCTTATACCATGTGTTCAAGCGAGGAAAAAGGGTCTTTGAAAGCGATCCAGAAGCTGATCAATCAGCAGATTCCGGAGCGAAAGTTGAAGTAACCAATTTCGTGAAATTTAGTGACGTTGAGATATTTATAGTAATCGTTTTGCAGTATAAGCACCGTTACTAATGACCTTTACGTCACTACTTACAATGCTCTCAAAATTTCCGGAAAAATTACCTGTGTATGTTTCTATTCCTCCCGAAACGGATCTTGAAACATATAAACTTCCCGAACTCATTAGAAAAGTCTCTTGATTTGAACCCACAAAACGTGAGTCGGAGCCACTTGCCGGAAATGATATTGTAGTATCAGAGCCACTAAAAGCAGGGAACAAAAAATTGAAAGAGCTGGTATCCGCCTGGCGTGTTGCTGAAATTGTAATGTATGGACCTGAGCCATAATTAGCAATGACGCAATTAACATTCTCAGGATCTGCTGACCAGGTTGTCCCATCAATTGTAGCAGACGTATTTCCATACAAGGATGTATCTTCATTCGTGTTTGGTGGTGGTACATCATTATTTGTGTCTTTTTTGCAGGCTAATACGACAAAACAGACTGAAATCATAAGTAACTTTTTCATAACTGAGAAATTAAAGTTAAAAAACAGTGCTTCTCTATGGTTTTAAAATGAGAAGTATGGAATTTAACACAAATTTCAAAAAGAAACAAGTTTATTTCATGGAAGACATTGAAAGATAGATAGTATAAAAGGGGCTTTGAAAGCAATCCCGAAGCTGATCAATCAGCAGATCCCGGAGCGGAAACTGAACTGAATGTAACTAATTAGCAAAATCGCAACATCTATATATAGCGATGTTCCGATTTCGCGATATTCGAACATCACCATGTTCGAATTTTCCAAAATCTATTTAGTGGTTGAAGTATATCTTACTTCAACCGTTTTTTCATAACACCCTCTATGGCTCCCAACCAGTAATTTCTAAAACCGAATCCGCTGGCCTTACCGGTTAATTTTTTCATTTTAATAATCGTTCCCGAAGAAATATCAAACTGAATCACGTAAATGGATGCGAGCTCTTCGATCTTGCTGAAATACTCCACAACATAGACCAATCCGGTACCACTTCCCTGACCAACATACTTCTGCACTTCGCTTTGAGCATCTGACTCTGATAAACTATAAGTGTTATCCGTTACCAGTTCATCGGCATTTACTGCATCATTTGCTTTTTTAACAATATCGAGTGACACATTTACCTTTTCCGCACCATAATACTTCGCAATATCATATTTATCGGATTCTGTAATCAATACGCTGTTCCAAACATTCAAATAATAATCCTGAATCTTAGCAGGCTCCGTGAAACCAGCTGAACCGACCATTTTAGCTTGAGAGAAATCAATCCCGAACCAGGTAATCTCGGCTAATTTCTGTGCAAAGGAACTGTGAATCAAAAATAAGGTGGAGACAATTAAAAGTACTTTCTTCATTTTACGTTAGTTTGATCCTCAAAGATAAATAGTTTATGAAAAGGATACTAATCAAAATGGACTTTTGTATATTTAATCCGACTTAATTGATATGAAGGTACTTTTCATTCTTCTTACACTACTTTCTCCTCTTTTGGCCTGGAACCAGGTCACAGACGATTTTTCCGACGGAGATTTTACCGCGAATCCGGTCTGGAATGGTACAAATGCAGTTTACATTGTAAATGCAGCGCAAGAACTGCAATTGAACAACACCGTTGCAGCAACTTCTTATTTGTCGACCCCGCACAACTTATCTTCTTTGGATAACAA
This sequence comes from uncultured Fluviicola sp., assembly GCA_966248825.1. Lineage (GTDB taxonomy): Bacteria > Bacteroidota > Bacteroidia > Flavobacteriales_D > Crocinitomicaceae > Fluviicola. Next base: position 240,859 of record CBINBC010000002.1, read on the forward strand.
ACAATGGGAATTATTGGTCAGGCAAACCTTCGCGCCAAGTTCCAGCAATTTCGGACGGGTTTACTTAACTTCCAACTCCGCCGACTTAAGTACCAATCCGGATGGGTTTTACCTTCAATTCGGTGAAGCAGGTTCCACAGATGCTGTTCGATTATTCAAAGTTGTTTCCGGTGTTTCTACGCAAATCTGCGCCTCACCCGACGGACAAATTGCTGCCTCTTTTGCTGCGCGCGTAAAAGTTGTCAGAGATAATACCGGTCTTTGGAAGTTGTATGTAGATCCCAGTGGCGGGACAGCATTCGGAAGTCCATACACCGGAACAGATGCAGCAAATCTGATAGGAACACACTTCGGCGTTTTCCAGACCTATACAGCCTCCAATTCAAACAAATTCTATTACGACGATATTTATATAGGTGATGAAATTGTAGATGTGCAGCCGCCAACCCTTGTAAGTGCAACGGCGATTACCAATTCGCAGTTGGACCTTCTGTTCAGTGAACCGGTTGGTGGAGCAAATCTGTTACTCACAAGCAATTATACGCTGAATCCATCGGTAGTTGTTGGTGCTGTTTCTGTAGACGGTACAAATGCGGCTTTGCTTCACCTAAACCTGGCTTCCTCACTTACCAACGGACAAAACTACACCGTCACGGTTTCAACCATGGAAGATGCTTTTGGAAATACGGCGACTAATTTGACCGGAAACTTCAGCTATTTGGTTGGTGAAACTGCTGTGAAAGGTGACATCATCATTTCCGAGATCATGGTCGATCCTTCTCCGGTTATCGGACTTCCCGAACTGGAATTCATTGAGATTTACAATAATAGCAGCAAATACATTGACCTGTCGAACTGGAAACTGGGCGATCAAAGCGGGGACGGAACCATTCTATCGGGATTCATCAATCCGGGACAATACAAAATTCTTTGCGCTTCCACGAGTACACCGGAATTTCCGGGTTCGTACACTGTAAGCAGTTTTCCCAGTTATAATAATTCAAGTGATGATGTTGTTTTGAAGGATAATGCGGGACTGATCATCGACAAAATAGCTTACACGGATGACTGGTACCAGGACCCTATAAAAAAGTCGGGAGGATATACTTTGGAGTTAATCAATCCGAATGATCCTTGCTCTGACAGGTCGAACTGGATTGCTTCCAATCATCCGAACGGCGGAACTCCGGGAGCTCAAAATTCCGTTCATAACACGACACCGGATACACAGTCCCCATACATCACCAGTTTGGTCGCTCTTGCCCCGAATTACCTGGAAGTTCATTTTTCGGAGGGAATGGATTCCCTGAGTCTGGTAAACGCATCGTTCACTTCCAATCCAAATCTGACTGTACAATCTATTGCTGTTGCATCCACTTTCAGCAGCCAGGCAATCTTTGTATTCAATGAAAACCTGGCACTAAGCCAGCATTACAGTTTTTCCTACGGAACTGTCAGCGATTGCTGGTTGAATGCAACCACACTTACTGGAAATTTCGCATTGGCAGATGTTCCACAAGCCGGAGACCTGGTTATTAATGAAATCCTGTTTGATCCGGCAACCGGCGGGTCTGACTTCGTGGAAATCTACAACCGATCTACGAAAGTCATTAACCTAAATGGTTTATCGGCTGCAAATTTGGATGGAGACACGGTACTGCTTACACAAAATTTCTTCCTGGATCCCGGATCTTACGTGGTACTGACTCCTGACAGTAATTATCAAAAAAACACCTTCCCGCAGGCAGTTTCGGGACGTTTTTATGCCACTTCACTTCCGTCTTTGAATAACGATTCGTCGACCATTCAGCTGTTGTACAATTCGATCGTATTAGACAAAGTGAGCTACACGGAAGATTGGCATTTGTCACTCATTGATGATACCGAAAATAAAACCCTTGAGCGGATCAATCCCGACGGTGTTTCATCGAGTGCTTCGAATTGGCATACAGCGGCAGAAACAATTGGTTTCGGAACTCCCGGGAAAATCAATTCCCAATACCTGACCGGAAGCATTTCCTCCACTTTCGGGACCACGGAACCGATCTTTTCACCTGACAATGACGGTTTCCAGGATGTCCTATTGTTCCAGTACAATTTTGAAGTCGGAATGATTGCTACTCTCAAAATCTTCGACAACCAGGGTCGTGAGGTACATACGCTGTTTTCCAGTGAATTATTAGCACAGCAGGGAAGTTTTACCTGGGACGGAGTAATGTCGAACAATCAAAAAGCTCCGATAGGAATTTACATTGCGGTCATTGAAGCTTTTGCAGCAGACGGCGGAAGCAAACAGTTTGCAAAACGGGTAGGATTTACTTTGGCGGGAAAGCTGGATTAATCTTTTAATTATCAATTATGAATTATCAAGCCAGTGCAAACTTGATAATTCATAATTAAATCATTGATAATTACTCAACGTAACTCAATTTCAACATGGTTTATTTTCCGCTTGCTCAACCGGCTGATTTTCAGATTCTTTTCCTCTAACTGAGATTTATAGGGCTATTCCGATTAATTAATGGTATAAAACCACTAATTTTGTCGCGAAATTTAAATATCCATCTAAATGAAAAGAACAGCTCTTTTTCTACTGATTTTCCTTTTTTCAACTCCATTCCACATCTTCGGACAAACCAAAAAAACCGTTTATGACGCAAAATTTGAACTTTCCGCAGAAGTGAAAGGAAAGGGCTTCGGTTTTCAAACTTTGGGTTCCGATGGGACTCACACTTATTCCCTCAGTGTAAAAGGAGTTAATTTTATGATGATTCCGATCGGATTCAAATACATCATCAATAAATTTGATTCAAAAATGAACCTGGTACTTTCCAAAAAAGTGCCGATGAAAACACCTATTTACAAATTGGGAATGTACCGTGCACCGCTCGATATGAAAATGATCGACAACCGACTGATCCAAACTGTCAGTACTCTTGACAAAAAAACAGCAACACGAAGTATTTACCTGATCGAATATGATAAAGACGATCTCACACAAGGCAATACGCTTGAAGTAGGTTCTTTTCCCGAGCAAGGGAAACAGAAAAACAGTGTTGTTTCTTTGTTTGATCCTAAAAACAACCAGGAATTTGCGTTGATCGTACAGTCTTCTTCCGGACCGGAAAAATCAAAAGCTACTCTTTTTGTTGTCAATAACGAATTGGAATCTACGCTGAAAACTGAATTCGAAGTAGAAGGCGACTATGAAAAAACAAGCTTCGGAAACTACATCATCTCTGAAAACTCCATCGCTTTTACCTGCAAAACGAGGGGCGGAAAGAATGAGTCGGATAAGCTCGACTTCTACATGATTGATAGAAAAACCGAAAACGTGCAGCAATTTGAAATTTCATTGGGAGATATTGGCAACAGTATTTCTGATTTTGAGTGTGCATTAGACGGTTCCGGGAAATTGCACATTTCAGGATTTTATAGCTCAGGAGTAAAAAAATCCAATGATTCGGGAGGTGTTTTTACCCAGATCTATGATACGGAGAGCGGTGAAAAAGTCAGCGAAGACATTCATCCCTTCACATTCGATTTCGTTACGGAAAACATGTCTGAAAAACAGAAAAGCAAGACCGAAAAGAAAATGAATAAAGGCAAGGACTATGATATTTACGAGTACCTGGTTCGTGAAGTAATTCCTGCAAAAGACGGAAGTTCCATTCTGGTAGCAGAACGTTTCCGTTACTACGAGACAACTTACACCGATTCTAAAGGAAACAGGCACACAACACCGCATTATATCCATGCCGATTTAATCACCGTGCGTACAAACAAAGCAGGGGAAATCGAATGGGTACAGCGTTTCAAGAAATTCCATCATGCTACTAACCCGATGGCAGGGCAAATGCTTTTCCACCATGTTGAAGATTATTTCTACGTAGTATATATGGAAGATTCCAAAATGAAAATGGCTGAGATCAGTAAAGCCGATGGAAACGGTAAATCAAAGGAGGTCTTTACAAAGGATCAAATCGGGAATTACATTCCTGCTCTTGGAAGCCGCGTTCAAACTTCACCAACAGATTATATGACGCAGCTCATCCGTATTAAAAAAGCTAAGGTGCTTACCATTTCTTTCGAGAAATAAGCAGTAGGATTTTATTCTTTCGTTTATTGAAAAAAACCCCGGTCCATGAACTATGAACCGGGGTTTTACTTTTATAAGGAATTGACTTGTTTACTCTACGTAACTCAGTTTCAACATATTTGATTTTCCATTTTCCTCAATCGGAATGGAAGCAATGTTGATTACCAGATCTCCCTGCTTTAGCAAACCTTCTTTTGTCAGCAAGTACTTAATATCCGCAATGGTATGATCCGTACTGACTCTTTTGTCGTAATAGAAGGCCCTCACTCCCCAAACCAAACTCAGCTGCGTAATGATCTGTTTATTTCCGGTAAAGACGAAAATCGGTGCGTTAGGTCTTTGGGAAGCAATTTTATAGGCGGTGTAGCCTGAGAACGACATCGTAATAATTGCATCTGCTTCCACACGCTGCGCCAATCGGCAGGCATTGAAACAGATGGAATCCGAAATGAAACGGGACTGAGACTTATCCGGAAGCTGGTCCTTATGGTAAATCCCGTCAAATTTCTCCATTTCCTCTACGATATTCACCATCGTGCGAATAACTTCTACCGGGAATTTCCCTACAGATGTTTCACCTGAAAGCATCACCGCATCTGCTCCGTCCAGAACAGCATTCGCCACGTCATTCACTTCCGCACGGGTCGGAGTAACGTTTGTAATCATGCTCTCCATCATTTGGGTAGCAACGATCACCGGTTTGGCATATTGATGTCCTTTACGGATCAGCATCTTCTGGATCAACGGAACGTTCTGGTAAGGAACTTCCACACCTAAGTCTCCGCGTGCAACCATCAACGCATCTGTTACTTTAATGATCTCATCAATATCATCGATGGCCTCAGGCTTCTCGATTTTAGCAACCACGCGTGCTTTTGCCTGACGGTTGGAGATAATGTGTTTCAATTCGATGATATCTCTGGCAGAACGCACAAATGACAACCCGATCCAATCCACATCATTCGCCAGCGCAAATTCCAGGTCTTCACGGTCTTTTTCAGTCAAAGACGGCAGGGAGATTTTAGTATTCGGCAGGTTTACTCCTTTTTTGGAAGAAAGGATTCCGCCATGGATCACTTTGGCTTTGATTTCAGACTCACCGTTGGTAGATACGATTTCCATCTGCAATTTTCCGTCGTCCAGCAAAATGCGTTCTCCCGGCTGCACATCGCGCGGCA